>JBBDWL010000138.1:37327-58933 GCA_040902895.1 Vicinamibacterales bacterium | reverse complement strand
GTCGTACTTGGACGGGCACTTCGCCATCACGCCGCCCGGCTCGACCTGGAAACCCTGCGGCGACAGGCGGCCCTTCAGTACGACTTCCGATCCCCCTTTGAACGTATCGGGGACGATGCCGGTGTAGGTGGCTTGAATGACCTTGCCGTTGTGATCGACGCGGAAGCGATAGTCGAGCGTGTTGGGACGGCGCTCGATGCTCTTGTCGACCACGAAGCCGTGCAGCTGCAGGTTTTTCTCGTACCACTGCTCTGGCGCGGCCATCACCTCGTCGACGTGCATGAAATAGGCGGCCGTCTTGCCAAGGCTCAGCGACATCAGCCCGGCGAGGGCGCCCACGACGACAATGACTGAGACGGCAATGCGGATGCTGCGCTGGGACATGGGAATCACCACATTATATCAATGTCATCAACGAGTTAGGGTCTGCGCCAGCATCCGGTGAACGGCTGCGATGGGAAGCCCGACGACATTGCTGTAGGAGCCGTCGATTCGCGGGATAAAACGGGCCGCAAGGCCCTGGATGGCGTAGGCGCCTGCCTTGTCGTCGGCTTCCCCGCTGGCGACGTACCAGTCCATCTCAGCCGCAGTCATCGAGGCAAAGGTGACGCGGGTGGATTCGACGTGCTCGTGGATGCGATCGCCGCGCGCGACGGCGACGGCCGTGAGCACCTCGTGCTCGCGGCCCGACAGCGCTCGCAGCATGCGCGCCGCGTGCGCGCGATCCGCGGGCTTGCCATACACACTGCCGTCCTGCACGACGATCGTATCGGCGGCCAGCACGATGCGGCCAGGATGGCGCGCCGCGACCGCCGCGGCCTTGTCGCGTGCGATGCGCTGCGCGTACGCGGCGGGCGCTTCGTTGCCGCGACGTGTTTCATCGACGTGCGCGGGATCGACGTCGAATGCAAATCCCGCGGACGCGAGAAGTTCGGCTCGCCGCGGCGAGGCGGACGCCAGGATGATGCGCACGCAGAATGATAAACTCGTTGTTTGGATATGCTGCGATCGGCTGACTTTGCTACGTCCGCGCTTGCCGAGATGCTCGAGCGTCAGCCGATGACGCCGGGCAAGCTGCAGTTTGCGTGGCGCGCCGCGGTCGGCCCTGCGCTCGCGCGGGCCGCGACGCTCGACTGGCAGGATGGCCGCGTCATCGTGCACATGTCGAGCGCGGAGTGGACGCGCGAGATTCGGCGCTCGAAGGCCATGATTATCGAGCGCCTGCGAATACTGCTCGGCAAAGAAGCTGTCAAAAGGCTAGAGATAAGGTAGCGCAGGCCTTCAGGCCTGCGACAGGACTCCAAATGCGCAACTCCGTCATCGTCAGCGCCGCGCGTCTTCCGACCGGCAAGTTTCTCGGCGCGCTCAAAGACTTCACTGCGCCCGAGTTGGGCGCCAAAGCCGTCGCCGAAGCCGTGCGCCGCGCCGGTATCGATCCGGCCAGTGTCGACGAATGCATCATGGGCAACGTCGTGATGGCCGGCGTCGGACAGAATCCCGCGCGCCAGGCCGCGCTCGGCGGCGGACTTTCCGACCACGTGGCCGCGCTCACTGTTAATAAAGTGTGCGGATCGGGCCTGAAGGCCGTGATGCTGGCCGCGCAGGGAATTGCGACGGGCGACATCGACATCGCGGTCGCCGGCGGCATGGAGTCGATGAGCAACGCGCCCTATCTGCTGCCGCGCGTGCGCGAAGGGCTGCGGATGGGCGACGGCAAGGTGGTCGACTCGCTGATTCACGACGGACTCTGGTGCGCGTTCGAGCAGTGCCACATGGGAAATGCGGGCGAGGTCGTCGCCGAGCACTATAAGGTTGGGCGCGAGGAACAGGACGCCTTCGCGACCGAAAGTCACAAGCGCGCGGCCGCGGCCACGCGCGAGGGTTGGTTCAAAGACGAGCTGCTGCCGCTGACGATTCCGCAGAAAAAGGGCGAGGCCGTCGTGTTCGATCGCGACGAGGCGATCCGTGAAGATACGAGCGTCGAAGCGCTCGCGAAGCTGCGCCCTGCGTTCAAGAAGGAAGGCGGTACAGTGACCGCGGGCAACGCGCCCGGCGTGAACGACGGCGCCGCTGCTCTGGTGGTGATGGCCGAGGAAAAAGCGGCCGCGCTCGGCCTGACGCCTCTCGTCCGTATCGTCGGACAGGCCACGAGCGGTCTCGCGCCGAAGTTCGTTCTGATGACACCGGTCGAATCGGTGCGCAAAGTCGCGCAGAAGGTCGGCTGGAAGCTCGAAGATGTCGACCTCTTCGAAATCAACGAGGCCTTCTCGGTGCAGGCCGTCGCGGTGATGCGCGAGCTCGGCATCGATCCCGCCAAGGTGAACGTGCACGGCGGCGCTGTGGCCCTTGGCCATCCGATCGGCGCCAGCGGCGCACGTGTGCTCACGACGCTGCTTTACGCGATGAAGCGACGCAACGCCAAACGTGGCATTGCGTCGCTCTGTCTCGGCGGCGGTAACGGCGTCGCGCTGGCGGTCGAGCTGATCTAACTACTTTCTCAAAGCGCCCAGCACGTTCTCGACGACCCGGATCTCGCGCTTCAACGGCTTTGCGACACTGAACGCGATCTGCCGGCCGTCAGGGTGGATGGCAATGCCGTCGTTGAGAATGTTCTTGAGGCCGAGATCCAGGCGCACCGGCCTGCGCCCTTCCTCAACAGGTACGACCCACAACTCGCGAGGCGCATCATCCGTGTCGCCGCTGACGTTCATCAGCAGGGCGCGGCTGTCTGGGGTCCAGGCCAGTGCATCGAAGCTGAAGGCGAACGGGCGTTTGCGCCGGTAGACCTCGCGATGCGTCGCGCCGTCCGAGGTCACGACATGCAGAACCGACTCCGGATCCGGGGAGTAACCCGCGACCAGTCGACCATCAGGCGACGTGACCATGTCGCGCATGCCCGGAATGCGCGCATCCGGCCCTGCCGGGCCTACCCTGAAGAGCTCGCGCTCCTCACCCGTATCGATATTGCGCGCCGTCAGAAATCCACCCAGTCCCTGCGTCCCCCGTGTGTAAAGAACGGTCCGCGCATCGGTGCCCCAATGCGGACTGAAGTGACGCCGCGTCGACGAATTGAGCAACAGGGGGACGACCTCCCCGTTTTGCGGATCGATAAGGAACATTCCTTCCCGGCCCTGGAAGTCGGTCCCGCGCGCGACGATCGTCCGGCTGTCCGCCGACCAGTCATACACCGCGAAGTTGGCGAGCTTCAGTGGAAATGTTCGCGCCACTCCGGTTTCGACGGACTGAATCGAGAGAAACAGCTCCCGGGGACTGCTGGCATGACCGGACGACTGATACGCGAGCCATTTGCCGTCGCGAGACCAGCGCGGCTTTCCGTTGCGCGCCCACATTGTCGGCACTTTGGAAGGCGCGGAACCGGCGAGCTTGCCTGTTGTCAGATCGACGGTGGCGGCGTACAGGTCAACGTCGCGTTCGAAGTCGGCGAGGTA
The DNA here is from genome assembly GCA_040902895.1 of Vicinamibacterales bacterium. Lineage (GTDB taxonomy): Bacteria > Acidobacteriota > Vicinamibacteria > Vicinamibacterales > SCN-69-37 > JALYRV01. Next base: position 55,484 of record JBBDWL010000138.1, on the reverse strand, counting down.
AATGCTGCCGGAGGCACTGATACCGGCAGGAATGCCCCGGACATTCGACGCCAGTTGCATGGGTTCGCCATCGGCCCGGCCTTCGCGCATCGGCTGGGCCCATAGATTCACGCCGCCGTGACCTTCGCGGAGGAACAGAAGGTGACGGCCATCGCGCGTCCATCCAACCAGGCGTTCGCGCGCGACACTGGCGACGACGGCCGTTTCGCGGCGGCCCTCAGTGGTGATGACGAAAATATCCTGCTGGGCGGTGTTGTCGTTCGCCGGCAGGTCATACGCGAGTAACGTTCCGTCGGGAGACAGCGCCAGCTTCGACGCGCTGCGCCAGCCGACCGTCTTCAGAACATGCGGCTTGCCATCGTCGACGCTGATGAAGGCAAGGTCGTTCGAACCATCAGCGCGCTGCAGATCGACGGCGATGCGCTTGCCGTCCGCCGACCAGTTGTAAAGAGTGAGATAGGTTTCCTGCTCGTAAACGATGCGAGGCGCAGGCATGCCGGCGGTCTGAAAGCGGATGATCCGGACCTGTGAATACTCTTTGCCGTCCTGCTCGGTGCTCCACGAATACGCGACCTGGCGGCCGTCAGGTGAAAACGCAGCCTCTTCCGCGCCGCCCTGACCTGGTGCCGCTCCCGTCGTCAGTTGTCTCGTCGTGCCGGCCGCGACATCGCGTACGGCAACGCCCCACGTCTTTTCGTCGACGTGAACGAGAAATCGTCCATCCGGCGACACATCAGCTTCGGCAGGCACGTCGGACCCGGACCAGACGGTGCGCACGGCTGGAAGCAGTGCGGCCGCCGTCATCTGCGACGGTGCGCCAAGGGCAGCAAGCCGCGCGCGGGCCTGCGCCGCGATCTGCTGCTCATTGGAGAAGTCGCGGACGATGCGCTCGTAGGTCTTCCTGGCGGCGTCCGTTCCCCGCCGCTCCTGGGCCTGTCCCAGATACAGCAGCGCGCGCGCTGCAAGCGGACGGTCGGTGCTCCTGGCGACGTCTTCGAGCAGCGGCATCGCTCGCGCGAAGTCGCCCTTGGTCTCCAGCAGATCAATCGCCTGCTGCAACTTCCGCTCGCGGGCCACGTCCTGGCCGAGCAGCGTTACTGCGAGAGCGGCCGTCACAAGAGCGGTGATAAATACTTTCAGTTTCATTAGATGAACCCTCCTCGAAGCGGAACTCTGACCGTTCCAGCGTTTCGAGGTGTCATGACCGGGTAATGCTTTGTCACGGATTGTCAGCCGACAAATTTGTAGCCTTCGCCGTACACCGAAAGGATGTGGCGCGGGTCCGAGGGATTGACCTCCAGTTTTTGCCGAAGACGCAGGATGTGATTGTCAACGGTTCGCGTTGTCGGAAAGTGCTCATAGCCCCACACTTCTTCCAACAGCCGATCGCGCGTGACGATAGTGCCGCGATGCTGCGCGAGCAGTCGCAGCACGTCGAACTCCTTACCGGTGAGGTCGACTCGCGCGCCTGCCCGCGTCGCCTCATGCCTGTCGAAGTTCACTTCTACGTCACCAAACGTGACAATCGGGCTGGATGCGCCTGTGCCCTCGCGGCGCCGAAGCCGCGCGCGAATCCGGGCCAGCAGCTCGCGAATACCGAATGGCTTCGTCACGTAATCGTCTGCCCCGATCTCGAGGCCGACGACGCGGTCGACCTCCGCAGAGCGGGCAGTCAGCATGATGATCGGACGGTCGAAGTTGCGCCGCCGCAATTCGCGGCAGACATCGAGGCCGCTCATCCCTGGCAGCATGATGTCGAGCAGCAAGAGATCGGGGTGTTCGCGCAGCGCCGCGTCCAACCCCTTGTCACCGGTCAGCGCGGTGAGCACGTCATAGCCTTCTGCCTTGAGGTTGAGCTCGAGCGCGCGGACGATATCCGGTTCATCCTCGACGATGAGAATGCGTGGGGGTGTCATGCGGGCACCGTCGGAAACACGAGACGAAAGCGGCTGCCCCGTCCCGGCTCACTGTCCACTTCGGCCCGGCCGCCGTGCACGTCCATGATGTGCCGCACCATGAAGAGGCCAAGGCCGTAGCCACCCTTCCCGCTTCGACCCGCCGCCCGGTAGAACCGATCGAAGATGCGTGCCTGCTCGTGCGCCGCGATGCCTACGCCGTGGTCTTCGACTTCGATGACCACCTCGGGGCCTTTTACATCGAGGCGCACGCCTATCTCGCGCGACGCTCCGGAGTATTTGGCGGCGTTGTCGAGGAGGTTCACGAGTGCCTGGGAGACGGCGACCGGATCGAACCTGATCGACGGCGCGGATTCCGGCACGGAGGGTCTCACCACGAACCCGGCATGCTCGAGCCAGTCGCGGTAGTCCTCGAGCACGCCTGCGACGACAGGCGCGACGTCACCCTCTCGCAGCTCGTAATGCAGGTCGCCGCGCTCGATGCGTGAGAACGCAAGGATCTGGTCGACGAGCCGTCCGAGCCGCGTGCTCTCGCGCGTGATGATGCGATAGAACTCACGCCGCTGCTCTTCGGGAAGATCGTGCCGCAGCAGCGTTTCCCCATAGAGACGCACGAGCGTGATGGGTGTCTTGAGCTCGTGCGACACGCCGCTCACGAATTCCGCCCGCAGCTGGTTCACACGCGCTTCGCGCGACGTATCGCGGGCAAGCAGGACGACTCCCGCGAGCAGCAGTAACGACACGAGTGCGACGGCCCCGCCGTACAGGCGGATGTCGCTCGTCCCGGCGTCGGCCACGCCCAGCTCGCGTTCGAGATCCCCGCGAATTGCCTCTGCCCAGGGACGGCTCACAACAAGGCCTGCGATGCGATCCGGGGATTCGACGCGGTAGAAAATCCGCCGGCCGGCCACGGAATCGTCGCGCAATTCGCCGGCACGAAGTCCGCCCGGTGCCCGGAATTCAGCCGCCAGCTGGCGTGCGAAGTGGAATTGATCGAGGTAGGAAGTCGAACGCCCGGGAGCCACACGATCGAGAAAATACTCTGCCTGATCGGCCGGCAGGTCCCACCTTCCCGCCGTGATCTGCTCGAACAGGCCGCTGCTGTCACCCGCCGCCAATGCCGCGACGATTCCATATGGGCGGTGGGAAAGATCGCGTGCATCCGGGTACTTCGCTGCGATCTCTCTCCACGTGGCTCTCGCGGCGGTCTCGTCCCCAAGCCGTGCCTGACACCGGGCGACTCCGCTCAACGCGAGCGCAGGCGACGAGGTCGACGACACCAGCCTTCGATACGCAGGCAATGCAAGATCGGGCCGATTGGCCTCGAGCTCCAACCTTTCCGCAGCGGCGAATTCCGGAGGTGCCGGCTGCGGCAGCGGGGCCCGCAGGGCCGGCCGGATGATTTCGCCGCCCTCGGCGACAAAGTAGTGCTCCGCGATTGGATGGACGCGATCCTGAAGGGCGCGGGCTGCCGCTTCGGCAGTGCGTGCCTCGACGGCGGCCGCGAGTTTCTCAGCCGTGAGCGTCGCGAGCGCCTGTCGCTGTCTATTGAACGACTGAATGCCCAGCCACAGCAACGCACAGACGGGAACAACGATGGTGAGGAAATAGATTAGGATCGCGCGGCGATACAGCCGCGGGATCCTGATCGTTGGAAGCCGCATGGATGGCGGCAGCGTAGCACGTGACTTCCGCGAAGAAAGTCACGAATTGTCACGAGGGGTCCTATAATTCGCTGATGCCGCCGAAGCCCCTCGCGCTCGATACGTCGCCTGAAGTCGAGCGCCTGCAGGTGGAGCGCTGGCGGCAGATGTCGCCGGCGGAGAAGGCGGCCCTTCTAACGGGACTCAACCAGGCCGCGCATGATCTGGCCCTTGCGGGAGTGCGCCATCGCTATCCGCACGCGTCACCGCGGGAGCACGTCCTTCGTCTCGCGGTTCTGCTGCTCGGTCCTGAGCTCGCGCGCAAGGCGTATCCCGAGGCGATTGAGCTCGGCGGATCGTGATTCGTGACCTTCGATCCGATTGACGTCGCTCTGCGCGTGACGGCAGTGCTGGACCGGCTCGGTATCCTTCACACCATCGGCGGCTCCGTTGCCGCATCGTTCGCCGGCGAACCTCGCACATCCATTGACATCGACATCGTCGCCGCGCTGCCCGAGCCCCAGATCCCAGCGCTTGTAGCGGCTCTGGGCTCAGATTTCTATATCGACGAAGACGCGCTTCGGCGCGCCGTCCGTACACGGACCAGCACCAACCTCGTGCATCACGCGACTCAAGTCAAGATTGATATCTTCGTCGCGGGTGGAACGCCGCTCGACGAGCAGCAGCTCGCCAGGCGGCAGGCCATCGACGTCGGCGGCGGCCGGATTCTCTACGTGCATCCGCCGGAAGACATCCTGCTGCAGAAGCTGCGATGGTACCGTGAGGGCGGCGAACTCTCGGATCGCCAGTGGCGTGACATCCTCGGCATCGTGCGGACGCAGGGCCCGCGTCTCGACCGGCAGTATCTCGAACGGCACGCGCCGGCGCTGGCTGTGGCCGATCTGCTGGTTTGCGCGCTGCGCGACGGGGAGACTCTCTGATCGGTCACAGGATCGATCCCGCGGCGATAAAGGCCGCGGGATCGGATCGCTGGAAGCCGAGATTTCGCCGCTCTCGGCCGTCAAGCGGCACCCAGCGACGCAACGCCCAACGCGGCATTGCGTCGCCGTGTCCTGGCTACTTCGCCGCCGGCAGGCTGGTCGTCCAGATGTCGCGGTGGATTTTCCACTCGCCGTTCACGCGCTTCCAGATGACGACGTACTTCCCGCGGTCGACGACGGTCCCGTCCTTCAGTTTCATCGCGTAGGCGCCCGTCTCCCACGCCGTGTCGCCGAACGATTCGACCTCGTGCGTGATCAGATCGAAGCCGGCGATGCCGGCATCGAAGGCCCCTTTCCACAGCGCCTGAAGCGCGGTCCGGCCCTTCACGGGTTCGGAGTTCGCCGGATACGCCACGGCATCGTCGGTATAGACCGCCGCAACCAGCGCCGCGTCGGCTTTCGGCGCCGCGTCCATGAAGTGGCGCTTGTTGGCGGCCTCGATCGCCGCGCGCACATTGCCGGCCGGCCCCGTTCCGCGCTGCGGCAGGGCATACACGCCGATGTGGCCCACGGCGATCAGCGCGACGGCCGCGAGCGATACCTTCATCCTCTGTGTCATCTCTCCTCCAATCAATTGCAGCCGCTTATATACACTAAGGCTATGGCTTCGATCAAAACCGTCGGCGTCATCGGCGCCGGGACGATGGGCAACGGGATTGCGCAGGTGTTCGCGCAGTCAGGCTTCGAGGTGCGAGTACATGACGCTGCGCCAGCCGCCGTGGATCGCGCGCGGGCGGCCATCGAGAAAAGTCTCGGCAAGTTCGTGGAGAAGGGCAAGCTGACGGCGGAACAGCGCGATGCGGCCATCGGGCGCATCAAGCCGGCGGCCTCGATCGATGCCCTTGCCGAAGCCGACTACATCGTCGAAGCGATCGTCGAGAACGCCGACATCAAGACGCGGCTGTTCGAGGATCTCGATCGCATCACGCGTCAGGACGTCATTCTCTCGTCCAATACTTCGTCGATTTCGATCACAACGCTCGGCGCGGCGACAAAGCGTCCCGACAAGGTGCTGGGCATGCACTTCATGAACCCCGTGCCGCTGATGACGCTGGTGGAGCTGATTCGCGGCCAGGCGACGTCGGATGACTCGATGCAGGTCGCGACGGAGCTGTCGAAGACGCTCGGCAAGACGCCGGTCGAAGCGGCCGACTATCCGGGCTTCATCGCGAACCGCATTCTGATGCCGATGATCAACGAGGCGGCGTTCGCGGTGATGGAAGGCGTCGGCACACCGGAAGCGATCGACACCGTGATGAAGCTTGGCATGAACCATCCGATGGGCCCGCTGACGCTGGCCGATTTCATCGGTCTCGACGTGTGCGTGGCCATCCTCGGCGTGCTCCACGACGGGCTCGGGGATCCGAAGTACCGCGCGTGTCCCCTGCTGAAGCGCATGGTGGCGGCGGGACATCTCGGACGCAAATCAGGGCAAGGCTTTTACAAGTACTGAAAAATGGGGACGGGTCTGAATTATTCACGCATGAATGCATAGCGTGAATAATTCAGACCCGGCCCCATTTTCAGCGGACCGCGCGGAAGCGTCTGAGGGCCTGGTCGACGCGCGTCTCGAGGTCGCGCGCCTGTTGAAAAAGCCACTTCTGGCATCAGTCCTTCACTCGAAGATCAGCCGCACATTGACGAGCCTCGCTGCGCGATCGAACTGCATGGTCCACCGTGGTGGTTTCACGCCTCGCCGCTGTCGTGGGATGACGTCCTTTATGACAAAGTTTTTCACGTAATCCGGTTCTTCAATCATGTGCAGGCCGATGCTCACGCCCCCACAGCCCGCGGCGTCGGCTCTCACCGCGGGAGGCGCGATGCCGGCGCGCCAGTAGCCGCGCCGCCGATAGATGTCGAGCAGCGTGCCCTGTGACATGGCCGAACCCGCCTGGGTGTGGCGATTGACCTCTGGCGTCATCCCCACCGTCCCGACTATCCCGCGCGTTGCGAGCGGGGCCTGTAGCGGGCGAATCCGCTACTCCTCGCGCAGCGCGATCACGGGATCGCGGCGCCCCGCCGGGTACGACACCGCGAGCAGCGTGGCGACCGCGGTGGCCAGCAGAAACACAGCGATCGCGACGTACGGCGCGGGATCGGCGGCGACAGCACCGACCGGCAGTAGATTCTGTCCTGCCTTGAGCGCGCCCCACGAGGCGACGGCGCCGGCCGCGAGCGCGAACGGCAGCACGCGCAGTCCCGATGTGATGATGGTGCGGCGCACGTGCCATGGTGTGGCGCCAATGGCCAGGCGGATCGCGAATTCCTTGCGACGCTGAGTAGCATCCGCCGAGACGGCGCCAATCACACCGATGATGGCCAGCGCCAGCGACACCGCGCCCATGGCCAGCAGCACGACCTGCATCCGGCGCACACCATCGACGCGCTGCGCGAGGCTTGCCTGCAGCGTCTGCACCGGCGCGGCCGCTCCGGTGACGTTGCGAAGCACGGTTCGAAGCGCAGCCGCTGCCGCAGCGGCGTCTCCTTCCGCAGCGACCAGCAGATGGCCCGAGCGCGAGCCCGCCGGCATCGGCTCGTAGATGATCGAACCGTCGGTTAACGCAGGTTGGAAGTTCGAGCGACCGACGTCCCGGTCCGCGACCACCCCGATGATCCGCATGGGCGTCGGACCCGCGTTCATGATGAGCTCGACGACCTCGCCGATGGGATTGCCGTTGCCGAAGAAGCGCCGCGCGAATTGCCTGGAGACGACAATCGGCTTGAATCCCGCGCCAGCGCTCGTCGCATTGCTCTCGAATGCCTGCCCGGCGAGCACAGAGATATCGAGAACACGGAAATAGTCGGGCGAGACGGCAACGATGAGGGGCATCAGGGGCATCCGCTCGCCTCCGATGCGAATGCCCCTGGCCGACTCCGTGACGAGTGGGAGGGTGCTGGCATACGCGACGGTTCGAACGCCGGCTGTGCGGATCTCGTCGGCGATTGACGCGAGCGGCACGCCCGGCTTCGGCTGATCACGAAGATCCGCCACGAGCACACCTGCAGTGCGAAAGCCCGGATCCGTAAACCGCTCGGCCGCGCGCCAGAATGTGGCGGCGACGACGAGCAGCACCATGCTCGCGGCGATCTGAATGCCCACGAATACGCGGCGCGATCGGGAGTGCCGCTGCCGAAAGATCAGGCCACGCGGGCCCTTGAGCGTATCGGCAAGTCGCGGGTTCAACGATTCGAGCGCCGGTGTAAGACCTGAGAAGACCGCCGCGAGAACGCCCGCGAAGACCAGGCATGCGAACACACGCCAGTCGGGCGCCAGAGCGTCGGCTCCGCCGAATGCCAGCTCCAGGTCGAAGAACCGGACCAGTATCGGCGGAAGCGTATAGACGAGTACGAGGCTCCCGATCGCCGCCAGTCCACAGACGAGCAGGCTTTCGACCAGCAGCATGCGCATCAGGCGGGCTTTGCTGGTGCCAAGCGTGAGGCGCACGGCCATCTCGCGCTGGCGAATGACGGCGCGGGGCAGCAGCAGTGCCGCCACGTTGACGCATGCCGTCAGCATGACGAGAGCCGGCAGCGCGAGCGCCATCGCGAGCAATCCGAGCATGGTGAGCGGCGCGGCCGCCCATCGGGAACCGTCGGTAAGGACGATCGGCGCGTGAGCGCGATTCCGAGCAGCGCCCGGCAGGCCCGCGTCAATGGCGCGGAGCTCCGCTTCCGCTGTCGAGCGTGAAACGCCGTCCGAGAGGAAGCCGGCAACGTTGAGCCATCGGAAGCCGTCGTGGTGCATGAGTTCGTTCAGGAACTCGGCGGGCCCCTTCAGGGACCGCTGGGCCGTGTACGGCACCCAGATGTCGGCCGCGAAATCGGCATCGTCCCATTCGTGGTGGAAAGGCGGCGCAGAAGCCACGCCGGCGATGGTGACCGGCGATCCGCCGTAGCGGATGCTCGCCCCGATGATGGCCTCATCGGCCCCGAAACGGTCGCGCCACAGGCGCTCGCTGATGACTGCGACCGGCGCACCTGCCGCGCAATCGCTCTCGTCGAGGAGCCGGCCCGCGACGGGTGCGTGCACCCCGAACAGGCGAAAGAAATTACACGACACGAACACACCTTCAACCGGTGTTGGATCCTCGGTGCCGATTTGTCCCCGCAATTCGATGATCGACCAGGCCGCGAGCTCGCGCGCAGATCGGCTCGAGGCGCGCAGTGTCTCGTATGCCAGCGGCGTAGCGATGCCGCTCGATTCGCTGGCCGGCCGGGCGAGGCGGAAAAATGCATCGGGATCCGCGCTGGGGGGCCGGCCGAAGGTGAACTTGTTCAAGAGGCTGAAGGCCGCAACCGGCGCGCCGATGCCGATGCCGAGGGTGAGGACAACGGCGCAGCTCAATAGCGGCTGGCGGCGAAGCAGGCGCGCGGCGTACCTCAGATCCTGAAAGGCTGACTCGACCCAGCGCAGGCTGCGCACGTCGCGATGGATCTCCATGGCGCTGTCGACGCTGCCGAAACTGAGGCGGGCCTGACGCCGCGCTTCGACGGGATCCATCCCGCGGCTGATGTACTCCTCGGTCAGCAGCGCGATGTGCGTCGCGACATCCTCTTCGAGCTCGCGATCGAGCCGGCCGCGTCTGAACAGGGCGGCACAGCGCGCCAGTGTCTGATGAAACCAGGCCATCATTGGTGCGCTCCGGAATCAGTCGGGCGGGTTGAAGACACGCTCCATGACCGACGTCATGCGCTCCCAGTCGGCCGCCCGCTCTTCGAGCTGCTTGCGTCCCGTTTTCGTGAGGGCGTAGAAGCGGGCGCGGCGGTTGTTCTCGGAGGTGCCCCACTCGGCGCTGATCCAGCGCCGCTGCTGCAGGCGCACGAGCGCGGCGTGGATGGTGCCCTGATTGAGCAGCACTTCATGCCCGCTCACCTGCTCCACACGCCGTGCGATCCCGTAGCCATGCAGTGGGCCCATCGACGCCAGGGTCTGCAGCACGATCAGGTCAAGCGTGCCTGGAAGGATGTCGAGTTTGCTGCCCATGGGCCTCCTGTGGCGCCGCCACAGGAGGGATATATCACAGGTTCATGTGGCTGCGCCACAGGTGTTCAGATGCCGCGCCTTCGCCGAATCCACCATTCGACAGCGACGGCCGGGATGCCGAGGATCAACAGCTCCCTGCCAAGCACACGAAGGTTATAGGTCCAGAACTCGTCGAGCCAGTACCGCCGCGACACGGCCATGAAGACGTGTGTATCCGATTCGTAATAGGCGCTGCTGAACGGCCAGAGCGCCATGATGCCGATCGGCGCCGAGGTGTCGGTGCCGAGCCAGTCGAGAAACGCATGCGAAAGCACGGCGACGACGGCCATTGCGGCCAGGGCCGTGCGGTGCCGGATCCCGCGGCGGCGTGCGACGAACCAGACGACCGCGCCCGCCAGCGCCGCGGCGCCGACGCTGTGCGTCTCGGCGCTGTGCCGGCCTGCCAGCAGATCAAGATCCGGCGCAACGCCAAGCGAGACCGCGGCAGCAGCGGCGCCGGCGCCAAGCAGTTTGTAGCGCGCGCGAATCGGCGCCGTCAGTAACAGCGCGCCCAGGGCGTGGCCAACGGGCGTGGGCACGGCAGGATGATCGCAGAAATTCAGAGTTGGCGTAGACTGCCCGCACACGTGTCTTTTGCTCCCGGCAGCCGCGTCGGGCCCTACGAAGTCGTCGGTCCGCTCGGTGCTGGCGGGATGGGCGAAGTCCTTCGCGCGCGCGACGCGCGCCTGAAGCGTGACGTCGCGCTCAAGGTCCTTCCGTTGTCATCGGTTGGCAACGCCGACTCGCGCGCCCGGTTCGACCGCGAGGCGCAGGTCCTGGCGTCGCTCAGCCATCCTGCGATCGCGCAGATTTTTGGCGTCGAGATCGCCGGCGGCGCTCCCGTGATCGTGATGGAGCTTATCGAAGGTCCGACGCTTGACGAACGTCTTGCGGGCGGCGCGCTTCCGCTTGCCGAGACGCTGGCGATCGCCGCGCAGCTCTGCGACGGGCTCGAGGCGGCCCACGAACGCGGCGTGATCCATCGCGATCTGAAGCCGGCCAACATCAAGGCGCCGCCCGACGGCACGATCAAGATTCTGGACTTCGGCCTCGCGCGCGTCCTCACTCCCGATACGGGCGCCGACACCGCAAACTCGCCGACGATGCTCGGACGCACGAGCAGCGGGATCATCCTCGGCACCGCCGCGTACATGAGCCCCGAACAAGCGCGGGGACGCGATCTCGACAAGCGCACCGATATCTGGTCGTTCGGCTGCATCCTCTACGAGATGCTGACAGGTGCGCCGGCATTCGACGGCGAGTCGGCAACCGACATTCTGGCCGGCGTCGTCGGACGCGAACCGGATTTCGATCGTCTGCCGGCCGGCACGCCCGCACGACTCGTCGAGCTCGTGCGGCATTGTTTGCAGAAACACCCCAAGGATCGGCTGCGCGACATCGCCGACGCGCGGTTCGCGATCGAGCAGGTGCAGCGAGGGCCGATCGAATCGCGCGCCAGCGCCGAGGCGCGGCCGGCCAGGCAGCGATTAGGGCCGCGATCGCTCGGCTGGTTCACGGCAGGCGCAGGCGCAGCCGCGGCAGTCGCACTGTTAATCGCCGGCGTCCCGTTCCGCAAGGACGCCGCCGCGCCGGCGCCCGTGCGCACGACGATCGCGTTGCCGCCCGGCGTCGTGCTCGCGCTCGGACGCGGCTCGGCGGTCGCGCTCTCGCCCGACGGCCGCACACTTGTGTTCGCCGGCCGGGCCAACAGCAAGACGCTGCTCTACGTGCGCGCGCTCGACCGCTTCGACTCGCACGCGCTCTCCGGCACCGACGGGGCCACGAATCCGTTTTTTTCGCCAGACGGGCGGTGGGTGGGGTTTTTCGCGGACGGCAAACTGAAGAAAGTGTCGCTCGAGGGCGGCGCGCCGGTCGTGATCGCCGACGTGCTGAATTCCCGCGGACAGGCCTGGGGCGCCGGCGACGACATCCTCTTCACGCCGTCGAACAGCGCGCCGGTCTGGCGCGTGCCGGCGCGCGGCGGCAAACCTGAGGCGCTGACGGCCCTGCGCGAAGGCGAGCTGAGTCATCGATGGCCCGGCCTGCTGCCCGACGGCAGGACGATGCTGTTTTCCGTATGGAACGACGCCGGCTGGGAGCCCTCGCGCATCGTCGGGCGCGCGGCGGATGGCGTGGGGCAAAGCGTCGTGATCGAGGCCGGCGGCGGGTATCCGCGCTACGTCCGCGACGCGGATCGTCGCGGATATCTCGTCTATGCGCGATCGGAAGGCCTCCTCGCCGCGCCCCTCGACGAAACGACGCTGACCGTAACCGGCCAGGCCGTTCCGCTGGTCGACGGCGTGATCACCAACCTGTCGGGCGGCGCGCATTCCGATCTGTCGGCGTCCGGCACCCTGGCCTACGTGCCGGGCGGCCTCCACGAGAGCGCGCGCGAGCTCGTATGGGTCACGCGCCAGGGTAAGGCCTCGCCGGGCATCACCATGCGCGGCCTCACGCGCACGTGGAAGCTGTCGCCCGACGGCACGCGCGTGGTCCGCAACAACGCCGGCGGTCCCGGCGACATCTGGATCGAGAATCTGGAGGGCGGACGATCCACGCGCATCACCAATTCCCCCGAACGCGGCAATTTCAACGGCGTCTGGTCGGGCGACGGCCAGTTCGTCGTGTTCGCGCGCGGCTTCGGGAATACGAATCTGTTTCGCCGGCCGGCGGACGGCCGCGATGTCGAGCAGCGGCTGACGTCGAACGACCATCCCCAGGGGCCGATGAGCGTCTCGCCCGATGGGCGCTGGCTGGCGTTCTACGACATCGACCCGGTGTCGGGCTCCGACATCTGGGTGCTGCCGCTTCCCGCCGGGCCGATCGGCCCGTCCGGTGACGCGATCGCGCGCGCTCGGCCGTTCGTGAAAACGAATGACAATGAAGGCTACGCGGTCTTCTCGCCCGACAGCCGGTGGATGGCCTATCAGTCGAACGACTCGGGCCGTTTCGAGATCTTCGTGCGCGCGTTTCCGGATGGCCAGCAGGTGTTCCGCGTTTCAGCGGACGGCGGGATTTCGCCCACGTGGTCGCCGACGGGCGACGAGCTGTTCTATCGCGGCCTCAACGGCAAAATGATGGCCGTTGCCGTGCGCACGGACGCGTCGTTCGAGGCCGGCAAGCAACGCGAGCTGTTCGACGCGCTTCCGTACGAGAGTATCTATTCCGTGTCAGCCGATGGTGAGCGGCTGCTGATGATGCCGCTCATCGTCTCGGAACAGTCGGCGACACAAATCAACCTCGTGCTGAACTTCCTCACCGAGCTGCGGCCGCGGATCCGCTGACCGCGCGCCGCCTGGGCTGACCTGCCCTGTCACAGGGCTCTCTGATACTGGTTGCAGAAACGAACACGGATCGCTGAAAGGCGAAAGTCGGCAAGGCTTCTAAGTTGCAGAAAACACAACATATTAGCCGTCACTTTGCTCTTGACATTCGCCTCAGGCGTTCCTAGAATGCACAGGATTTCTCAACTTCCCGAGAACCACGAACCCTTTACGAGGACCGCTTATGCCGCCAGTAAACGACGATCGCATCGACAGGGAACGCGCCAAGGCCATTGAGATGGCCGTCGGCCAGATTGAAAAGCAGTTTGGCAAGGGCTCGATCATGCGGCTCGGCGGCAAAGACGCCATCGCCGCGATTCCGTCCATCTCCACCGGCTCGGTCAGCATCGACTGGGCGCTTGGCGTCGGCGGCGTGCCGCGCGGCCGTGTCACCGAGATCTTCGGGCCCGAGTCGTCGGGCAAAACGACGCTCGCCCTGCTGGTGATTGCCGAAGCGCAGCGCAAGGGCGGCATGGCGGCGTTCGTCGATGCCGAACACGCGCTCGACGCGGCCTATGCCAAGAAGCTTGGCGTCGATCTCGATAACCTGCTCGTCTCGCAGCCCGACAACGGCGAACAGGCGCTCGAGATTGTCGAAGTGCTGGTGCGCTCCGGCGGCGTCGATGTCGTGGTCGTCGACTCGGTGGCCGCGCTCGTGCCCCGCGCCGAAATCGAAGGCGAGATGGGCGAAGCGCAGATGGGTCTGCAGGCGCGCCTCATGTCGCAGGCCCTGCGCAAGCTCACCGGCATCGTCTCGAAGTCGAAGACCTCGCTCGTCTTCATCAATCAGCTGCGCGAAAAGATCGGCGTGATGTTCGGCAACCCCGAAACCACCACGGGCGGCCGCGCGCTGAAGTTCTATTCGTCGGTCCGCATCGACATCCGCCGCATTGGCGCGATCAAAGACGGCGACCAGGTCGTCGGCGGGCGCACGCGCGTGAAGATCGTCAAGAACAAGGTCGCGCCGCCCTTCCGCGAGGCCGAGTTCGACGTGATGTACGGGGAAGGCATCTCGCGCGAAGGCGACCTGCTCGATCAGGCGGTCGAAAAGAAGATCGTCGAGAAGAGCGGCACGTGGTTCTCGTACAACGGCGAGCGCATGGGCCAGGGCCGCGAGAACGTCAAGGCCTTCATGAAGGAAAACAAGGAAATGACCGCCGACATCGACCGCCGCGTGCGCGCGGAGCTCGGTCTCATGCCGGCCACGGAAGTCGCCGAGGTGTAGAACCTGCACACCCTGCCTGTGGAAACTCACGCCGGCGTGAGTTTCCACAGGGCATCAACAGTTTGGCGCGCTGCGCGTTGCATAATCTGCGCGTGACCCGCAAGCAGCGCCTGTTCGGCCTCGTCGTCCTCGCACAGGCCGCCCACTCGACCGAGGAGTATCTCTTCAGGCTCTGGGAGACCCTGCCGCCCGCCCGTCTGATCTCTTCGCTGATCGACTCCGACCTCGAACGCGGCTTCGTCATCTTCAATCTCGCGGTATTCGTCTTCGGCGTCTGGACCTTCTTCTGGCCGGTGCGCCGGAACTGGCCGGCGGCCCGCGCGATCATGTGGGGCTGGGCCATCGTCGAGATCGCCAATGGCTTCGTGCATCCGTTCTGGTCGCTGCGGCAGGGGATGTACACGGCCGGCACCGTCACGGCGCCCATCGTCGGCATCCTCGGCTTCCTTCTGGCGCGCGAGCTGCTCCGCACCCGCAGTAACCCGGCCTTTTGACCATCCTGCCCAGAAGCGGACACACGCATCCGCTGCGGCTTTTCCTGTCGACGCTCGACAAGTAAACCTTTTTCTCTTGTCGAACGTCTACAGGTCAGGAGAATTCGCGATGACACCCGTTTCCCGCGCCAGGTCCGACCTGCTGCAAGGCACGCTCGATCTGCTCATTCTCAAGACGCTGGCGCTCGGCCCGCAGCATGGCTGGGGGATTTCGCAGCGGCTGCAGCAGATCTCGGACGACGTGCTGCAGGTGAATCAGGGGTCGCTCTACCCCGCGCTGCATCGGCTCGAGATGCAGGGATGGATCGACGCCGAGTGGGGTGTCTCTGACGCCAACCGGCAGGCGAAGTACTACCGGCTGACACGCGCGGGACATAAGCAGTTGCAGATCGAGGAACAGCAGTGGGCACGGCTGACCGCCGCGGTCGGGCGCGTGCTCGCGGCGAAGGCCTGAGTCCGTCTTTCATCAGGGGAGCCTATGAGCAGGTTCTTTCGCAAGCTTCGGTCGATCCTCAACAGCGCGCGCGTGAAAGACGATGTGCGGCGCGAGGTCGATCTCCACATCGAAATGGAGATTGCAGAACGGCAGCGCCGCGGTATGACGGCCAACGAGGCGCGCCGGACGGCGCTGCGCGATTTCGGCGGTATGGAGAAGTTTCGCGAGGAAGTCCACGACTCTCGCGGCATGACATTCTGGGACGGGCTCCGGCAGGACGCGCGCTTCGCGCTCCGCACGCTGCGGCGCTCACCGGGTTACACGTTGGCCGCGGTACTCACGCTCGCGCTCGGCATCGGCGCGAATACGGCGATGTTCTCCGTTGTGAAAGGCGTGCTGCTCGATCCGCTGCCCTTCGCGAACGGCGACGAGCTCGTGCTCGTGCAGCAGTCGGCGCCCAAATCGAACCGCGCCGCGGTTGGCGTCGCCATCCCCGAGTTGCAGGACTATCGCGCGCGGCTCACCGCCGTTCGCGATCTCGTCGAGTTCCACGGCATGTCGTTCACCCTGCTCAATCAGGGCGAGCCCGATCGTGTCGACACCGGCGTTGTCTCCGCGAACTTCTTCGACGTGCTCGGGATGCGGCCGCTCCACGGCCGGACATTCATCGACACCGACGATGATCTTGGCGCGCCGGCCGTGCTGGTGTTGAGCCATGCGTACTGGCGGACGAAGTTTGGCGGCGATCCCAGCGTCGTCGGACGCGTGTTCGAGATGAACAACAGGCCGCATACGGTCGTCGGCATCCTGCCTGATTATCCGCAGTATCCACGGGAGAACGACGTGTACATGCCGACCTCGGCCTGTCCGTTCCGTTCGGCGGCAGAGCAGAACCAGGCCACCATCGGGCATCGCGCGTTCGGCGCGCTGCAGGTATTTGGCCGGCTGGCTCCCGGCGCGAACCTCGATCGCGCGACGGCGGAGATCGCAACCGTGGCGCAGTCGTTCGAGCGCGATTACCCGCAGCTGCATCAGCGCGCTCGCCTGCTCGGCTTCACGGGACAGGCGGCTTTCCTCGAGGAAGAACTGATCGAGAATGCGCGCAACCTGGTCTGGGCGCTCACCGGCGTCACGATGTTGGTGCTGCTGATTGCCTGCGCAAACGTCGCGAATCTCGCGCTCGCGCGCACGTTCCGCCGCAGCCGCGAGCTTGCCGTCCGTACGGCGCTAGGAGCCGGCCGCGGGCGTCTGGTGCGGCAGCTGATGACGGAAAGCGTGATCGTCTCGATCGCCGGCGCCGTGCTCGGCCTCGGGCTGGCGTGGCTCACGATCGATCTGCTCGCACAATTCATCGGCCGCTTCACCCCGCGCACCGCCGGCATCGAGATCGACGGCGGCGTGCTGCTCTTCACGGGTGTCGCTGCAATAGCGACCGGCCTCGCGTTCGGTCTCGCGCCGATTCTCGTGACGCGGTCGAGTCTGGCGCAGACGATGCGGGACGGCGCCGCCGGATCGGGTGAAGCCGTCGGACGCCATCGCGTGCGATCGGTCCTCGTCGTCGCTCAAGTCGCCGTGTCGTTCGCCCTGCTCGTCGGCGCGGCGCTGCTGATCGAGAGCTTCCACCGGCTGTCGTCGGTGCCGCTCGGGTTCAATGCGGATCGCGTGATGACCGCAGCCATCTTCGGCAACTTCTCGCGGCAGAACGTCGGCAACATCGAGAACGCCATCCTCGAACGCCTGCGCTCCTCGCCCGGCGTCCGTTCGGCCGCATTGACGACGGCGGTGCCGCAGCAGGGCGTGCAGCCGATTCCACCGGCGATTCGTCTCGAGTCGCGCGCAGTCGAGACGGCGGGCGCGCTGGTGGCCGACTTTCAGTTCGTGAGCGATCAGTACTTCGACACGCTGCAGGTGCCAATCCGCGCGGGCCGCGACTTCCGTGCGTCGGACACGACCGATGCGCCGCAGGTGGCCATCATCAACAGCTCGATGGCGGCGTTCTGGGAAGGCAGCGATCCCATCGGCCAGCGCTTCTTCATCCCGGGCGCCAACCAGACCGAAATCGCGCTCACAGTCGTCGGTGTCGTGCCCGACTTCAGGCTCTACCGCGTCGATCAGCCGATTGCGGCGCAGTTTTACCGGGCAGTGCGGCAGAACGCGGGCAGCGGGGCGCGCATGCTGGTGCGTGCCGACGCGGATCCGGCAACGGTCGCGCAGATCATGAAACAGGCGGTTCACGCCGCCGACGCAACCACGCCCGTCGAGGAGATCGCGACGCTCGCGAGCATCCGCCAGGACACGCAACTGGCCGCGCCCGGCGTCACCGCCGGCCTGCTCGCGCTCTTCGCGGCGGTTGCCCTCTTTGTAACGCTGACGGGAATCGCCGGCGTCATTGGCACCTCTGTCAGCCAGCGCACGCGCGAGTTCGGCCTGCGCATGGCGCTCGGAGCAAGCCGGGTCTCAGTGCTCCGCCTGGTCGTTGGCCAGGTCGCCGCTCTGGTCGCCACCGGCATCGCGCTGGGCCTTGCCGGAGCGTTCTGGTTCAGCGGCCTGATCGATACGTTCCTGTTCGCGACGGAAAAGACCGATCCGCTTGCGTACGCGGCCGTGGCGATCGTGTTCCTGACGGCCGCCGTGCTTGCAACGGCCGGTCCGGCGCGGCGCGCGACGACCATCGACCCGCTGACCGCGCTCCGCACGGAATGAACAGACCCAATCTATAATCGCGCCACATGTCGGGTCTGAGCCGCCGCGACTTCGCGCGCTTCCTCTCGCTCTCGGGCGGGGCGGCGCTGCTGCCCGCCTCAGTCCTGGCGCGCGCCGACTGGTCGCACCTCAGCGCCGCACCGCTGCCACAAACACCTGCCTCGCCGGATGAGCGGTTCTGGTCGGAGGTACGGGCGCGGTTCCTGATCCCGCGCGAGATCGCGTTCCTCAACGCGGCGAATCTCTGTCCAACATCCCTTCCGGCCATCGAGGCGCTGGAGAAGAACACCCGTTCCTATGAGCGGAGTCCGTCGCCTGCCGCGCGGTCGGCACTCATGAAGGGACGCGAGGAAGCCCGGCGTCTTCTGGCCGAAGCGTTGCGCGGGAACCCCC
>JBBDWL010000138.1:28265-37317 GCA_040902895.1 Vicinamibacterales bacterium | reverse complement strand
GTCACGCCCGAAGAGATCGTGCTGACGCGCAACACGACCGAATCGAACAACTTCGTGTCGAGCGGTCTCGATCTCAAGGCCGGCGACGAGGTGCTCGTCTGGGCCGACAACCACCCGAGCAATCTGAACGCATGGCGCGTGAAGTCCGAGCGCTTCGGCTTTACCGTCGTCACCGTTCCGACGCCGGAGGGACATCCTGGCCCCGACGGGTACGTCGACCTCTTTACCAAAGCGTTTACGCCTCGCACGAAGATCGTCGCCATCACCCACGTGAGCAGCAACTCCGGCGACCTCCTGCCCGCAGCTGACATTTGTGCGGCGGCCCGCGCGCGCGGCGTCTTGTCCCTGGTCGACGGCGCGCAGGCGTTCGGCGCGCTCGATCTCGATCTCGGTGCGATGAAGCCTGATTTCTACACCGGCTCGATGCACAAGTGGCCCTGCGGGCCCAAGGAGACGGGACTCTTGTACGCCAATCGCGCCGTGCACGATCGACTGCGCCTGTCGATCGTCGGTCTGTACGGCGGCCAGGTCGGTCTCTCGCGCACGTTCGAGGCGAACGGTCAGCGCGACGATGCGTCGATCGCGGCGCTCGTGGAGTCGCTGACGCTGCAGGGAACGATCGGCCGAAAGGTTATCGAGCGGCGCGCGCGCCAGCTCGCGCAGGCACTGAAGGACGGGCTCCGCGCGATGCCGGGCGTGCGGCTCTGGACCGATCCCGATCCGGCGCGGTCGGCGGCGATCGTGATCTTCCAGCCGGGTTCTGCCGATCCGCGCCTGGTCGGATCCGCGCTAAGCGAGGCCGGCATCGTGTGTACGGTCCGCGGAGGCCGGCAGAATCCCGGCCTGCGGTTCTCGCCGCACTTCTACAACACGATGGCAGACATCGAGCGTACGCTCGCCGCCGTTCGAAAGAGCCTTTCGGCCTGAGCGGGAAATTGTACCCGGTTGAGTTTTCCCGGTTGGTGTAACCGGGAAAACTCAACCGGGTACAATTTCCCAAATGAACTGGTTCTGGATCGCCGTCGCGCTCGTCGTGCCGACCGCGCTCGGGTTCCTGATGGCGTGGCCGCTCTGGCGGCGCGGACACGGCACGTTCGGCAGCACCGTCGGCGCGAGTGTGATCTTCATGTGTGGCGCTGCGCTGATCGGCCGGGAGTACACCGAGCTCGAGCGCATGACCGAAGCGTGCCTCGAGGCGACGGGTTACGAGTGCGTGTTCACGCCGAGCGCGTTCACGCGCTTTGCGGTGTACGCCGGCATCGCAATGCTCGAAGTCTTTTTTCTCTTCGACGCTGGTATCTCGGCCGACCGGCGCGCCTATCGCCGGCAGTTTCCGAGCGAGTGGAACGCGCCGTAACGTGCCGCGCCCGCTGGCTGACGCCAAATCGCCATGCTAAGATCGGGGTTCCCGCCAGCAAGCGATCTTCCGTGCCGAGGTAGCTCAGTTGGTAGAGCATACGACTGAAAATCGTAGTGTCGGCAGTTCGATTCTGCCCCTCGGCACCATTTCAACTCAGCTCAATTTACGATTTACAATTCCCCGCAAGCCATCTGTATTGACGTTGTGTATACAACCAGCTAAGATCGATCCATGGCTGGCACCACCCGCACGAGGGTCATCAATCTCCGAACGGACGAGGCCCGTCGAAATCTGATCGACCAGGCGGCCGAAGCTCTGGGCAAGGACCGCACTGAGTTCATGCTCGATGCGGCCACCCGTGAAGCCCGTTCGGTGCTGGCTGATCGCCGCTATTTCGAGCTCGAGGATGAAGCGTTCGCACGATTCCTGGCGGCCCTGGATGCGGCGCCCGCTGAAAATCCGCGCCTTCGGGAGCTGCTGACCACGGCCGCTCCCTGGGATACCGAACTGCGGTGATCCCGGCCGTCGGGGCGCCCGAGCATCTGACGAGCGCGCATGACGTCTCTTCTTTTGACTGCGGCGTGCCCGAACTGAACGAATGGCTGCAGCGCCGCGCGCTTCAAAATGAGGCGGCACGAGCGTCGCGAACATTCGTTGTCGTGTCAGAGGGACGCGTGGTTGGCTATTACGCACTTGCCACGGGCGCGGTGGCCCACGCCGCAGCGACAGGTCGCGTGCGCCGCAATATGCCGGAACCGATTCCGGTGATGATCCTCGCTCGTCTGGCGGTGGATCGCGCGCGTCAAGGCTCGGGACTCGGCACTGCCCTCCTTCGCGATGCGATGCTGCGGACTCTACAGGTCGCGGAGATCGCCGGCGTTCGCGCTGTCGTTCTACAGGCCGTCTCAGAAGACGCGAAGAGATTCTACGCCCGCCACGGTTTCGTTGAATCGCCCATCGATCCAATGACGATGATGGCTGTCCTCGCGGATCTCGAGAAGGCTCTGAGTGGGTGAGGAGCAGGTTCGATCCAAGCGCCTTTTACTCGGCGCGGCGCTCGCCTACGCGCTGCTAAGCTCGGTCGGCTACTTTCTCGGGATGTATCCTCGCCACCGCACTGAAACCGCGTGGGTCATTGCGGGCGGTCTATTCGTCCTTCTCAACATCCCAACGCTGTTCGGCCGCCTGATACCCAGTCCTCCGCTTGTGACCGCGAGACGTCCGGCGCTTGTCTGTGGTGCCTTTATTGCCGGCGGCCTCGCCATCTATGCCTTCTCGTTGAATGTCGGGCAGTTTTCAGACGACTTCGTACTGCTCTCGCACGCACAGCGGTGGAACATCCTGCCGTCAGGCTGGGAGCATGTGCGGCCTTTGCCGGTCGCCATCTGGGCAACCCTGACCACTCTTGATGTTGATGCCGCCGGGCTGCACGCGCTCAACATCGTCTTGCACGGCCTCAACGGCTTCCTCCTCTTCCGTCTGGCTTCGGCGCTCGGCTTCACGGTCGAAGCGAGCAGCTGGGCGGGCCTCCTGTTTCTGGTATTTCCCGGCGCTGTGGAAACAGTCACATGGATCTCCGGACTTCAGGATGTCTTGATGACAACGTTCGTCCTGGTGTTCCTGATCGCTGCGCTTGCCGATCGCTGGCTGTACGCCATTCTTGCGCTGGCTGCAGCGTTGCTGAGCAAGGAAACAGCCGTCGCGGCGCCCCTCATGCTTTTGCTGGCTACACTTATCAGGAGAGTAAATCTCCGGCTCGCCGCCGCAGCCTTCGCACTCGCCGCCATGTTCGCGGTGTTTCGATTGGCAGTTAGTCCCGACCGTGAGTTCTTCGAAATTCCGAGCGGATATTTCCTGAAGGAATTCGGGGCGCGACTGTTCGGCGGGCTCGTCGTCGGGTGGACGGCCGCTCAACTCTCGACTGTGCCGGCGATAGGTGTCGCCAGCGTCGTCAGCCTCGGAACGCTGCTGGGCGCGCTGCTCACCCGCAACATCAACGTGCGACCTGCATTCGTGTTTCTCGGCTGGGCGGTTGTTGCGGCTGCACCGGTTTACGCTTACTTCTACGTAACAGCGGATCTGCAGGGTTCTCGTTATCTGTATCTGCCGGCTGCCGGATGGAGCCTGTTCGTATCATGGCTGGCTGCGGTGGGCTCACATCGCCACCTCGCACGATGCGCCCTCGCGGCGCTCGTGTTGATCGGCGCTGCCGGAACGATCACACAGCAACAACGCTGGCAGAACGCGAGCCTTCTTCGCGATCAGGTGCTGTGGAATGCGCGTGCGACTGCACTTTCGTTGGGTTGCAGCAATCCGTCGTTCGAGAATGTACCCGACAGCCTTGACGGCGTTTATGTGTTTCGAAACGGATTGCCCGAAGCGCTGGAATTGGGTTATGCAGATGCCGGACGCACCTGCGTCCTGCGGTGGGATGACGGGGCCTTCAGCCCGCGCTAGACGATCCCCCTGCGCCCGAGCCGCTCGCGCCGCCGCCACCACCGGAACCGCCATGCGACACGGAGGACGATCCGGCTGCTATCATGGCCACCATTGCCGCGCTGCCGCCCGCGGCATCGAGCGTGCGCAGCCATGGCGGCAGATTCTCGACCTGCCGTTTCTCGAGCGCCTTGCCGAACCGCGCAAGCACACCGAGCGCGGCCGCATATGGGAGCATGCGGCCGATTTCTTCCCCGTCGACCGGCACGCGCCCCTGTTTGGCCTGGTCGCGGAGGTAGCGGCGATAGGCGTCCCAGCGGCGCGCCGACGAGCGCCCCGCGCGCGTGAGGGTCGAGAAGGCCGTACCGGTAATCACCATGGTCATGCCGGAAAGGCCGAACGCAACCGGGATCACGATGGACGTCTCCCCGAGCCGCAGCGATGACAGCATGGCGACAATCGCCAACAGCATGGCGAAGACAACCACGACAACGCCGGCAATGATCAGCGCGCGGCCTGCATCCTTGCGATCGCGATCGATGAAGCCCGCCTCCGCAAGTTCCCCCTCCAACACGGTTTTGATCTGGCCTGAGCGGCCGGCCAGACGCTGCAGCGCCTTGTGGAACGGCGCTTCCTGTTCGTTACCCTTGAAGAGCGCATCGAGCACGCCACGTTCGTGCGGGCGCAGGCCCTGCTCATGCCCCCGGCGGAACGCGAAGGCGCGTTTTTTGAGGAACCCGGTTGCGGGCCGCTCCTCGATCTTGAGCGATCCGCGGCGGGCGAGATCGAATGCCGCGCCAAGCAGCTGAGGACCACTCACGCTGACGCGTCCCCAGGCAATGGCGCCCGCCATCGCCGGCGGCAAATCATCCGGAGGACTGGCGACCGAGCCTGACGGCAGCGGAGCCTCGGCAGGATCGCGCCGATAACGGAGAAAAAGCAGCCACAGCGCCAGCACGGTCGCGGCGCCGATCATCACCGCGCCCGCGACGAACGCGGGAGCCAGGCGATCGGCCCGGCGCTCGTCGCGCTGCCACTGCGGTTCGGCCGCGGGAAAAGCGCCAGGCTCGAAACGCGCCGTCAGCACCACGTCATCGTCGCGCTGGCGATAGTTCGCCACCGTCATCGCAATGCCGTTGTCGATGGGCGATGTCGATGCGATCGACCCTTCTACGTCGGGCGATCTGCGCGGACGTGCGGTCGCCGGCCACGTAAGCCGCACACTCCCAGCTTCGATCGGATAGTCGAACCGCGTGGGAAACGGCGGCCACTTAATCCAGTCTTCCCCATCGCCATACCGAACGACGCCCACGTATCTGTAACGCAACGAGAACACATGCACCGCATCACGCGCGGGCGCGAAATGCCAGACGATGCGGGTGCGGGAGCGGCCGGGATCGATCTCGACCTGCCCCTCATCGTCGCCGTGCGGCAGCGTCCTGCCGTCCATGGACGCCTCGATCACGTCGACGCCATCCGTCTCGCGCGTCCGCAGCTCGCGCGTCACCCGCGTGAACTCGCCACCCGTGAACCGAAATGCGATGGTTTCGACCACCTCGAGCGAGCCGTCAGGACGCACGACCGCATTGACATCAAAGCGTTCAGCGACGTGCTCCTTCGCCGCGCCGACCACCACGGCCGCCGCAACAACAAAAGCGGCAATCAGACGCCAAATCACACTACTTCCCATCTCCGCGCAAACAGGCGGGCCGCCGTCAGCAAGACGATCGTCACGATCGAGAGCACGGCGACTTGCGGCCAAAGCGCCCACAGTGGCGCTTCCCGCCAGAAGACCTTCAGGTATCCGTCGAGCGCCCAGGCGTTGAACGTCACCAGCCCCATCTTCTGCATCGTCTCACTCATCAGAAAGCGCGGGAACATGCTGCCACCGAGCGCCGACATGGTGAGAATCAGAATCGTCGAGAGGCCTGACAGCTGCGCGCGAGTGCGGCTGGCGGTTGCCAGCATCAGGCCCAGAGCGGCGCCGGCGGCGGCCGAAAACGCCGTCATCACGACGAAGCCCGGAATGTGGGACCACAGATCGAGACCGAACACGAGCCAGCCCCAGAGGAACATCACCGTCAGCTGCAGGAACCCCATCATCGCGATGAAGGCCCACTTGCCGATCAGCACGCCCCTCATGCCCGCGCGCGATCCGATCAAACGCTCGAGCGTGCCTGAGTCAACCTCGTCGATCATCGCGCCGCCGGCCGCCGAACAGGAGAATAGCAGGAACATCACGCCGATGCCCGCCGCATAGAAGGCGACGAGATCCTCCGCCTGCCCGCTGCCGCCGAGCACGTTCACGACGTCGATCGTAAAACCCGCCATGGCGCCTGACGCGCCGGCGGTGGACGCCGCATCGCCGCTCTTCAACTGCGCGACATAGCCGTCAATCGCCTGCCGCTGCGCCTCGGTCATGCCGATGAACTTCTCGAACTGCTGCAGGCCGCTCGTGATCGTCAACTCCGGCGCGTTGGTCATGATCGCCTTCTGCAGCAGACCCTGCACCATCTGAGGCGCAATTGGATCGGACGGATCGGCCAGCAGGGTCAGCTTCACGCCAACGAGTCCGCTGCCGGCAATCTGCTGTTCCGTCCCGGCCGGGATAATCACCGCGACCGGCACGGTGCCTTCGCGCACCAGGGCTTCTGCCGCGGCGCGATCGAGCGGCGCCGCATCGGTCTCGTCAGGATCGGCAGTCTTGCGCAGCCTGAGGGCCGTCTCCTTCTCGAACGCACCGGCGATGCGGCGGCTGGCGTCGGTCCGATCCTCGTCGACGATCGCCACGCGGATCGACGATGTGGTGTCGCCGCCCTGGCCTCCGAAGACAGAGGCAAAGATCGAGAAGAAGAGAACCGGCAGCAGAAATGTCAGCGCCTGCGCGGCGCGATCGCGCTTGAGATTGAGCCATCCGATGCGCACCAGCGTGCCGATCATTCGCGCAGCTCCCGTCCGGTCAGCGTGATGAACACATCCTGCAGCCGGGCGCCGTGCATCGAGATGTCGTCAATGCCGCCGCCATGCACCGACGCGATGCGCGTCAGCTCCGGCAAGCTGCTCGCGGCCGCATCAACTGTCGCCCGGATGGTGCGGCCGTCGGCATCGAGCTCGGCGCCCGCCGGCAGCGCCGGCGCCGGCTCGAACGGCCGGCTCGCGCGGATGACCGCCACGCGCGCCGAGCCAAGCGACTGGGCCACCAGCTCCCGCAGCGATCCGGACGCCACCACTTTGCCGTGGTCGATGATCACGATGCGCTCGCACCGCGCCTCCGCCTCCTCCAGATGGTGCGTCGTCAGCAGCAGCGATACGCCCTGCTGCCGCAGATCGGCGAGCATCTCGTAGATGCGATCGCGGCTCTGCGGATCGACGCCAACGGTGGGCTCGTCGAGCAGCACGATGCGCGGCTCGTGCAGCAGCGCGCACACGATGTTGAGGCGGCGTTTCATGCCACCTGAGAAGCGCTTGACCGGTTCCGCGGCGCGGTCGGTGAGCGCGGCATGCTCGAGCGCGCGCGTCACGCGCGCGGCGAGATCGGCGCGCGGCACGCCGTACAGCGCGCCGAATACCTCGAGATTTTCGCGCGCGGTGAGATTCGGATAGACCGCCAGCTCCTGCGGCACGATGCCGAGCTCCGGCCGCGTCACCCCGGGCGTGACAGGCTGTCCGCCAATCTCGATCGTGCCCTCATCGAGACGAAGGCGTCCGGCGATCGCGCGAATCAGCGACGTCTTGCCGGCGCCGTTCGGCCCGAGCAGGCCAAGCAGCTCGCCCGGCCGCAATTCGAGTGTCGCGGAATCCAGCGCCTGCACCGCGCCGAACCGCTTGCGCGCGCCGCGGACGGCCAGTGGCATCATCGCTTTTCCTTGAGCCGCGCTCTGAGCGCTTTGGCGCCAATCTTCGAACGGCGTTTCTCGTCGATCAGCGAGCGCTCATCCTGGCGAAGCTCGAAGCCGTCGCGCTCGGCCTGAAGTTTGAGGAAGCTGTCATAGCGATCGGGCGGCAGCGCGCCCGCCGCGACGGCGCCCTTCACCGCGCATCCCGGCTCCTGCCGGTGGCGGCAGTCGCGGAAGCGGCATCCCGCCGCAAGCGCGTCGATGTCCTCGAAGGTCTGGTTGAACGTGTCGCCGACATCCCAGAGCTGCAGCTCGCGCATGCCCGGCGTGTCGATGAGCAGCGCACCGCCGGGGAGCCGGACCATCTGGCGGTGCGTGCTCGTGTGACGCCCGCGGCTGTCGCGCTCGCGCACGCTGCGGGTCTTGAGCACCTCTTCGCCCACGAGCGCGTTGATGATTGAGGACTTGCCGACGCCTGATGATCCGAGGAGAGCGACCGTCTGGCCCGGCGCCAGATAGGGATGGAGCGCGTCAAGTCCGGCACGCGTGCGCGCGCTCACAGCATGCGTGGCCACGCCAGGCGCGATCTCCGCAACCGCCCGGATCGCGTCGTCCGTCGAGGCGTCGGGCAGATCCGATTTGTTCAGGATGACCACCGGCCGCGCGCCGCTGTGCGCTGCGAGCAGCAGATAGCGCTCGACGCGGCGCGGATTGAAATCACGGTCCAGTGACGTGACGAGAAAGACGGTGTCGATGTTCGCGGCGACGACCTGCTGTCTGGTTTCGTGGCCCGCGACTTTGCGCGTGAATACGCTCTTGCGTGGAAGAATCGCCTCGATGCGTCCGCGCGATTTTGTTCTGGGCGGAGCGATGGGGTCCGCCTCGAGCGGGCTTGCCCCGAGCGTAGTCGAGGGGTCGGGCCTGAAGGCGACCCAGTCGCCGACCGCGGGCAGCTCGTGGCGGCCCGCCGCTTCGTGCCGGAGCCGCCCTGCCGCTTCCGCCAGCACCTCTCCCTCAGCAGTCCAGAGCCGGTAGATGTGGTTCAGCTCGAGCGCAACACGTGCCGGCTGCAGGCCCTCGGCAGCAAACGCAGCGAAGACGGCAGCCAGTTCGGGTCGCCAGCCGGCCTGCTCCAGGTTCATGGTCGCGTCATTGTCCTCCAAACCTGCAGGGCTTCATTTCCGTCAAAGCCTCAGACAACGGTGGCGAAGTCGTGTGCGTTTGTGGGATTGAGCATTCGCGCAATCGCGGAAACACGGGCCATCCGGTGTTTCGTCGACACCCGTAAGTCATTTCCTTTTATCGGTTTACCTTGATCGACGTCTCTGGCATGCTTGTTGGCTATGGAAGCATCACTGCTCTATTCTCGTGGCCTGTTGACCAGCTCACGGACGAGGGCTATTTTGCTGACTCAGCCTCA
>JBBDWL010000138.1:0-28165 GCA_040902895.1 Vicinamibacterales bacterium | reverse complement strand
CTCGTGGCCTGTTGACCAGCTCACGGACGAGGGCTATTTTGCTGACTCAGCCTCATATGGGAACGCGGGCGTTCCCCGGAACTAGAGACACATGGTAGACATCAAGCGCGACCCTGCAATCCTGAAGAAGAAGCGCATGCGCCAGTCGGCGCTTGGCGTGGTTGGCGTCATCGCGATCATCATGGTCACGATCGGCGTCTCGAAGCTCAAACCGGCGGCGCCCGAAGTGGAGCGCAGCACGGTCTGGATTGACGTCGTCAAGCGCGGGCCGATGACGCGGCAGGTGCGCGGCGCCGGCCGTCTCGTGCCGGAAGACATCCGCTGGATCACGGCGACCACGAGCGGCCGCGTCGAGCGTATCGTGCTGCAGCCGGGCGCGCAGGTGGAGCCAGGTACCGTCATCGCCGTGCTGACGAATCCGCAATTGCATCAGCAGGTGGCGCAGGCGCGGCTGGCCGCGCAGTCGGCGCAGGCCAACCTGAAGAGTCAGCGCGCGACGCTTCAGAGCTCACTGCTCACGCAGGAAACGGCCGTCAACCGCGTGCGATCCGACCACAATCAGGCGGTGCTCACGCTCGAAGCCAATCGCGAGCTGCATAAGGAAGGCCTGATTGGCAACTTGCAGCTCAAACAGTTCGAAGCCACCGAAGCGCAACTCAGGAATCAACTGGCTTCCGCGGAAAAACAGCTCGCGATCGCCCGCGACAACATCGAGGCGCAGCTTGCGCCCAACATCGCAGCCGTCAACAACAGCGCCGCCGATTATGCCCTTCGCTCGACCGAACTCGCACAGCTGCACGTGAAATCGAACATGTCCGGCCAGCTGCAGGTGGTGTCGGTGGAAGTGGGACAGAGCATCGGCGCCGGCGGTAACGTCGCGCGTGTCTCGAATCCTACGCGTCTGAAGGCCGAACTGCAGATCGCCGAAACGCAGACGCGCGATCTGGCCATCGGTCAGACCGCCGAAATCGACACCCGCACCGGCATCGTGAAAGGCATCGTGTCGCGCATCGATCCGGCCGCGGTTGGCGGCACGGTCGGCGTGGATGTCACGCTGCAAGGCGCGCTGCCCCCGGGCGCCCGTCCGGATCTGAGCGTCGACGGCACCATTCAGCTCGAATACCTGCCCGACGTCATTCAGGTGGGCGCGCCGGCGCAAGGCAGCGAGAACTCCACCGTGATGCTGTTCAAGCTTGACGGCAAGGGTGAAGCGCACCGCGTGCAGGTTCGTCTGGGCCGCCGTTCGGTGAGCGTCGTGGAAGTACTGGAAGGATTGCAGCCGGGAGATCAGGTGATTCTCTCTGACATGTCTCAGTACGATGCGAATGATCGTGTCCGAATCAACAACTAGCAAAGGAGCTCCGATGACTTCGCCCGCTTCTCCACTGATCGCCCTCGATGGCGTGACCAAGGTCTTTTACACCGACGAGGTCGAGACCCACGCCCTGTCGGGCATTCACCTCGAGATCGCGCGCGGCGAGTACATCTCGATTGCCGGGCCATCGGGCTGTGGCAAGTCGACGCTGCTGTCGATTCTCGGCCTGCTCGACACGCCGACCGAGGGCACGTACGTGCTCAATGGCCGCCAGGTCGCCGACCTGCCGCTCAGCGAGCGCGCCCGCGTGCGCAACCGGGAGATCGGGTTCATCTTTCAGAGCTTCAATCTGATCGGCGACCTCACCGTGTATGAGAACGTCGAGCTGCCGCTCACCTACCGCGGCATGAAGTCGGCCGAGCGCAAAGAGCGCGTGATGACGGCGCTCGAGAAGGTCGGCATGTCCCACCGCGCGAAGCACCTGCCGTCGCAGCTCTCGGGCGGTCAGCAGCAACGCGTCGCGGTCGCCCGCGCCGTCGGCGGCGCGCCGTCGATCCTGCTGGCCGACGAGCCCACCGGCAACCTGGACTCGAAGAACGGCGAGGCCGTGATGGACCTGCTGCGCGAGCTGCACCGCGAAGGCGCCACGATCTGCATGGTCACGCACGACCCGCGCTACGCGCGGCACGCCGACCGATCGATCCATCTCTTCGACGGCCGCGTCGTCGAGGAAGACGGCACCAAGCGTGGCGAACAGCAGCTGGAAGAATCCGGCTTCGACATCAAGCACTAACGGATAACGCGCGAGGTTCCACGGGCACCGCGGAACCTCGCGTCTCCCCATCCCATGAATATCGCCGTGTTGCCCAGCGAGACCAGGCCGGCGTCGAAGACTGCCGCGGCGCGCGTGCTGATCGCCGACGATCAGCCTGACGTGCTCGAGGCGCTGCGGCTGCTCGTCAAGTCGCAGGGTTTTCAGCTCGAGACGGCCTCGTCGCCTGCGGGTGTCCTCGCTGCGCTCGAGGCGCGCGAGTTCGACGCGGCGCTGATCGATCTGAACTACGCCCGCGACACGACGTCGGGCGAAGAGGGCCTCGATCTGCTCACGCGCCTTGCCGCCATCGATCCCACGCTGCCGATTGTCGTGATGACAGCCTGGGGCAGTGTCGACGTCGCGGTCGAAGCGATGCGCCGCGGCGCGCGCGACTTCGTGCAGAAGCCGTGGGACAACGCGCGCCTGCTGGCCATCCTGCGAACGCAGATCGAGCTCAGTCAGGCGCTGCGCCGCGGCCAGCGGCTCGAGGCCGAAAACTGGCTGCTACGCGGTGAAGGCCCGAAGATCATCGCCGAGTCGCCCGCGATGCAGGCGGTGCTGCAGCTCGTCTCGCGCGTCGGTCCGTCCGACGCGAACGTGCTCATTACGGGAGAGAACGGCACCGGCAAGCAGGTCATCGCCAATGCGCTGCATGGCATGTCGCTGCGTGCCTCGCGCCCGATGGTCACCGTCAATGCGGGCGGCGTGTCAGAAGGCGTGTTCGAGTCGGAGCTCTTCGGGCACGTGCGCGGTGCGTTCACGGACGCGCGCGCCGATCGCGTCGGCCGGTTCGAGCTTGCCGACCAGGGCACGCTGTTTCTCGATGAGATCGCCAATGTGCCGATGGGACAGCAGGCCAAACTGCTGCGCGTCATCGAAACGGGCGAGTTCGAGCGGCTCGGATCGTCGCGCACCAGGCGTGTCGACGTCCGCATCATCTCGGCGACCAACGCGGACCTCGTCGACGAGGTCGCATCGGGCCGCTTCCGGCAGGACCTGCTCTTCCGCCTGAACACGATCGAGGTCAATCTGCCCGCGCTGCGCGAGCGCCGCGAAGACCTGCCGCTGCTGGCGCAGCACTTCCTGCGCGAGCACGCGACGCGCTATCGCAAGCGTCTCACCGGCTTCGACGCAGGCGCCGTGCAGGCGCTGCTCGAACACGCCTGGCCCGGCAACGTCCGCGAGCTCGATCACGCCGTCGAACGCGCCGTGCTGATGGCGTCGGGCCCTGCGATCAAAGTCGCCGACCTGGGGCTTCGCGCGTCGAAGGAGGCCGTCGGCCGGCTCGAAGACATGAGCCTCGAAGACGTCGAGTGCTTCCTCATCAGGAAGGCCATGACGCGCGTCGACGGCAACGTCAGTCAGGCGGCGAAGGCGCTCGGCCTCAGCCGCAGCGCGCTCTACCGAAGGCTGCAACGCTACGGACTGTAAGGGCAGCGTGATGCTTCGCTCACAGCTGCCCGTCTTGACCCACGATCGCCGCGTCCTGTTGATGGCCCTCGCGTCCGCGATGCCGGGCGCGGCCATCTCCCTCATCTTTCTCTGGACCGGCGCCTACACGCCGAAGGTGCAGTGGACGCTCACCGTCTTCGTCGTCCTGGTCTGCCTGGGGTTCTCATTTGCCCTGCGTGAGCGCGTCGTGCTGCCGCTGCAGACCCTCTCGAACCTGCTCGCCG
The DNA here is from genome assembly GCA_040902895.1 of Vicinamibacterales bacterium. Classification (GTDB taxonomy): domain Bacteria; phylum Acidobacteriota; class Vicinamibacteria; order Vicinamibacterales; family SCN-69-37; genus JALYRV01. Next base: position 24,360 of record JBBDWL010000138.1, on the reverse strand, counting down.
CCCTTGGCGAGGGTGACTATTCCATTCGCGCCCGCGGCGCGCGCGGGGACGATCCACTCGGCCAGGTGATGATGGAGGTCAACGCGCTCGTCGATCTGCTGCGGCACCAGCGGATGGATGCGCTCGACGCCACGAACCTTCTGCGCACCGCGATGGCCGAAATCGAAGTCGCGGTCTTCACATTCGATCCGGATCGCCGATTGAAGTTCGTCAATCGCGCCGGTGAGAACCTGCTGCAGCAGCCCTCAGACCGCATGCTCGGCAAGACGGTCGCCGATCTCGGGTTGACGATGTGCTTTACCGAGGATCATGCGCGAGTCATCAACACCAGTTTTCCCGGGGGCGCCGGGCGCTGGGAAATGCGGCGCAGCGTCTTCCGGCAGGACGGCCGGCCGCACGAGATGATCGCGCTGGCCGACGTGAGCCGGCCGCTGCGCGAGGAAGAACGCCAGGCGTGGCAGCGGCTGATTCGCGTCATCGGCCACGAGTTGAACAATTCGCTGGCCCCCATCAAATCGATCGCCGGCAGTCTGGGCAAGGTCGTGGCGCAGGATCCGCTCCCCGTCGACTGGCGTGACGATCTCGATCGCGGCTTGAGCGTGATCGCGGGCAGGGCCGACTCGCTGGGCCGCTTCATGGGCGCGTACGCGCGCCTGGCGCGATTGCCGCAGCCGCAGCTGCGGCCGCTCGACATCGGCGCGTTCGTGCACCGCATTGCCGCGCTCGAGCGCCGGATGACCGTGGCCGTGCGCCCCGGCCCGGCAGCGACCATCAATGCCGACGTCGATCAGATGGAGCAGCTGTTCATCAACCTGGTGCGCAACGCCGTCGAGGCGGCGGCCGAAACGTCGGGGCGCGTCACCGTGAGCTGGCGTCTGACCGACGCCGGCATGGTGGAGCTCTTCGTCGACGACAGCGGCCCCGGCCTGGCAAACACGGGCAATCTCTTCGTGCCGTTCTTCACGACAAAGCCCGGCGGATCGGGTATCGGGCTGGTCCTGAGCCGGCAGATCGCCGAAGCGCACGGCGGCACGCTCGCGCTCGAGAATCGCGAACCGGCGCCCGGCTGCCGCGCGACGTTGCGCGTCCCGCTCGCCGCGGCCTGACGTTAAGAGATCACGAAATGTAAATTGTAAATTGTAAATAGCATTGTCTATTGCGTTATTGCGTCGTCGCGCTGTCACGCTCTGACGACGTGAAGGCGTCGCGGCGTGACAGGCCAATAGCTCAATAAACAATGCTATTTACAATTTACAATTTACACTTCTGAATGTTTTTCCACACACCTCCCGATTGGCAGTCCGTCTTTGCGGCCCTGGTCGCCGCCGCGGCTATCGCCCTGGTCGCCGCGGAGATCGGCGCGCGCCTGGTGCGCTTCGTCATTCGGCGCGGACTTGGCGACGCCAACGTCTCGCTGCGGGCGCCGGTGGTGCGAACGCCCATCCGGCTCGTCCGGCTGACGCTCTTTTCTCTGCTGGCCATCGCGCTGACGCCTCCCGCGCTGGAGCTGGCCGGCGCGCCGCTGAGGCGCGGTCTGCGGCTCGGCGAGGTGACCGCGTGGGCCGTGACCGGCGGCCTCCGCCTGCTGCTGATCGCGGCCATCGCGCTGCTCCTCGTCCGGGTGATCGGCCTGATGGTCAGCCGTTTCGAGCAGGAGGTCAACACCGGCACCGGACTCGAAGTCCTGGAGCGCGCCAAGCGCGCCAGGACGCTCGGCGGCCTGATTCAGAACGTGCTGACGACGCTCGTGGTGGTCGTGGCGAGCCTGATGATCCTGCGCGAAGTGGGCCTCGACATCACGCCGATTCTCACCGGCGCCGGCATTCTCGGCCTGGCCGTCGGCTTCGGCGCGCAGACGCTGGTGAAGGACATCCTCAGCGGCTTTTTCATGATTCTCGAAAATGAGGTACGCGTCGGCGACGTCGTCCAGATCGACGCGCACGGCGGGATCGTCGAGGAGATGAGCCTGCGGACCATCGTGCTGCGCGATCTCGAAGGCAACGTGCACATCATTCCGCACGGTTCCGTGACGGCCATCATGAACCGGACGAAGGACTTCTCGTACTACGTGATCGACCTTCCGGCGGCCTATTCCGCCGACACCGACGAGGTGGTAAAAGTCGTACGCGAGGTTGGCGCGGCGCTCCGGAAGGACGATGCCTTTGCGCCGTTCATTCTGAACGACATCGAGGTGCTCGGCGTGGACGCGTTCGCCGACTCGTCGGTCACGCTCAAGGTGCGGATCAAGACGGTGCCGCTCAAGCAGTGGGAGGTTGGACGCGAGCTGAGACGCCGCCTGAAGAAAGCCTACGACGCGTCGGGGATCGAGTTCCCGTTCCCCACGCGGACCGTGAACCTCGTCTCGCAGCCGGACGACTCCTAGTAACCGCTCGGCGGTGCTGATGCGACCGATGTGCCGGCGCTCTGTTGCACAATCTTGACGCCGGCCGAGGCGCCCACGCGCGATGCGCCGGCCTCGACCATCGCGCGCAGGCTATCGAGGTCGCGCACGCCGCCTGCCGCCTTCACGCCCATGTCGTCGCCGACCACGCGCCGCATGAGCGCGACGTCGGCTGCCGTCGCCCCGCCTGGGCCGAAGCCGGTGGACGTCTTCACGAAATCGGCCCCGGCCGCCTTCGAGAGCGTGCACGCCGTAATCTTCTCGTCATCGGTCAACAGAGCGGCCTCGATGATCACTTTGCTGACCACGCCGCAGTCGCGGCACGGCACCGTCACGGCCTCGATGTCGCGCTCGACGCCGCGCAGATCGCCGGACTTCAGCGCGCCGACGTTGATGACCATGTCGACCTCGCGCGCGCCGTCGAAGATCGCTCTCCGCGTCTCGTAGTGCTTGACGTCGGGAGTTGCGGCCCCCAGCGGGAATCCCACCACGGTGCACACGCCAACGCTGGAATTCGCCAAGAGCTTGGCGCAGAGCGCGACCCACGTCGGGTTCACGCAGACCGTGGCGAAATGATGCTCGGCCGCCTCGCTGCAGAGTTGCTCGATCTCTTTGCGCGTGGCGTCCGGTTTCAGCAGCGTGTGATCGATCAGGCCGGCCACCCCCGCGGCCGCCCCGCCAGCCGCATGCAGTCCGATGCGCGTCGCGCCGGCATCGATGACACCGCGCAGCCGATCCGGACAGCAGTCAATCTGCGTTGCATGACAGGCGCAGCGTCCGCCCGCGACGGACGGCTGCCGCGTCGCCGCGATCACTTCCGCGGTAATGATGTCGATCAGCTGCCGGATGTCGATGTTGTCCATAGGATGCCGGAACTGAAGTTCCGGCCTACCGCTCTAATTCTCGCACTTTGAGCAGCCGGCGTAGATAGCGCGGCTCCTTCGTAGGCGTCGTCAGGAAGATATCGGCAATTGCGACGGCTTCCTCGTTCGTCATCAGCGTCGAACCGAGCGCGGCCACGTTGGCGCCGTTGTGCTCGCGCGCGTAGCGGGCAATCGTTTGATTGAGGCACATGGCGGCCCGGATGCCGCGCACCTTGTTCGCGGCAATCGTCGATCCGATGCCGGCGCCGTCGATGACGATCCCCGCATCGGCTTCGCCGCGGGCGACGGCCTTGGCCACGCGGCCGGCAGTATCCGGATAGTCGACGGCGTCCGCGGTGTTGGTGCCGTGATCGGTCACGGCGAGCCCCTGCTTCCGGAAGTGCCCGATGAGCGTCTCCTTCATCGCCAGGCCGGTGTGGTCAGACCCGATGGCAATCCGCCTGGCCGGCGACACCGGCGCAAGGTCGGCGGGCAGGGCCGGATCGATCGATCCGCCGACGATCACGGTGACCCGGCGCTCGCGCAGGGTGTCTTGCGCAAGCGGTGTGACGTGTCCGCCCTTCTCGAGCTCCACACTGGATCCGATTGGGAGGTTCCGCGCGTCAGCCTCCGTGATGATGCCGAAGCGGCGCGCCATCACGAGACCCCTTCCACGATCGCGATAAAGGGCAGATTGCGGTACCGCTCGTTGAAATCGAGGCCGTAGCCGACGACGAACCGGTCTTCGATCTCGAATCCCACATAGTCAACCGGCACCGTTGTCTTGCGTCGCGACGGCTTGCTGAGCAGACACGCCGTGTGCAGTGTCTTCGGGTTTCGCTTCTGAAGGATGCCCCGCAGGTAATGCAACGTCAGGCCGGTGTCGACGATGTCTTCGACGATGATGACGCGGCGGCCCTCGAGCGGACTGTCGACATCTTTGCGTATCTGCACTTCCCCGCTCGACGTGGAGCCGACGTAGCTCGAGACCGAGATGAAGTCGCACGTGACGTCGCCGCCGATGCTGCGCATCAGATCGGCCATGAACATGAATGCGCCCTTGAGCACCCCGAGCAGGAGGATCGCGTCCGGGCCGGCGTCGCGGCGGATGTCTCGCGCCACTTCCTTTACGCGCGCCTGCAGCGTGGCCTCGTCGATGAGGGTCGTCATTTCGAGACTGCCGCCTTGACTTTCTGCTGCATGGCGCGCGCCTCGCGAAGCACGGCGGCGCGGTCGAGCGTCTTGACCTGCCTGTCGCGCATCAGCACGCGGCCGTGGACGAACACGTCGCGCACGTTGTCGCCGCGTGTGGCATACACAAGATGCGAGATCGGATCGTACATCGGCGTCTGATGCGCCCGCGACATGTCGACGACGATGATGTCGGCGAGCTTGCCGGGTTCGAGCGAGCCGGTGCGGGCCTGAAGGCCGAGGGCGCGGGCCCCGCCGATCGTGGCCATCTCCAGTGCGGCCCTGGCGGGCAGCGCGCGCGGATCGCCGGTCGTATGCTTCTGCAGGAACGACGCGACGCGCATGGCTTCGAACATGTCGAGATCGTTGTTGCTTGCGGCGCCGTCGGTGCCGATGCCTGACGCGATGCCGGCCGCGAGCCACTTCCCAACCGGCGCCGCGCCGCTGGCCAGCTTCATGTTGCTCTCGGGATTGTGCGAGAGGCTGACGCCGCGTTGCGCCAGCAGGGCAAGGTCTGCGTCGCTGAGCCACACGCCGTGCGCGCCGAGCGTGCCAGGCTTCAGGAAGCCGAGCTGTTCGAGCCACGCCGTGGGCGACATGCCGTGGCTTTTCTGCGAGTCGTCATTCTCGACTTTTGTTTCGGACAAGTGAATCAAGACAAGCGCCCGCTCGCGATCGGCCGAGGCGCGAATGGCCTTCAGCATCGCCGCATCGAGCGTGTACATGGAGTGGGGCGCATACGCGGGCGTGATCAGCGCATCGTTGCGCCATTGCCGGACGAACGCTTCCGTGCGCGCCAGACCTTCCTGCCACGTCTTTGCGTCGGCGACCGGAAACTGGATGATCGTCTGTCCGAGCACGGCGCGAAGACCGGCCGCCTTCGTGGCGGCGGCGATCTCTTCCTCGAAGTAATACATGTCGGCATAGGTCGTCGTGCCCGATTCGATCATCTCGAGCGCGGCCAGCCGGGTGCCGACGCGCACGAAGTCGGGCGATACGGTTTTCGCCTCGGCCGGGAAGATGTACTGCTGCAGCCAGTCCATCAGCGCCATGTCGTCGGCAAGGCCGCGATACAGCACCATCGGCGCATGGCCGTGCGTGTTGATCAGTCCCGGCATGATGACGTGTCCGGTGGCATCGACACGCTCGGCGCCCGGGTAGGCGCCGCCGACCGACGCGGCCGTCCCGACGGCGACGATCGTCTCGCCCTGAATCGCCACCGCGCCGTTCTCGATCACACGCGCCGCGGCATCAACCGTCACCACCGTGCCGCCGGTGATGACCGTGGTGGGGGCCTGGCTGGCAGCCGGGACCACACACGCGGAAGCCGCCGCCAGCACGAACGCGAGACACACCGGTTTCATCGGGTCTCTGATTCTAGTCTTTCGTCTTCGATCTTTTGTCTTTAGTCTTAACTGTTTGTATAGTCCCCCCGTGCCTGTCCATCTGGTGACGCATCCGCTCGCGCAGGATGCGCTGGCATCGCTCCGCGACGTTCGCACGCAGCCGGGCCGGTTCCGGCGTCTGGCCGAGCGCCTGAGCCTTTTGCTCGCCGCCGAAGCGCTGCTGGATCTGCCGACCGAGTCAATCAACGTCGAAACGCCGATGGGCGCCGCCGACGCCCGCCGTGTCAGCGGCGACGTCGTCGTGGTGCCTGTCCTGCGCGCGGGACTCGGCATGCTCGACGCCGTCCTGCGCTTGATTCCGTGGGCCCGCGTCGGTCACATTGGACTGCGGCGCGACGAAACGACGGCCGTCGCGTCGCGCTATTACTCGCGCCTGCCGCCGGACATGGAATCGAGTTACGTGCTGATGGTCGATCCGATGCTGGCCACCGGCGGCAGCGCCGTCGACGCGATCCAGGTGCTGCTCGATGCCGGCGCGCGCGACATCCGCATTCTCTGCATCGTCGCCGCCCCGGAGGGCATCGCGGCGGTCGAAGCCGCGCACCCGAACGTGCGCATCTATACGCCGGTGATCGATCAGGGGCTCAACGATCGCAAGTTCATCGTCCCCGGGCTCGGCGATTTTGGCGACCGGCTGTACGGCACGGGATAATCAGGGACAGTCCCCGTTTATTACAAGGGTTTAACAATGGCTGATCCCAAGCGGAAAGCGGCGGAGGCAACGCGCTGGCGCACGGCGCTGACCTGCATCGAGCCGAACCGGATTCTGCTGCGCGGATATCCGCTCGACGAGATGATGGGCCGGCTCAGCTTTGGCGAGTCGATCTATCTGCTGCTCGTCGGCGAGGTGCCGGGTCCGGCGATCGGCCGGCTCGTGGAAGCGCTGCTCGTGTCGTTCATCGATCACGGCGTCACCCCGCCGCCGACGCTTGCGGCGCGCAACGTGACCACGACCGGCGCGGCGACCCGCAACGCGGTTGCCGCCGGCGTGCTGGGCTTCGGCAAGTTCTATGGCGGCGACATCCAGGCCTGCCGCCAGCTGCTCGACGAGGGGCTCGAGCTCACGCAGCGGGGCAAGAGCTATCACGAAGCCGCCATCGAGCTCGTGGATCGCGTGCACAGCAGGCACGAGCTCTTCCCCGGCTTCGGGCACCGCTATCACCAGCGCGACCCGCGCGCCGCGCGTCTGTTTCAGATGGCGCTCGAGCTCGATCTCGAAGGGCCGCACAGCCAGATGATTCGCGCGCTCGAAATGGCACTGCACGACAGGGGTATCGGCACTGAAACGACGATGCCGATCAACGTGGACGGCGCGATTGCGGCCGTGTGCGCCGACATCGGCCTGGCGCCTGAGGTGAGCGACGCCTTCTTCATCATCTCGCGCATCCCCGGCATCGTGGCGCATGCCCTCGAGGAGCAGGCGCGCGAGAAGCCGATGCGCGTGATCGATCCCACCAACAGCAGCTACGACGGCCCGAGCGAGCGGAGGCTGCCCGATAGACGCAAATAGGCTGCCTGAGTTATTCTGATTGTTCGGTTGGGCGCTTGGCTCAGTTGGTAGAGCACCGCCTTCACACGGCGGGGGTCAGTGGTTCGAGTCCACTAGCGCCCACCAACCTACCCCTTGCCGCTGGCCTTCGCCTGTTTCAGCAGCAGCTCCAGCAGCTTCGAGTACTGTTCGTCGGCATCGGCGAACGCCTTGTTGTACTCGTCTTTCGACATGTTCGCCTTGCGGTGATCGCCATTGAACAGCAGGATCCTGTCGCCCAGGACGACGCTGTCGAAGGGCGTTTGCTTCCGGTTCGACACGAGACCGTCGGCGAACTGGTCTTCGATGAAGACTTTCGACGCCGGCACAGCGGCGCCATTGAGCTCGACGTACACATCCATGAACTTTTCGAAGCTGATCTTCTCGTCGAGCAGCACGGGCACCGTGTACTTGCCGGTGATTACCATCAGCTGTCCGGGATACATCAGGGCGGCGATGAAGCGGTCGCGCTCGATCGGATCCCGCGCGGCCATGCTGTCGCGCTTCTGTTTCGCGAGCAGGTCGACGAGCTCACGGGCGAGGGCGGCCGATTTCGGGCCGGTGGTGTTCTGGCGGGCGAGCAGTCGCTCAGCCCCGGCGACGAGCGTCAGCACGGCCAACGCGGCCGGCACAACTGGGGAACGCAGCGCACGGAACATCAGGTGGAGCTCCTAAAGAAAAAAACAGGGGCCGTGTATGGCGACGCTACCATCTGCCGCCGGACGGGTCAACCCGGACCGCAGACTAGTCCCCGAAAGCACTTGACTTTCGGTTAGCCAACGAACAGCGCGTCGTCCTCGTCGTCGCGATCGAACCGCCGTGCCGGCCTCGATGTCAGCAGCGCGGCAATCACGCCGCGGAGCGCCGAGACGACCATCGAGCCCTGGCGTACCGGACCGGTGACGATCGACTGGATAGCGCGTGTTGTTTCGTGGATTCTTCGGCTGAGGTCCCCAACCAGCGCGTCGACGCGCTCAACCTGCTTCGTCGCCAGGGCTGCGGCCCGCTGGGCCTCGTCGGCGATCGCGCTCACTTTCGCCAGCAGCGGCCTCATCTCGCGCTGCAGGTCTTCGGTGATGCCCATCAGACGCCGGGCGTAGCGCGCCAGAAACAGGATCGCGGCGAGCTGGAGGACGGCCATCAGCAGTACCGATACCGCGATGATGCCGAGGAACAGGTTGCCGGAGCCGGTCACACCGTTTCTCCGCCCTCTGCGGCCTGGCGCGCCTTCTCGAACGCCGCCCGGCCTCGCTCGGCCGCGCGCATGGCCTTGTCGCGTCCCTCGCGCGCCTTCTCTGAGACACGCCGGCGGGTGTCGTCACCGGCCGCGGGCGCGTACAACAGCGCAATGGCTGCCCCGGCGAGCGCGCCGAGCACGAACGCGGCGAAGACGCCGCTGCCTGAGTCTTCCTGATATCGCGCCATTGTGAGCTCCTGTCGCAGGCCTAAAGGCCTGCGCTACCTCAGAAAATGCTGACCCGAATGTTCAGATACTTCTTCGGGTCTTTGCGGATCTCGGCGATGAGTCCAAGCAGCTCCGCCGAGGCCTTGTTCATGTTCTCATACAACTGCTTGTCCTTGAGAAACTGCCCCGCCGATCCTTCGCCGGCCTCGAGTCCCGCAGACAGCTTCTCGAGGCTGCCAACGACCGCGTTGAAACGCGTCCACAGCTGGTCGTCGGTCAGGAACTTGCCCGCTGTCCCCTCGCCGCGATTCAGCCGCGCGGTGATCTGCTCGACGCTGGATGAGGCTGACGACAGCGACTTCGCCATCGCATCGTCCTTCAGCAGCGCGCCGAGGCTGCCCTCGCCGGCATTGATGCGTGCCGTGATGGTGCGCAGATCCCTCAGCGCGCCTTCCATCTCGCGGTACGCCCTCGGATTCTGCATCAACTGTCCGAGCGTGCCCTGCCCGCGCTGCATCTGGCGCACGACGGCATCGGCCGCATTCACGAGACTCTGCGTGTCGGCATAGAGCTGCTCGTCGGTGAAGATCTTCCCGACCGTGCCCTTTCCTTCCGAGATGCCCTGCAGGATCTTGTTGACCTCGCCGAGCGTCGTCTGTCCTGATGACGCCAGATCCGCGATTGAGCCCGATGCCGCGACCGACGGCACGTACGCGCCGTTCTCGAGCGGCGTTCCCGTCGTCGCCGCCGAGATTTCGACGATTGGCTCGCCGAGCAGACTGAGCGATCCCATCGTGGCGCGCGAATCCGTGGTGATGAGCGGCTTGACGTCTTCGTGGATGTCCATGCCGATCTCGATCTCGCGGCCCGCGAACTCGACTGCGTTGACCTTCCCGATGTCCTTGCCGGCGAGGCGCACGATCGCCCCCTCCTTCATGCCGGCGGCGTTCGCGAAGCGCGTTTTCAGCGTGTAGCGCTCCCAGGGGAAGCCGGCTTGTCCGCCGACGGCAATGATCAGCACCATCGCCAGCGTGATGGCGATGACGCCCATGATGCCGATCTTCAGTTGTGACCAGGCCAGTGATTTCGTGCGTGGCATGCTTTGTACCCTATGACAGAAATGCGCGGAGATACGGATCCTTCGAGCTTTTCAATTCGTCCGACGTGCCCTCGAAATGGACCTTGCCCTTGTTGAGCATCAGAAATTCGGCCTGCGAACGTTTTTCCTCGTCGGCCGGGACGAAATCGATGGTGCCAGCCGGCAGCCGCACGGCGGCGTTGTCCGACACGTAGAACGCGTCGCGCAGCTGGTGCGTGACGACGATCGAGCTGATGTTCTCGAAATCGCGCAGCTTGATGATTTCCTCGTCGACCGTCACCGCAGTGATCGGATCGAGGCCCGTTGTCGGCTCGTCGTACAACAGGATCCGCGGCTTCGCCGCCATCGCGCGCGCGATGGCGACGCGGCGCCGCTGTCCGCCTGACAGCTCCGACGGCATCCGATCGATGAAGTCGGTCAGGCCGATGAAGCCGAGCACTTCTTCGACGCGCGTGTTCACCTGATCGAGCGGCTGCTTCATCTCTTCCCAGAGCTTGTAGCCGACGTTCTCGCGCACCGTCAGCGAGTCGAAGAGCGCGCCCTCCTGAAAGACCATCCCCAGATCGGCGCGCACGGCCATCATCTGATCCTCGGTGAACGTGTCGACCTGCTCGCCGTTCACCCAGATGATGCCCGCATCGGGCTTGAGCAGCCCCAGAATCAATTTGAGAATCGTGGACTTCCCTGCTCCGCTCGCGCCGAGAAAGATCTTCGTGTGCCCCGTGATGAGCGTGAAGCTCACCTCATCGAGGATGACTTTGTCGTCGAACGCCAGCGAGACCTTGTCGAAGACGACGATCGGCGATCCGGGGCCGAGCGCTTCCTCGAGCTCCGGCGATCGGGTCGCCACGGCGGATCCGCGGTTACGAAAAAGACCCATCAGTACATCAGGACGAAGAGCAGCTTCGTCACAAGAAAGTCGACCGCCAGCACCGCGACCGAGCCTGCGACGACCGCGTTGGTCGTTGCCCGGCCGACGCCCTGTGTGCCGCCGGTCGTGCGCAGGCCGACATGACACGCAATCGTCACGATCACAAACCCGAAGAAAAACGGTTTGATGAGTCCCATCCAGACGTCCTGGATGAAGAGTCCCAGCACCACCGAGTTCCAGAACACCGATCCGGCAATCTTCAACTGCGTCGCCGCGATGATCCAGGCGCCGACCATGCCAATCGCATCGGCGATGACCGTGAGCACCGGTACCATGATGATGCCGGCCAGCACGCGCGGCAGCACGAGCTTGCGAATCGGATCGCTGCCCAGCGCGCGCAACGCGCTGATCTGGTCGGTCACCATCATCGAGCCGAGCTCCGCGGCAATGCCCGAGCCGACGCGGCCCGTCACCATGAGCGCGGTGAGGACAGGCCCGAGCTCCTTCACCATCGATGCGCTCACCAGCCGGCCGACCATCGATCGCGCGCCGAACATGTCGAGCGTGATCCCCGACTGCAGCGCCAGCACCATCCCGGTGAATGTGCCGGTCAGCAGCACGACCGTCAGCGATCCCATCCCGATGGCCATGAACTGCTCGACGATGTCGCGGTAGTAGTACGGCCGGGTGAACAGCGCACGCGTGGTCTGGGCGACGAGACGCAGGTATTCCTGCACTTCGAGAAGCGCCGCTTTGATCCACTCGATCACGATGCTTTCACCAGGTCAGGGTTCCTCAGCCGCCGCAGCCGGTCACGGATGTCGGCCGCCTTCTCGAACTCCAGGTTGGACGCCGCGATCTTCATGTCGGTCTCGAGCGCCTTGATGTGCGTGTCGAGCTCGGCCTGCGTCCGGAACGTCGCCCGTTCGTCGGCCGCCTTCGGCACGGTCATGTAGTCTCGCTCGTAGATGCTCGAGAGCACATCATCGATGTCCTTGATGATCGACTGGGGCGTGATGCCGTGCGCCTCGTTGTACGCCGACTGCACCGTGCGGCGCCGCGCCGTTTCGTCCATGGCGAACGTCATCGACGCCGTGACTCTGTCGGCGTACAGAATGGCACGTCCGTTCACGTTGCGCGCCGCGCGCCCCACTGTCTGAATGAGCGATCCGCCGGAGCGGAGGAAACCTTCCTTGTCGGCATCGAGCACGGCCACGAGCGAGACTTCCGGCAAATCCAGTCCTTCGCGCAGCAGATTGATGCCGACCAGCACGTCGAACGCGCCCAGCCGAAGATCGCGCAGGATCTGCACGCGCTCGAGCGTCTCGATGTCCGAGTGCAGGTAACGCACTCTGACGCCGAGCTCGTGGTAATACTGCGTCAGGTCTTCCGCCATCCGTTTGGTCAGCGTCGTGACCAGCACCCGCTCGCCTCTGCTGACGCGGTCGCGAATCTCGCCGAGCAGATCGTCGACTTGCCCGCGCACGGGTCTGACCTCGAGCGGCGGATCGATGAGACCGGTGGGCCGGATGATCTGCTCGACGACGACGCCGCCGGCGCGCCGCAGCTCGTAGGGCCCCGGCGTGGCGCTCACGAAAATCAACTGGCCGATACGCTGCTCCCACTCTTCGAAATTGAGCGGCCTGTTGTCGAGCGCCGACGGCAGCCGGAAGCCGTACGACACCAGCACTTCCTTGCGCGATCGGTCGCCGAAATACATGCCGCGGATCTGCGGCACCGTCTGATGACACTCGTCCACAATGGTTAATGCGTCATCCGGCAGGTAATCGAGCAACGTGGGCGGCGGTTCGCCCGGCATACGGCCCGACAGGTGACGGGAATAGTTCTCGATGCCGTGGCAGTAGCCGATCTCGCGCATCATCTCGAGATCGAACATCGTGCGCTGGTGCAGCCGTTGCGCCTCGAGCACCTGTCCCGCCGTTTCCAGCTCCTTCAATCGCTCGGCGAGCTCGGCCTTGATCGATTCCACGGCCTGCAGGGTTTTCGTGCGGGGCATGACGAAGTGCGACTTCGGATAGACCGCGATGCGATCGTGTTTGCGGATGACCTTCCCGGTCAGCGGATCGAACGTCGCGAGGGCATCGACCTCGTCGCCGAACAGCTCGATGCGGAGCGCCGCTTCCTCGTAGGACGGATAGACCTCGACGATGTCGCCGCGCACGCGGAAGGTGCCGCGCGTGAAGTCATGATCGTTGCGCTCGTACTGGATCTCCACGAGCTTGCGCAGAATCTTGTCGCGCTCGAGCCGCTGGCCGCGCTCGAGCGGCAGCATCATCCCGTAATAGGCCTCGGGCGCGCCGAGGCCGTAGATGCACGACACGCTGGCGACGATGATGACGTCGCGCCGCTCGAAGAGCGATCGCGTCGCCGACAGCCGCATGCGGTCGATCTCTTCGTTGATGATCGCTTCCTTGTCGATGTACGAGTCGGTGGCCGGCATGTAGGCTTCCGGCTGGTAATAGTCGTAGTAGCTGACGAAGTACTCGACGGCGTTGTGCGGAAAGAACCGGCGGAATTCCTGATAGAGCTGCGCGGCGAGCGTCTTGTTATGGACCATCACCAGCGTGGGCCGGTTCACCTTCTGAATCACCTGCGCCATCGTGAAGGTTTTGCCCGATCCCGTTACCCCCAGCAGCACCTGGGCGTCGTCGCCGCGCACGAGGCCCTCGGTGAGCTCCTGAATCGCGCGCGGCTGGTCGCCGCGGAGCTCGAAGTCGGTGACGAGTTGGAAACGGTCGGAACTGGTCATGAAGAGACCCTGCGAGCTCTGACGCTCAGTGGTCGATCCACGATCGTAACCCAGAAGTCCCGTCTTGCAACGCGCCGGCGGCGAGTCTGTGTGGGGGGACCTACGAGCCCGACTTGCCGGGCGCGTAGTAACCGTCGCGGGTGCGGATCTTGACGTCTTTGTGCGCGGGGTTCGTGAGCTTGATCTCGACTTTGCGGTAGCCGGGCTTCGCGGCGCCCGTTGAGACGTAGCCGAGCGTGTAGCGTCCGTTCAGCTCGGCGAGGATCTTCTCGTACATGTCATGCAGCTGCTCGCGCGAGGTCGGGAAATACGCCTGACCGCCAGTGGCGTTCGCGAGCTGCTCCAGGCGCATGCGCTGCTCCATGCGTGCGGTGCCCTGGTTCTCGATGAACCCGATCGCGTACACGGTGACGTCGATCCACTTCAGCAGATCGATGACCTGACCGATCGACATGCGGCTGCGCGTGTCGCCGCCATCGGAATAAATCACGAGCACCTTCTGGCCGTCTTCCATGGCCATCCCATTGAGATACACGCCGATAGCGTCGTACAGCGCGGTCCATCCATCCGGCTTCTTGTTGCGGATGCGCTCGATCAGCCGGGCGTAATCGTCCTGGCGATAACGCGCGACGCGCACTTCGGTATCGAAGTCCACGAGGGTCACGTCTTGCGCATGCTCCACGGCATTCATGAACTTGATGGCCGCCGTGCGCGAGAGCTCGATGTCGAGGCCCATGCTGCCGCTCACGTCGAACAGCAGCCCAAGCCGCAGCGGGAGGCGATCGCTGACGTCACCCTGCGCGAAGAACTGGATCGTCTGTGGCGTGCCCTCTTCGAAGATCGTAAAGTCGTCTTTGGCCAGGCCCTGGACGAGCCCCTTCTTGTCTGACGCCACGACGACGAAGCTGACCAGATCGACGCCGGACCGGAACTGCTGCGCGCCGGCGGCGAGCACCAGCGAGAGCGCGAACGCGGACGCGGCGATCAGTCTCATCTCGGGCGCATCTTACGGCAAAAATGGACATTTCCGACCTGAACGGTTCCTCCCCCTCTATAATGGCGGTTTGCCCTGTATGAAAGGCTCCCGCTAAGTGCGCGCCGTGGCCATTTGCCAGAACGAGCTGGTGATTCGCACGCTGCACCAGGTGCTCACGGGCCCGTTCGAGGTCGACTTCCTCACCGAGAGCCGCGCGCTGTCGCGCCGCCTGTCCGAAGAGGGCCTTCCCATCACCGTCGGGGATCTGAAGCGCGTCGACACCTACGTGAAGGCGGACGTGTCGCCCAGCGTCTGCGTGCTGATCGAGGACGATGGGCGCAGAAGCCTGAAGAAGATCGTGTCGGCGGTGCGCGACGCGGGCGGATCGCTGGTCTACATCCTGCGCATCGGCGGCGCGAAGCGGCGCAAGGCCGGCGAAGACGTCTGCTCCGCGTTTCCGGAAGTGACCGATCTCGATCTCGGCGAGCTCGTGTCGCCCGCGCTGACCACCGAATTGAGCCGGTCGCTCACGCGTGCCAAGGTGCAGCAGTACCAGCGGTATTTCGCCGAGGCCGATCGCGTGCTGATTCTTCTGCACAACGACCCCGATCCCGACGCGCTCGCGTCTGGCCTCGCGCTGCGCAATCTGCTGCGGCGCACGAAGGCCACGGCCATCATCGGCGCCGTGCAGGGCGTCACACGTCCCGAGAATCTGCGAATGGCGACGATGCTCGACATCCATGTCGAGCCGGTGACGCCGGCGATGTTCGCGACGTTCGATCGCGTCGCGACCGTCGACGTGCAGCCGCATTACTTCGGCGGGCTGCTGCCGCGCGCCGACCTGGTGATCGACCATCATCCCGAACAGCCTGGGTATACGGCAGTCTTCAAGGACATCCGCGCCGACTTCGGATCGACGTCGACGATTCTCACCGAGCATCTGCGCGCCGTCGACGTGAACATCTCGGAGCGCACGGCCACGGCGATGCTCTATGCGATCAAATCAGACACGCTGTTCTTCGCGCGGCAGACCAATCGCGTCGACCTGGAAGCGTTCTCGTTTCTCTATCCGCTTGCCGATGCGGCGATGATTCGCAAGATGGAAGGCGCCGAAATCACGATGGAACGCCTGGACTATGTGATCAAGGCGACGGCCATGGGCGCGATTTCCGAGCAGGTCTTCTCGTCGCATCTGGGGCCGGTCACGCGGGAAGATTTCATTCCGTATACCGCCGACTTCTTCCTGCAGCTCGAAGGCGTGAAGTGGACGATTATCTCGGGCGAGATCAACGACACGCTGACCATCAGCGTGCGCAACCTCGGATACTCGAAGAATGCCGGAGAGTTCGTGCGCCGTTACTTCAACGACATCGGCAGCGCCGGCGGCCATCGCGCCATGGCGAAGGCCGTGATGCCGCTCGAGAAGTTCAGGGCGAAGTTCGGCCATCTCGAAGGGATCCAGATCGCGAACAAGATCGGCGATATGGCCGCCGAATTCCTGCACGAAGTGGTGAAGGTGTAGCGCGTACTCACGCGCTAGTCGGCGCGCAGCGCCTCACCTGCGGCTAATCCCTATGGCTGGACAGAATGCGCTGCCTGCATGGGCTTTCTTGCGCGGGATTTTTCCTACGAGTTTCGGTATCTCACCGGGTTCTTCCTGCTGGCGTTCGTTATCGCGACAATCTTCTTCGTTGGCGGGTTGTATTTCCTGATCCGATCCTATTGGAACCACGAATATCACTACATCCCAAAGCCCGGCGTACTGCACGCCTACCTTTTGGACTTACGGGCGTACTACACCGATATTGGCGAAGACGCGAGCGTTGCAGACCCGGAATTCGACGAGTTCCTGAGCCGAAAATTACTGTGTTCAGGAAGGAACGTGTGCCGAAGGTTGAGGTCACGAATTTCCGCTGAATCACGAAATGGCTAAACACCCAATCGCTCCACCTCCACCGCGAAAGCCGGCCGAGCCCGTCAACCGGGTCCTGCGCGAGGGCGAACAGCCTCGTCGAGGGTAAGTCCGGCTGATCCTAGCCGTCCGCGCGCAGCGCCTCCGTCGGCTGGATGCGCAGGCCGCGCCGCGCCGGGCCGTACGCGGCCGCAAGTCCAACCGACAGCAGAAACACGACGGCGCCACGTGAAGGAGGGCAATCTCCCACGTGCTGACCGGGCCGCCGACCATGTCCTCCGCACGCAGGAGCAGCGTGGCCGGCACGATGCCGATCAGCGCGCCGGCCGCCAGCAGCATCAGGGCTCGTCCGAAGATCGCGGCCAGAATGCGCCGGGGCTCTCCGCCAAGCGCCGCCCGGATCCCGATTTCGCGCCTGCGGCGGCTCACGGTCACCGACATCAGCGCATAGATACCGCCGCCGGCAAGGACGAGCACCGAGAGTGTGACGCCCGCAAGCATCATGGCGCCCCAACGCTCCTCCGTCTGGTCCAGCTGGTAGACCTCCTGTAACACGCGAGTCCGATTGACTCGAAAGGCCGGATCGATGGCAACGGCGATATCGCGCACGCGCTGTGACATCGCGGCGGCACGCGAGGGATCCATGCGTACGGCCAGTGTCTGATAGGTCTCCGCCGTCAGCGGATGGTAGACGCGCGCGTTGACCGCGTTGGACGACAGCTCGCGCGCCGGCGCGTTGCTGACAACACCGACGATCTCATACGCGCCCGGCAGCTCCGTGCCGTCCTGCGCCTGCGCGGGGCCTGGTCCTGCATTCGGGACGTACTGGATACGCCGTCCCAGCGGCTGTGCGCCACCGAAGAATCGATCGACGAAATGCTGATTGACGATGACCGCCGTGGATTCCGGCCTGGCATCGGCGTTGGCGAAGCCGCGACCTGCACGCCTCGTCGCGTCGAAGGCGCGAAAGTAATTCGCATCGACGCGGTTGAAGCGAATGAGCTGCCCCGGCCGTTCCTCGCCCGGGATGGGGCCCCCGTTCTCGAGCGTGATTCTCATGTTCGGCTCGCGCCCCGGCATCGTCCACAGGTGCGTGACGGCTGACACGCCAGGCTCCGATTCGAGCCGCCGGATCAGCTCCGCCTGACGCGAGAGAAAGCGCGTGTCGAAGCTCACGCGGGTCGTGGACCCCGCCGGATCGGGCTGCGGCTCCGGATCGAGCCCGAAGTCGGCCACGAGGTATTCGTCCGCGGCAAAGCCGGGATCCGCGTTCGCGAACTTCAGCGACGAGAACGCCATGACGGCCGCGCCCGGCAGCAGCGCCGCGGTGATCGCGACCTGGCCGACGACCAGCGCCGTCCACCCCTTCCCCAGACGGAGCCCGCTGCCGCGCGTGGCGAGACTCTGCAGGCCGGCCTGCACGTGCCTGCCGGTGACTTTCAGCGCCGGAATGACGCCGGCGATCGCCGCGGCAATCACCGCCAGGCCGGCGGTGTTCAGGACAATTCGCGGCGAGAGGCTGAAATCCATCCAGAATGGCACGCCGGCCTCGCCGCCCGGCATGAATGCGTTCAGCACGCTCTCGATTTGAACGAAGACGATCTGCAGAATCCCCAACGCCAGCACCGCCGCGGCGGCCGACAGCGCTCCAGCCTCGACGAATAACTGCGTGACGATGCGGCGCCGGCTCGCGCCAAGCGCCGTGCGCATCGCAATTTCTCCGGCGCGCGTCACGGTTCTCGCATAAACGAGGATGGCGACATTCACCGCAATCACGACGAGCAGCATCACGACCGCAACCTGCATCACGTAGAGCTGATCGATGTCGTCAAAGTCGGCGAACACGGAGGTGTACGGAACGATGCGCGGACGCAGATGTTGATTCGATTCCGGGAACTGCTGCGCCAGCCGCTCCCCGAGCACCGCGATCTCGGCTTTCGCGGCATCGAGTGACGCGCCCGGCGAGAGGCGCGCGAACACATTCACGTCGGGGCTCTGGCCGCGCGCGTAGCGGCCGGGATCGAGGCGAAATGGTACCCACAGCTGATGATTGACCGGAAACGCAAATCGTTCGGGCATCACGCCGACGACGGTGTGCACGGTGGCGCCGAGATGGACCGTCCGCCCGATGATGGCGGGATCGGCGCCGAACACACGCCGCCACATCGCTTCGCCAATGACCAGGACCGGCTCGGCGCCTGGGCGCTCGTCGCGATCCTCCAGCGTCCGCCCTTTGATTGGCGACGCGCCGGCGATTCGGAAGCCCGCGGCGCTCATCTGCGCCAGCCTCATCGCATCGACGCGTCCGTCTGCGGAAAGCAGATTGCGCCGGATGTCGACGTACGCGCCGAGGTCGGTGAGCGTCTCGAGCTCGGATTGCCATATGGCGAAGTCATGCAGCACCTGCCGATCGTCATTGCGGTAGCGCGTGTCGACGTTCTCGATGCTGACGATGCGATCGCCGCCGGGGAGTGGGAGCCGGGGATAGAGAAACGAATGGATCGCAAACGCGCCGGCGCCGAACGCGATGGCCACGGCCATGCTGAAGAAGGCAATGACCGTGAGGCCTGGATACTTCACGAGCATCCGGAGCGCGAGCTTCACGTCGAGCGCGTCGACCGGCGGCCGTGCCGCCCGGGTTGCCGCGGCGATGGCGGCGTAACCGATAGCGAGCATCACGAGGGACACTTCGCGTACCGCGCGCGGCCGCCATCGGCGCGCGAGATCTTCCGCGAGATCGCCCGCGAGCGCCTCGGCTTTCGACGCCGGCATCGCAAGACGCAGGATTCGTACGGCCAGCTTCATGACTTCCTCAGCAAGGCCTGGAGACCGGCTGTCATGGATGACACCATCGCGACCGACCGCTTTACCGCCGCGAGGCCTGCAGCTGTGGGCGTGAACAATCGCTTCGCACGCCCTCCGCGCACCGGCGTGGGATCGCCATATCTCGACGTGACGAACCCCTTCTCTTCCAGCCGCTCGAGCGTGATGAAGATGGCGGCGCGCGAGGTCCGCCGGCCCGTGCGCTGCTCGATCGCGTCACGAATGGCGAGTGGATAGGCCTCATCGCCGACCTGAAGAACGGCCAGCAGCACGATCAGCTCGAATTCCGCCAGGAGCGGCCCGGATAGGGGGGATCTGCCCGTCATTTAAGTAACAACGTTACTCTAATACGGCGCCTGGCTGAAATGGTTCACAGCGCTGGTTGAGCCGTCTCGCCGCAGAACGGCGCATTACCGGCTGGAGGTTCGAATGTCCAGGAAGCCAGCCCAATCGATCGCCGCGGTCCTGATCGCCTGCCTTGTCGTTCTGAGCGTGCCGGGCGAGGCGTTGGCTCAGTCTGGCCCCGCCAATCGAACCAGCCGTGCCTCCTCACCTGCGAAGCGGCTGGTGTGGACGCTGATCGGCGCGGGCATTGGCTTCGGGGCTGGGCTGATGTTTGGCGTTCACAAGTTTGACGACGCGATCAACAGCGATCGCAACGTGTGGATCTCTGCTCTGACCGGTGCCGCGGCGGGCGGGATCGCGGGCGGGATACTGAGCTGGGATGTGAAGCCGGACCTTGTCGTGAAACCCAAGACGCCGAAGCGCAACGATCCGCTATGGGAAGGCATGGCGGCCGGTGCAGCCGCGGGCGCGGTTGTAGGACTGCTGGTCGTGCCCGCGAAAGAGTGCAAGCCGGAAAATCCCGAGTGCCCGACCATGTTGCGGATTGGTGTCGGTATCCCGGTCATCGCGGCTGGTGCGGCGCTCGGCGCGCTCGTCGACCGCCTGCGGGAGCGCTAGGCCAGCGCCGCGTCGAGGTCTGCTTGCAGGTCCTCGACATCCTCGAGTCCCACGCTCAGCCGCGCCATGCCGCGCGTGACGCCGGCGGCTCGGAGCTGTTCGTCGGAGTGGCCCCACTGCGATGTCAGCACTGGCAGCGAACAGAGGCTCTCGGTGCCGCCCAGGCTGGCGGCACGCTTGAACAGCTGCAGCCGATCGTAAAAGCGCTCGGCCCGTGCGTAGTCGCCGTCGAGATCGATGCAGATCATGCCGCCGAAGCCGCCCGGCATCTGCTGCTTCGCGATGGCATGATCGGGATGCGACGCGAGGCCGGGATAGTACACGCGCGACACCTTGCCGCTCTTCTGGAGCCACTCGGCCAGCCGCAGCGCGTTGGCGTTGTGCACGGCCATGCGCGCCGACAGCGTCTTCAATCCCCGGCCGACCGCATACGCCGCGGCCGGATCGAGCACGGTGCCGAGCATCTTGCGCGCATACGCGCACTCTTTCATGGCGGCTGCGCTGCCGACCAGCACGCCCGCCGTGATGTCGCCATGTCCATTCAGGTACTTGGTCGCCGAGTGCATGACGATGTCGACGCCGAGCAAGAGCGGGCGCTGATTGATCGGCGTCGCGAAGGTGCTGTCGATTACGGACGTGACGCCACGCGCCTTGCACGCGCGCGCGACCGCGGCGATGTCCACGCACCGCAGCGTCGGATTGATTGGCGATTCAAACCACGCCAGCCTCGTCTTGTCGGAATAAGTCGCCGGATCGCCCAGCGCGGAGGGCTCGACGAAGCGCGCGCGGATGCCGAACCGCGTCAGCAGGTCGGCGAGCAGGTGCAGCGTGCCTCCATACACCGCGGATCCACACACGACTTCATCGCCCGCCTTCACCGATGACAGAATGGCGGTCGTCACCGCGGCCATGCCCGACGACAGCAGAATCGCCGCGTCTCCGCCCTCGATCGCCGCGAGCTTCTTCTCGACGCCCATGACGGTCGGATTGCTGTAGCGCGAATAAATGAACTGATCGTTTTTGCCCTGCTGATACGCGAGCAGGTCGGCTGCGTTCTCGAAAACGTAGGTCGTCGTCTCGTAGATGGGCAGCGTCAGCGGATTGGCATCGGGGTCGGCGCCCTCCCCCAGATGAATCGCGTCGGTGGCAGGCTTGTGCGTCATGATTGGGCTACAGTTTACGAGCTTTTAACCAACCTGATCCGTCCGTCCTTCGTCTATAGGTTCACCTATGCGCGACGACCTCAAGGCCGCCTTGCGATCCCTCAAGTCATCGAAAACGTTCACCATCGTGGCGCTCATCGTTCTTGCGCTGGGGATTGGCGCCAGCACCGCGATCTTCTCGGTGGTGGATGCCGTGGTCCTGCGCGGACTGCCCTTCGACGAGCACGACCGGCTCGTGGCCGTCGGGGAACGCCGGGCGCCCGATCCGAACTTCCCGCCGGATCCGAATCGCGACCCCGAGGCGCTTGGCAGCTGGGCGCCGCAGAATTACATCGATGTCGCGGCGCAGCAGCAGGTGTTCGAGTCGATGGCCGCCATCGCGGGCGGTGCCTTCACGCTCCGCGAGCCAGGCACCGAGCCCGAAGAGATCCGGGCGCAGCGCGTCACGTCTGACTTCTTCAAGGTTCTCCGGGAGCAGCCGAGGCTTGGCCGCGCGTTCACAGTCGAGAACGAAACCGACGGACGGCACCGCGTCGCCATCCTCAGCGATGGGCTGTGGACCCGCCGCTTCGGCGGCGATCCCGGCATCGTCGGCAAGACGATCCCCCTGGAAGGCGGCGCGTTCGAAGTGATCGGCGTCATGGGGCCCGAATTCCAGTACCCGATTGGCGCGCCGCGCGCGACCGACCTCTGGGTGCCGTACGTCGTGCCCGCAGACGAGCGGATTCGCAACCCGAACAACATCAGTATCTATCTGCAGGCCGTGGCGCGCCTCAGGCCTGGCGCGGGCGTTGATCAGGCGCAGGCGAACATGACGCAGATCGCCGCATCGCTGAAGCAGACGCATCCGCAATGGAACAAGGACACGCTCTTCGCGGTCAGGCCGCTGCGCGACCACATCGTGGGCGCCAGGACGAAGCAGTGGATGCTGATGCTGCTGGGCGCGGTCGCCATCGTGCTGCTGATTGCGTGCGCGAACGTCGCGAACCTCCTGCTCGCGCGAGCCAGCGCGCGCGAGCGCGAGGTCGGCATCCGCGCGGCGATGGGCGCCGGCCGCTGGCGGCTGATGCGTCAGCTCATCGTCGAAAGTCTCGTGCTGTCGATCGCCGGCACATTGCTCGCCGTGCTGCTCGCGTGGTGGGCGGTCGGCGTGCTCAAGAGCTCGATGCCCGAAGGCGTGCCGCGCCTCGCCAACATTGCGCTCGACATGCGCGTGCTTGGCGCGGCGGCCGTCCTCTCGATCATCACCGGCGTCCTCTTCGGAATTTTTCCGGTGCTCCAGCTGTCACGGCCAGATCTCACGAGCGCCCTCAAAGAAGGCGCGCGCGGCGCCAGCACCGGCGGCGCGCGGCAGCGCATGCGCAGCGCGCTGGTCGTGGCCGAGGTCGCGCTCGCGGTGATCCTGCTCGTCGGCGCGGCGCTGTTCATCGGCAGCTTCCGCACGCTCATGAAGATCGATCCGGGCTTCGATCCCGAGAACGTGCTCACGGCCGGCCTGCAGCCGCGGCCCGATGTCACGCGCGCGAGTCAGCTGCCAGACTACGGGCCGAAGATCGAGCAGATCGTCGACCGCGTGCGCCAGACACCAGGCGTGACATTTGCGGGGGCCATCTCGGGCGGCATGCCGATGGGTGGCAGCATGAGCGTCACCAACATCGCCATCCCCGGCCGCACACTCGAACGGGCCGACAGGAACATCAGCATCCGGCGTGTAACACCCGACTATCACAAGGCGATTGGCATGCCGCTGAAGGACGGCCGCTATTTCGAGCCGGCGGATCGCCAGGGCGCGGCCGACGTGCTGATCATCAACGAGTCTGCGGCGAAGAAATACTTCCCTGGCGAAAGCGCCGTCGGCAAGATTGCCGTGGTGAGCGGCTCTCGCCCTCAGACCATCGTCGGCGTGGTCGGCGACGTCTATCAGCGCAGCCTCGAGACCGAGCCGCGCACCGAGGCCTATCTTCCGATGGCGCAGTCGAAGACGATCTTCAGCGAGCTCGTCGTCAAGACCGCCGGCGATCCCTATGCGGCCGTCGCCGCCGTCAAAACCGCCGTGCTGCAGGTCATGCCCGACGTGCCGCTCCGCAATGTGCGGACGATGGAGGAGGTGCTTGCGCGGCAGACGGCGCAGCGCCGCCTCAACATGCTGCTGCTCGGGCTGTTCGGACTGCTCGGTCTGGTGATTTCGGCGGTCGGCATCTACGGCGTGATGGCCTACGTCGTGTCGCAGCGCACCCGGGAGATCGGGGTGCGGATGGCGCTTGGCGCCACGCGCGGCACGGTGATCGGCATGGTGCTGCGTAACGCCACACTGCTGGTGGCGGCGGGACTGATTATCGGCGGCGTCGGCGCCTGGTTTCTCAGCGCCACCGCGAAGACGTTCATGTTCCGCATGGACGTGAACGATCCGCGCGCGTTCGCGGGCGCGATCGGCGCGCTGGCCGTGGCCGCCCTGGTGGCGAGCCTCATCCCCGCCCGCCGCGCCGCCAGCGTGGATCCGATGATCGCGCTGCGCGCCGAATAACTGGGGACGGGTCTTAATTATTGATTTCGTCGCCGCGCAAACTCCCTCCGCGCCACAGTGGGGGGAACTCGTAAGCGATCGCGTGCCGAATCGCCTCGCCGCCACGGAGACTGGTTAGCGGATAAGCGGTTCGTAGGCCCGCCGACGTGCTGTAGTCGAACGGCTGGCCGATTCTGAACGCAGTGCCATCCTCCTGCACAAGATACGAATTCGCCAACCACTCAGGCTTCCGTCTCGACGCGAGCACGACGAGTTCGACGTCGGGATGTCCGACCTGTTCGCCCGTAACGAGGCGGTCGGGCATCTCCGGACCCTCGAGCTTCTCCCTCGTGCGCCGCTTGTCGTAGGCGTCCGTACGTCCCCAGGCCCGCCGAACAGCGGCGTCTATCCCCGTCAGAATGAAATCGCCCCGCACGTCGTCGACGATAAACGCCGACGCGAAACGAATCAGCCCGCTCATCGTCA
>JBBDWL010000137.1:0-13103 GCA_040902895.1 Vicinamibacterales bacterium | reverse complement strand
CGCCGCCCAACAACAGCATGCAGCTGACGGCGCATTCGCGCCGCAGCTGATGCTGGCGTTAGACGGACAATCATGCACCGGCAGAGAACGACAAGATGAGAATCTACGCAGTTCGCATGGCGATCCTCGTGCCGATGATAGCGCTCCTGTTTGTTGGCACCTCCTGCGCGGGGAGCCATCTACCGCGAGGCGGCGCAGCCTCAGACGCGATCAACCCATCCAAGCGGATGCCGGACGGCAAAGCGTGGACAACGAAGAACCTGAATCGCCCTATCGCCGAGTCCTATTGTTACGCAGACGCAGAACTGAACTGCCGCGAGTATGGCCGTTTGTATAGCTGGCAATCGGCGCAGCTCGCGTGTCACTCGCTCGGAGACGGATGGCGACTACCTACGAACGACGACTGGCGTGAGCTGGCGAACCACTATGGCGGCATTCGAGACGCATCCCCCGAAGCCGGCCGAGCGGCCTACACGGCGCTCTCGGTGGGCGGCAGCTCCGGCTTCGAGGCCCGTCTGGGTGGTGGCCGAGCGCCGGATGGCTCACAGTACGCTCGATTGGACGCCCACGGCTTTTACTGGACGGCATCGGAAACGGGTCCGTCGGCTGCGTGGTTTTACAACTTTGGAAAAGGCCAGCTGTCGCTCGGCCGTCATGACGATGGCGAAAAGCAGCGGGCGTTTTCTGTGCGGTGTGTCAGGGGCTGACACTACTCCAGCGTCTGCACAAGCAGGCGACCGCCTGCGAATCAGGCGTTTGCTCGTCATGAAGAGGGCGCCTGGCATCGGGCGGGCCGCCTAGACGTTACGCCGATATCACAAGCTGCTGTGGAGCAAGAAGCTCCCTCGCGGCGAGTTCTTCGAGCTCGATGACAGGACGCCCCGTAGGGGTGCACGAGGAAAATCGGCGATCGATTCGACCTGACTGTGGAGTGCATTCGACGTCACTACAACAACGACGATAGTCCGCTGAGCAGCGTTCTGGCGAGATACGCCACGTTCTTCGACCTCTTTCAAGACTTCCGAGGCTACGTTGACTTCTTCCTGCTTCAGGATCTCGTTGTGGTCGATGGTTCGGCAGTGAAGATTGCACCGCCATTCGACGACTTCGGAGGGTCTCCCATTCCGGGCGGTGTCGAGGAGTACCGCGTGTACATGCACGAAGCGATCGCCTTCATCGAAGCGCGCAACCGACGAATCCTGCACTCACTGTGATTGAACGGTCGGCAAGATAGGTAGCAGATCAGTCCGGGGACATGGGTAACACTTGTTTTCGCACCGTGCGCCCTTTGTGATCCTCGATGCGGAGGATGCGCTCATTCATCCGACCCAGCTTGATTGGTCCGAAGTATACGTCCCACAAGCCATCGTCGATCTCCTCGAGGCCGACGTACTCGCCGGCCAGCGTGTGGGTGACGCACACCCAGTGCTTCTTCCAGCGAATGCCGCTGTTGCGGCTGACGAGGCGCACTTCAAAGTGCCCAGGGTATTCCATGGGTGCGAGCTGGCGCGGCATCTCGCGCGCTGACGAACGATAGAGTGAGGCGGGCGTCTCTTGGTTCAGGGCTTCGTGCGGCCGCTCGTCGTTGTACTCGTGACGAAATCGATTGAAGCGGACTTGTTGCGCTTGGAGATTGGCACTCGGCGGACGGGTGGCCTCGGCTTTGAGCGTTCGGTGCATGCGCTCATGGCGCCCGTTCTGCTGCGGCGAGGCCGGCTCGATGAGCTCGGGCCGGATGCCGAGACGGATCCACCAGACCGACAACGTGGATAGTCGGCCGAGGGCCGTCGTCGCGAACGGGACGCCGTTGTCGGTACGAATCATGTCGGGCAGGCCGTACTCGCGAAAGAGGCGCAGGAACGTCGGCCGCGCGATGCTGACGGCGGTCGAAAGCAGGCCCTGGCACGCGAGGAGGTACCGACTAAACCCATCGACGATCGTCAACGGATAACAATAGACGCCGTTACGGGTCTTGAACTGGCCTTTGAAGTCGGCCGTCCAGATCCCATTCGGTGCCGTCATCGGCGTCAAGGGTCGGCCCGGATGCCCCGGCGTCGTGTGTCGTCGTTTCGGCGTGACCAGGCCGGCGCGATCAAGCAGATCACAGACGGTACTCCGCGCTGGCAGGATCCACGACGGCTGCCGCTTGCTGAGCACCTTTATCAGTTTCTTCGCGCCCCACGTGGGATGCCGACGGCGCAGGTCCAGCAGGGCGTCGCCGATCAGCGTGGGCGTCGCATTCGGGCAGTGGGTGGGCCGGCGCGAGCGATCCAGCAACCCGGGTGGCCCCTCCGCCTCGTACCGGTCAATCCACTTGTACGCAGTCTTGCGACTGATGCCGTATCGTCGAGCCAGATCCGCGACGTCGAACACCTCACGCTGGTAGTCCCCGATGAACTGCACGCGTTGATCCATGAGTAACGTCTCCTGCCACGGCATCGAGCACCTCGGCTCGAGTCTGGCTGAATGTGTTACCCATGTCCCCGGACTGTTCTGTTACCCTTCTCCCCGGACCATACCGATCCGTCGCCTAACAACCGCTTGCAGCCGGCGGCGGCGGGTGGGATCATGTCGCCGCCGCGGCTGAGCCGCGGGCGTTAGACAGCCGGGCGAACTTCTGGGTATTCTGTCGCAGGAGACCTTCATGGTTTGGCAGGAGCACATCACGGTTAACCCCGCGGTCGTCCACGGTAAGGCATGCATCCGTGGCACACGGATCCCCGTGGCCGTGGTGCTCGCGAACCTTGCGGCAGGCCTCTCTCCGAACGAGGTCATCCGCAGTTACCCCAGTCTGACGCCCGAGGCGATCCAGGCCGCGTTGGCGTACGCGGCAGATCTGGCCGAGGAACGTGTTTTGCCCCTGCCGGCTTAAATCACCATGCGGGCGAAGCTCGACGAGAGCATGCCCAACGAAGCCGCCGACGCCCTGCGCAAGGCTGGCTGGGAGTGCGACACCGTTCACGACGAAGGTCTGAGTGGAGCCGACGATGCTCGCGTGGGATCGTCGAGCCATCTCGAATCCGAACACGGGCATCTGGGCAGTCGGCTGTCTAACAAGCGGCTGCACTTGTCGGCGGCAGCGGTAGGATCTGCGCAGATCGCAAGGTCGCCGGTGCGGCCGCCGCAAGTGAGCCGCAGGCGTTAGCCGGATCGCGAACTAGCCGACTAATCAGAAAGCTGGCACAATCATCGAGTGAGCCCTACGGTTCTCCAGAGTGGTCCGTATCGGCTCTTTTTCTTTTCAAGTGATCGTGGCGAGCCGGTCCACGTTCATGTGACTCGGGAACGCAAAGCTGCCAAGTTCTGGCTGGCGCCAGTCCGCCGGAATACAACCACGGGTTCGCGTCAACGGAGCTCAACAACGTCGAGCGCATTGTGCGCGACCACGAGACTCAGCTCGTTCAGGCATGGCATGACTACTTCAAATCTGGCAACTGAAACGCCGCTCGCGACGGACGTGAAGGTCAGGGCTGATAGCTTGGCCGTTCGTCTTCAGGACGGTCGCGTCCTATCAGTCCCGATAGCCTGGTATCCGCGTTTGGCTGAGGGGACAGCCGCTGAGCGGCGAAAATGGGAATTGATCGGACCTGGGATCGGGATTCATTGGCCAAGTCTGGACGAAGACATTTCAGTTGAAGCGCTCTTGAACGGGCTCGGTTCCAATGAGGGGTCTTCATCGTTGCAGCGTTGGCGAGCATCTCGCCAGCGCCCGGCTAACAAGCCGCTCCAGCCGACGAGCCGCGCTCGAAAGAAATCCAAGTCAAAGGCACGCTCCCGCGCGGCCCGCGACTGAGCGGCGGCGCGTCAATTCCCGAGGTCACAGCGGAATATTGCCGTCGCGGCCAGCAGGTGAACGCCAAAGACGATCGACGCGAACGCGCCAGACTACAATCGAATCTTAGGATTGAAGGGACCGGTAAATGATTTTCGATCCACTGTATTTTCTGTTCATCGCTCCGGGGCTGGCGCTGTCGCTGTGGGCCAGCTTTCGCGTGAAGAGCACCTTCAAGCGGTATTCGCAGGTCCGATCGAGGAGCGGGTACACGGGCGCCCAGGCGGCCCAGGCGCTCCTGCGAGGCGCGGGGATCACCGACGTGCGCATCGTCCGATCGCACGGGATCCTGTCGGATCACTACAACCCGCTGAACAAGACGCTGGCGCTCTCCGAACCGGTACATGACTCGGACTCGATCGCCGCCATCGGCGTTGCGACGCATGAAGCCGGACACGCGATTCAGCACGCACGGCACTACGCGCCGCTCTGGGTTCGTTCGGCGCTCGTGCCCACGGCCAATATCGGTTCGAGCGTCGGCTATTTCGTCATGCTGGCGGGGCTGTTCATGTCGTCGACGAACATGGTGCTGGTGGGAGCGATCCTGTTCTCGGCCGTGCTGCTGTTCCAGATTGTGACCCTGCCGGTCGAATTCAACGCCTCCTCGCGAGCCAAGGCGCTTGTTGTCGAGCACGGCATCGTCACGGGCCAGGAGCAACAGGGCGTTGCCCGGGTGCTCAACGCCGCGGCGTTGACCTACGTTGCCGCCGCCGTCACCACGCTGCTGACGCTGCTCTACTTCCTGATGCGCTCGGGGCTGATCGGCGGGCGGCGATGAGCGACACCGAGGGGAGAACCATGCATCAAATTATCCGTCTGATTGCCGCTGCGGCCGTTCTGAGCATCCCGGGGTTCGGACAGTCACGTCCGCATCTCAATCCCATGGTCGATCTTCTGAAGGCCGGGAAGCCGGTGTTCGGACTCGCCACGCCGAGCGCGAGAAGCGGCGGCCGGCGTGGCGGGGGGGGCGGCGCCGGCGCTGAGACGCCGGCGCCCGTGAAGACGCCGCTCG
The DNA here is from genome assembly GCA_040902895.1 of Vicinamibacterales bacterium. Lineage (GTDB taxonomy): Bacteria > Acidobacteriota > Vicinamibacteria > Vicinamibacterales > SCN-69-37 > JALYRV01. The sequence continues at coordinate 8,259 of JBBDWL010000137.1, read as the reverse complement.
ATCTCGCGAAAGAGACACTGGCGCATCCAGAAGCCGACTACTTTTTCAGCGGGGGCATGGAAGGCGGCGTCGATCGCGGCCTCGAAGCGTTCACGCAGTATGCAGACGCGCTCGTCGCCGCCGGCGGCATCGCAACCTCGCCCGCGCATCGTCTACTCGCGCCTATGAACGTCAAGACGCCGAAGATTTCCACGGATCCGGCGACGGCGATCGAGAACATCAGCAAACAGCTGAACGCCGGTGTGACGACCATCTCGTTTGTCCACGTCGATACGGCAAAGGAGCTCGAGCAGGGCATTGCCGCCATGCGGTTCACGTCACGCGGCGGCACGCGGCCCGAGAACGTCGGCAACGCGCCGAAGTACTGGGGAGTCAGCGAGAAGGAATACCGCGAGAAGGCCGATGTGTGGCCGCTCAATCCCAATGGCGAACTGGTCGCGTGGGCGATCATCGAGACGAAAGAAGGACTCGCGAATGTCCGCGAGATCGCGCAGGTCAAGGGGCTTGGCGTGCTGATTCCCGGCGCCGGCACGCTCCGCGGAGTCTTCTCGACAAAGGACGCGAGCGGCGCCATCGTGCGCGACGAGAAGGCGTGGGAAGCGGCGATTCAGCAGGTGCTGGCGGCGTGCAAGGAGTTCGAGGTCGCGTGCGGCTATCCCGCGACCGCTGCCGACATCGAGATGCGCATGAAGCAGGGCTTCAGCGTGTTCATCATCCAGCAGTTCAACGAGAATGGCTTTAACGCCGTCAAGATCGGCCGGCAGGCGGCCGGGCGCGACTGAATCAGTGGCCGATCCGCTTCTCAGTTGGCGCAGCCAGTTTCCGATCCTCGACACGTGCACCTATCTCGTGAGCCATTCGCTCGGCGCGATGCCGAAGACGACGGCTGACGAGCTCGCGCTGTTTGCGGAGACCTGGTCGAGGCGGGGCGTGCAGGCGTGGCATGAGGGCTGGTGGGAGATGGCTGCCGAGACGGCCGACCTGCTCGCGCCGATCATCGGCGTTCCGAAAGGGACGATGACGATGCATCAGAACGTGACGGTGGCGCAGTCGGTGATCGCGTCGTGTTTCGACTTCGAGCCGCCGCGCAATCGCATCGTGCTGCAGGACCTCGATTTTCCCAGTAACCACTATCTGTTTGAAGGCTTCAAGCGGTACGGCGCCGAGATCGTCTACGTGAAGTCGGACGATTCGGTCCGCGCCCCAATCGATCGGCTCATCGACGCGATCGACGAGCGGACGCTGCTGGTACCGATCTCCTACGTGCTGTTCCGCAGCGCGTGCATTCAGGACGTGCGGCCCGTGATCGAGAAGGCACACAAGGTTGGCGCGCGCGTGATCCTCGACCTGTATCAGGCCGCCGGCACGGTGCCGCTGGATGTCGCGGGTCTCGGCGCGGACTTCGCGGTCGGCGGGTCGGTGAAGTGGCTGTGCGGCGGGCCGGGGGCGGGTTACATGTACGTGCGCGAGGATCTGATCCGTGAGCTTGCTCCGGCCGTGTCGGGCTGGGCGGGACATGCCAACCCGTTCGCGTTTGCGACTGGCGCCAGCGACAGGGCAAGGGGGATCGAGCGATTCCAAAGTGGAACACCCAACGTGCCGGTCTACTATATGGCGCGCGCCGGCTATCGCATCATCAACGAGATCGGCGTCGGGCCCATTCGTGAGAAATCATTGCGGCTCACGCGCGTCATGATGGAGGCCGCGACGACGCAGGGCTGGCGCCTGAATACGCCCGAGCGCGATCACGAACGCGGCGGCTCGGTCGTGATCGATGTGCCTGACGGCGCACGCAAAGCGGAGGCGCTGATCGCCTCAGGCGTGGTCGTCGACTACCGGCCGAACGCAGGCATCCGTATGGCGCCGCACTTCTACAACACCGAAGAAGAGGTACGTGCAGCGATGGAGAGGCTGGCTTCCCTATGAAACGACGCGAGTTCATCAAGACGACTGCCGGAACCGTGGCCGCGGGCGCGGTCGCCCCGCTCATTGCTGACGCGCATGCGCAATCACGGAGCGGCGGTCCGCTTGCCGCTCCACCCATGGACCTCGTCCGCATCGGCTATGTCGGCATCGGCGGCATGGGATCGGCGCACGTGAACAACCTGCTGAAGATCGACGGCTGCCGGATCACAGCGGTGTGCGACATCAATCCCGCGCGCACGGCCTGGGCGGTGAAGACGATTACCGCGGCCGGACATCCGGCGCCCGCCGTGTACGAAAAGGGGCCGCGCGATTTCGAGCGGCTGTGCGCCGAAGAGGATCTCGATCTCGTCTACAACGCGACGCCGTGGGAATGGCACGTGCCGATCTGTCTGGCGGCGATGAAGAACGGCAAGCATGCGGCCGTCGAAGTGCCGGCGGCCATGAGTCTCGACGACTGCTGGGCGCTCGTCGACGCGGCCGAGAAGCACCAGAAGCACTGCGTGATGATGGAGAACTGCAACTACGGCCGCATGGAGATGCTGGCCTTCCATCTGACGCGTCTCGGCATGTTCGGCGAGATCGTGCACGCCGAGGGCGGCTACCTGCACGATCTGCGCGACATCAAGTTCTCGAACCGGGGCGAAGGACTCTGGCGGCGCGCATGGTCGCAGAAGCTGAATGGCAATCTGTATCCCACGCACGGCCTTGGCCCGGTGGCCAACTGCATGGACATCAATCGCGGCGACCGCTTCGACTACGTCGTGTCGATGAGCGGGCCGTCGCGCGGCCTGCAGAACTGGGCGGCCGAGCATTTTCCGCCCGACGCGCCGCAGCGCCGCGAGCGCTACGTCCTCGGCGACGTCAACGTGTCGCTCGTCAAGACCGCGAACGGCCGCACGATCTACGTCGCGCACGACACCAACCTGCCGCGACCCTATAGCCGCATCCATCTGGTGCAGGGCACGAAAGGGATTTTTCAGGGCTATCCCGATCGCGTGTACGTCGAAGGCCGGGGCAAGCCGCATCAGTGGCAGCCGGCGAACGAGTATTTGAAGGAGTTCGATCATCCGCTCTGGAAGGACATCGCCGAACGCGCCGCCGGCGCGGGCCACGGCGGTATGGACTACATGGAGGACTATCGCCTGATCAAATGCCTGCGCGAAGGTCTGCCCACCGACATGAACGTCTACGACGCCGCGGCGCTCAGCAGCCTCGTGGGAGCGACGGTGAAGTCGGTCGCGCAGAAGAGTCGTCCTGTGGACATCCCCGACTTCACGCGCGGCAGGTGGAAGACGAATCCGAAGCTCGATATCGTACGAGCATGACGCGGGCCCTGAAGGGCCGCGCCACAAAGGCGTTGGTGCTTGCGGCCGGACGGGGGACGCGGATGCGCGCAGGCCGTTCCGACGCGCATCTCACGCCTGCCCAGGCGGCCGCGGCCGATCGGGGCGTGAAGGGAATGATCCCCGTCGGCAGGCCCTTTCTCGATCACGTGCTCCATTCGCTCGCCGAGGCCGGCTTCACGGACATTGGACTCGTCATCGCGCCGCACCATGCCGATGTGCGGACGTACTACACGGGCATCGAGCTCTCGCGCATCCAGATTACGTTCATCACGCAGCTGGAGCCGCTCGGGACCGCCGACGCCGTGCTTGCGGCCGAGACATGGGTTGCAGGCGAGCCCTTCATCACGCTCAACAGCGACAATCTCTATCCGGTAGATGTGCTGAGCGCCCTACGTGATGCCGGCGGACCCGCCGTGCCCGGTTTCGAGCGCGATGCACTGGCGCTGCCGCTCGACCGCATCGGCGCATACGCTCTCATCGAATGCGACGCCCGCAACTGCCTCTCCCGCATCGGCGAAAAACCGGGCCGGGCTGCCGTCGAGGCAGCTGGCGCGGACGCGCTCATCAGCATGAACGTGTGGCGCTTCGACGCGCGGATCTTCGGGGCCTGCCGCGACGTCGCGGTCTCGTCTCGCGGAGAGCAGGAGCTGCCGCAGGCCGTCGGTCTCGCGGCATCGAGGGGCGTGTGCTTCGAAGTCATGCCGGTGCGCGGGGAAGTGCTCGACCTGTCGCAGCGCGCCGACATCGCACACGTCGCGCAGCGGCTCGAGGGCGCCGTGGTGAAGCTTTGACCCTGTTCGTTCCGGGCCGTCTCGAAGTCTTCGGCAAACATACCGATTACGCGGGCGGTCACGCCCTGGTGGCGGCCCTGCCGCGCGGCTTCACGGTGCGTGCCGCGTCTTCTGCGAGTGGGATGGTGACCATTACGGACCTTGGGTCCGGCGAGCGCGCCACGTTCAGCCGGCACGGCGATGGTCCCGGGGAAGGTTGGCGGCGGTACCCGCAAACGGTCATCCGCCGGCTCGCGGCGAATTTTCCGGAAGCCGATCTCTCCGCCGACATCGAGTTCTCGAGCACCCTTCCGCAGGCCGCCGGCCTCAGTAGTTCGAGCGCGCTGATCATCGCCATCGCCGAATCGCTCATCGCGTGCGCCGGCATCGACCAGATGCACGCCTGGCGCGCGGCGATCGCGTCACCCGAGGATCGCGCGTCGTACTTTGGCTGCATCGAAAACGGCGCGGCGTTCGGGCCGCTCGCCGGCGACGCCGGGGTGGGCACGCACGGCGGCAGTGAAGACCACGCCGCCAGCGTCATGAGCCGCGCGGGCCATCTCCAGCTGTTTGCGTTTTCCCCGCTCCGGAGCGTGCAGCTCGTGAAACTCCCTTCGGACTGGACGTTCGTCGTCGCGTGGTCGGGCGTGCATGCGCAGAAGACCGGCGCTGTGCGCGACGCGTACAACCGGCTTGCGGATCCGGCGCGTATGACCGGCGCGCGGCTGGAGCAGTTCGAAGCTGAAAACGGCCGCGTGGTTGCCGCCGCCGACGCGTTCGCCCGCGCCGACATCGACGCGATTGCGGACCTTGCCGCGGCGTCGCAGCGTGACGCCGAGGAGCTGCTCGGCAATCAAGTGCCCGAGACGCGCGATCTGGTCCGCCTTGCGCTGGATCACGGCGCCGCCGCGGCATCCGCGTTCGGCGCGGGCTGGGGCGGCAGCGTCTGGGCGCTCGTACGAGAGACCGAGGGCGAACTCTTCAGCGCGCGATGGATCGAGCGCTATCGGAAACGCCATCCGCATCTTGCATCAGGCGTCTTTGCGTCGCCCCCCGGAGACGGCTGCGGTTCCGCCCGCCGGGATTAGAATCACAGCCGATGAAGATCCGCAGGGTAGCCGTGCTGGGCGCGGGCACGATGGGGCACGGCATCGCGCACGCGGCCGCCGTTGCCGGCTTCGACACCGCGATGTACGACGTGTCGCGCGGGGCGGTGGAGCAGGGCCGGCAGCGGGTCGAAGACATTCTGAAGAAGGGCGTCGATCTCGGAAAGGTCACGCAGGAAGACGCCGACGCGGCGCTCGCGCGGCTGGCCATCAGCGATCGGCTCGATGAGACGCTCGCCGGCGCCGATTTCGTCATCGAAGCGGCGCCCGAACAGATCGATCTCAAACTGCATTTGATCGCCGAGATCGATCGGCATACGCCGGCGCACGCCGTCATCACCACCAATACGTCGGCGCTGAGCATCACCGAGATGGCCGGCGCCTCGAAGAATCCCGGACGGATCGCGGGGATGCACTTCTTCAATCCCGTGCATCGAATGAAGTTGATCGAGATTGTGCGCGCGCTCGAAACCACCGCCGACACGCTCGAGGCCGTAGCGTCCGTCTCGGCGCGGATGGGCAAAGAGACGGTGCTCGTGCGCGAGTCGCCCGGCTTCATCACCACGCGCGTCAACGCGAGCATCGGCAACGAAGCGTTCTACATGCTCATGGAAGGCGTCGCCTCAGCACGCGACATCGACAAGGCGCTGAAGCTCGGACTCAATCATCCGATGGGGCCGTTCGAGCTCGTCGATCTCGTCGGGCTCGACACGCGCCTCAGCATTCTCGAATATCTGCACAAGAGCATGGGCGAGAAGTACAGACCATGCCCTTTGCTCGCGCAGTACGTCAAAGCCGGACGATTGGGCCGCAAAGTGGGCCGCGGCGTCTACGAGTACTAACATGCAGCTGACAACCCTCGACTGGACCATCGTCCTCGTCTCGATCGTGATCTCCTTCGTGCCGGCGATTCTGCTGATGCGCAGGGCCGGCTCGAGCACGACAGAATTCTTCACGTCGGGTCGCGCGGCGCCCTGGTGGTTGATCGGCGTGTCGATGGTGGCGACGACGTTCAGCACCGACACGCCGAACCTGGTGACGAACCTCGTGCGCGAGGGCGGCGTCGCCGCGAACTGGGTCTGGTGGGCCTTCCTGCTCACCGGCATGCTCACCGTGTTCTTCTACGCGCGCTTGTGGCGCCGGTCGGGCGTCCTCACCGACCTCGAGTTCTACGAGCTGCGCTACAGCGGCCGTCCGGCTGCCTGGGTCCGCGGGTTCCGCGCCGTCTACCTCGGCCTCTTCTTCAACCTGGTGATCATGGCCACCGTCAATCTCGCAGCCGTCAAGATCGCGAACGTGCTGCTCGGATGGCCGATGACCCAGACGCTTCTCGTCTGCGCGGTGATCAACGTGTCGTTCGCCGCGATAGCCGGCCTCTGGGGCGTGCTCGTCACCGACATGATTCAGTTCGGCATTGCGATGACCGGATCGATCGCCGCCGCCTATTTCGCCCTGAAGCAGCCGCAGGTGGGCGGCTTGTCGGGATTGATTGAGAAACTGGATCCCGCGACGATCCGGCTGCTGCCTGACTTCGGCGACTGGAGCATTGCGCTCACCGTGTTCATCATCCCTCTCACCGTGCAGTGGTGGTCGGTCTGGTACCCGGGATCGGAGCCGGGCGGCGGCAGCTACATCGCCCAGCGCATGCTTGCGGCCAGAACCGAGCGTGACGCGACGTGGGGCACGCTCTTCTTCAACGCGGCCCATTACGCACTCCGGCCCTGGCCGTGGATTCTCGTCGCGCTCGCGTCCCTGCTGGTGTATCCGCAGTTGAGCGACATTTCCGCGGCCCTGCCGCACGTCGATCCCGCGCTGATTGGCCACGACATGGCCTATCCAGCAATGCTCCGGTTTCTGCCATCCGGCCTGCTTGGTCTGATGGTGGCCGGACTTCTTGCGGCCTACGTCTCGACGATCTCAACGCACCTGAACTGGGGCACGTCGTATCTCGTGCACGACCTGTATCGGCGCTTCTGGAGACCGGAAGCGTCCGAGCGCCATTACGTCGCCGCCGGCCGCGCCGTGACCGCGCTCCTGATGGTGCTGGCGGCGCTGCTCACCTATGTGCTCGACACCGCGCGCGCGAGCTTCGAGCTGCTGCTCTCGATCGGCGCCGGCACGGGCCTGCTGTATCTGCTGCGGTGGTTCTGGTGGCGCATCAACGCGTGGAGCGAGATCGCGGCCATGGTGACGTCGTTCCTGCTGGCGGCGTTCTTCTTCATTGCCGGCAAACAAGGGGCCGGCGTGCCCTCGCACATTGCGCTCATCATCACGGTCGCGGTCACGACGGTCGTCTGGATTTCCGTGGCCTATTTCACGCCGGCGACCGACCGCGCGGTGCTCGTGAATTTCTACCGCCTCGTGCGCCCGGCGGGCCGCGGATGGGAGCCCGTCCGCGCGGAAGCCGGCGTCGGACCCACGCCCGACAGCTTCGCGCAGGCGCTGCTTGGCTGGACGCTCGGCTGCGTCTTCGTGTACGCCGCGCTGTTCGGCACGGGCAGCTTCCTCTACGGCAACATGGGGATCGCGGCCTTCTGGCTGATCGCGCTCGTGGTTTCGGGCCTCGGCGTGACGCACATCCTCAGATCGCAGTCGCGCAGCGCCGAGGTTTAACCGATCACCTGATGGTGATCGTGCCGGTGAGATTCGTCTGTTCGGGAAAGAGGTGATCGTGAAAGCCGCACGTCCGCGCCGTGACGAGATTCTGTGATTCGCGGCTTTGCCCGGGCGGGATGGTGCCCGCATTGAGATCCGGACAGATGTCGTGCTCCGGATGCGGATCCGACGCCATCTCATGCGCGCGAGTATCGCTGTTCGTCCAGCGAATGCGCGTGCCGAGCGCCACCGTGACGTTCCGCGGGTCTGCTCCCGTCGATCGAATCGTGATCGTCGTCGTCGATCCGCCGGGCCCCGCCGGCGGCCCCGGAGGATCGCTATAGCCGCCGCAACCGGCCAGCGGCAGCGCGAAGGCCATCAGGGGTAGGAAGATCCTCTGCAATGTAAATGGAATTTACCATTTACATTTCCTATGCCCCTAGTAGAACTTGCGCGAAATATTGAACCCGATGTGCCAGTCGCCGCTGCTGCCATAGCTGCGGGCGACCTGGCCGA
>JBBDWL010000136.1:0-13329 GCA_040902895.1 Vicinamibacterales bacterium | reverse complement strand
CGCCCTGAGCTCGAAGCGCTCGAAACCAAGCGCCGCGGGGAATGACCAACCCTGATGTGCTCGACCCGGCGGTCGTGGACACCCTGCGGCAGCTGACTCCGCCCGGCGAGCCTGACGTGCTGACGGAAGTGCTGCGCTTGTTTCTCGATGAAGTGCCGCGCCGCGTCGAGCGTCTGAAGGCGGCCTGGCGGGACGGCGACGCCGTGGAGCTGCAGCGCGCCGCGCATTCGTTGAAGGGCAGCTCCGGCAACGTCGGCGCGCGCCACATGTACGACATCTGCAAGCAGCTCGACGAGCGCGGCAAGGCCGGCGACTTCAACGGCGCGCGTCACCTGCTGGATTCGCTCGACGAGGAATACACCAGGGTCGAGGCGGAGATTCGCCGTCTTCTCGGGTAAGATCGAGTCATCCACCTTCGCGCAATGCGCTTCGGCGGATTTCGCAGGATCAGAGGAGCGCTCATGATTGTTCAACGGTATCCGGAACCCTTCATCGCGCCGATGCGCGCCGAGCTCTCACGCCTGGGCTTCGACGATCTGCGCACGCCCGAGGCGGTCGAGGCGGCGGTCCAGCAGCCCGGCACCACGATGATCGTCGTCAATTCCGTGTGTGGGTGCGCCGCCGGCAAGGCGCGCCCGGGCATCGGGCTTGCGCTCAGCCAGGGCAAGCGGCCCGATCGCCTGGCCACGGTGTTCGCCGGCGCCGACGTGGAAGCCACCGAAACCGCGCGGGGCTTCTTCACGCCGTACCCGCCCTCGTCGCCGTCCATCGCGTTGATGAAGGACGGCAAGGTCGTCTACATGATGGAGCGGCGGGATATCGAAGGACGCACGGCTGACATGATTGCGGCGGAACTGCGCGCGGCGTTCGAGAGGCACTGCTGATTCAGTCAGCAGTCGACAGTCGGCAGTTAAGAGTTTTCAGTCAACAGTCCGCAGTTCAGTCCTCAGTCGCTAGTCTCCTGCTGCCAGACTGCTGACTGAACTGAGCACTGTCGATTGACAACTCTTAACTGCCGACTGTCGACTGATGACTGGGCATCTAGCCGCCCCGCGTGTGCATTTCGAGGTGCGGATCTCGTTTCAGCGCCTGCAGCGGAATCAAGGGGGAACGTTCGCGCAGTGAGAGTCGCTGTTCGGCGCCCCTGTCGGTCCGCGCGTGCCAGACGCCAGTAATCAGTTCGCGCAGCGCGTCGTCGCTGACACGGCCGCGCAGCGGCCCACGCAAGTCGATTCCACGGCTCGCATACAGGCACAAGTACCACACGCCGTCAGCGGTGAGGCGACTGCGGTCGCATGATTTGCAAAACGGCTCGGTCGTCGACGCGATGATGCCGAACACGGTACCGTCCGATAGCCGATAACGATCGGCGGGTGCCGATGAGGATTCGCGCAGCGGTTCGATTGGCCCATAATGCGCTTCGATCGTTGCGAGCATCTCCTTGCGGGACACGACTTGCGACATCGACCACGTGGTGGCCCCGCCGACGTCCATGTACTCGATGAAGCGCAGCTCCGCGCCGCGTGCTTTCGCGAAATCCAGCAGGGCCACGATTTCCTCGTCGTTGACGCCGCGAATGATCACCGAATCGATCTTGAAGCCAGGAAACGGATCGACCGCGGCGTCGATGCCACCGAGCACCCGCGGCAACTCATCGAAGCGGGCCAGCTTGATAAAGCGATCGCGCTGCAACGTATCGAGGCTGATGGTCAGACGGTGCAGGCCGGCGGCCTTCAGATCGTTGACGGCGGGCTTTAAGAGCACCGCGTTGGTCGTCATCGCGAGATCGCGAATATCGGGTTTGCGTGCGAGGCGTTCGACGAGGTCCGGAAGATCGCGGCGCAGCAGCGGTTCGCCGCCGGTCAGCCGAACCTTCTCAACCCCAAGAAACAAGAACTGATCGACCAGCCGCTCGATCTCTTCAAAGTGCAGGATGTCTTCGCGCGGCAGCCAAAGGTAGTCCTCCTCGGGCATGCAGTATTGACACCGCAGATTGCATCGGTCGGTGACCGACAGCCGCAGGTTGGCCAGTGGCCGGCGATGGGCGTCGAGAACGGGCACGTGCCTCCATCATACCGTCCGCTGACTGGCGACTGAACTACCGACTGTTGACTGAAAACTCTTAACTGCCGGCTGTCGACTGCTGACTGAATCAGCGCGGCCCCCGCATCCTGTCCAGCAGTTCCCCCAGGCGCCGTATCTCTTCTCCGTACCTGGCCCAATCGCCCGCCTTCTGCGCTTCGAGCGCCCGCCGATAGGTGTCGCGCGCTTCATCGGCCATGCGATTCCACGCCGCTGAATCAACACCGGCCGGCGCGGTGGTGCCGGGAGCCGGTGGGGCGGTGGCGGCGGTGCCGATGGCAGTCGCCGGCCGCGGCGGCGCGGCGGTCCGATCCGCCTGGCCGAACAGCCGGCCGATCGCCTGTTCGAACGTCGGCTCCATCACGATGCGGTTTTGATACGCGACGATCACGCGCGTCAGCTCGGGGATGCGCCCGGCCTGCGCGCGCAGGTAGAGCGGCCGCACGTAGATCAGCGACTCCTCGATCGGAATCACCATCAACGTGCCCTGGATCACCTGCGAGCCCTGCTGGTTCCACAACGTGATCTGCGGCGCGATCACCTGGTCCTGGTTGATGCGCGCCACCACCTGCGCCGGGCCGAACACCAGCGTCTGCTTCGAGAACTGGAACACCTGCAGCTTGCCGTAGTTGTCACCGTCGCTTCGGGCCACCATCCAGGAGGCGAGGTTGTCGCGGCGCCGCGGCGTGAACGGCAGCATCTGGATGAACTCCGCATCCTGTTCGCCGGGGAGCTTCATCATCGCGTAGTACGGCTCCATGCGCCGGCTCTCGCCGCCGCTGTCCACCGCCGGCGCTTCCCACTGATCTTCCTTGTTGTAGAACACCGCCGGGTTGGTCATGTGATACGTCGCGTACACCGACGCCTGGATCCCGAAGATGCCTTCCGGATAGCGGACATGGCTGCGCAAGTCAGGCGGCATCTCGGCGAGCGGCCGCATCAGGTTCGGGAAAATCTTCGCGAGCGTCTGCGCGATCGGATCCACGGTGTCGGCGGCGTAGAAGGTGACGGTGCCGTGATAGGCGTCGATGGTGATCTTCACCGAGTTACGGATGTAGTTGACGCGGCCGGCGGCTGACGCGTACGGATACCGATCGCTCACGGTGTAGGCGTCCTGGATCCAGAAAATGCGGCCCTCGCTGACCACCGGATACGGATCCTCGTCGAGGACCAGGAACGGCGCGATCTTCGCCACGCGGCTGCGAATCTGGCGCTCGAACATCAGCCGGCTTTCAGTGGTGATGTCGTCGCTCAGCAGGATTTGGTAGGCCCGGAAGCGAATCGCGAACAGCAATTTGTTCCAGAGCGATCCGATCGGGATGCCGCCGGTGCCCGCGTAGGTCGAGTAGACGTTGTCCTCGCCCTTGGGATAGTGGAACTCCTGCGCATTGGTCCGCACAATCACGTAATCGTTGACGAGCTCGCCGAAATAGATGCTGGGCTCCGAGATGTCGATATCCACCGTTGTCACCGGCGGCAGGTCGCGCACGAACAACACCGGCAACCCTTCCGAGGTGACCTCGTTCACCGGGCCGAGCGTGAGACCGTGGCCGTGCGTGAACACCAGGCGCTCGTTGACCCACGTGCGATTGGGCAGCGCCGCGGGATTCAGCTCGCGCACCGAGAGCATCACCTGCCGGTTTTGGCCGTTGATCGTGTAGCGATCGTTGTCGACGGAGATGAAGTCGTAATAGGTGCGGATTTCCTGGATCTGTCCGAAGGTCTCGAGCAGCGGCTGGTGGTCCCAGAGCCGCACGTTGTCGAGCGTGGCGCGATTGGCTTCGATGCTTTGCCGCGAGAGCGTGGCTTCGCCGGGCAACTCGCGCTCCTCGATCTGATCGAGCGCGAAGGCCTTGCGCGTGGCGGCGATGTTGTATTCCATGAACGGGATTTCGCGCACCTGCTCGTTCGGCGTGACCGCGAAACGCTGCAACATCGCGGCGTAGCCCTGGCCCGCCACCATCGTGATCGCGTACAGGCCGCCGGCCGCGATCAGCAGCCGCAACCGGCCGGTCATCGCGGCGGCAGCCGCCAGTGCGGCGGCCACGATCGCCGCGGCGGTCAACGCCAGCGCCGCCGGCATGCGCGCGTGCGCGTCGGCGTAACTGGCGCCCTGGATGATGCCGGACGGCATGACGATTTCCTGGACGCGGCTGAGCCACGCGCCCAGTGCCAGGACCAGGAAGAACGCCGCCGCCAGCCACGTCAGATGCGTGCGCGCGCGATCCTCGACGCGCAGGCCAAAGGGCGTCAACGCCACTTGACCGGCGACGAAATACAAGCCCGCCGAGCCGATCACCGCCAGCAGGATCAGTCCGAGCAGGAAGCCCCGCACCAGCTCCAGCACCGGCAACGTGAACACGTAGAAGCCGGCGTCGTAGCCGAGCACGGGATCGCTGGCGCCGAACGGCACCTGGTGCCACCAGTTGAGCAGCGTCATCCACTGCGTGGACACGAACGACGCCAGGAGAAACGACGCCACCGCCACGAGCACCATCACCAGCGGCCGCACCTGATCGCGCGTCGGGAGCGCCACCGTGAATCCTTCACGGGTCGTGAAGGTCTGCGGCGCCGGCGAGATCGCCGCAATCGCCCGGCGAACGTGGAAGGTCAGCCAGGCGACCGCGATCAGGAAGGTCGCCGCGCCCGCCAGGGCCCGGACCGAAATTTCGGTGGTGTAGACCTGCCGATATCCCACCTCGCCGAACCACAGCCAGTCGGCCAGGAAATCGACGCCGGCCGGCAAGACGAAGAACGCGGCCGCGACCAGGCCGAAGACGATGATGCGCAATGGCACGGCTGCAGTTTACCTCGCCAGTCGCCCTTCAATCTGCCATCTGCCATCTGCAATCTGCAATCTATTCGCCTCGCTTCAACCGGCGCAGGGTCCGTCGCAGGTCGCGATCGGGCCGGGTCGGAGGTGTCGCGGCGGCGCGATAGATGCGCTCCATGCGGCGGATTTCCACCTCTTCCGGCGTCGGTTTCGGCGTGTGGTCCTCATACAGGGTCCGCGCCTGGGCCTTAGGCAGATTCTCGTCGGTGACACCGAGCACCGTGATGAGCTGCTTCCTGCCGAACGGCCGATGAATTTCGATTTCGTCGTCTTCTTTGATCGGCCGATGCGCCTTGGCCGCCTGGCCGTTGACGATGACTTTATTGAGCCGGCACGCTTTGGTGGCTTCGGAGCGGGTCTTGAATAGACAAGCGACATCGAGCCACGTATCCAAACGCACGGGCATCGGTTCCATAGTTCCATAGTTCCATAGTTCCATGGTTCCATAGTTCCACCGTTCCAGGGCCGTGTTCCGAACCATGGAACACTGGAACAGTGGAACCTTGGAACCAGTAGAATCGCGAGCGATGAGGCGCCCACATTCTTCACTTGTTCTTGACGGCCCTGAAAGGGCGCCCGGGCGAGCGATGCTCCACGCCGTCGGCTTTACCCGAGACGACTTCAAGAAGTCGCAGGTCGGCGTGTGCTCGACGTGGAGCCAGGTGACCCCGTGCAACGTCCACATCGACGCGCTGGCGCGCCATGCCGCAGATGGCGTGACCACCTCCGGCGGCAAGCCGATCATCTTCAACACCATCACCGTGTCGGATGCGATCTCGATGGGCACCGAGGGCATGAAGTACTCGCTGGTGTCGCGCGAGGTGATTGCCGATTCGATCGAAACCGTGATGGGCGCCGAGGGCTTCGACGGCCTGGTCGCCATCGGCGGCTGCGACAAGAACATGCCGGGCTGCGTGATGGCCATGGCGCGGCTCAATCGTCCGGCGGTGTTCGTCTACGGCGGCACGATTCTCCCCGGAACCTTCCAGGGCCGGCCCGTCGACATCGTCTCGGTGTTCGAAGCGGTGGGGCAGCACGCGGCGGGGAAGTTGTCGGACGCGGCGCTCGCCGATCTCGAACAGCACGCGTGTCCCGGCGCGGGATCGTGCGGCGGCATGTATACGGCCAACACCATGGCCTCGGCGATCGAGGCGCTCGGCCTCAGCCTGCCGAATAGTTCGGCGCAGGCCGCGGTGTCGAAAGACAAGCAAGACGACTGCATCCGTGCCGGCAGCGCCGTGGTATCCCTGATCGATCGCAACATCCGGCCGCGCGACATCCTGACGCGCCAGGCGTTCGAGAACGCGATCACCACGATCATCGCGCTCGGCGGATCGACCAACGCGGTCCTGCACCTGTTGGCCATCGCGCACGCCGCCGGCGTCAAGCTGAAGATGGACGACTTCACGCGTGTCGGCCGGCGCGTGCCGGTGCTGGCGGACTTGAAGCCGAGCGGGAAATACGTGATGGCGGAGCTCGTCAAGATCGGCGGCCTCACGCCGTTGATGAAGCGTCTCCTCGATCGCGGCCTGCTGCACGGCAACGTGATGACGGTGACCGGGAAAACCCTCGCCGAGAACTTGCGCGAAGTGAAGGACTATCCAGCAGGTCAACAGATCATCAGATCAACAGATCAACCGATCAAAAAGACCAGTCACCTGGTGATATTGCGCGGCAACCTCGCCCCCGACGGCGCGGTCGCAAAGATCAGCGGCAAGGAAGGGGAGCGCTTCAGCGGCACGGCGCGCGTCTTCGACAAGGAAGAAGACGCCCTCACCGCGATTCTCGCCGGCCGCATCAAGACAGGCGACGTCGTCGTGATTCGCTACGAAGGGCCGCGCGGCGGACCGGGCATGCGGGAGATGCTGTCGCCGACGAGCGCGATCATGGGCCGCGGCCTCGGGGCGGAGGTGGCGCTCATCACCGATGGTCGTTTCAGCGGCGGCACGCACGGCTTCGTGGTCGGGCACATCACGCCGGAAGCGTTCAACGGCGGACCGCTCGGACTGGTCAAAAACGGCGACCGGATCACCATCGACGCCCGCGCGCGCACGCTGACGGTGGACGTGCCGGCGAAGGAGCTGGCGGCCCGGCGCCGGAAATGGCGCCCGCGAAAGCCGCGCTATGTGCGGGGCGTGCTCGCCAAATATGCACGGCTCGTCTCGACGGCGAGCACCGGCGCGGTGACGGACTGACGACGGTTCCAGAGTTCCAAGGTTCCAAGGTTCCAAGGTTCCAAGGTTCCAAGGTTCCATGGTTCCATGGTTCTCGAGTCAGACGCTCGAACCCTGGAGCCCCGGAACTCTGGAACTTTTGGAACGTTGGAACATTGGAACCGTGAATCCAATTTTTTGTAGACGATTCCGCCTGACTTTGCTTGCAAACCGCTCACTGAGCGGCGTAAACTCCGGCAACTTACGTAACAGGCTTGAAACGGCTCGCGTGGTTTGCAATGGAATGATCCCTAGGCGGCGTTGTGTCTGTGCGCCAGTGCGGTGGGCACAGATTCTTTAGATTTGGAGGAATGCGAGTATGAGGAACCTTGCTTCGCGGTGGTGCTTCCTGGCACTACTGTTAGTTCCATTGGCCACGAGCACGGCGTGGGCGCAGACGTTCACGGGTGGTCTTCGAGGCGCCGTGAGGGACTCTGGCGGCGTCGTGCCTGGCGTCACTGTGACGCTGCTCAATGAAGCGACCGCCATCACCCGAGAGGCGGTCTCGAACGACCAGGGCCAGTACAACTTCTCGGTCGTGCAGCCCGGCACCTACACTGTGAAGGCGACCCTCACCGGTTTCAAGACCTACGAGAACACGGGTCTCCGGATCGGGACGCAGCAGTTCATCACCCTCGACGTCATGCTCGAGGTGGGCTCCCTGCAGGAGACCATCACCGTGACCGGCGCGGCGCCGCTCATCGAGACCTCCAACGCCTCGACGGGCGGCGTCCTGGATCGGGAGGTGCTCGCGACCTTGCCCGCCCCTGGTCGCAACGCATTTCTGATCGGGGTGACGGTCCCGACCGTCATGCCGGTTGGCGATCCGCAGTTCAACCGCCAGCAGGACCAAACCAACGCCTCGCGCGTCTCGCTCGGCGGCGGCGGCATCAGGGCCAACAATTACCTGCTTGACGGCGTGCCTATCACCGAGCTGGTTGGGCGCGCCGTGCTGAACCCGACGATCGAAGCGCTCGAGGAGGTCAAGGTCCAGGTCCATACCTACGACGCCGAGATGGGGCGCACCGGTGGCGGCGTGTTCAACGTCACCGCCCGGTCTGGGACCAACGAGTTTCATGGCTCTGGCTTCTACCAGACCCGTCCAGTCTGGGGCGTGAACGAAAACTTCTTCACGAAGAAGCAGGGCCTGACCAAGGAACAGAGTGGGCTCGACAGCACCTACTACCGGCTCTACGGCGGTGGCTTTGGCGGTCCGATCTGGAAGAACCGGACGTTCTTCTGGACCGCCACTGAAGGCTATCGCTCGAACACGACCCGGAACGAGCAGCAGGTCTGGCCGAGCCTGAAACAGCGCGTCGGCGACTTCTCCACCTCGACGGTCGGGGGAGCGCCGGTGGCCATTTACAATCCGTATTGCCGCGGCGGGGTTGCCAGCGCCAAGTGCCCCGCGACAGGGACCGGCTCGATTGCGACCGGCGGCCTGTTCACGGGCGCCGTCATTCCACGGACCCACCCTGCCGCCAACCCGGTGGGCTTTGCCATGCTCGGCGCGTGGCCGACCGAATCCATCGGCGGCCCGATTACCGGCAACGAGAACAACCAGCCCAACGCCATTGCCACGGGGCCCATCGTTGACTCCGCTGACATGGTCACCTTCAAGGCGGAGCACAAGTTCACGGACAGGTGGTCGTTGAGCGGGCTCTACATCTACAACAAGACCGACGAGCCTGGCAGCACGATCATGAAACAGGACGACTGGTTCATCGCCAGCCAGGACAACTTTTTCGGTCCGCTGCGCCGGCGGCCGCACGTCATGGTGGTCAACAACACGAACATCCTGAACGACACGACGGTCCTGACGCTGCGCTACGGCTGGTCGACCTGGGCCGACTCGTGCGACAAGCAGGCGTTCAGCGCAGGGATCGGGTCGCTCGGCTTCAGCTCGAATTACGTCAATGCGCTCGCGGAAAAGGATGTGTTCCCGTCTCTCGGCTTCTCTGACGGTGTCCAAAGCGTCGGCGGCTGGGGCGGCATCCCCAACCGGTGGAAGAGCCCGTACTCGATCAACGGCACCCTGTCCAAACTGTGGGGCAGCCACAGCCTGAAACTCGGCGCGGACATGCGGCGTCTCGGTGTGGACACGGTGTCGACTACGAACATGGGCGGGAGCTTCAGCTTCAACCGCCTCTTCACGAGCAACGCTGGCGTCGGCGGCCACGAGTTGGCCAGCATCCTCCTCGGCACACCCGCGTCGGGGTCGGTCCCATTCAACCGCGGCCCGTTCGAGTGGTACACGAAGTACTACGGCGCCTATATCCAGGACGACTGGCGAGTGAGCCAACGGTTCACCGTGAACTTCGGCGTACGGTTCGAGCACGAGGACGGCCTTCGGGAGATCGAGAACCGTCAGACGGTCGCCTTCGACCAGACCGTGGTAAGTCCGTTGAACGCGGTTGTGCCCAAGACCGGCTTGCTGGCGGGTCGCACGATCAATGGCGGCCTGATCTTCGCTGGCGTGGACGGCGCCCCGACCGAGCAGGGCAATCCCGCGGCGGTCAAGATCGCGCCCCGCGGCGGCTTCACCTACACGCTCAACAGCCGGACCGTCCTCCGCGGCGGCTACGGCCTGTTCTACGCACCGTGGAACTACACCAGGGCGCAACACGGCCAGATCGGCTTCACCCGGACGACGTCGCTCAATCAGACCGACAGCACCACCGGAGTGCCGCTGACCTCACTGGAGAATCCGTTCCCGGCCGGCCTCATCGAGCCGGTCGGCAGCTCCCTGGGACTGCTCACCGGCGCCGGCGGCAACATCGAATACGTCGACCAGAACAAGGGCAACCCCAAGGTTCACCAATACTCGATTGACGTGCAGCGCGAGCTGCCGGGGAACATGGCGGTCACCGTCGGATACATTGGCGCCACCGGTCGAGACATCGGCTTTGGGGGAACCGGCGGCGGCGTGGCCATCAACATCAACCAGATCGACCCGGCGGTGGCTCGCGCGGCGTTTCCGGGGCCCAACGGCACCTGGAACGCGGCGGCACTGCGGGCCTCGGTGCCCAACCCGTTCTTCGGCATCCCTGGAACGGGCGAGTTCGGCACACGCGCGACCATCCTGGCCGGCCAGCTCCTGCGGCCGTTCCCGCAGTTCGGTGACATCAACCAGATCGAGCGCACCGAGGGGGGACGCCGGCAGTACAACGCCGCGACGTTCATCCTCGACAAGCGCACGACCGGATGGTGGGGTGGCCGGTTCAGCTACACCTTGAGCCGGACAGAAGACAACCAGTTCGGGGAGAGCAGCACTTACCAGACCCGGACCTTCGCGCCGCAGAATTACTACGACCTGGATGCCGAGTACGGTATCGCCAACTTCGATTCACCGCACCGGATCATTTTGGCCCCGATCGTCAAATTCGGCGGGACGGGTGGCAACATCCTTCTGAGCGGATGGAATGCCTCCGCCGTGGTCGAGCTCGTCAGCGGTTCGCCGCTGAACGCGGTACTCCTCAGCGGCACATCCACAGCGAACCTGGGACTGCTCGGCGGCGTGCAGCGGCCCAACCTGATCGGCGACCCGAACACGCCTGGCAGTGACAACGATCGCGTGGCCTCGGTCGATCAGACGTCCGCGCGATACTTCAACAGCTCAGCCTTCCAGAACCCAGGGCCGGGGCAGTACGGTAATGCTCCGCGAACCAACGGTGACGCTCGGTATCAGTTCCGGAAGAACGTCGACCTGGTCATTGCCAAGGACACGACGTTCGCCGGCTCGCACGTCGGGCAAGTCCGCTTCGAGATCCTCAACCTCACCAACACGGCGAAGTTCAGAGGCATTGACTCGAACGGCATCGACTCGACGAGCTTTGGCCGCATCACGCAACAGGCCGGATTCATGCGGATCTGGCAATTGAGCTTCCGCTACACGTTCTAGGGCCCGATGACGCAGATTGCGCAGAGGCGCCACTTCGAACAGTAAGCACATGTCGGAACGGGGCGGCCCAACACAGGCCGCCCCGTTTTTTTTGCCTGGGCCGGAGCCGTTCGCGTGCCTGGATCGCCGCGCGTGCTGGGTCCGACGATGTCGCGAGAGCGAGAGAGATGGAGCAGACGATGCGCACGACATGCCTGTCGGTGATGGCGGCGGGCCTGCTCTGCGTCGTCGCACGACCCGCCGAATCCGGCCAGCGTGCAGGCAGCGGGACCAGCCCTGTGCCGCGGGCGGAGGCTGCCGAGCTCAGAAGTCTGGTTGACGGCGTCGTCGGCGGGAAGCCTTCCGGCGGCGATGCCTACGTCAAGTGGAGCGGTCATTTCATGCGCGCCGCGGATGGCCGCGTCTACGTGCCGTTCACGCTCACGCTGGACGAGGTGGACGTGGGATTCGAGGCGGTCGCGATGTACGTCCGCGTCGTGCCACGCGGTACGAAAAGCCCGTTGGACGACAGGCACGTCAGCGGTAGTGTGCTGGGGACTCCCGTGAGCGCGCCGGAGCGCCAGTTCTCGCGCGGCAATCCGACGGCCGGCGAGGCCTCGGCGCGGCTGGGTCTGATGGCCAGCGAACTCAGTGCCGTCAAGCCCTCGTTCGAAGCGTACTTCGTCGCACGAGTACCGGGGAAGTCGGCCTCACGCGTCCTGCGGCGGGCGCTGGTGGTTGCCCCGGGCGACTACGACCTCTACGTGGCCGTCCGGGAACGGCCCGGCGCCGCCACGGGCGGCGGTCCAAAGGCGGCCGTGCTGCGGCAGACGCTGATCGTTCCGAACCTCGCGGGCAGCGAGCCGGCGATGAGCAGCATCGTTCTGGCGTCTCGCGTCGACGCGCTCGCCACGCGGGTGTCCTCGTCAACGCAGGAGGATCGGCCGTATGCGTTCGGGTCGGCCGAGGTCTTCCCTGACGCTGACTCGACCTTTACCCGGGATGACGTGCTCTCCGTCGTGTACTTCGTCTACAACCTTGCGGTCGACGAGGGCAAGCTGCCGGATGTCACGGTGGAATGCCGGTTCTTCAGGATGAGCGCGTGGGAGAAACTGTTTGGCGAACTGGCGCCGCGGCGCTTCGGACGCGCCCACGCGGCGCCCGTATTCGACTTCAAGGCCGGCCGCCAACTGGCGGTCACACAGGCCGTGCCCCTCACGACGTTTCCTCCCGACACCTACGAGGTCGAGATTGTCGTCACCGACAATCTCGCCGGCGTTGCCACCCGCCGTATGGTGCGATTCATCGTCGAGGGCTGAAGGCAACCATTGCCGCAGCAGAGTGGTCGCGACGTCTTCGCTCGCGCGGTCATCGGCGCGCGCGGTCGCGGCGCCGGCGCTCGGCTCGAGATATAGGTGAGCGAGCGCGCGGCGCGCCGGAGCGCCGCGTCCGGCGGCGCCACGCGACCAGTACCAGTGTGGCGATCGATCCGGCGACGCCCGCGACGATGACGCCGCGGCCAGACCCCATCCAAGGGGCGGGGCCGACGACGTTTCCTTCGAGCGCCGCCTTCGCTTCGCCGATTTCGGGACGATCGACGTCGGCCCTCGCATAGGCGTCGAGCACGTGGCGATACTCCTCGCGAGCCGCGTCCTGGTGCCCCAGGGCGGCCGACGCCCGCGCCAGCCCGAGGCGAGATAGCGTGCGGTTGGCATTGCGGCTCAGGGCCTGACGAAAGGGTGCGATCGCCTCGGCGGGGCGGCCCAGTTCGAGGAGCACTTCCCCCAGCAGTTCGGGCGCCGGCTTGATCGGCGCGGGCAGGCCCAGCGGCGGCGGCAGCGTCAGTTCGGCTTGCGTCGCGGCCTTGAGTATCTCGATCGCCTGCTCGCGCCGGCCGGCCGCGAGTTCGATCAGGGCCGCCACTTCCCGTTCCATGATGGCTATCGCCGGCCGGAGATCGCCTTCTCGCTCAGATTGCGCACGCGTCGCCAGTCCCTGGCGGGCCAGCTCCGCGAGCGGCGCGTTGCCCGAGCGCGCTGCACTGACGCCGATGGCGAACAGCTCGTTGACGTTGCCGAAATTACGCTCGTTGGCCAGGATGTCCCAGCGGCGCGCCTCGACCACATACCGCGCCCGCATCGACGAAAGATCGCTCAAGAGCGTGAGGTTCCCGCTCGTCTTGACTGATGGCGTGAGTTCCCCGATCGTCTCCCACGCCTCGTCGTACCGGCCGAGCTGAAGCAGCTCGTACTGAAGCCACGACAGCGCGTGATAGCTGCGCATGGCCGCCGGCAGGCCCTTGGCCTTCACCCAGGCGTCGG
>JBBDWL010000135.1:0-13329 GCA_040902895.1 Vicinamibacterales bacterium | reverse complement strand
CGCGCCGGCGCGGCGCTGCTGCTCGTCTATCCGCATGACGAGGCGCTGCATTTTGCCTTGACCGTGCGTGGCTCGGCGTTGCGCAATCACACCGGCCAGGTGTCGCTGCCGGGAGGACGCGTCGACGAAGGTGAATCGTTCGAGGATGCGGCGCTTCGTGAGGCGCAGGAGGAAGTCGGCGTCGATCCGCGTGCGGTCGAATTGATCGGCCGCCTGACACCGCTTCACATTCCGGTCAGCGGGTTCATGTTACATCCGGTCATCGGCTTCACCTCGATGAGGCCGGCCTTCCAGCGGGCCGAGTGGGAGGTGGCCCGGATCATCGAAGCGCCGGTCTCGCTGCTGGCCGATGCCGGCGTATTCAAGCGCGAAATCCGGACGCGCGTCGTCAATGGGCAGACGATCGACGTCGACGTGCCGTTCTACGACATCGAGGGCGAGAAGGTCTGGGGCGCCACCGCCATGGTGCTGGCGGAGTTTAGTGCGATGCTAGCCACATGACGTCCTGGCCGGTGTCGCCGCTTGTCGTTGCTGCAGTTGTGCTGGCCGTTCCCGGCGCCTTGTTGATGCTGGCCGGCCTCATGGCACTGCGGCGGCGGCGGCCGTTCCGTTTCGTCCTGCGCACGCTGCTGGGCCTGCTGCTGCTGGCGGTCGGCGGGTTGCTGGCGGCCATCGGCGTGGGGCTCAATGGCTATCGCGCCTTGACCCGCGAGGAAGTGGCGGCGCGCGTGATCATCCAGCCGCTCAACGAGCCGCGGCGCTTCTCGGCGACATTTCATATCGCGGGACGCCCCGAGGCGATCCATTACGAGCTTGCCGGCGATGCGCTCTATGTCGATGCGCACATCCTGAAGTGGAAGCCGGCGGTGAACATGCTGGGCCTGCACACAGCCTACGAGCTCGATCGCGTGGCCGGGCGCTACGACGACATCGAGCGCGAGCGGGCCGCGGTACGCACCGTGTATTCGCTCGCGCCCGAACGCCTCATCGATCTCTTCGGGCTGCGGCAGCGGTATGCGTTCCTGTCGCCGCTGCTCGATGCCGAGTACGGCTCGGGCACGTTTGTGCGCGTGACCGAGCCGGCGGAGCTCGAGGTCCTCGTCTCGACGAGCGGATTGCTGGTTCGTCCCGTCTCGCGGTAACCTTCTGCGCTATTCTCCCGTCGTGAAGATGCGCGTCCTGGTCATCGCCACGGCCTGCCTCGTCCAGCTCGCCGTGGCCGTCGCCGGTCAGGCGCCGGCCATCGATGCGCTTTTCGCGACGTTCTTTGCCGCCGAGGATCCCGCGGCCGCCACGATTGCCGCGGAGGCCATCGTGGCCGCCGGCGTCGACTTTGATGCCGCGCTCGATCGATTGCGCAAGGGACGCCCGTATCTCGACGAGAAGCGCGGGGAATATGCGCTGCGGTGGCGATCGAAAACCGGTCCGTTCTTCAATAACGTCGTCGACGTTCCGTTGGATTACGACCCGGCCAGGAAGTGGCCCCTACGCGTGCAGTTGCACGGGGGGATCGGCCGGCCCTCCCCGAACGCCGTGGCGCCCGGACGCCTGCCCGCAGCGGCCGGCACACGGCCGGCACGCGCGCCCAACCGGATCGAAGGCGAGCGGCAGATCTATCTCCATCCGAGCGGCTGGATGCAGGCGCAGTGGTGGGACGAAGAGCAGGTTGACAACATCCTGCGCGCCATCGACATGCTGAAGCGGAAGTACAACATCGACGAGACGCTGATCTACGTCACCGGCATTTCCGACGGCGGCACCGGCGTGTATTACCTGGCGTTGAAGGAGCCGAATCCCTGGTCGTCGTATCTGCCGCTCAATGGCAGCCTCGCGGTGCTTCGCAATCCGCAAACCGGCGCCGACGGCGAGATGCACGGCAACAACTTCATCAACGCGCCGCTCTATGTCGTGAACGGCGAGAACGATCAACTCTATCCGGTCGCGCAGGTGGCACCGCACATGGCGTGGTTGAAGCGCATGGGCGTGAATCTCGTGTTCCGGCCACAAGCGGGCGCCGGCCACAACACCGCGTGGTGGCCCACCGAGCGCGCGTCGTTCGAGAAGTTCGTGCACGATCATCCGCGGCCGCCGCATCCGGCGGCGCTGTCGTGGGAAAGCGAGCGCGTCGATCGGTTCAATCGCAATCGCTGGCTGATCATCGACGAGATTCGCACCGACACGTCGCGGCGGACCGAGCTGACCGACCTTGGGTTCTTCCAGCATACGAAGCGATCGGGCCGGGTCGACATCCGCCGCAATGGCAACACGTTTGACGCGATCGTGCGTGACGTGGCGTCGTTCACCATTCTGCTGTCGCCGGACGCGATCGATTTCGGCAAGCCGGTGGTCGTGACTGTGAACGGTAAGCAGGTGTTCAGCGGCGCGGTCAAGAAGGATGTCAATGCGCTCCTTCGCTGGGCCGCCATCGACAACGACCGAACGTCGCTGTACGGCGCCGAACTGAAGATCACGGTGCCGTGAAGATCGAGAAATGAAGCCAACGTTCTTTGCCACACCGGCCGCGTTCAGGGCCTGGCTCAAGAAGAATCACAAGACGGCTAACGAGCTGATCGTCGGCTACTACCGGAAAGATTCCGGCAAGCCCAGCATCACCTGGCAGGAGTCGGTGGATGAAGCGCTCTGCTTCGGGTGGATCGACGGGATTCGGCGCAGCCATCCTCCCGACGCCTACTCGAATCGATTCACACCCCGGCGCCCCGGCAGCAACTGGAGCGCCATCAACATCACGCGCGTCGCGGAGTTGAAGAAACTCAAGCGCATGGCGCCCGCCGGACTGGCGGCGTTCGAGAAGCGCACCGAGGCGAAGTCCCGCGTCTACACCTACGAACAAAGGAACCTCACCACCATCGACGACAAGGCCGTGGAGAAGAAGTTCAAGGCCAACAAGCAGGCGTGGGACTATTTCCAGGGCCAGGCGCCGTACTACCGCAAGCTGATGATCGGCTGGCTCAATATGGCGAAGGCGGAGGAAACGCGGCTCCGCCGGCTGGACAAGTTGATGGCTGCATGCGAGAGTGGCAGGCGCATGATGCCATGACAGAGCCCGCTGGAGGCGCTCGCTCGGTAACGGTTACAAATCCCAACCGAGGCGCCCTGTCAGGCGTCAGATGAGCATGCGCCCACATCCCACGCTTGTTATTGTCCTCATCGCCGCTCTCTCCGCAAGCGTACTCGTGGCGCAGCCGCAGGAGCAGGACGCGCGGGAGATGGCCCAGGAGCGCGCCCAGGCGGAGCTCGATGCGCCAAAGATTGTCGACGTGCTCGAGTTGAAACCGGGCATGACGATGGCCGACGTCGGCTCGGGCGGTGGGGCCATGACGGTGGTGCTTGGGAAGTGGATTGGGACCGGCCGGGTCTTCGCGACGGACATTACCGAACACGCCTTACGGTGGACGCGCCAATACGTGAAGAAGGAAGGCCTGACCAACGTCACCGTGATCGAAGGCGCGGCCGCGGCCACCAACCTGGCTGACGCGTGTTGCGATGCCGCGCTCCTGCGTCACGTCTACCACCACATCACCGAGATCGACGCGTTCAACAAGAGCCTGTACACGTCGCTGAAGCCCGGCGGGCGGCTGGCGATCATCGACTTCGTACCCGACAAGGGATCGCGGCTGCCGGCTGGCGTCCCGGCCAACCGCGGCGGCCACGGCGTCCCGACGGCCGTCGTGATTGAGGAAATGAAGGCGGCAGGTTTCACTTACGAGCGGACGATCGACAAGTGGCCGCCCGGAGACAAAATCCAGCCGGGGTTCCTAACGTTGTTTCGTAAGTAGCGCCGCGGCGAGGAAGCCAATCGCCGAGCCGACCAGTCCCCACAGCGAAGGATCCTGCCACCCGGTTCGGTCGGTGAAGAAGTACACCGCGAGCAAGGTGCCGACGCCGCCGATGATGCCGCCCATCGCTTCCCTGGCGCCGGCTCGCGGCCACAGCAACGCTCCCAACACCGGCACGAACAGCGACGCGCCGAGCAACGAATAGAAGATGCGCAACGCGTCGACGATGGTCGCGAGTTGGACCGCAAGGATCATCCCGAGCACGCCGCCGATGAGCGCCGCGGTTCTGGCCACGCGCAGCACCTGGTCGGGTGTCGCGGCGGGATTGACGAACCGCTGGTAGAGATCCTTCGAGGATGACGTCGAGAGCATGTAGAGGATGGCGTCGCAGGTGCTCACTTCAGCCGAGAACACCGCCGCCAGCGCCAGCGCGCCGACGAAGACCGGAAGCTCGTGGAGCATCACCGTAGGCAGCACCACGTTCAGGCTGTCGATGCCTGGATGATTGACGCGCGCCGCCATCCCGAGCAGCACCGGGAAGAACGAGAAGATCAGCTGCGCGATCGCGGCCACACTTAGACCAATCTTCAGCGCGCGGACGCTCTCGGCGCCGTAAGCCTTGCCGACCAGTCCTGGCGAAATCACAAACACCGGCCCCAGCAGAATCAACATCGTCCAACCAGAGAACGCGCCGGCTGAATACATCGGATTCCAGAATGTGTCTGGAACTCCTGCTGCCGCGCTGATCGCCGCCGTGCCTCCGACCTTTGCGAGCACCATCGGCAACGCGATGATGAAACCGCCGAGGAGTACGACCAGCTGAATCGCGTTGACCCAGGCGGAGCTTAGGAGCCCGCCGGCCGAGAAGTACAGGGTCATGGCGATGCCGCCGATCGCGACGCCCTGCCACCGGGGCAAGCCGGCGACCACATCGAGCACCGCGGCGCCTGCGATCAGCTGCCCGGCAAGAATGGCCAGCGTGCCGATCGCGATCAGCGCCGCAATCCACGCGCGGACGGTCGCGCTGTAGCGTTCTTCGAGAAAGTCGCCGAGCGTCAGGTGACCGCGCGCCGAGGCGAGCGCCCACAGCTTCGGACCCACCCAGAGCGCCAGCACAAGGGTGCCGAGTCCAGCCGCGCCGTTCCACCACCAGGCACTGATGCCGTCCTGATACGCGACGCCCGCCGCGCCCACAGTGGTGCCGGCGCCGATGTTCGCCGCCAGCACCGTGCCGCCGACCAGCGGCCACGTCAGCTTGCGCCCGGCCACGAAGAAGTCCGCAGGTCCACGGACGCGTCGGCCGATCCAGACGCCAAAGACCGTGATGCCGACGGTGTAGACGAGAAGAAGAACGAGTGGGACGTTCACGAGCGACAGCTTATCCGCACTCGTTATTCGTTATTCGTCATTTCCCCGTCTGCGTCGGCACGGCCGGAGCCTTCGGTTGTGTTTCCCCACCAGAACTGCTTCGGCAGCGGCCTGGCCTGTGGCCAGACCATGTTGAGTGTGTCGCCCTCGTAGAGCTCGCCGTTCTTCATCACGTAACGGATCGAGTTGGTGTTCTTGATGTTCTCGAGCGGATTCCGATGTCCGTGACTCCCCAGGCCGGCGCGGCCGTCGGCGCGCACCACGTCCGTCACGCCCTTGGCGATCAAGGTGTGACCGTACTCGTCGGGCAGGATATTGTCCCCATTGACGCGCCCGCCGCATCGTGAAATGGTCTTGCTCCATGCGTACGGCCTTCCTCGCGATTCTGCTGCTGACGCAAGTGCCCGCACGATCGGTCTCGGTCCCGATCGATCTCTCCGGCGTCCGTCCCGGCGCGATCACGGTGACCCGCGCCGACGACTCGGTGGCCGTTCGGTGGCCTGACGAGACGGGACGCGCCTGGCGCGCCGTCTTCTCGCTGGATCCCGCACAGCCGCTCGTCACCTCCATCACCGGCGACACGGAGGCCGTCGTCCGTGCCGCGCGTCCGGTCTATCAGGGCGAGACCGGGAAGCGCCGGGGCGGGTGGTACGCCTTCTTCGACGATCCGACGACGCACCCCGATGGAACGCGACACGTGCAAAGCACGTTTCAGCTGCGCGGAGCGACCGCGCGAAGCGTTGGCGAGCGCGTGGAGCTTCTGTTCGATGGCCTGCGCATGGGCAGCTTCGACGGCGGCGTGGCGTACACGTTTTATCCCGGCAGCCGTCTGATTCAACAGGAAGCCGTGATGACGACCTACGACCCCGACGTCGCCTATTACTACGACGCGGGCCTCGAGATGGGCGCACCGGCCGATCGGCAGGCGGGCAACAACATGCGCACCGAGGTCGCCTTCTACGACACGGACGGCATGCTGCGGCGCCCGTCACTCAACGGACTGCAAGCCGAACGCACGCCCGTTCAGGCACGCTATCGCACGCTCGCCGTGAAAACGGCGGGCGGAAGCGTGGCGGTGTTCCCGGCGCCGCACCAGTATTTCTTCCCGCGCGACTTCACGTCGAATCTCGGCTTCGTCTGGCATCGCGCGTGGCGCGGGCGCGTGGCGCTCGGCATCAGGCAGTTGCGCGACGAGAACTGGCAGTACTACCCGTGGGTCAACGCGCCGCCTGGACGGCCGCAGCGGATGGGCGTGTTCTTTCTGCTCGCCACGACGGCACCGGAGACGGCCCTCGCGCACGTGCTTCGCTATACCAACGGCGATCGCTTTCGCGCGCTCGAGGGATACAAGACGCTGAGCACGCACTGGCATCTGGCGCACACCGTTCAGGCCATGACCAACGGGTTGGACTGGACGCCGCCGTTCAAACCCGTGCTGAAGGCGATGGGTGTGGATGCGTCGATGATCATGGACTTCCACGGCGACGGCCATCCGGCGGATCTCACGGATCTGCGGCTCGAGGAGCTGCACGCGTACTTCGGCGCGCTTCGGGCGCAGTCGGATGCGGAGTTCCTGCTGATTCCCGCCGAGGAAGCCAACGTGCACCTCGGAGGACATTGGGCAGTCGCGTTTCCGAAGCCGGTGTACTGGTTCATGAGTCGTCCCAAGAACGGCGCGTTCATGTCGGAGCATCCGAAATATGGGCGCGTCTACAGCGTGGCCGATACCAAGGAGATGCTCGACCTCGTGCGGCGCGAGGGCGGCGTGATGTATCAGACGCACCCGCGCACGAAAGGGTCGACGGGGTATCCGGATCGGATTCTGGCCACTGACTATTTCCGCGATGTCAGCTATCTCGGTGCGGGATGGAAGGCGCTGCCGTCGGACCTGTCGTCGCCGCGCCTCGGCGATCGCGCGTTCGATCTCGTCGACGAGTTGAACAATCAGGGCCTGCACAAGCGGCTGCTCGGCGAAGTCGACGTGTTTCAGTTCGATCACACGCACGAGCTCTACGCGCACATGAACATGAACTACATCAAGCTCGATCGCCTGCCCGCGTTCGATCGATGGGGCGAGGCGCTGGTGCCGCTGACGAAGGGCGATTTCTTCACCACGACCGGCGAGGTCCTTCTGCCCGACGTGAACTTCGCGTCCTCTACGGGGACCGACATCGTCGCGCGCGTCCGCGCGCTGTGGACGTTCCCGCTGCGGTTTGCCGAGATCGTCTGGGGCGATGGAAAGACGACGCACCGTGAAGCGATCGAGCTCGGCGACACGCGGGAATTCGGCAGCAAGACGTTCGAGTGGCGGGTCAAGGCGGCGGGCTGGACGTGGGCGCGAGTCGCCGTGTGGGACGTCGCCGGAAACGGCGCCTTCGTCAATTCGTTCTGGCGCCCGTGATTCGGCCGCGTGTAGACCACTGTCTTCTTCGAAGTGTGATCGGCGGCAGGTTCGAGCTCATAGTGATTTCTCTCCACAAATGCAAAAGCCGCCGGGCATCGCTGGCCACGACGGCTTGTCAAAGAGCACTGCACGAGGAACGGGTCCTGTGCTGCTGTGATGTTGAGAAACGGATCTACCCCGGATTTCCGTTTTTGCCGTGGTACCGTACCCACTGGATCATTCGTCGCGCCCTGAGTTTGCTGGGTTCCAACGCGAGGAACCCCACCACGGAGGGTGACACCCGGTGGGTGAAAAAGAAAACGGTCCGTTTCAGGGCGGGACGAGTCGCCGCTCTTGGTTTCCGGGTGCTGGGGGTCTGCGACGAATAAACGGCGTGCAGCCGGCACGAGCAGGTGTAGCCTTGGCCTGTTCCGGGGAAGGCAAATCGGAAATCCCAGCTTGAATCCCAGCGGTGGCTGAATGGAGTGCTTCGTGAAACGACTTTTCTTCTTCGCGTTGATGCTTGGCGTCGCGGCGTGTGGCGACGCCAAGGGCAGCCCCACCGCACCCTCGTCGGTACAAACGGAGGGCTCTTCCACGTCGATGACCAGCGGCGCGACTGCCGCGCTCACGGCCTCGGAACTGGACGCGGATAAAGTGCCCTCTCATATCATGCACCCCGTTCTATTCCCGATGAACCAAGGGCTCGTCGTCTTCCCACCCCGTAACGAACCCAATGTGTTCTTTCAAAATCTTCAGGCGCTCTATCGCGATTTCCTTCGCCGGCCCCAAGATGCGCCCACGTATGTTGATTCAGAAGGTCAGAACGTCTGGCTCACCGAATACTTCCGGTTCTACCTCAATGGCTGTTCACACGAGGATGCGTCGTCGCGAACGCTGGCCGAGATAACGACGGGAAGCACGCTCGCGACGTGCGGCTCGGAAAACCTCGCCTTTCCTCCGCGCAACCTTCCAAATGACTTTCAGAACCGACTCCAAGCCGTCTATCGCGACGTTCTCCGTCGGCCGCAAACCCTCAGCTACGTCGATAGCGAGGGCGCGAACGTTTGGCTGGCGCAGTATCTCCGCTTCCGCGTCTCCGGTGGGTGTGATCACGCCACGGCCGAAAGCAAGGTGTTCACCGAAATTCGCGGCGGCGGCGTCCAACCCGTTTGTATGGGTCCTCCGGTACCGAATTCGAATGTCGCGGGTCGAATCGAGAACCTCGAAACGGTCGCTGATCTCATCACGTACCACCAGGATGCCGTCGCTGGGAGCGCCTTCCGTATCGCGGGGATCATCGCGCGCTGGGAGCTGCCTATTCCCGTCTATGTTGACGCATCTGCAAGTGCCCGGAATGTGGAGCAGGCGCTGGCCTATTGGAAATCAGTGACTGGCCTGTCATATGTACTCAGCGGCGCGAACACGGAGCCGCGGATTCTAGTGCGCGCCGGAACGGACGGGTTGATAGGCACAGCGGAGGGGCGCGGGGGAGTCGACGGCACCTACCCCAACAACCGGGCACGATCAGGACTCGTAGTGATCAGACCGGATCTGGTGGCCTGCGATTTTTCTCAAACGAGCTGTGCCGTCCTTTACGAGCGTGTGCTCGGGGGCGCGATCGGCCTCTTCGGCCAGGTTGCCGGAGGTGGCATTATGTCGGGAGGGTCACGAGCCTCCTCTCGCGAGATCAACATGTTAGTGGAACTCTACCGGCTTCCGCATGGCACGCACATCGAACCCGATGGGAGTTGGAGGGTGGTTCGATAACATCACTAGCCCATCACCGCCCGACTTGTGGCCAAGGCAGGCACGTGAACACCAACCGCCGCGGGATGCAGCGGTCATAACCGTTCGCGCGTCCGCCCTCTACCAGTCAGGCGGAGCCGGTCGCAATGGGAAACGCGAGTCTTACCACAGCATCTTCAGACCAAACTGGAGCTGTCTCGGCGTATTGGCCTGAGACGTCACGACGCCGAACGTGCTGGACGTCACGCTCACGTTTGGTGAGCCGAACTGGACGCGGTTCAGCGCGTTGAACGCTTCGATCCGGGCCTGCAGCCGCACCTTTCCCGCCATGACGAAGTGCTTGAAGAACGACAGATCGAGGTTGCGCACGCTGTCGGTCCGGAGCAGGGGGAACGTCGTTCCGGCGTTCCCGAACGTGAACGCCTGCGGCTGACTGAAGGCCGTCGTGTCGAACCACTTCTGCAGCCGCTCTTCGCGCGGCGTATCGAGCCGGGGATCTGCGCCATTCCAGTTCGGGCGGGTCACCGGGTTGAACAGTCCCGCCGTGTTGCTCGCGGTGATCGTCAACGGGGTGCCGCTCTGGACGGTGATGATGCCGTTGATCTGCCAGCCGCCGACAATCGCGTCGACGACCGCCGGGGCCGACGAGCCGAAGCGCCGGCTGCGGCCGAGAGGAACTTCGTACAGCGCGCTCAGGACGAGGCGATGCGGAATGTCGTACGACGCGATCGCCTTGCTGGCGCGCAGATCGTAGCTGTTCTGATGATTCTCACCCTCGTCGTACGCCCTGGACCACGCGTACGATCCCGCAAGCATGAGGCCGCCGCGCATGCGCCGGCTGACGCTCATCTGCAACGAATGGTAAATGGAGTCGGCGCCCGTAGCCTGCAGCGGAATGATGTCCGTAAACTGCGGATACGGCCGCAGCAGCTGCGCGCGGCTGACTTGCGGCGCCACGAGCACGCCATTGTTGACGACGCCGAAAAACGGATTCGGAACGAGCTGATTGAGCGCGGAGCCCAGCGCGAGGTACTGCGGATCGAGCTGATTGATGTTCAGGCCGGATTCGCTGTTGGTCTGGAGATCGTGGCCCTGGCTGCCGACGTAGGCGATCTCGACCGACGTGCTCCACGGCAGCTCCCGCTGGACGGTTACGTTCCACTGCCGGTTCCATGGCGTCTGCGATCGATCGCGAAGCGGCGCCTGCAGCGTCGAGCCGGCGCCCGTGAGCAGACCCTCCGCGGCACCCGGCGATGGACGGAATCCGTCTGGATAGGGATCGCGCAGTAGACGAAACGGCGTGATGCCGTCGAGGCTCGAGACCCAGAGGTTCTCCGTGCGGAACCCGAACGGCCCGACCGTGCCATTGGCCTGCTGATACGACGGACCGTAGACGTGCGAGTAGCCGGCGCGGAGAACCGTCTTTTCGGTCAACTGGAACGCGCCACCAAGGCGCGGCGAGAGGTTGTTGCGGTCGGTCTTGAACTGCCAGCGGCTGTTGCCGTCGACGCCGACGAAGACCAGCCCCCCTCGCAGGTCGGGGAACTGCGGCACACGCGCCGCCAGTGGCGAGCGCGCGTCCGGATCGAAGTAGTTCATCCGGTCGAATCGTTCCGTGCGCGGCGTTTCGAGGTCATAGCGAAGACCAAGATTCAGCGTCAGCCGCGCATTGACGCGCCAGTCGTCCTGCACGTACCCGGCGAAGTAGAAGTTCTGCGACGCGACGTTCTTCCAGTTCTGGATCAGCGTATTGCCTGTCGTGCCGGTGCCGAGCAGGAGCGACGCGAGGCCGTTGCCTGCGGTGCTGCTCGCCGTGTTGGGGTTGGGACCCTGCGTGAAGCCCGCCGAGAAGTTGAAGGTCCCGGCGGCGCGCGCCTCCCACACGTTGACGCGGATCATCCGGCCGTCGAAGCCGGTCTTCAGCGTGTGCCGCGACGTGGTGCGTGTCAGGCCCACGAGGAGCGGATAGCTCATGAACGCGTTGTAGCGATGGTCGTTCCCGCCGAGCGAGACATAACCCGACGCGCCGAACGCGGGAAACATCATGCGATCAGGCGCGGCGTCGATCGCCGCCGGAAAGCCCAGACTCGACGGCTTGAAGCCAAGGCCCTGGTTGTTGTACACGAACAGCGTCCGCGCGAAGCCGAGGCGCAGCGTGAGCAGCGTCGAGGGACTCAGCGTGTGGTTGTACTCGGTGACGAAGTTGTGCACGCGGTCTCTTCGATCACGCGGCCCTCGGCCACCGTGAGCTCGTCGGGGAACGCCTGCAGCGGAACCGACTCGACGTAGCGGTGCGAGTAGCGCATGAAGCCGCGGCCATCCGCGCCGAAGTTCCGGTCGACGCGAATGTCCGTGTTGTTGGTGTTGAGCGCGGCACTCCCGCTCGCGATGTAGTTGTTCCTGCCAGTCACCGGATCGCCGGCCGTGTTCGGCGGCGGGTAGTACTTCAGCACGTTCAACGCAACCGGGTCCATCAGCTCGCGGGGAATTCTGTTATCGGGAAACTGATCGCGGATGAAGCCTCCCGCCGGATTCGCGCGCGTCGTGAATGGGTTGAAGATGCGAATCAGCTGGCCGTTGGCCGCAAAACTCTGCGAAAAGTCTCCCTGACGCTCGAGCGCCGTCGGCACCGAGGTCGTCGTCGATCGGAACGCGCTCTCTCGCAGGCCCTCGAAAGAGGCGAAATAGAACGTGCGGCCCTTCTGCAGCGGTCCGCCGGCTGCGCCTCCGAACTGGTGCCGCGAAAAATCGCCGAGTGCCTCGCCGCGCCGCCGCTGGAAGTAATCCCGGGAATCGAATGAGGAGTCGGGCAGGAACTCATACAAGCTGCCGTGAAACGCGTTCGAACCCGACTTGTAGACCACGTTCATGATGCTGCCGAGGCTCCGCCCGAACTCCGCGGGATACGTGGCGCCGAGGACCTTGAATTCCTGAATCGCATCCACCGAGGGGAACACCGAGATGCCGACACCGCCGGTGACCGTTGGAAACGTGGCGGTGACGCCGTCCAGAGCGTGTCGCTGCTGCGCGGACGCGCGCCGTTGATCGTGTAGCGCAGATCGCCGTAGGCATTTCCGATCGTGCCGCCAACGCCCGGTGTCAGGAAGATAAGGGCGTACACGTTGCGCGTGTTGAGCGGCAATTCGGCGATGCGTCGATTGTCGACGAGCTTCCCGACCGCCGAGGTGTTGGCATCCACGAGCGACGCGTGGGCTGCGACCTCGACGATCTCGGAGACTGCGCCGACTTCGAGCGTGAAGTCTACTCGTGCCACATCGCTGATCGTGAGCGTGATGCCCGATCGCGCGGCGCCCTTGAAGCCCGAAAGAGCGGCCTCGATCCGGTAGTCGCCCAGCGATAACGGCGCGGACGTGTAGCGGCCCTCGGCATCGGTCACCGCCGTTGCGGGCCGGCTCGTTTGAAGGTGAGTCATCGTGATCGTGACGCCGGGCAGGACGCCACCGCTCGCGTCCTTCACGATGCCGGTGATGGTCCCGGTGATCGTCTGCGCGGATGCCGACGGAGCGGCACACAGGATGAGCGCGATGACCGCGACCGGCGTAAAGCGAGCCTCAAGACGCATCGTTCCTCCTCATGTCGGTGTCGACGCATGGCGGATGCCGGCGCGGGAGTATATCGCGGGTCCGGCGAGTACCTTCCCCGAGCAGGAGTGCGGCGGCTACTTCTGAGATCTCACATCTGAGATCTGCAATCTCGTCGGCTCAGTCTCCCACCAGAATTGCTTTGGCAGCGGCTTCGCCTGCGGCCACACCATGTTGAGCGTGTCGCCCTCGTAGAGCTCGCCGTTCTTCATCACGTAACGGATCGAGTTGGTATTCTTGATGTTCTCGAGCGGGTTTCGATCGAGCACGATCAGGTCGGCGAGCTTGCCGATCTCGAGCGAGCCCACATCCTGCTGCAAGCCGATCGCTTCGGCGCTGTGCATCGTGATTACCTGCAGCGTCTCGTGCGGCGTCAGGCCGCCCGACGCGAGGTTCCACGTTTCCCAGTGCGCGCCCAGGCCCTGCAGCT
>JBBDWL010000134.1:3448-13611 GCA_040902895.1 Vicinamibacterales bacterium | reverse complement strand
CGGCACGGCGCGATCGAAGCGCTGCGCCGTCGTGAAGTCAGGCGCGGCCGCGGCGCCGCGTCCGCCGCGGCCGGCCGGCACAGCAGGCGCGGGGGTCGAAGGCCGTGGAGTGAAGCCGGTGGCCTGGATGACCGCGGCCGCACCATGGGTTTCGGTCGCCAGCCGGCCGCGCGCGTTGATCATGCGCCCGAACGGCGCCCACGGAAGCGTCGATGGCGCGCGCCCTGCGAACATCACCAGCTTTCCTTTCACAGGCGACCCCGCGTAATCCTCATGCTTCGCGTTCGGCACGCTGAGACCGTAGCCGACGAACTCAACCTGGTCGAAGGTGAGCGTCTGTTGACCGCCCTGGTTTGCCGGCAGCATGAAGCCCTCGGCCTCCTTGAACGTGCGAGTCTGGCCGCCTGCGGTGACCGTGACCGTCGAGTGCCGGGTGGTGCGCACGCCGTAGTTCGCGACGCGCTGGAAGTAGGTGCCGTTGTCGCCGCGAACGGAGCGATTCGACCTTAGGCCATTTATTCACGCTATCAGATTCCGGGTGCGTTTCTTGCTTCGCCAAACTCTACCGGCGTCCTCGCCAAACTCTACCGGCGTCGCCGGTAAAGGAGCGTGCTGATGTCCCCACGTGCACGACGGCCACCCGCTACACCCTCGACGCCTCCTCTGGCACCGACCGAACCGGTGGGAGCCGCCCCAGTCCCGCAGTCCACCGCTCCCTCGCGGATGGCGCGGATCGCACAGCGCGCGTACGCGATCTACGAACGCCGGGACGGGCAGCACGGCCGCGAACTGGAAGACTGGCTGCAGGCTGAGCGCGAAATCGACAGCGAAGAATGAGAGGCGCGATCCTGTCGTAAACTTCGGTCATGCGCATCCTGGCTGTTCTGCTCGGTCTGCTTGTCGCGTCGGGCCCATCCCTTCCGCCGGCTGCCGACGTTTCGATGATCGCGGTCGAGGGCGAGGGCGCGAAGTACTGGCCGCGCTGGCGCGGGCCGTCCGGCCAGGGTCTCGTCGCCGGAACCGGGTATCCCGATCGCTGGTCGGCTACCGAAAACGTGCGCTGGAAGACGCCGCTTGCCACCCCCGGCAACGGATCGCCGATCGTCTGGGGCGATCGCATCTTTCTTGTGACGTCTGACGATAGCGGCGCCAGACGCGCCATCAGCGCGTTCAATCGCGCCGACGGCAAGAAGCTGTGGGAGACGTTCGCGCCCGATGCGCCGGTCGAGAAGGTCATGGCCAAGAACGGCTACGCGTCGAGCACCCCAGCCACTGACGGGCGTCTCGTGTATGCGTATCTCGGCGCTCATGGCGTGATGGCAGTGGATTTCACGGGCACGCAGGTGTGGCATCAGCCGGTGGGATCGATTCAGGCGTACCACGGCACCGCGGGGTCACCGCTGCTCTATAAGGATCGGCTCGTCATCTATCAGGATCAGAACGGCGGCGGCTTCGTCGCCGCATTCGACGCGAAGACAGGCGCGCGTCGATGGACGACGCCGAGGACGGAACGCGTCGGATGGGGCACGCCGGTGGCGATCCGCG
This sequence comes from Vicinamibacterales bacterium, assembly GCA_040902895.1. Lineage (GTDB taxonomy): Bacteria > Acidobacteriota > Vicinamibacteria > Vicinamibacterales > SCN-69-37 > JALYRV01. The sequence continues at coordinate 12,066 of JBBDWL010000134.1, read as the reverse complement.
CCGGCAACCGCGACGAGATCATCGTCTCGAGCATGCGCAAGGTCTATGCGTACCATCCCGACACCGGTGAGGTGCTCTGGACCGCCGGCGGCAGCAACGTCGAAGTCATTCCCACGCCCGTCGCCGGCCACGGTCTCGTGTTCGCGTCATCGGGCCGATCGGGTCCGACACTGGCCATCCGGCCGGGCGGCTCGGGCGACGTCACCGCGACGCACGTTGCCTGGAAAGAAGTGAAGGGGTCGCCGTTTGTCCCTTCACCGCTGCTCTATGGAAACGAGCTGTATCTGATCAACGACATGGCGAGCATCGCCACCGCGTACGACGCGAAAGCGGGCACGGTGCTGTGGCAGGGACGCCTTGGCGAGGCGGTGCGCGAAGGGTTTTCGGCTTCGCCGGTGGGTGTCGACGGCAAAGTGTTCTTCACGAACGATCTGGGCGAGACGTTCGTGCTGGCGGCAGGCCGGGAGTTCAAGCTGCTGCACGTCAACCGGCTTGACGAGCCCGTGCTGGCCTCACCCGCGCTGGCGGATCGCACGTGGTACTTCAGAACCGACGGCCACCTGATGGCCGTCGGTTATTAGCGCGTACGCGCGACGTCCACCGGCCGCGGCCTCGAGGCCAGCGCGAGCGCCACGCCAGCCGCCACGACCGGAACGAACCGCATGGCGTTTGACGTCACGGCGCGCGTGTAGGCGCTCGTCTGCATGACATGTCCGCCATAGTCTCCGGTTTCGCGATGCGGCGGCTGCGGCACTTCCAGGTTGCCCGTTTGCGGGCGCGGGCGCGGCGCGCGCTGCTGCCCCGCGAACATCGTCTTCTCCATGTACAGATCGGTCAGCCGCGGCGCCACCGCGCTGCTCACCGCGAGCGCCCGTGAGGCGGCGCCGACGGCGACGTCGCGCACCGGCCGCTCCGCGCATCGGACAATCACGCGCGCGACTTCGCCCGCGGCATAGACCGGCGGCACGGGACGCGGATCGCCGTCCATGTACGTGCGCGCGTGCTCGAAGAACGGGGTGTCGATGGATGCCGGCTTCACGAGTGAGACCGCGATCGGCAGCCCGGCCTCGTCGAGCTCCATGCGCAGCGTATCGGTAAAGGCCTTCACGGCATGTTTCGATGCCGAGTACGCACCCTGCAGGGGGACCGCCCGATCTGACGCGACGCTGCCGACGTTGATGATGACCCCGCCGTCTCGTGCCATCGCGCGCGCGGCGGTCAGACTTCCGGATACGAGCCCCCAGAAATTGACGTCGAACACCGCGCGCTGATCTTCGATCGGCACCTCGTCGAGCCGTCCGTACACAGATAGACCGGCGTTGTTCACCCACGTGTCGAGGCCGGCGTAGTGTTCGATCGCGCGCATGGCGAGCGCTTCGATCTGATCGGGCCGCGAGACGTCGCATTCCACCGCCAACGCTCTGCCGCCGCGCGACCGGATCGCGCCGGCCGCCAGTTCGAGCGCGTCGATGTCACGCGCCGCCAGCACCACGGCCGCGCCGCGTGAGGCGGCGAGATCGGCCGTGGCGCGTCCGATTCCGCTCGAGGCGCCGGTAATGACGATCACCTGGTCGCGGAGCGGCCGCGGCCGCCCTCCTCGTCGGCGGAACATCGGCCGTCTCAATCGAGCTCCGATACTTCAGTCGCGCCGGGAGAACATGGCTCAGGTGGAATGGTCTTTCGTTCGTCCATCGGTAACCTCTGGTGGCTGGCGTTGCACGTTTCGTGCGAAGGCATAGAGCCGGCGGCGTTCAAGGTCCAGACCGGAACATCTGTTGCACCGCAGCCTTGAAATGCGGCGACATCCGGTCGGTGCCGAGGTGCGGCGCGGCGCCACGTCCTTTCGCGTGTGGGCCCCGGGTGCGCGTGCGGTCAGTCTCAGCCTTGGCGGCGATGATGTCGAAATGGCGCCGGACGGCGGCGGCTATTTCCGCGCGGAGGTCAAGGTCGGCGCCGGCCAACGGTACGGCTTCAAGCTCGACGGCCGCGATGACGTGCTGCCGGATCCGGCTTCGCGCTTTCAGCCCGAGGGCCCTCACGCGCTGTCGCAGACCGTCGATCCCGCCATCTTCGCCTGGAGACACACCGCGTGGACGCTGGGGCCCATGCATCAGCAGGTGGTCTATGAGATGCACATCGGAACGTTCACGCGCGAAGGCACGTGGACGTCGGCCGCACAAAAGCTCCCTGCGCTAAAAGACATCGGGATCACGCTGCTCGAAGTGATGCCTGTCGCGGAGTTCCCCGGCGCGTTCGGGTGGGGATACGACGGCGTGCAGTGGTTCGCGCCGTACCACGGCTACGGGGTGCCGGACGATTTTCGCGCCTTCATCGATGCCGCGCACGGACTCGGCCTCGGCGTCGTGCTCGACGTGGTCTATAACCATTTCGGTCCCGACGGCAACTATGCGGCGGTGTTCGCGCCGCCGTTCATCTCGCGAACGTACAAGAACGAGTGGGGCGACGCGCTCAACTTCGACGGCGACGGATCGGAGGACGTGCGCGCGTTCGCGCGTGCGAACGTGCGCTCCTGGATCGAAGAGTTTCGGCTCGACGGCTTCCGGTTCGACGCGGTGCAGCAGATTTTCGACGCCTCGGCCGAGCACCTGGTGGCGGAGCTCACGCGTGAGGCGCGCGCAGCAGCGGCGGGCCGCGAGCTGTTGATTTTCGGCGAGCACGAGCCGCAGCATGCCATGCTGGCGCGCCGGCCGGAAGACGGCGGTTATGGGATGGACGCCATCTGGAACGACGACTTCCATCATGCCGCCGTGGTTGCGCTGACCGGCTCACGCGCGGCGTACTACAGCGACTATGAGGGCTCGGCGCGCGAGCTCGTGGCCGCGGCGCGGCACGGTTTTCTCTTCCAGGGACAGCACTACGCCTGGCAGAAGAACGCGCGCGGCAAGCCCGCGCTGGATCTACCGGTGCTGCGCACGGTCTGCTATCTCGAGAATCACGATCAGGTCGCGAACAGCGCCGCGGGCCAGCGGCTGCATCAACGCGCGTCCGCCGGAGGCATGCGCGCCATGACGGCGCTCCTGCTGCTCGGCCCGTGGGTACCGCTGCTCTTCCAGGGCCAGGAGTTCGGGTCGTCCCGGCCGTTCCTTTTCTTCGCCGACCATCGCGCGCCGCTCTCCAACGATGTCGCGAAGGGCCGGGGCGCCTTCATGGCGCAGTTCCGCCACATCCTCGATCCGGAAATCGTGCTTGCCGTTCCTCATGACAAAGACACGTTCGTCCGCTGCGTCCTCGACGACGACGAGCGCACCGGGAACAGCGCAGAGATCGCGCTGCATCGCGATCTGATCGCGCTGCGGCAGACAGACCCGGTGCTTGCCGACGGCGCCAGAGTGACCGACGGCTCGGCGTTCGATGCCGATCGGCTCGTCCTCAGGTTCCATGCCGCGCGACGCGAGCGGCTGCTGGTGCTGAATCTCGGCGCCACGTTCGATCTTGCCCGCGCAAGCGACCCGCTGGTTGCGCCGCCGGCCGGCGGACCGTGGCGCGTGCTCTGGCACAGCGAGCGTCCGATCTACGGCGGATCGGGTATGCCGCCACTCGACGCGCGGCGATGGGAGATTCCGGGCCGAGCCGCAGTGCTGTTGGGAGAGAACGTGTGACCGTCTACCCGAATGAGTGGCTTGTCACCAATGGCCTCGGTGGGTATGCGTCCGGCACCATCGACGGGCCGGTGCGCCGCCGCTACCACGGCCTGCTGATTGCCGCGCTGCCCGCGCCGCTCGGGCGCACGATGCTGCTCACGCAGGTAAAGGAGACGATGCGCGTCGGCGACGATCGAGCGCAGGATCAGCAGATCGATGAGACGCATCTGGAAGCCTTTGGCCTGGTCGACGGCCTGCCGCGATGGCGCTATCGCATCGACGGCGTCGTCATCGAAAAACGGGTGCTGATGCCGCATCAGCGGAACACCGTCCACGTCGCGTACCGCTGTCTTTCAGGAGGCCCGGGCGCGGTGACGCTCTCGCTGCGCCCCATCGTCGGCTTCCGGCCGCACGAAGTGCCGGTGACCGAAACCGTGACGTCCGGCTACAGCCTCACGATTCGCGAGCACCGGCTCGACATCTCCAGCGAGAGCGGCGTGAAGGCGGACCTCCGCTTTCTGCTGCACGCGCCCTCCGGCGCGTTCGTGGCCGACCATCTGGCGCTCGATGACGTGCATTATCTGATCGAGGAATACCGCGGCTATGAAGCGCGCGGCGGGCTCTGGAGCCCGGGCCTTTTCGAGACGGTCCTCACCGGCGAAACGCCCGTGACGCTGACGGCATCCACCGAGTCGTGGGAGTCGCTCGCCGAGGATGCGCCCGACCGCGCTGAAGAGGTCGAAGTCGCGCGGCGGCGCGAGCTCCTGGCGGCCGCCCGCCCGCACGGCTGCGGTGACGACTGCGCGCGGCTCGTGCTGGCCGCCGATCAGTTCGTCATCCTGCCCCTGACGCGCCTGGCGCGCGAAGCGCGCGGCGCGAGGGCGCGCACGATCATCGCGGGCTATCACTGGTTCACCGACTGGGGGCGTGACACGATGATCAGCCTCGAGGGCCTCACGCTGGTCACGGGGCGCCACAGCGAAGCCGCCGAGATTCTCAGGACCTTTGCCGGCGCCGAACGCGACGGCCTGATCCCGAATTACTTTCCCGAAGGCGATTCGGAAGGCGTGTATCACACCGCCGATGCCACGCTGTGGTTCTTCCACGCGATCTCGCGTTACGTCGCGCACACCGGCGACACCGCGCTCGTGCGCGAGCTGATGCCCGTGTTGCGGCGCATCCTCGACGCGCACCTGAAGGGGACGCGATTCGGCATTGGCGTGGATACGCGCGATGGTCTGCTCACGCAGGGCGCGGAGGGCTATCAGCTCACATGGATGGATGCGAAGGTCGACGGCTGGGTCGTGACGCCGCGCCGGGGGAAGGCCGTCGAGATCAACGCGCTCTGGTACAACGCTCTGCGCCTCATGCAGCGCTGGGTCGCCGATGATGGGGACTCGCGGGAGGCGGAGGCGCTGCGCGATCACGCCGATCGCGCCTACGCATCATTCAATGCGCGCTTCTGGAGCGAAAAGCTGGGACACCTCTTCGATGTCGTCGACCTGCGCGACGGCAAGGGCGGCGACGATTCGGCATGCCGGCCAAATCAACTGTTCGCCATTTCGCTCGAGCATCCCGTGCTCGATCCGACACACTGGCAGGCGGTGGCGGCAGTTGTCGAACAGCGGCTGCTGACCCCTGTTGGCCTCCGGTCGCTGGCGCCTGGTCATCCCGATTACAAGCCGCAGTACTTCGGCGACCTGCGCACGCGCGATGCGGCGTATCACCAGGGCACGGTCTGGGGCTGGCTGATCGGGCCGGCCGTCGACGCGTGGCTCAAGACCCATCCAGGCGACGTGGCGCGGGCCAGGCGGCTGCTCGACGGGCTCATCGAGCACCTCGATCAGGCAGGCGCAGGATCCATCAGCGAAGTGTTCGACGCGGAGCCGCCCTACGCGCCGCGGGGCTGCATCGCGCAGGCGTGGAGCGTGGCCGAAGTGCTGCGGTGTCTCTGGAAGATCAACGCCGCGCCGTCGACGTTCCGAGCAGGCCGTTGATGATCCAGGCGAACAGGCTGATGAGCAGCGCGCCGACGATCGTCGACAACACGCCGTCGACATCGAAACCTGGCACGAGGGCCGCGACGAGACCAAGACAGATCGCGTTGACGATGAAATAGAAAAGGCCGAGCGTCAGCAGCGTGAGCGGCAGTGTGAGGATCAGCAGAATCGGCTTGACGACCGCGTTGACGAGCGCGAGCACGACACCCGCCAGCACGCCGGCCACGGCATTGAGCACGACGATACCGTCCAGCATCCAGGCGACGATCAGAATCGCGAGCGTGTTTGCGAGAAGTCTCAGAAGAAAGCCCATGGCTGGAGTATACGCGCCGCTAAGCCCGGCCGTAGCGGCTAAGGTGGATTTCACTATACCCGGCTGGTATCTTGGGGCGAGTCAGATGAAGACACGCACGATTCATCCAGAACCGCACCACGCGCACGCGGTGCAGTTTTACCGCGACGAGGAATCGCTGCTGAAGACCCTGAGCCAGTTCGTGCGAGAGGGACTCACCGCGCGGCAGCCGGTTGTCATCATCGCGACGTCCGACCATCGCGACACTCTCACGGCGCGGCTTGTTGCCGACGGTGTGTCGCGCGATTACTTCGAGCAATCGGGCTCGCTCTGGCTGCTCGACGCGTGTGAAGTCCTTGCCAGTTTCATGGACGGGGCCCGGCCGGATCCCGAAAAGTTTCGCAGCGTCGTAGGCAGTCTGATTTCCGCGGCGCGTGCGACAGGTGGCGGCGGCGCGGTGCGCACCTACGGTGAGATGGTGGATCTGCTCTGGCGCGACGGCAATCCCGAAGGCGCCATCCAGCTCGAATCGCTCTGGAACGTGCTGGCCGCGTCAGAACATCTCACGCTGCTCTGCGGCTACGCGATGGGCAACTTCTACAAGACGACAGAGGGCTTCGACATCGGCGACGTCTGCCACGTACATGCGCGGGTACTGCCCGCCTAACGGCGGGCACTGCGCGCCTTCAATGTTGTGAGCAGCCTCTGGCAATAGCTCAATTTCCAATGCTATTTACCATTTACAATTTACATTGGACTAGCTTTTCACTGCCGCCGGGGTGGCGGAACTGGCAGACGCAGGGGACTCAAAATCCCCCGGGCCTTTGCGCCCTTGCGGGTTCGATTCCCGCCCCCGGCACCACTCACCTCTCGCGATCAGGGCTTCGCGATGAGACGATAAATCGCGCCACAATCACCACACTCGACGGCGCTTCCGCTGCGCGTCAACCCGATGGACGAGCCGCAGTCACACTGGCCGTATAGTGGCCCGGTGGCCGAATTATCGCGCGCTGTCACTATTCGATCCCCGGTCTTCGGATCTTCGGAGTATTCAAAGCGAGGCATGGCTACCTTTCCTGCAAGCATAGCTGGTGTCCTGCCTTGCCGGCTGTCAGCTGGCGGACAGTTCCGCCGGACGAAACGATCGAGATAGACTTGCGCTGATGGATCCGGCGGGTCCCCGTCCTGACAACAAGCTGCTCATGTCGTTGCGCCCCGAGGCGTATGCCCGCGTCGCGCCCAAGCTGCGCGAGGTCAGGCTCACGGCGAGACAAATCCTCTACAAACCGAACGAGTCGATCGCCGAGGTCTATTTCCCCATCAACTCCGTTATCTGCTTGATGGCCGTGATGAACGATGGCGACACGCTCGAGACGGGGACCGTCGGACGCGAGGGCGCCTCATGGATCTCGGCCACCAGCGGCGCCCCCAGCATGCCCTGCGAAACGATCGTCGCCATCGCCGGGGACGCCGTCGTCCTCAAAGTTCAGGATCTGGATCGCGAAATGGAGCAGAACGAACATTTCCGCGACACGCTGACCCGGTACTCCCATGCGCTGTTGATTCACAGCATGCGGATGACCGGATGCACCGGCCTGCATTCACTGCAGCAGCGGTGCGCGCGCTGGATGCTGACCACGCTCGATCGCGTGTCGGAAGATCGCTTTGCAGTGACGCATGAGTTCCTCGCAATGCTGCTGGGGTCGCGGCGCCCGTCGATCAGCGTGGTGCTCGAGGATTTCCAGAAGCGCGGCGTGATCCGGGTCGAGCGCGGACGAGTGCTCGTGGCCGACAGAAAGAAACTCGCCACCGTTTCATGCGAGTGCTACGAAGTAATCCGGCAGCACTACGCGCAGGTGGGAAAGGAGAGCGGGAGCGGATAACCAGACCGCCGGCTCAGTGCCCGCGTACTTCCGCCAGGCTGGCGTCGATCAGGCGCCGCAGCTCGGCGAGGGCGGCGCTCTTCTCTCCCTCCGGCTTCGCGGCCGCCGTAGCCGCCTGCATCGCCCTGAGATCCTGCTCCATCGCCTCGTCGGCGCCCAGACGCGCAAAGGCGCATGCTGACGTGCCTTGCTCCCACAACGTCGCTTTCAGCTGCCGCTGCGAGTCATCAGGCAGGGCCCGGTCGAGCATCCCCATCAAATCCTGCAGAATCTTGTGGGCCCGGCTGGTCGGAGCGGTAAAGGCGTCGGGATCGGCAGTCATGTGGGATCTACGACCGACACTCCGCCAAGCATTTCCCATGCCTGCGCGCTGCACACCGAGCGCGACTCCAGCCAGGTGCGCCGGGCGCTCGAAAACCAGGTGGAGGCGGCGAAGGCGGGTTTGGTTGAGGTGAAAGGCAGAGACCAGGCGGTAGAGTTGCATCTTCCACCGATGACTACTCCTGGAGTTTCGGCGCGTGCTCAGTCGATCGCCCGAAACCGCCGACATTCCGGTGATTGCTGAAACGCTCGCGCGCGAGATCGTGCGAGTGCTCGACATCAGCCATCCGGCGCGCAGCGGGGCCTAGGGAAGCCAGCGCCCGCGCCACGCAGGTGATCGCGAAGGCCGCACGCCTGCAGGACAAGAATGCCGAACTCGCCCGCAGGCACCGCGAGATCCGCAACCGCGGCAAGCCGTCGGACTAATAGTCCGCGGCTGCTCACTTTTCATACCACTTACGCCTGCCGGCATTCCGGCGCCTGCTGCAACGCCGGCTGGATCGAGCCGATCGACGATGGC
>JBBDWL010000134.1:0-3348 GCA_040902895.1 Vicinamibacterales bacterium | reverse complement strand
CCGGCATTCCGGCGCCTGCTGCAACGCCGGCTGGATCGAGCCGATCGACGATGGCTGCTGCCGCTTTTATGCGCCGGACACCGGCGGCAGCTGCGCGATCCACCGCAGCCATGGCCACGCCGCGCTGCCACAGGCATGCCAGCAATTTCCCAGGGTCGTCACGCACTCTCCTCTCGGTATATCGCTGACCCTGTCGGCCTTCTGTCCGACCGCGGCGTCACTGCTGTTCGACGCCGGCCCGTTCGGGATGACGACGATCGACGACACCCGCGAGTACGAGGGACTCGACGCGCGCCACATGCTGCCGCCCCTGCTGCGCGCCAGCATGCTGATGGACTGGGACGCCGTCGCGCGCTGGGAGGAGCTCGCCGTCGCGACGCTCTCGGACGATCGCGAAGATGTCGACACGGCACTCGCGATCATCGAGCAGGCGTCGACGGAAGTGTGCGACACCTGGACACCGGCGGACGGCGCATTGAGCGAGGCGCTGTGCGGCGCCTTCCGAGCGCGAGCGTCGGACATGTCCGCAGCGACGCCGTTAAAGGATCGCAGGCGCGACCGCTCTTTGGCGCGCCCGCAGTCCGGCGGCGCGGAGGACAGGTCCGATGCTTGCGCGAGCCCAACCGCCTTGGCCCGATACTTCGCGTCGCAGGATCTTCGCCTGCGTCATAGACAGGAGACAGTAGACAGAATACAGGAGACAGAATAAGACCTCCTGTCTCCTGTCTCCTGTCTACTTCTCCTGCATGAACGGATATTTGTAATCGGTCGGCGGCACGAACGTTTCCTTGATCGTGCGCGCGCTCACCCATCGAATCAGATTGAGCTTCGATCCTGCCTTGTCGTTAGTGCCCGACGCCCGCGCACCCCCGAACGGCTGCTGGCCGACGACCGCGCCGGTGGGCTTGTCGTTGATATAGAAGTTGCCGGCCGCGTTGCGCAGCGCCGACGTGGCCTCGCGCACGCCTTTGCGGTCGCGTGAGAACACAGCGCCGGTCAGCGCATATGGCGACGTGCGGTCAACGGTTTCGAGCGTCCCGAGCCAGGCGTGGTCGGGATACACATACGCGGTGACGACCGGCCCAAAGATTTCCTCGCAGAGCAGCTTGTAGGCCGGATCGGTCGTTTCGATGAGCGTCGGCTCGATGAAATAGCCTTCGTCGCCCTTCACGCCGCCTCCCTGGAGGATCTTCGCGGACCCTTTGCCGTGCTCGATATACTCGCCGATCTTCGTGAACGCCTTCTTGTCGATGACGGCGCTCAGAAAGTTACGGAAGTCGCGCGGGTCGCCCATCTTGAGTTCCTTCATCATCGCGACGGCACGATCGCGCACGTCGCCCCAGAGCGACTGCGGCACGTACACGCGGCTGGCGGCCGAGCACTTCTGTCCCTGGTACTCGAACCCGCCGCGCACGATGGCCGTCGCCAGCGCCTCCGGATCCGCCGACGGATGCGCCACGATGAAGTCCTTGCCGCCCGTTTCGCCGACGATGCGCGGATAGGTCTTGTACCGGGCGATGTTCTCGCCGACCTTCTTCCACATCGACTGAAAGACGGTCGTGCTGCCGGTGAAGTGGATGCCCGCCAGATCCGGGCTGTCGAGCAGAATGTCGGTGATCTGCCGCGCATCGCCCGGCACGAAGTTGATAACGCCGGGCGGCATGCCGGCCTCCTCCATCACTTTCATGACGTAGTACGCGCTGAGCATCGCGCTCGAGGCGGGCTTCCAGATGACGGTGTTGCCCATCAGTGCCGGCGCGGATGACAGGTTGCCGCCGATGGCCGTGAAGTTGAACGGCGACACCGCATACACGAAGCCTTCGAGATTGCGATACTCGAGGGCGTTCCACATGCCGGGCGACGAGATCGGCTGCTCGTCGTACAGCTCCTGCGCGTACTGCACGTTGAAGCGCCAGAAGTCGATCAGCTCGCACGCCGCATCGATCTCCGCCTGAAACACGGTCTTCCCCTGGCCCAGCATCGTCGCGGCATTGATCGTGGCGCGCCACGTCGTCGCGAGCAGCTCGGCGGCGCGCAGGATGACTGCGGCGCGATCCTCGAGCGGCCAGGCCGACCATTCGCGCCGCGCCTCGGCACTGGCGCGAATCGCGGCGTGCACGTCTTCGGCCGTCGCGACGTGCCAGTCGGCGAGCACGTGTTTGTGATTGAAGGGCATCACCGCCTGCTCGACGCGGCCCGTGCGGATTTCGCGGCCGCCGATGATGACGGGAATGTCGATGCGCTCGGCGGCCATCGAATCGAGCCGTGCCTTGAGCTCGGCGCGCTCCGGACTGCCGGGCGCATATGACTTGACCGGCTCGTTAATCGGGGCCGGCACCCGGCGCACGCCGGCAAACGCGGCTGCGGAAGCAGACTCGGAGGCCGTCCCCGACGTCGAACGAACATGCTCAGCGGTGGCAACTGGAGTAGACATAGGTCTCAATTCTAATCGCGGTGTTAATAAGGTGTTTATAATCGGATGCCGACATGCAGATCGACGAACAGCGCGACGGAACACAGGCGACGCTGGTGCTGTCGGGACGGCTGACCGTCAACGACAGCCCTGGAACCCTGAAGGACGCCGCGACTGCCCTTGCGGGTGATGGCGTCACCGACGTGGTCTTCGACCTGGCCGACGTCCGCTACATCGACAGCGCCTGCATCGGCGAGTTTATCGCGTCGCAAATCACCCTCGGCCGGCGTGGCGCCCGTCTGCGCCTGGCCAACGTGCCCGGCCGCATCATGGAGCTGCTGAAGCTGGCGGGCCTCGACGGCATCTTCGAGATTACGAACTAGATTTCGGGTTTGCCGCCCCTGCGCGTGCGCCCAGATCGCGATCGATGTCGATGATCGACGCCGGGTCCTTCTCCACCATGTGCAGCCGCGCCACGACTTCGCGCGCCGTTTTTTCTTCCTCGACCTGCTCGGTCAGGAACCACTGCAGCTCCGCCATCGCCGCAAAGACCTTCTCCTTGAACGCGAGCTCATAGAGCGCATCGATCTGCCTGCTGACGGCCTGTTCCTGCGCCAGGGCCTGTTCGAAGACATCAACGAGCGACTTGAACTTCGCCTTGGGGATCTCGATCGTCTCGAACTTCACCTCCCCGCCCCTCGCGAGCACGAAGTCGAACAGCTTCATGGCGTGGCCGTGCTCTTCCTGGCTCTGCAGACGCAGCCAGTGGGCTGCACCCGTATAGTTCTCCTTCTCGCACCATGCCGACATGGAGAGGTACGAAAACGAGGCGCTGAATTCCGAGCAGATCTGGCGGTTGATGGCGTCGAGGACGACACTGGTCATTGGTAGATCCTGTCCTTTCAAACGATGATTGTCATCAGTGAAAGGGCAGG
>JBBDWL010000133.1:0-1992 GCA_040902895.1 Vicinamibacterales bacterium | reverse complement strand
CGTATCGGGAAGCGAGCGATACTCCACGCCCTCGGGTGACCGGTATTGCACCGATGGCGCGCCGGTCTGGCCCGCATCGAGCGCAGGCCCGAGGGTGATCGCCGCGGCGATGATGGACGTCATTGCGGCACAGTGAATTTCTCTAAACGTCATAGGCCCGGATTCTACTGGAGGAACGACCGACGTCCACCTTCGCTCACGCAATTTTCTGGCGGGCTACGGTGGACATCCTTCGCCTGCGTTCGAGAGCGAAGGATGGCTGCCAACCGAAGCTCAGGTCCGATGCGGCGCGGCCCACCTTTGCTCGCTCGAATTCTTTGCGAGCTTCGGTGGACAATTTTCGCCGCACTACTCGGCGAACATTGGAGGCGCCGCCCCTGGTTCGACAAGCTCACCGCGCCCTGAGCGTAGTCGAAGGGCGGATTGAACCGGGGATGGAGGTTCTGCAGGCAGGGTCGGATCGCTAACTTGTTGACTCGTCTCGGCGGGGCGGCCGATGCGCGCGATCGGGCGTTTGCGGAGCGATCCGGCAGGTGCTAGCATTGCTTGCAGTCGGAGGTCATCCAGGTGGCTCAGCTCATGGTGCGGAACGTCGACGACGCCGTCGTGCGGGAACTCAAGAAGCGCGCCGCACGGCGCAATCACAGCGCCGAACAGGAGCACCGGGAAATCCTCGAGCAGGCGCTGTTACGCCCCAAACGCCGTTCGTTGGCGGAAGTGCTCGCCGCGATGCCCGACGCCGGTGAAGACTCGGATTTCGAGCGCCGGCAGACCGACGCGCGGGGATGACGGCAAGTGTACCTCGTCGACACTGACGTCATCAGCAACGCGCGAAGGCGCGCTCGCGCCAACCCCGGTGTTCGTCGGTTCTTTCAGGATGCCGCTCGGCAGGGGCTCCCGCTGTACCTCTCTGCGGTCACAATTGGCGAGTTGCGCCAGGGCGTCGAAGCAGTGCGCCATCGTGGCGACCTGCCGCAGGCGACTCGCCTCGCTCGCTGGCTCGGCACGGTCACACGTGATTACGCTGACGCGATCCTCTCATTCGACGAGGAGATTGCGCAGATATGGGGACGGCTGCGGGTGCCACACCCGGAGAATCCGCTGGACAAGCAGATCGCCGCGACGGCGCTGGTGTACGGCCTTACCGTCGTCACCCGCAACGCGCCCCACTACGAGCCTACCGGCGTTGCCGTCCTAAATCCCTTCACGTGAAGTCGGGCCGCAATGATGACACCGCTCCGCACATCGCAGGGCGCCGTCCACACCGAGTTCAAAGGCGAAGAAAGGCCGCTGATCATGCCGCTCAGCAGTTAACACCGTTGCTGCCATCGATCGACGCACGAAAGAGGATCCGGATTTCGCGGCGGCTGTCGACGCGGAACTGCAGGCCAGGCGCGAGGTCCACTTTCGCTCGCACACCTTTCTGGCGAGCTACGGTGGACATCCTTCGACTGCAATCCAGAGCGAAGGATGGTTTCAAACGAAGCTCGAGGCAGGAGGTCCACCCGACGGCCGGCCGGATCGGAGTCGTGAGAAAGTCGAGGAATGGGCTCGCGACCACGGCCGTGGAGCGCACAATGAATCGCCGGAGCGACGGTTGTCTAGTCCCGAATGAGCTTCTTCACCAATCGTCCCACCTCCGGGACGTTCAGAAACTCGCCGGGCCTCACCACGTTCACCGATTGGTAATGCTTGCGATCGAAGTGCCCGGGCGCCGTGTTCACCGTGACGACGAATTCCGCGTCTGAGGCAAGCGCGCACTCGAGAAAACGGTTGTCCGGTTCGTGCCGGATGACACTGAGCTCAGTCAGCGGATAGCAGACCGGGAAGCTCTCGACGACTTCAGCGACAAATTCAGGGTGGTCGCCGAGGACGTCCGCGTACTCTTCCAAGATTGCTGGACTGACCCACGCCTCGATCAGACCGGCGCGGGCGAGCTCGTAGATGAGTGCCGAGGCGTTGTTGTCGGCCGGGAAGGTCGCGAGCTTCAGA
>JBBDWL010000132.1:0-14019 GCA_040902895.1 Vicinamibacterales bacterium | reverse complement strand
CGGCGTTGTTCTTGGTGCGGCGGCACAGCACCTGCTGCACCCGTTCGAGCTCGTAATCGCGCCCGACCAGCGGATCGAGCAGGTTCTTCATCGCCGCTTCGGTGAGATCGCGGCTGAATTCCGCCAGCAGCGGTGTTTCCTTGACGCGCGTCAGCGACGTCTTCTCGTTCAGCAACTGGACGATGTCTTCCCGCACCTGGTGCAGGCGCATCCCTTTTTCCATCAGGATGGTCGCCGCCACCGAGCGCTCCTCGCGGAGGATGCCCAGCAACAGGTGTTCAGTACCGATGTAGTTGTGCAGCAGCCGATCGGCTTCTTCGGCCGCGTATTGGAGCACGCGCTTGGTTTCGGCGCTGAAGGGAATTTCGACCGAGGTCGAGACTTTCTCGCGGAAGACCGTGCGGCCTTCGATGTCTTTGCGAATGTTTTCCAAAGACAGGTGCGATCGGGCAAAGATCCGGCTCGTGAGGCCTTTGCCCTCACGAATCAGACCCAAAAGCAAGTGCTCGGTCTCAATTGAGATGCTTCCGAGCTGGCTTGCTTCATAACGGGCGAAAAACAACACCCGTCTGGCACGTTCGGTATACCGCTCGAACATCCGCCTCCGCCTTGACGGCTACGTCCCTTTGACTGGCGCTCAGGACGCCCCGAGCGAAGTCGAGGGGCCGGCGCGACAGGTCCGCCGCCGCCGCTCCTTTGGTGACATTATACGGCCAAACGGTCCGTTTACATGTTTGCGATCCCCCTAAGTTGCGGAAAAACAGTGACTTCGGAGTTTTGGATTGCGGCACCATCCGGCCTCTCCCGTCGTCTGTTGCGCAGTAATTCGGGGCCGAATAGTGTACGATCACACACGTGGCGGGCGATCCCGAAACAAACCCAAACCCACCGTCACCCGGCTCGCCGCGGGACGCGCTTGTCTGGCCGCGGTGGCTGCCAGTCCCAGCGCGGTTACCCCTGATCGCGCAGATCGCCGGCGCAGCCGCGCTAATCGCGGCCGTCGCCATGCCCAGTTGGACCGTCGATCCGGCGGGGACAGCAACGCCATCATCGCCCCCGGCTCCCGCAGCAGTGACGACACCGGCACCCGTACCAGCACCTGCGCCGCCGCGTCCCGCGCATCTCAATCTGGACGTTCGACATAACCTTCGCAGCGTCGACCTTTCAGTTACCGTGGACGGGAAGTCGGTACTCGAGACCACGCTCGCCGGCAGCGGCAAACGCTTCGGCGTGATCGGCAAACGGGCCGAACTCGGCTTTACCAGAACCATCGAGGTGGCCCCCGGCGTCCGCATCGTCCGTGTGCGCGTGCGATCCGCGGCCGACAAATTCGACCAGACCCGCGTCGAACGCTTCGATCTCGAATCGGCATCGGTGGCAGCCCTTCGGATCGCGGCAGAAAAATCCGGCCTGACGATGGTGGCCGTTCGTCCTATGGCCCCTCGGGTTGCACCGGTCGCGCAGGTGGCCCCGGCGACCGAGGCGGCTGCCGGTGTTCAGGCCTCGGTGGTGCCTCAACCGACACAGCTCAGCCAGGCCGCACTAGCAGCGCAAGCGGCACAGTCGGCGCAGGAGGCCAGTGCCCTCGCCGAGCTCTATCGGTCCTTGCGCTCGATCCTGATCGCCATGGCCGGATTCATCGTCTCGGTCGCCTCCGGTTTCATGTTCGAAGAGTTCCTGAAATCGCGTAACCTCTCGCCGTTCCAGTCGGGGCCATCACCATCGCCCGCGTCGAACCGTCGGGACCGCCGCCGCCGCGCGCGCCGGCCGCGCCACGAATCCGACATCAGCATCGACACCGGCCTGAGCTAGCAACCCGCGCTGTATGATGCGCGGATGGCTTCTCCCGTAGTCGGTTTTATCGGCCTTGGCCTCATGGGCCGGCCGATGGCGCTCAACCTCCGCAAGAAAGGTTTCGACGTCGTCGTCCACAGCCGCAGCCGCGGCCCGGTCGACGCGCTGGTCGCCGCCGGCGCCACGGCCGTCAATTCTCCGGCCGAGGTCGCGAAAGCCGCGCGCATCATCATCACCATGCTGCCCGACGGCCCCGACGTCGAAAAGGTGCTCGAAGGCGCGAACGGCGTGTTCGGCGCCATGCCACAAGGCGCCGTCATCGTCGATTCGAGCACAATTGCGCCCGCCATCGCGCGCCGCCTGGCGGCGCGCGCGCACGAGCTGGGGGCGGCGATGCTCGACGCGCCGGTGAGCGGCGGTGAGATTGGGGCGATCGACGGCACGTTGACCTTCATGGTCGGCGGCGACGCCGCGGCGCTCGAAGCCGTGCGCGAGACCCTCAGCGCGATGGGCAAACCCGAACGCATCGTGCACGTCGGCGAATCCGGCGCCGGACAAATCTGCAAGGTCTGCAACCAGATCGTGCTGGGCGGGACGATGTCGGTGGTGGCCGAAGCGATTGCGCTCTCGCGAAAGGCCGGCGTCGATCCGATGAAGGTGCGGGCCGCCTTGATGGGCGGCTTCGCGCAAAGCCGCGTGCTCGAAGTGCACGGCGAGCGCATGATCACCGGCAACTGGAAGCCGGGGTTCAAGGCGAAGTTGTTCAAGAAAGATTTCGGGATCGCGATGAACACGCTGAGCGAATACGGCGTGCCGGCGCCGGCGAGCGCGGTGGTGCATCAGACGGTCACGGCGCAGATCGCCGCCGGCGAAGGGGAAGAGGATTATTCCGGCATCGCCAAAGTGATCTTCAAGCTCGCGAATCTCTGATTCACCGCACGCGCGGCCGCACGGTGTCGCGGCGGTCGGGGCGCCCGTGACCAAGCCACGCCGGCTCGGCTGTCATCCGCGGCGGTTGACGCATTCCTTACCTTATGTAAGAATTCCTTACATGAAAGCTATCAAGGTGACGAGCAAAGGCCAGATCACCATTCCGGTCGAAATCCGGCTCGCCTTCGGCATCGACGCGCAGAGTTATCTCGAGGTGTCCGAAGACGGGAAGGAGATCCGGCTTCGCAAGATTCTCCGCCCCCGTCCCCTCGGCAGCGACGATCCCATCTGGACCCTGATTGGCGCCGGCCACAGCGGGTTACGGAACGTCTCATCCGAGCATGACCGGCACCTGGCGGACGGAGAGATCAACCGGTGGCGCGAATCCTCGTAGACACGAGCGCCGTGTTTGCCTTGCTCGACGGCGGCGATGTCAACCACGCCAGCGCGCGCGCGACGATCGAGCGACTGAAAACGCGCCGTGTCGAGCCGTTCCTGACCAACTTCGTCGTCGCCGAATCGCATGCGTTGGCGCTCAGCCGGCTTGGCGGCGATATCGCCCGTCGCTGGCTGCTCGGCAATGTCTGGCCGATCGAACCTGTCACGGCCGAGGACGAATCGACAGCGGTGGCGATCATCACCCGTTACATCGACAAGTCGTTCTCATACACCGACGCCACCAGCTTCGCCGTCATGGAGCGGCTTGGCCTCAAGAGGGTGTTCGCATTCGATCCGCACTTTCGCCAGTACGGGTTTCACGTCGTCGGGATGTAGCTGCCGTCTCGACATGATCGCGCCGCACGCCGGCGCCCAGCAGGGCGTTGCACGGGCGTCACTTAGTCGCGCCCGCCAAGACCGTCAATGCGCAGCTGGCCGGGCGAAGGGCGGAAGCCTCGCGGCGCTCAATTAATCAATTGGTGAACGAGCGCGCCTTTTTCAGCTCGGGCCGCTGATTGTCGGCGTCCTTCGCGATGTCGAGCACCTGGCGGTAGAGCTTTGCCGCAGCGGCGCGGTTCCCGAGGGCTTCAGCCGCGCGCGCGGCGCCGTACGCGCCGCGGAACCGGTTTGGCTCCTTCTTCATCGTCGCTTCGAACGCCGCCAACGCGTCCTTGGCGTTGCCCGCCTCGAGCAGCATCTCGCCGAGCAGCTCGCGCGCCGGCGCGATCGGCCCGGGGCTGATCGCCGACTTGTCGGTGGCGTCTTCGGCGTCGGCCGCCTTGCGCAGCAGGGCGATGCCTTCGTCTTTCCGCCCTTCAGCAAATGCGATCCATGCCGTGGCGATCTGGCGCTGAATGTTGACCTGCTCCGTCCAGTACGGGTCCTTCGCCGCCGCCAGCACGTCGCGCAGGGCCGCCAGCTTCTCGACATCGGCCTTGGCCGCCGCCGCATTGCCGGAACGCGCCGCCCCAATCGCGCGCGCGTAATGCGTGATGGCATCGACGTGTGCGAACGGGGACGTCTGTGGCGGCAGTGCCGCGGCTTCAGCCCACGCGCCGCGCTCGAGCGCGTAGCGGGCGGGGATGGCACTGCGCGCGTAAAGACCGGCCACCGGCGGGGCCGCCCCGCCCATGGCGTTGAGGTCGAGCTTCGACGCCACCGGCGACACGCGGTCGAGCACGGCTTTGGCGTTCTGATCCTGCGCCATCTGCAGGTACGCATAGGCCTGGTAGTCCATCGCGTGCAAGGCTTCGCCAATGACGTTCTGCTGCAGGGCGGTCGCCTCCGACTTGATGTTGGTCGCCACCGAATCACTCCAGTAGCCCACCCGCGTAAACGTGTGCGAGGGCATATGCAGCGCGTGAGGCGCCGAGGGCGCGATGGTGGCGTAGCGACGGGCGGCGTTCAGGGCCTTTGCCGCCAGTGGCGGATGGTCGTAGGCGTGGATGATGTAATGCGGCAGCCCGGGGTGATCGGGATATCGGGTCCACAGCGGCTCGAGGATCGATGCGGCTTTGAGCTGCGGCGCGTAGGTCTTGTCGGTGGCGACCGCGGTTTGATTGACCGCCAGCGCGTAGAAGATTTTCGCTTCGATGTCGTTCGGGTTGTCGCGCTGCACGGCCTCCATCGCCTTGGCGTAGGCGACCGTCCGATCGCGATGCGGCACGCTGGCGGCGTCCTTGTAGAGTTCGCCGACCGCGGCAATGTAGGCGCGCTCGCGCGGCGTCGGCGATCCGGTGGTCAACCCTTTCTGCGCGGCATCACGGCCGCGTTCGAGCGGCGGTCCGGCTTTGATCCCGGCAAAGGGATTGCCCCAGTGGCACAGCGCGATGCCCCAGTGTGCGATCGCGCACGACGGATCGGCCGCCAGCACTTTCGTGAACGTTTCGGCCGCCGGGCGGTATTCGAAGGAATGCAGCAGCGCGACGGCGCGATTGAAATCCGCTCGCGTCTCAGCCTTGCACGACGTTTCGAAGTTGACGGTGCCGAGTTTGTCGCCGGCACCATGCTGTTCGTGCTGCGCCAACGCGAGCCACGGACAGACGAGGAGAACCGACAGCGCGAGACCGAAGTGCTTCATCTGAGCCTCCAGGGAGGAGCCAGTTTACTGAAACCGTGACGGGGCGAACAGGTTTATTGGATGCCGCGTCGCCCCTGACAGTGTCAAATCCGCGAGAATTTCGCCGATCACGCTCGCGAACTTGTAACCGTGGCCCGAACATGGCGACGCAATCACGACCTGTGGATGGTCGGGATGATGCCCAATGACGAAGTGGAAATCCGGAGTGAGCGTGTATTTGCACGTGACGCTGTCGACAAGCGCTCCCGCCGCCAGCGAAGGAATGCACGGTGCCAGCGCCGCCCGCATCGATGCCTCGTCCTTGATCGGCGATCGGAAAAACGCGACCTTCACACGCCGCTCATCATCCGCAGGAAAGCCGTAGAACTGCACGCCGCCGCCGCCGGGGCCCCCCCCCCCCGGGCATTGCGTAGTGGGGTGGCCGAGATCCCAGATGTAGATGGGAAATCGATCCGGCGCGAACGGCGCCGCGCCGCCTGATGGGTTGAACCAATACAACACCTGCGGCTCCACTTCGAGCGGCAGCCAGTCGATCTTGAAGAGCGATGACGCCCAGGCTCCCGGCGACAAGATCAGGCGCTCGCACTCATACCGATCACGCGATGTGCGTACCGCCACCGCGCCTGATGGCAGGATCTGCCAATCCTCGACAGGTTCATCAAAGTGCAGCTCCGCCCCATGTCGCGTCGCCACCTCCAAATGCGCTTTATTGGATTCTTCCGGGAAAAGGGAACCTGCTTCCCTTTCGTAAAAAGCGACAATGCCTTGACGGGGGGTGAAGGGCGGAAAGCGGCGATGGATCTCCGCCGCGTCGAGCAGCTCGTGATCGAGATCGTGCTCGCGCGCGCTGCGCAGGCTGCCGCTCACCACGGCGCTGTCGGGCGCGCCGATCATCAGGCCGCCGGTCATTTGCAGCAGGTGCCGGCCGGTGTCCTTTTCGAGTTGGCGCCACAACTCGTACGCGCGCCGCAGCAGCGGCACGTAGGCGGGATGTTCGAAGTAGGCGAGACGAATCACGCGCGAGCGGCCGTGGCTCGACCCCTGCGTGTGGCCGGGTTGAAACTGCTCGAGGCCGAGCACGCGCCGTCCACGCGCTGCCACATGAGCGACAGCGGCGCTGCCCATGCCGCCAAGGCCGACGATGATCACATCGAATGCGGACACGTTCGCGGTGTAGCCATACTCTGCGTCTAATCGGTGTCAATCGGTGGCCTTCTTCTTCCCGGTGCCGGTCTGGCTGAACCGGCCGCCGGCAAAGTCCTGCTTCACGGTGAGCGCGCCGTCCTTGAGCGTCAGCGTCATCACCACGTCGAGAGTGCCCTGCGGCGTCTCCTGGTTCCATTTCAGGGTCGCTACATTGCCCTTCACGGTGACGTCGGTGATCGCCACCCGGCCGCCGCGCCCGCCCCCACCGAGCTCCGCGCTCAGTTTGCCGGCGGTGTCTTTCATCGTCAGCGGGCGCTCCTGCGGACCGCGCCGGCCGTCGACGGTCAGCACCCACTCGCCGAGAAACGCTTTCGCGTCCTGCGCCACGGCAATCGCGGGCGCCAGCAACGCTGCACTAACGAGAATCAGGAACGTTCTACGAATCATGTCGAGCTCCTTGTGCGGTAGCATGCCACCAACTATGGAGACGTGTTCGCAAAAACTTTTACTGGGGTTGAGTCTGGCCGTGCTGGTCGTCGTACCGCTGCCGGCGCGTCAGGTTTCGCCGGCCGAGCCGCTGGAGATCGCGAGAATCCTCTCGGCGCGCTACCCGGCACAACCGATCATGAGCTACATCCCCGCGCTGGCATGGTCGGGCCAACTGCGCTTGTCGGCGTTGACCGGTGACCCGAAGTGGCGCGAGAAGGCGATCAAGGACATCGAGGCCTTTACCAGCGGACGAACACCTGCGATCGCCGAACCGTTTCGACTCACCAGTCTCGCCGGCGCGCTCGCCTTTGCGGACGCGGCCTCGGTCGCCGGCGACACGAAGGCCGGCGCGCTTGCGGAGCAGGTCGCGAGCCGCGTGATCGAGGGCGCCGGTGAAGCGGGCGTGAACTTCGCGACCGGCTGGACGGACGACATGTTCATGGCGAGCTCGGTGTTGTCGAGAACCGCCAACGGCGCACACGCAGAGGTCGTCGGCAAGCTGCTCCTCGGCTACGCGAACAAACTGCAGCGGCCGGATGGCTTGTTCATCCATGCAGAGAATGGACCGCACGCATGGGGACGCGGCAACGGCTTCGCGCTGCTCGGCGTCACCGAGGCGCTCACCCACTTGCCGGCGTCGTGGCCCGCGCGGCCGCAAGTCCTCGAGATCTATCAGCGTCACGTCGCGGCGCTGGCGAAACATCAGTCAGACGATGGCAGTTGGCGCCAGGTCGTTGATGAGCCGTCGAGTTATCGGGAGTTGACCGTGACCGCGATGACCACCGCCGCTCTCGCGCGCGGCATCGCACGTGGCTGGATCGATCGCAAGATCTATGAGCCGATCATGAACCGCGGCTGGCAGGCCGTGGCCGCGCGGGTGAACGCTGACGGCACCGTGAAGGACGTCTGCTCGGGCACCGGCGCGGGCGAAACGAAGGACTACTACCTCAATCGGCCGGTAGTGAATGGCGCGGACGATCGCGGCGGCGCGATGGCGCTGCTCGCATCGATCGAGATGGCGATGCTGCGGAAGCGCTGATCAATTTCGCGGCGCACGCGCGCGCACGTCGTCGAACCAATTGAGCACCACCGTGATGCCGGATTCGGCTTGGGCGCCCGGCGAGGTGGCGCCGCGAGTCACGCCGAGGATGCGCTGCTGATCGGGCATGTGGTCGGCATTGCGTCTTCCGTTTGCCGAATTGGGCTCCGCTCGTTGATCCCGAAACAACGCCTGCGGTTGGCCGAAGCTGACCCGCGGCGAAGTGGTGACCCGAATGACGGCGCTGCGGCCGGGACCGGTGTTGACGATCAGCTCAGTGCCCTTCGGCGTCCAGTAGGGGTGGCCGCCGGCGCCAACGAGGTACTTCGTACCGGTCGGTGGGAACGGCTGCAAATAGACCTGGCCGGGCACCGTGGTCGAGTCGTGCGTCTGGTAGGCGATCCACCGCCCGTCTGGCGAGAACGAGCCCTCGATGTTGGTCGCGGACCGGGCCTCGGGAAGCGGCGCCGCTTTCCGGTCCTTCATCGACCACAGCCACAGCGTGGCCTCACGCTCTTTGTGAAGTGAATACAACAACACCGAGCCATCGGCGGACCACGAGTGCGGACGGTGACTCTCACCCTTCGCGGCAGTGGTCAAGCGCTCCGGCGCTCCGGTCCCATCGGCGCGTTGCCGAAAAATGGCGGCGTCCCCGTCGCGATCGGACTCAAAGGCGACCCACTCTCCATCCGGACTCCACACCGGCGACTGATTGCGGCCGCCAAAGGTCAGCCGCCGCATGGCGCTCCCGCCGGCGATTTCATAGATCCACACCGCCGGTTCGCGGTCGTCCTCGATATCAAAGGCCACGAAGCGGCCGTCCGGGGATGCGCGAGGCGCACGGTATGGGCCGGGCGGCAGCTTGAATGGCTGCACGCCGCCCTTCAGATCGAACAGGCCAATATCCAGATCGCCGGTGGACGACAGGGCCGCTGGACCGTGGATGTACGCCAGCGTGCCATTATCCGAGAACGCATATTGAGCATTACCCGCAGCAGACCATAGCACGGCGCGGCTCACACCCTCGACGACCGGCACGGCGCGGCCCGTCACCGCCAGCGCGTTGAGATCGAATGGGACCGCAAGCAGTACTCCAGACACGGCGTAGACCAGGTGGCCACTCGACACATAGCGTCCGTCGCTGGCCCCTTCAACGATCACCTTCCGATCGCCGCCCAGCGTTTGTACGACGAGGTGACCAGTGTCCCAGCTGTCGGCCTGTTTCTTCGTGGAGAACAACACGGCGCGGCCGCCTGGCAACATCTGCGGCAGTCCTGCCAGCATGCCCGGGCCCGCTTCGGCAATCACTTCCGGTGTGCCGCCATTGGGCGACACGCGCATGATCCCCTTTTCGGCCTGGCCAAACACGATTCCGTACACGCTCCAGCTGAGCCCATACGGCGCCGTAGACCGACAGACGGTCACCGCGGCCCCGCCATTGATCGAGAGGCGCTTGAGCGTCTGATCCGTTTGCGTCCAGTAGGCGACCATGGTTCCGTCCGGCGATACCACCGGGTTGAGGACTCCCGCCTCGGCCCCGCCTTCGCTGCCCGCAATCGGACGCGACTCGAGGCCCGAGAGCGAGCGCAAGAACAAGCGCCGGTTGGCAACGTAGACGAGGTTTTCGCCGTCAGGCGACAGCGCGATCAACTGTCGGCCGGTGTTCGTGAACTGCCGCTCCTCAGGCAGCGTGATGGTGAAGCGGGTGATCGTGCGGGCCGGTACCGGTTTCAGCAGCCACGCGGCTGCGGCACCAGCCATGGCTGTCACGATGGCGGTGGCCGCAATTGGCCACGCCCGCTGCCACCTCGATCGCGGGATCATTCGCGGGGCCTCCTCGATGATCGAGCTGCGCCCCGTCAACGATTCAACCT
Source organism: Vicinamibacterales bacterium (assembly GCA_040902895.1). Taxonomy (GTDB): domain Bacteria; phylum Acidobacteriota; class Vicinamibacteria; order Vicinamibacterales; family SCN-69-37; genus JALYRV01. The sequence goes on along the minus strand of JBBDWL010000132.1, from coordinate 4,229 downwards.
CGACGCGCACATCCGCGGCGGCATGCCAGCGCTTCTTCGGATTCTTCTCGAGACAACGACGTAACAGGTCGACGATGCGCGGGTTGAGGCGCGGTGGCAGCGCCGTCATGTCGACGTCGGACTTCAGCACCCCCGCGAGAATCTCCGACGCGGTCTCGCCTTCGAACGCCTGCCGTCCCGTCAGCAGTTCATAGAGGATGCAGCCCACCGAAAACAGATCGCTGCGATGGTCGGCTTCGTATCCCTTCGCCTGCTCGGGGGACATGTAACCGGCGGTGCCGAGAATCACGCCCGGATAGGTGCCGGCCACGCTGAGCGTCGGCGAGTGCGTGAGGTTGCCGGCCGCGGGCGACGATTGCAGGAACTTGGCCAGACCGAAATCCAGGACCTTCACCACGCCCTCGGCGGTGAGCTTGACGTTCGCCGGCTTCAGATCGCGATGGCAGATGCCCTTCTCGTGCGCCGCTTCGAGCGCTTCGAGAATCTGCCTGGTGATGCCGAGCGCCTCGTCGATCGGCACCGGTCCCCGCCGCAGGCGAGCGGCGAGCGTGTCGCCCTCGATCAATTCCAGCACGAGGAATTTCGTCGGCCCCGCTTCCGCCAGGTCGTAGATCGCCGCGATGTTCGTGTGATTGAGCGCGGCTACCGCTTGCGCTTCGCGATGAAAGCGCACCACGCGATCGGGGTCGCTGGCATACGCCTCGGGCAGGACTTTGATCGCGACCTGGCGATTCAGCTTCGTGTCCTGCGCGCGATACACCTCGCCCATGCCACCGGCGCCGAGGAGGCCGATGATCTCGTAGGTACCTAAGTGTGAGCCGGGAACGAGCTGCAAGCGTGCGTACCCTACGCGAACGGCTCAGGTGACGTCAACGGCCGCAACCAGCGGCTTAGCGGCTCAACACACAGTCGGCACCACTGGCGATGTCAGCTAAGGTGGGCCGAGATACGTGTCCAGCCAATCGAGCAACTCCTTGATTAAGAGACCGCGAGGAGGAACGTGCCCGCCGTCGAAGATGAAATGGCGCTTCTGTGAAGCGGGCGTGCCGAGCAGGTCGAACAGTGGTTTCTGCGCGGTGTCGACCGGCGTCTGAAAGTCGTGCCGGCCCGCCATGAGCAGGGTCGGCACCCGGATGCGCGGCGCAAAGTTCACCGGGTCGATTTCCGGAACGAAGCGCTCATTTGCGGCGAGTCCACCCGACAGCAGGACCGCGGTCTTCAACCGCGGCTCGAGCGCAATCAGTGGGGTGGCGGCTGTCGTGGCACTGAACGCATAGAGGCCAACCTTCGAGGCGTCGATGTCGCCGCGTGATTCGAGATAGTCGATCGTCCGGCCAAGATCTTTCGAGCGTTGCACGAACACGTCGCGCCGCGCCGTGCCGGCCGGCCGCGCCGTCGCGAGCCGGCGCTCATAAAACCCTTTGAACACCGGCAGGACCACGGCTCGTCCGCTGCGAACGAGAAAGTCGAAGTACATCGGCGCGATGATCTCTTCGCTTGACGGCAAATCCAGCGCGTAACTGCCCGCGTACCAGACGACGACCTGATACGGAGGCCGTCCCGACGTTGGCAACAGAATGTCCATGGGAACGCGTTCGCCGCCGTACGCCGCTGCAATCGACACCCGTTCGCGGCGCCAGAGATCCGTGACCTTCGTCCATTCAACACGAGCGTCGAGTGGCCCTTTGTCGTACGAATAAAAGCCGCGATAGGCGTCAAACGTCTCGTCGCCGACTGCCTGCAACGACCGTGGCCGCGACGCCCGTTCGCCGCCGGGGTTGTCAACGAGCACCCGCTCGTCGATCGGCCCAACATCGAGAATGGTGCGGAACCCATTGGTGTCGGCGCGATCCATCGGCGGCTTCGCTTCATATCGCGTCGACATGTACGGCGGATCGTTCCAGCCTCCGCCCAGGATGAGTCGCTGTCCCTCCACCGCGTTCCAGCACCACTCGGCGACATTGCCGGCGAGACCGTAGGTGCCGAATGGACCGAGATCGCGCAGCGAGCGCACCGGCTCCGGCCCGCGGCCGTGGAAGTTGCCGACGACAGCGTCCTCCCGCAGATTCGACCCGCCCGCCACTCGCTGCCGATGGGCGAACGTTGGCAAACGACGGCCGGCAAACTCCGCGTACGCGGCGGCCTCGTACCAGCTGACGCCCGTGACGGGGTACTCCTCTTGATTGACCGGATAGTCGCCGCCCTCCCAGGTGGCGGGTCCGGGCCGCCCGGTTCGATCCTTGAGTAAGGCCATCGCGCTTTCCCACGTCAGCGGCTTGCCGTCGACGATGAACGGATGTTTCCAGTGCTGCCGATCGCGGTAGCCGCCAACATCGACGAACCGCTTGAAGTCGCGATTCGTCACTTCGAAAGTGTCGATCCAGAACGGCGACGCCATCGACAGCTGCTCGCCGACGCCGGCATTGCCGGCGGTCACGTAGACCATCCCAGACACGGCCGAGCGACTCGGGACCAGCGACACGGTGCGCCCAGGTCCCCAGAGAAACCGGCCTTCAAACGGCTGGTACCCTTCCTTGCTGATTTTCCAATGCGTGGCGGCAAACGGCACGCGCGCGTTGGTCATCGGCGTCGTTCCGAAGCGAATCCACTCGCTGTCTGGATCGATGTAGTCGCGAACGTAAACGCCCGCGCCGTCCGGCTCGGTGACCACGTCGGCGCGCATCGTAAACGCCTCGGTCGTTCTGGTAATCTCGGGATCGTCCGGGAATTTCTCGTCGAGCGCCGCAGCGAGCTGCCACCCACGGGCGAGGCGGCCCGCATCAACGTGTTCGTTGATCGCCGCGAGCGTCGTGACGCGATCGCTGGCTTGGCGGCTGCGATACCACTCGACGCCGCCGGCCACCAGCGCGACGACAATGCCGGTGGCCACGTACGCGCGGTAAGGCACCGCCGACGCGCGCTGTGCCTGCAGCGCCGTCAGCTCACGCGCGATGTCGCCGGCGTGCGCGTAGCGGGCCGACAGATCTTTCTGCAGGCACCGCTCGACGAGGCGCTGCACGGCCGGCGGCACGTCGCGGCGAATGCGCGACAGCGAGGGCGGCGGATCGTTGAGAATCGCGCGCACCGTCGCCGCCGTCGATCCGCCCTCAAACGGGCGCCGGCCCGTCAGCATTTCGTAGAGGACCACGCCGAACGAGAACACATCCGACCGTGCGTCGACCGGCTCGCCGACGGCTTGCTCGGGCGACATGTACGCGAGCGTGCCGAGCACCGTGCCCTGATGCGTCGCGGGCGGCGCGGTCACCGTGTCTGCAGACGCCGCGGCGGCGCCGACCCCGGTCATCTTCGCAAGCCCGAAGTCGAGCACCTTGACGCGCCCATCAGCGGTGACCATCACATTGCCGGGTTTGATGTCCCGATGCACGATGCCGGCCGCGTGCGCCGCGCCACAGGCGCTCGCCATCGCCGCGGCATATTCGATCACCTTCGTCAGCGGCAGTGGGCCGCGCGCCAGGATGGTGTGCAGGGACTCGCCCTCGACCAGTTCCATGACGATGAAGTCCCGCTCGACCGTGGACTCGATGTCGTGGACCGTGACGATGTTGGGATGATTGAGCGCGGAGGCCGCGCGCGCTTCGCGCTTGAACCGGGCCCGCCGATCGTCGCCGGTGGCGTCCTCATGCAGGACTTTGATCGCCACCTTGCGGGGCAGACGGGTATCGTCGGCTTCGTAGACGACGCCCATGCCCCCTTCACCAAGTTTGCGGCGAATCTGGTAACGGGAAAGGACCAGCCCTTCCATGGCTGGCTAGTTTACGCGAGCCGGCCGCCTTCCAGGCGCAGGGTCCGATCGCACTGGGCCGCCAGCCGCGGATTGTGGGTGGCAATGATGGCCGTCAGCCCGAATTCGGCGTGCATGTCGCGCAACAGCTGGTGCAGGGCATCCGCGGTCGCTTCGTCGAGGTCACCGGTCGGCTCGTCGGCGAGGAGCAGCGCGGGTTGCATCACCAGCGCGCGCGACACCGCCACGCGTTGCTGCTCGCCTCCCGACAACATGCCCGGCCGATGATCGAGCCGATCGCCGAGGCCGACGCGGCTGAGCAGGGCCTCGGCCTTCGGGCGCGCTTCCGCCGCCGAGACGCGCGCGATGCGCAGCGGCATCATCGCGTTCTCGACCGCGGTGAATTCCGGCAGCAGGTGATGAAACTGGAACACGAAGCCGATGTGCCGGTTGCGGAACGCCACCCGCGCCTCGTCATTCATCGACG
>JBBDWL010000131.1:0-2036 GCA_040902895.1 Vicinamibacterales bacterium | reverse complement strand
CGACGGGTCGACGTAGATCTCGCCGTAATACTGCGGATCGACGACGACGTAGTCGCTCATCTTCGTCCAGGTCGCGCCGCCATCATCCGATCGGAAGAAGCCGCTCTGTTTGAGGGCCGCGGTGACGAGCGCGTAGACGGTATCGGGTTTCTGCACCGGCACGGCCAGCGCGATGCGCCCGCGATCGACGGTCGGCAGACCCTTCATGATCTTCGTCCACGTGGCGCCGCCATCGGTGGTCTTGTAGATGTTCGCCTCAGGACCGCCGGCCACGAGCTGCCCGACATGCCGCCGGCGCTGGTACGACGCCGCATAGATCACGTCGGGATTGCGAGGATCCATGGCGAGATCGGTCACGCCGGTGTTCTCGCTGATCGTCAGCACGGCCTTCCACGTCGTGCCGCCGTCGGCAGTCTTGAAGAGGCCGCGGTCGCCGCCCGGCGACCAGAGCGGACCCTGGGATGCGACATAAACGATGTTCGAATCGCGTGGATGAATCAGGATGCGGCCGATCTTCTCGGATCGCCGCAGCCCCATATTCCGCCAGGTCTTGCCGCCATCGGTGCTCTTGTAAACGCCGTCGCCGTAGCCCGCGCTCCGCTGGCTGGCGTTTTCGCCGGTGCCCACCCAGATGGTGTCGGGATTGCCCGGATCGATCTCGACGACGCCGATGGAATAGGCGCCCTGCCTGTCGAAGATCGGCGTCCAGTCGAGACCATGATTAATCGACTTCCACACGTTGCCCGACGCGATGCCGACATACCAAACCGCCGGGTTCCGGGGATCGACGGCGAAATCGGCCACCCGACCCGTGGACATGGACGGGCCGAGGCTGCGCAGCGCGATGCCCCGAAAGGCCGCATCGGCGCTTTGCGCGGCCGGCGCGCGTTCGGCTGACGTGACCGCCAGTGAAAGCGCGATGGCGCCGGCGAAGGCGCTGACGCGGCGAACGCTTATGTCTCTCATGTCGTACTCCCAAAATGAATTGCGACTCTGCCGCGCACACCGGGCCGTGCCACGAATACGCCGCCGGCCTGCGGCTGTTTCGTGTCGCGCGGCGGTTTCGCGGTCGTGATGTAAAGCTCGTCGAGATTCGCGCCGCCGAAGGCGCACTTGGTAGGACAGCTCACCGGCAGCTCGATCTGCTGAACGAACCGGCCCTCTGGTGAGTAACGGCGTACGGCGCTTCCCTGCCACAACGCGACCCAGATGAAGCCTTCCTCGTCGAGGATGAGGCCGTCAGGCTTGCCGTCGGATTCGGGAATCGTCACGAGCGGCCGGCGATTCGCGATCGATCCGGTCTCGGCATCGAAATCAAAGACGTCGATTCGCCGTGTGCCGGTATCGATGTAGTACATCAGCCGCTCGTCCGGGCTCCAGTCGATGCCATTGGAGTTGGTGACGTTGTCGAGGATTTTCACCAAAGGCCTGGAGGCCTGCGCTGCGCCGTCGAGGCAGTACAGGGCGCCCTGTCCCGGCTTCTTCACCAGTGACAGCGTGCCCGCCCAGAAGCGTCCGCGCGGATCCACGTAGCCGTCGTTGAAGCGCGTGTCGTCGCGATCGGCTTCCACGCTCGCGAGGCGCTCGCCGACGCCGTGCTCGAGATCGAAGCGCACGATGTCGTGCTGGAGCGTGACGAGATAGCCGCCGCCGGACGCAAGCGCTATCGCGCTGACGTACTCGCCCGCATCGATGGTGTGATGCGCGCGCGAGGACGGCTCGAACGTGTGAACTTGATGGCCGTCGATGTCCACAAAAAGCAGAAGGCCGATCCGGTGGTCCCAGATCGGCCCTTCGCCAAGGTCACATCGGCAATCGAGCGCGAGTTCAGCGTGCAGCTGCCTTCTCCACTTGTTCCCACACGCGCAGCAGGTTGCCGCTCCAGATCTTGCCGATCTGTTCCTCGGTGTAGCCTCGCCGCACCAGCTCGATCGTGACGTTGGCGCTCTCGCCGGCGTGGCGCCAGCCCTCGACGCCGCCACCGCCATCGAAGTCAGACGAGATGCCGACGTGATCGATGCCGATCTTCTTCACCA
>JBBDWL010000130.1:0-14227 GCA_040902895.1 Vicinamibacterales bacterium | reverse complement strand
GCGGCCCCCTTGGCTGTTATGCACTGCGCCCCGGCCTCGTCGACCGCGCGCGCGCGACGGAGCTTCTCAGCCTGCAGGGCGCCAGGATGAAACGTCCGAGCCGCGTCCACATTTCGATCGCGACCCGATCCGACGGCATGATTCAAGACGTTCGCGTCGGCGGGCAGGCCGTCATCGTCGGCGAGGGCGAGATCCGCGACGGCCGCTAGGCGTTCGAGGCGCGGGCCAACTTTTAACTTTCAACTTACCAACTTTCAATTCCTCAGTATCACCATCGGGTCGACCTTCGTCGCGCGCCTGGCCGGAAGGAATGACGCGAGTGTCGCGCTCGCCAGCAGCACGCCGGCCATCGCGGCAAACGTGACCGCATCGAACGGCTCGATGCCGAAGAGCATCTGCCGCATCGCGCGTGCGGCCAGCGCAGCGGCGGCAAGGCCCACCACCAGGCCGGTCGCCGCGAGGACGAGGCCGTCTCGCATGACCGTCAGCAGCACGTGCCGCGGTGTCGCGCCGAGCGCCAGCCTCACGCCGAACTCGCGCAGTCGCTGCGTGGTGGCAAACGCCATCAGGCCATAGATGCCCAGCGCGGCAAGCAGCAGCGCGGTGGCCGCAAAGCCCGCGACGAGCGTCATGCGGAATCGTTCTTCGGCGATCCCGGCCGCCATGACGGCCTGTATGGTGCGAGGAAGCGCGATAGCGAGCTGCGGATCCAGGCTCCACACGGCGCTTCGCACAGGCGCGACCACCGATTCCGGAGCGCCGCTCGTGCGGACGAAGACGTACATCGATCCGGGCGCTGTCTGCGACAACGGGAAGTACAGCTCTTCGCGAACGGGTGTCTCGAAGCCGGAGCGGCGCGTGTCGGCGGCGACGCCGACAACGGTTAGCCATCGGACGGGTCGCCGACTGCCGGTGTCGAAGCCATCGAACGTGACGCGTTTGCCGAGTGGATCGCGATCGGGATAGAAGCGCCGCACGAAGGCTTCATTCACGATCACGACCGGCAGGCCGCCGGGCACGTCGCCGGAACTGAACATCCGGCCGCGCGTGAGGGGCACGCCCAACGCCTCGAATGCGGTCGGCGTGACGAGGTCGATCGTGACCGGCTCGTTGGGCGTTCCTGCCGGAGGCCGCGCGGCGCCCTCGATGCGCAGTGAAGCGGAGTTGGGCAGCCGCGAGGCCATCAGACTGCTCATGGCGCCGGCGTGCTCGACGCCTGGTATCTGTTCGATGCGCTCGATCAACGACGTAAAAAAGGTGCGCGAATGGACCTCAGTGGGGTAGCGCGCTCCCGGCAGCGTCAGCCGCATCGTGAACAGGCGCTCGCGCTCGAATCCCGGATCGTCGGACTGCATGGCCGCGAAGCTTCTGGCAAGCAGACCGGCGCCCGTGACCAGCACGCAGGCGACGGCGATCTGGGACACGACCAGCACACGCCGCACGCCGCGTCCTCCCGCCCCCACGCTGCCTCGCGCATCGTCCCGCAGATTGCCAGCAGGGTCGCGGCGGAGCAAGCCGATCGATGGCAGCAGACTGAACGCCAGCGCCGCAAGCATGCTCACGGCAATGGCGAAGATCAGCGTGTCGGTGCTGAGCCGAATCTCGGTGGCGCGCGGAAGGTTGGCCGGCCGCGACGCGAGCAGCGCATCGAGTCCCCAGGCCGCGAGACCGATGCCGACGACGGCGCCGGCGGCGCCAAGCAGCAGGCTTTCAACCAGCAGCTGGCGAATCAGGTGGCTCCGCCCCGCGCCGATCGCGACTCGCACGGCCATCTCACGTTGACGTGCTGACAGCCGCGCGACGAGGAGTCCCACCACGTTCGCGCAGACGATCAGGAGCACGAGTACGACGGCGCCGCCGAGCAGCAGCAGCGTCGGCCGCACATCGCCTATCGCCGTCTCCTTCAGCGGCTCGAGCACAATCCCCTGGCCGGAGTTCGTAGGGTACTGTTGCATCAGGCGAGCCATGACTGCCGACATTTCGCTCTGCGCCGATTCCTCTGAGGTACCTCGCGTGACGAGTCCGATGACTTCGAGCCAGAGGCTGCCGCGTTCCTGCATCAGTTCCGCGTAAGGAGCTGAGGGCGACAGGGGCGCCCACGCCTGTGCCGTGTGCACCGCGCTGAATGCCTCGGGCATGACACCGACGATTTCGTGCGGCTGCGCATTCACCGAAACGGTGCGGCCGACGACGGCTGCATCGCCGCCGAGGTGTTCGCGCCACAGCGCGTAGCTGAGCACGAGCACGCGCTCGCGGCCGGCCTGCGTGTCGGCCTCCTGCAGTGTCCGGCCGTGAAGCGCGGGCATGCCGAACAGGTCGAAGTAGCGGCCGGTCACACGCTCACCCGGCACCAGCTTCGGCTCACCGGAGCCGGTCAGCGTGAAGTTCGCGCCCGCGACTGCTGCCATTGCCTCGAAGGTCGTTGCCTGCGATTGCCAGTCGGTGAAGTTCGGATACGACGTGACGTCTTTGTCGATCTCCTGCTCCGGGTTCGTGACCCAGATCATGTGCAGGCGATCGGCTGTCGGATAGGGCAGCGGATTGATCAGGACGGCGTCGACGACGCTGAAAATGGCGGTCGTGGCGCCGATCCCGATAGCGAGCGTCAGCACGACGACGGCGGTGAAGCCCGGCGTGCGGCGGAGCGACCGAAGCGCAATGCGCACGGAAGGAGGCATGGCTGTGCGCTATACCAACATTGATGCCGTTGGAATCGTTAGGAAAAACCGCGATTGGCCTCGGGCGACTGTTCGTTCCCGGACAGCGTCGTCGCGCAATCGGCCAGCGTGACGGCAATTCTTAATTCTTAATTCACCAACTTATAATTCTCCATGCCTCGGATTTGGATTGGCACCTCCGGCTACAACTATCCCGAGTGGAAAGGGTCGTTCTATCCCGAGAAGATGAAGCCGGCCGACATGCTGGCGTTCTATGGCCAGCAGTTCGATGCCGTGGAAATCAATTACACCTTCTATCGGATGCCGAACGCCAAGACGATCGACGGGTGGGCCGCCGCGACGCCCGAGGACTTCCGATTCGTGCTCAAGGCGCCGAAGCGGATCACGCATGAGAAGCGGCTGAAGGATTTCGGCGACTCACTCGCGGTGTTCGTACGTCTCTCGTCCGGCCTCGAGGGCCGGCTGGGTCCGCTGCTGTTCCAGCTGCCGCCGAATCTCAAAAAGGATCTGCCGCGCCTGGAAGCCTTCCTCGATGAGATTCCGGACACCGCGCGGGCCGCGTGGGAGTTCCGTCACGAGTCGTGGTTCGACGAGGATGTGCTGGCCGCGCTCCGCGCGCGCGGCGCGGCGCTCTGCGTGGCCGACAGCGAGAAAATCTCAACGCCGGTCGTGCAGACCGCGTCGTTTTCGTACTTCCGGCTGCGCGACGAGGGCTACCAGGACGCCGACATCGCCGCGTGGACCGAGAGAGTGCGCGAAGCCTCGAAGTCGGGTGAGGTCTATGTCTTCTTCAAGCATGAGGAATCGGGCAAAGGGCCCGCGTTCGCCAAGCAGATGAAGGCGCTGCTCGCCGCGCCGGCGCTTCAGGCGTAGACGGCAGCCGACTCCCTCACGCGCGGGATCTTTCCTGGCCCAAAGAACACCTCCGCCTCGTACCCGTTGTGCGCGCGACATCGCAGCTCGATGTTCTCCACAGTCGCCTGACCTCCGGCTGCGTACGGCACCACGTGGTGGTACTCAAGGCACCCCGTCTCGCCGCATCGGCGTCCGTCGGTACCTTGGAAAGCACATTCGCCGCCATCGCGGGTCCAGACCGCGCGTTTGACATGTGCGGGAATACTCCGAGAGTTACCTTCCCTTGGGCGTGGCGTTTGTGGCCGGTTTACAGCTGCGCACTTCTTCTTCGAGAGTTCAGCTATCAGCGAGTCGAGAGCGCGATCCAGCACCAGAGCCGGATCACCGCTTGGAATCTGGTGGCGCAAAAGGGCCTGGGCCTTCCGCAACTTGTCGTGCGTCTCGCGCCTGAATGTGACTTGTACCTTGTAGTACACCTCCGAGAGTGGCGCGACGACAGCCCGTTTAGGCATTGGCGCCGGTTTCGGATCAGGAGGCGGCGGATCTGCCGCGACGGCCGAGTCGAATATGGTAGCCGCCGGGACCGGCGAGGTCGACGAATCCTTTTTTGTTGGCAGCTTCCGAATCGTCGATGGGACAGGCGGCTGCGGCTTTTCTTTCGCAAGCAGGTACTGAATGTCCTTCAATCCTTTGTGCCGCGCCGCCGCGAGCAGCCGCTCATGATTCTCAGGCGTCAAATGGGGCGCCAGCAGTCGGACTGCGGTCAAGGTCACGTAGCCTGACTCGAGCTCAGCGAAAACAGCCGGAAAGCGGCGCGCTGCGCGCGCTGCCTCGATACGATTCAGAGTCGCGTCTTCGGACAGGTGAAGGGCCTCGGTGCAGTACTTAAACAGCGAAGTGAACCCGAGGCCAAGATACAAACGGCGCTTGTCGAGTTCTGCCAGATATGCCACGACGCGCGCCGCAGCGTGGCGTTCGAATGTGACGAGACGAGGTCCTTCCGTCAGCAGGTCGACATCTGACAGTCGTGTGAAATCAAGATGTGCGGTGCTCATATCTCTCTATAACATGAGTGTTTTCGACGCCTTTGAATCGCGCAGGATGGGCGATCTCAGTCTGAGGCGGGACTCAACCTTGGCTGGCGCGGAAAGCTCGCTCAGACCATCTTCCGCCGCTTCCTAAGGGCCATATCGTGCGCAGCTGGAAGTTCCAGGAATCTGCTCTGAAAACCTGTCAAGAGTTTTCTTGCGCTATTCGTCCCAATTTATACGTTTTGAAAACAGGTCCTCACGTCCTCGCGCCGATGCCCAGGTCAGCGTGAGGATGAGTCGCGCCGAGAAGCCCGACGAGCAGAGCAGCGAGCGGATGCCGCCGAGGACACTACGCGCCGCGGGATCCTCGCGGTTAGCGAATTTCGAAACTGACGCGCGACCGCCGCTCATGAGCGGGTCCACTCGCTCGAAGCTCGAGAACATAGCGACCTGTGCCGAGGTTTGCCAGGGGCAGCGATGCTTGAACGTCGATGACATTGCCAGTCGCGGCGGAGCGGGCGATCACTGGCATTCGCGGTATGGCGCCGTCCTGCCGTTCGAGGTGGAGTTCGATCTGCGGCTGCACTTCTTGCGGCCCGACGATCCTTGCGAAGATACTGAGCACCTCATCGTTCCGAAATATCCGTTCGGTTGCGGGGGCGAACGGGAGCAGCTGCTTCGCGTCTTCCGTCATCACATGCCGCCGTTCAGTTCGCGCCAGACCCAGCACGATCGGGCTGACTTCAATCTCGTCGCGACCGGCCGTCCGTAGATCCACCGGCAGATGCACGGTACCCACGATCGACTGGGGCCGGCTCGATACGGCCACTCGCAGGGTCAAACGTTCTGCAGGCAGCAGAAGCAACTCGGCGATCGACACTCGCCTCGGCCCGTCACGTCCCTGGCCCATGGCAGCATTGAATGTCCGCTGCCCTGATGCCCGTACGCGGGCATCGCCGTCGAGCGCAAGCCAGGCAACCTCAAAGGCATCGCCAGCCGATCCGGCGGAACCGTCAAGGTCGAGGGCGAGCAGCGTGCGCACGTGCTTTCCGGATCGCGCGAGCGGCACGGCCAGCGCACTGAGGAGAAGGTCGCCGCCGGGGAGACCGTCAGCCAGCGAGCGCACGACCGCCGTGGCGCGACTGGACGCCGCGTCTCTGTGGCTGATATAGCCTGGACGCGCGCGAACGAGCAGTCCGGGCCGATCGACCTCGACGCGAACCGGGTGAAAGCGGCCGTCGGCCTGATAGCGTGCTGGGTAGTAGCCGATGACGTAGTAGCTGCCGTTCTCCGTCAGCAATTCCTCAACTGAACGATCGACGTCCCACCGATTCACAAACGCCTGGCCGCCCGTGTTGGAAGCGATCATCCGCAGGGAATGCTGCTGCGCCACGCGGCGCTTGTCGAGCGCGGCACGGTTCGCTGGAGTCTGTTGCTCAAGAGAAAGCTCGAATCCGAGCTCTGGCGCCACCAACCCGGTCGGATCCAGCGTGTAGATGGGGACGCCGATTTCTTTCGAGAGTCTAAAGACTTCCTTGAGGTAGTCGTCCGGCCCGGCGCCCCCGCGCCCGATGAGAACGACGACACGTCGTGCGTGACGGGCCGCTGCGATAGTGCGCATGACGTTGCGGAGGACGAACGTGAGACCGCGGGAGCCGCTGGGCGCGCCTACCGCCGTCTTGAAGTTCGCAGCTGCGCGCGCGATCCGCCGGATATCGGTCGTGAAGTCTTGGCCGAGATCGGAACGGCTCACATACGTCAACGCGACGTGGTCTTCGACCGCGAGACCCTGCAGGACCGTCGTCAAGGCGCGTTGAACCGGCACGATGTCTTCCGGCTTCAGGCTGTATTCGTCGACTACCAGGACGATTGCGCGCGAGCGCGCGGCTGGCGCCGCGTTGCCGACCACCTCGCTTTCGACGGCATCCGGCATGGAAAGGTCCAGAGGACGGAGCTGCGCCGCGATCCGGACGCTCTCGAAGTCGGCGATGGCCTGCCGTTGGCCCCGCTCATAGACCTTGAAGTCGGTGGCCGCGAGATCAGTGACCGGCCGTCCCTCCGCATCGGTCACGACGACATCCAGGCGCACGTACGCCGTGGTCGCCGAGAAGGTCGGCCTGGGCTGCTGACCGGCCACCGCGGCGTTCAGCAGGACGACGGTAATGACGATGCTGGGCCGACGCAATCTCCGTATTCTATTGCCCATGTCTCGGGTGTAGGCGTTCTCACAGTTTCTTCGCAAACTCCACGATCGCCGACTCCGCCCAATATCCATCGTGGCCCTCACAGCGCTTGCTGAGAAACGCACAGTGTCCACCGTGCGGAAGAATCTCGACGTGAATGTTCGGATTGTCGCGTAACGCGGGCGTTTCGAAAATCGATGCCGGCACGAAAGGGTCGTCGGCCGCGGCGATGATGAGCGCCGGAATACGGATGCGGTCGATCACGCGCAGCGCGCTCGCCTGGTAGTAGTAGTTCGCGGCATCACCAAAGCCGTGGTGCGGCGCGGTGTACGTGTCGTCGAACGCGCGAATCGATCGCACCGTGGCGAGCGGCGCCAGATCGAAGACCGCAGGGAAAGCTTTGGCCTTGCGCAGCATGCGCGCGCGCAGGTTGCGGACGAAATTCCACTCGTAGAGCCGGTTGCCGGGCCGTTCGAGGGCTTCCACGCAGGCCGCGAGATCCACGACAGGACTCACGGCCGCCACCCCCTTGAGCTGTGGCGGCGCGTCCTCGCCACGCTCGCCGGCCAGTCGCAACAAGACATTGCCGCCCATCGAGTAACCCGCCAGCACGATCGACGTGAGGCCATCGACGTCAATCAGCTCCTGCAGCACGGCGCGTGGGTCGGCTGTGAGCCCCGAGTGGTAGAGACCCGGCGTGAGGTGCTCGGTGCCGCCGCAATTGCGCTGATTGAGGCGCACGACGTTCAGGCCGGCGCGCCAGGCCTTGTCGGCGATGCCGCGCATGTAGTGCGCATCGCTCGATCCCTCCAGGCCGTGCAGAAGCAGCAGCGTCGTGCGCCGCGCCCGGTCCGCCTGCCAGTGGCACGCCGCAACCACGCTGGTGTCTTCCGCGGTCGTGAACTGCCGCAGCTCGGGGCGCGGCAGTGACGCCAGACGCCGCGGCCGCGCCCACGCCACGACGGTCATCACATGCCCGTTGCGCAGCCAGAACGGCGCGACATATCGGCTCATCGGAGTAGAGTCCTCGGCCCGCGACGCTCGGCGAGGACATAGATTCTGAACGTGTCGTTCTGATACGCCACGGGCAGATCGAGCCGCTCCTCGGTTACGAGATAGTCGAGATCGAAGCTCCGCGCCAGCGACAGCAATTCGGCGAGCGGCTTCGAACCGAAGTCGTGCGTCAGCGCGCGCCGTTCGACCACGCGAACGGCGATCGCCCGGTCGTACATGGCGAGCGCGGCATCTTTGACGTCTTCGTGAAAGACGTCGCGCTCCGCGCCCACCCGCACGCTCGATCCGTAACGAAACGCCTGTCCCGGATCCGCCAGCACGTGCACGTCGACGGGTTGATGCCGCAGCCAACCCATGGCGTCGGTCCAGTCGTCCGCGGGCAGATCGATCGAAACAAGACGTCCGTCCTTCTCGCCGAACAGCACGACGCCGCCTCTGACGAGCGACAGGGCAATTAATCCGATGGCCAGCGGACGGGCGAACGGTACGAACCGCACGATTGCGAGAAAAGCGACGAGCTCCACCTGCCAGAACACGCGCGGGATTTGCATCTGCACGGCAAGCGCGTACCGCATCGTGACGAATGGAAGTGTGACGATAAAGAAGGCGGCCAGTGCCAGTGCGCCAACCATCAGGCCGCGCATTTCGGCGCCGGCGTTATTCAGCTTCCACAGCGCGAAACCCACGATCGCGACCGGAGCGAAATTGAAGACCCACGCGTACAGCGGCCACTCGTGAGGGAACAGATAATCCTTTGTGGCGACAGCCGCCAGCCACACATCGTCCATCACGACGGCACGCGACGCGAGCGGTCCTGCGGCAATCGCCCAGATGGTGGCGGCTGCCGCCACGACGGCGAGCGCCGCAAGCGGTTTCCGCCATCGCGGCCATGCCGCGAACGCCGCCACGCCGAGCAGCATCCCGAACCACACGCCGGTGGTGGGATGCACGGCGCATGCGGCGACCAGGGCAGCGCATGCCCATCCCGGCCTGCGCCGCAGAAACGAAGCGAGCGCCAGCATGCCAAGCGCGAACGCAATCATCCGCGGATGGAGATAGCCCTCGAGCGTGTTGACGCCGGTTTTCGCGATGCGATGCCGCAATGTGAGCAACGCGAGCAGGGCGACGGTTCCCCATGATGGAATCCGCGCCACACGCGCGACAAGCAGTACGCCCGCGTACAGCCCGAGGACGCCGATGAGATAAAAGAGAAAGAAGATCCAGGACAGCGGCAGACCAGACAGCTCGGTCACGCCGGCAACGAGCCCATCCCACAGAATCACGCGCCCCTGGGCCGCGAGCAGCCAGCCATCCCGCGGAAAGAGGGCGGGATCCATCGCGTCGCGAATGGCGGGAATGTAGAAGGCCTGGTCGGATGCGCCGTACCGGTAGCCGCCTGCGTTTGCCGTGGCGGCCAGCGCGAAGGCGATCGCGCCGGCCGCGATGAGGGCGCCTTTAGCGGCCGAAGTCAACGCGCGGCACTGCCTTGGCGTCGGCGGGCACTTCCCAGTATGGATATTCGCCGAAGCCGAAGATCTTCGCCGTCATGTTCGATGGAAAGCGGCGGCGCGCCGTGTTGTATTCCTGCACGCGCTCGTTATAGCGCTGCCGCTCGACGGCAAGCCGGTTCTCGGTGCCTTCGAGCTGATCCATCAGCTGCGCGAAGCGCGCGTCGGATTTCAGCTGCGGATAATTCTCGACCACCACGAGCAGCCGTGCCAGGGCGCTCGAGGTTTCATTCGCCGCCGCGATTTTCTGCTCGGGCGTGGCCGCGCCGGCCATCTTCGCGCGCGCGTCGGTCACCGACTGCATGACGGCGCGCTCCTGCGCCGCGAACCCCTTGACGCTCTCGACAAGATTCGGAATCAGATCGTTGCGGCGCTGCAGCTGATTCTCGACCTGCGAGAACTGCGCCTTGATCGCCTCCTCCTGCGTGGTGAACCGGTTGTAGCTGCACCCAGTCAGCAGGGGGGCTATTGCCAGCACCAGGGCAGTCAGAGCGGTTCGTCCCATATTGGAATTGTACGTAATTAAAAGTTGGCAGGTTGAAAATTCAAAATTACCTTTCAACTTTCAACTTACCAATTTTCAATTTACCAGCCCCCTGAGGCTCCGCCGCCTCCACTTCGGCCGCCG
This sequence comes from Vicinamibacterales bacterium, assembly GCA_040902895.1. Lineage (GTDB taxonomy): Bacteria > Acidobacteriota > Vicinamibacteria > Vicinamibacterales > SCN-69-37 > JALYRV01. The sequence continues at coordinate 4,330 of JBBDWL010000130.1, read as the reverse complement.
CCAAAACCGCCGAAGCCGCCGCCGAAACCACCGCCGCCACGCCCGCCGACGCCGCCGCCAAACCCGCCGCCGAAGCTGCCGCCGCCGAATGGGCCCACGCCGCCGTGCCATCCGCTCCACGGCCCGCGGCGCCGGCGGCCTCCGCCGCCCAGCGCCGCCGCGGCGGAGGCGAGAAATGAAAACAGCATGAAGCCGGCGATTGCCAGCATGATGATCAGCCCGGGCGGAAAGTCCCTGCCTTTGCGTCGCGAGGCGGGCGGACGCGCCGCACCGTCGATCGCCACGCCGCGCCGTGACGCGACCCGATTGACGAGCGCGTTCGTGCCCTCGAGCAGGCCTGGTCCCATTTCGCCGCGGCGGAACCGCGGAGTGATGACCTCGCGGATCGTCTGTCCGGTGAACGCATCCGTGAGAAATTCCTCGAGGCCGTATCCCACTTCGATCCGCACTTTGCGATCCCGCACGGCCACCAGCACCAGCGCGCCGTTGTCCTGTCCCTTCATGCCGATGCCCGTCTTGTTGTTCTCGAACATCTTCACGGCCATCTCTTCGATGCTGCCGAAGGGCGCGAACGTGTCGACGGTGGCGACGACGATGATGTCGCCGCTGGCACGTTCGAGGGCGCGGATGCGCGTCTCGATATCGCGTTCGCTGGAAGGATCGATGACGTTCGCGAAGTCGTTGACGGGCACGGTCAGCGGTGGCACCTGGGGCGCCGCCTGCGGCAGCGGCGCGCCCGCCGTCGCGACGAGGGCGATCAGCATCGGTCCGATCGACGTCAACGCGCGCGGCCCTCGTAGCGATCGAGCGCCTTCCACAGCCGCTCGGCCGCGTCGAGATAGACCGGCATCACCGCCGACGGATCGAATTCCAGGCCATCGTCGATCGCCAGCAGCCCGCGCACGGTATCGGGCGCAAGATTGAGCTGCTCGGCGCCGAAGACGGCGACGTCTTCGTCGCTCGCCGTGTCGCGGCCGGCCAGCCGGGCGGCATTTGTCAGGAGCGCGCGGAAGGGATCGATCGACGCCGCGATGAGCGCGCGGCCTTCCGACGCGCGGCCGCCCGTGCCGATCGCGCCGGCGCGCAGATGCAGCACGTGTCCTTTCGCGAGGATCTCGAGGCCGCGCCGCAGATCGGCGTCGGCGACGCGCGCCCCGCCGAAGGGAGGGGTGCCGGCAATCACCGCGTGGCGCCGCAGGATCGCGCCGTATTCGACGGGGAAGGCGTCGAGCGAACGGCGGAATTCCTCGGGCGTGATGAGCAGCGGCACTTCCAGATCCAGACGCGCCCACTCGTCGGCGAGCCGCGCCGCCGCGGCGAGATCGGCCACCCCAATCGCCTCGGCAAACGCCGCGCTCCGCCGCATGTCGTACGCGACCAATGCGACGAACCGCGCGCCGAAGATGCGCTCGAGATCGGCGGCCAGCGCACGAAAGGCGCCGTGCCGTTCTTCGTTGAGAGATAAATCGGACATGAAGAGATGGTAGATCACGCTGAGCGGTAGAATCGATTGGATGCGCCTGCGCACGCTTCGTGTTGGATGTTTCGGCGGCGGCACCGGTCTTCCCAGCCTGCTCGGGGGCCTGCGCTCGGTGCCCTGGCTCGATCTGAACGCCGTCGTGACGATGTTCGATTCAGGCGGCAGTTCGGGACAGCTGCGTGACGAGCTTGGCGTGCTGCCGCCGGGCGACATCCTCAAGTGTGCGCTGGCGCTCGCGCGCAACGAGCGCGAAGCGCGAAGGATCCTGCTGGCGCGCCTGCCGTCGCTGGAGCACGAGCGGCTTCGCGGCCATACGGGCGGCAACCTGCTGCTGTCGATGATGGCGCAGTACAGCGGCGACTTCGTCGCGGCCGTCGACGGCCTGCAATCGCTGCTTGGATGCGTCGGCCGCGTCTGGCCGATCAGCGTCGAGCCGGCCACGGTCTGTGCCGAATACAGCCATGGCACCGTCATTCGCGGTGAAGTGGAAGTCGACGCGGAGCAGGTGATGGGCGGCCTCGTCAGCCGCGTGTGGCTCGAGCCCGAAGTCGAGATCCATCCCGATGTCGCGCGCGCGGTCGCGTCGTTCGACGCGGCGGTGATTGGCCCCGGCAGCTTCTACACGAGCCTGATGCCCATCATGCTGGTGAGGGGCGCGCGCGAGGCGCTCGGACGTCTGACTGGCCCGATTGTGTTCGTCGCGAACCTGCTCTCGGAAGGGAGCGGCATGGATGGCATGACCGCGGCCGATGCCGCGCGGCTGATGGAAACCGCGATAGGGCGGCCGATAGACGTGATCGTCTTCAATACCGGCCGTCCCAATGAGGAGGCGCTCGCGCGCTACGCGAGTGAGCGCAAGACGCCGCTGGCTCTCGGCGAGGTATCGGATGGCTGCGAAGTCGTCAGCGGCAATTTCTGGCGCGGCGACATCGCGCGCCACGATCGGCGCCGCCTCGGCACGGCGGTGTGGGCCGCCCTGGCCGGCAAACTGTGCACCGACTAAATCAACCTCCAAACGATCGCTCGAACAACCCTTCGATCGCGCGCTTGCCGTTGTCCGCCAACACCCTCGTCCCCGTGCCCGTAACGTGCACGTGGGCGATGACCGGCGGGTCTGCGCCGCCGCGGCGGTTCCAGACCGATTCGTTCCAGGTGAACCAGGCGTCCTGCGCCTGATCGAAGACGTGCAGGGGCTTGTTACAGAGCTTCGCGAACTCGGCACCCCAGCCCGTGCCGCCGCGCACGGTGCCGTCTTGCTGGATGGTGCCGATGACATAGATCTCCTGCCCGTTGTTCACCTGATACCAGATGGTCTGCAGGATTTTGCGGATCGCGGGCGCGTCGCTATAGCGGCGGTGCATCAGGCGTCCCACGTATTCGAGGCTCACGTCACCGGCCTGCAGCTCCTCATGATTGAGAATCCGCAGCCCGCGACGCCGCACCACATTGTGGCCGTCGAAGCTGAAGTTCACTTCTTCGATGCCATGCCGCTCGGCCGTCTCGCCAAACGCCTGCTCGGCGCCCGCGGCGCCGCCCGAAAACAGAATGCAGTCGGCTTTGTTCATCGCTTCTTACTCGTGCGCGCAGCCTTTATCCTGGCCGCCTTCTCGATGATGCCTTTGAGCATGGCGCCCGTAGCCCCGCCTTCGACCGGCCGGTTCGTGTGCCAGACGTCAGGATTGTCCGCAGCAAGGATATCTTCCAGGTCGCCTTCGCTCTTGACGCTCTTCGGCGCGAACTCGGTGATGTCGACGTCGCCGGCCCATTCATCTCTATGTTTGATCAGCAGCCAGCTTCTTCCGTCGTCCCGCGACGAGCCCTTTGACGAGCCCCAGCCCCGCGTACGGACGAGCACCCACGAGCCTTTCAGTTTGTATCCGTCGAGCGTGAACTTGAGATCGCCCTTCTTGAGTGCGGCGTTGACGTCTTCGACTTCGGGCTCCCACGTGCCGACATCCCACAACATGACGATCCCGGCGCCGTAGCCGGACGGGATCACGCCTTCGAACGTGCCGTAGTCGATCGGATGATCCTCGACGTGCATCGCGAGCCGCTTCGTGGCCGGATCGAGCGACGGCCCTTTCGGCACCGCCCATGAGAGCAGCACGCCTTCGTGCTCGAGCCTGACGTCGTAATGAAGATGGCTGGCGAGATGCTTTTGTACGCAGAAGAACCGCGGCTTGCCCTTGCGCTTCGCGCGGTCCTTCTGCTCGTCTCCCACCGGCTCGGGCGACTTCGTGAAGTCGCGCTTGCGGTGGTATTCCTTGAGCGCCACAGGAGACAGGATCTTCTAATGCGACTCGGCGGCGGTGCTCTCGCGCATCATCCGGCGAATCGGCACGATCAGCAGCGCGAGCACAGCCGCCGCCACGAACAGCGAGATCGCCGTGCGCTGGAACAGCTCGGGCATCTGGCTGAGATTCTCGGGATCGACGTGACCGCCGACGATGCCGGCGATCAGGTTGCCGAGTGCGGCAGCCATGAACCAAACGCCCATCATTTGTCCCGCGAAGCGCCGTGGCGCGAGCTTGGTCATCGAACTGAGGCCAACGGGACTGAGCGCGAGCTCACCCCACGTCTGCAGCAGATAGCTGACCGTCAGCCACATCATCGAGACCCGGACGAGGCCGCCGCCGTCGATGACGCGGTTGGCCGCCATCACCATGACGAGGAATCCCAGACCCGCGAAGAACAGGCCCGCCGCGAACTTGGCCGGGCTCGACGGGTTCTGTCCGCGCCTGCCGAGGGCCAGCCACACCATCGCGAAGATTGGCGCGAACGTGATGACGAAGAACGAGTTGATCGACTGCAGCCACAGGATCGGCACTTCCCAGCCGAAGAGCATGCGGT
>JBBDWL010000129.1:0-75737 GCA_040902895.1 Vicinamibacterales bacterium | reverse complement strand
CGGGCAGGCATAACCGCACCAGAATACCTTGTCCCGCCGCACCAATTGGCCGTTTTAGCCTTTGTCGGGCCGCGCCGATTACGTAATCCGTCCTTGTGTACTCGCGGTTCGTACCATATAAGTAAGCCTCCGTCACGTTCGCTGCCACAGATTCATAGGGGATGGGAAAGATGAGACTAATCCGCTTACGGAGCCTGATCATGCTCCTGGCGCTGGCCATTGCTGTACCGGCCGCTGCTCAGGAAACACGCGGCGCCATCGAAGGCGTCGTCAAAGATGCGTCCGGCGGCGTCCTTCCGGGCGTCACCGTGGAAGCGAAGAACGTCAGCGGCGCCACGGCGTCGACGACCACCGATGAACGCGGCATCTACCGCTTCCCGGCCCTGCCGGTTGGCACGTACACCATCGTCGCGACGCTGCAGGGGTTCAATACCGCGCAGCGCACCGATGTGCTGCTCACGATTGGCCAGCAGCTGAAGGCAGACCTGACGCTGACCGTTGGCACCGTCAGCGAGACCGTGAGCGTCAGGGCTGAAGCGCCCATCGTCGACGTCAAGAAGAACGCCGTGTCGACGACGATTACGGCCGAAACCATCGACCTGCTTCCAAAAGGCCGCGATTTCCTGGAGGCCCTCGTCGGGATCCCCGGAATCAATAGCGTCCAACGCGCGGGCGGAATCATGATCGATGGCGCGACCGCGACCGAGAACCGGTACGTGGTCGACGGCATGGATATCACAAACCTGCGGACGGGCGCCTCGGGCAAGCGCGTCATCGTCGATTTCATCGAGCAGATTCAGGTGCAGCGCTCGGGCTACAGCGCCGAATACCGCGCGGCCACGGGCGGCGTCATCAGCGCGATCTCCAAGAGCGGCACGAATCGGTTCCGTGGCGAGGCTGGCATCAATTACGAAGGCCCGACTCTCAACAAGAAGCTGCAGGGCAACGTACGGCCGACGCTCAACATCAGCACGATCGACAACGAGACGCTCGAGTACGTGTTCCCACCGCGTGTGCACGAGACGTCGAGGGTCGAGCCGGTGTTCCAGGTGAGTGGCCCCATCCTCGAGAACCGGGTGTGGTTTTTCGGCGGCGCCGCGCCGATGCGCAACACCCAGACCCGGACGGTGACCTGGCGCAGCCCGAATCCGAACGGCCCGCAGACGCAGACGTTCAAGGATGAGGAGAAGAGCGACCAGTACATGTATTCGGTCACCGCGCAGCTGACGAACCGTCTGCGAGGGAGGTTCAACGGCAACAACGGCCGCAGCGATCCAGGCCTGCCGGTGCCGAGTTTCGACGCGGCCAGTGGGGTGAGCACGGCCAATCCGCTCAATTTCAATCCGCAGCCGACACTTCGCACGTTCGGAACTGCTGATAGCTACGGCGGACAGATCGACTGGACGGCCACCGACCAGCTGTTCCTGAACGTGACGTCGGGCTGGTACCAGGAGAACGACTTCAGTGCTGGCGGTGAGCAGTTCAAAGGCACACGCCGCACCTTCGCCAACTCGAATCTCACGTACGCTGCGGTGCCGGAACAGTTCCGCCGGGCAAGCGGTTTCGCCGACAATCCCGTCAATACCTTCAACGAGAAGGACGCCAACTCACGCTTCAACTTCAACGTCGACGCGACGACGTTCAGGCACTGGAAGGGCCAGCATTCCCTCAAGGTCGGCGTGCAGTACGAGCGGCTGAGCAATAGTGTCGACGAGGGCCAGCAGTTCGCGAATATCGTCTTCCAGTGGGACCGTTTCCGTCAGCCGTCCGCCGGCGGCGATCCGCAGCGTGGCACGTACGGCTACTACACGGTTTCGCGCAGGTTCACGGCAGGCGACGTCACGTCGCACAACGTCGGCATCTTCCTGCAGGATCAGTGGAGCGTGAGCGATCGATTGACGTTCAACTACGGCGTCCGAACGGACCGGACGAACATCCCCTCGTACCGTCCCGAAAACCCGAGCCTGTCGTTCTCGTTCTCCGAGAAGATCGCGCCCAGGTTCGGCCTCGCCTATGACCTGCGTGGCGACGCGCGCTGGAAGGCGTACGGCTCATGGGGCGTCTTCTACGACATCGAGAAGCTCGACATGCCGCGCGGCCTCTGGGGCGCGGATCGCTGGGTGGACTACCACTACACCCTCGATACACCGGACTGGGCCTCAGTGGACTGTGCCGACACCGAGGGATCGACCGGCTGCCCGGGCCGATTGATCGAACGGCTCGATCGTCGTCACGTGTCGAACGAGCTGGGCAACGTGCTCGTGGATCCCAATCTCAAGCCCATGAAAACCCAGGAAGCGACGATCGGCCTGGAGCACGAGCTGTCGAACATCATGAGCCTTGGCGTGCGCTACACGCACAAGTGGCTGAACAAAGCCATCGAGGACGTCGGCGTCCTCGACCCGGTGCTCGGCGCCGAGATTTTCTACATCGCCAATCCGGGAGAGGGTATCGGGGAGTTCCCGATTCCTGGTTTGCCGCCAACGCCGAAAGCCAAGCGGGTGTATGACGCCGTCGATTTCACGTTCAATCGGCGCCTGCACAACAACTGGTCGCTCAACTCCAGCCTGCTCTTCAGCCGGCTGTGGGGCAACTACACCGGCCTCTCCAATGGCCAGAGCGAGACCGGCCGCAACTCGCCGAACGTGACGCGCGCGTTCGACGGGCTCTTCATGTCCTACGATTCGAAAGGCAACGCGACCTATGGACGCATGGGCACCGACATGCCGGTGCAGTTCAAGGCGCTGGGGACCTACATGTCACCGTGGGGCACGTCGATCGGCGTGGACTTCCGCGCGAACAGCGGGCTGCTGCACACGACCACGATGAGCTACAAGTCGGTGCCCGTGCCGGTCGAGGGCTACGGCGATCTTGGCCGCACACCGTTCTTCAATCAGACGAACCTGCTGTTCAGCCACACATTCCGGCTGCCGCGGTCGATGGCGCTGAATATCCAATTCAATCTCGACAACCTGTTCGATCAGGACATCGTCACGGCGTTCGACACATCGCCGTACCTGAATGGCAATCTGTCGTTCCCGAACGACATCAACGACCAGAGCGCGTTCTTCCGGGGGTTCGATTACCGGGAAGTCATGGCTGGAATCCACGCCAGGACGCCCTCGCTGGGCAACCCCGATCCGCGCTACGGCAGCGGCAAGGGGATCAGCTTCCAGAGCGCCCGCAGCGCGCGGGTGTACGCACGGTTCCAGTTCTAGACTGGTAGCCGGCAACCGGTATCCGGTTACCGGCGCAACACAGGCCCGGCTGCGTTCACGCAGCCGGGCTTTTTTCATTAAGCGAGTCTCTGGAGCACGGCTTCGAGCTCCTTCGCGGTGAACGGCTTCGTGAGCAGCGCCACGCCGTGCTCGGCGGCGAACGTCGCGACGTCCGCGCTCAACGTGTCCCCCGACATCAGCACGACTCGCGAAGCCAGCTCGGGGTCGCGCGCCTGCACTGTGGTGAACAGCATGCGTCCGCTCACGCGCGGCATGCGCACGTCGCACAACACGAGATCGAAGCGCATGCGCTCGAGCTCGGCGAGCGCGGCTTCGCCGTCTTCGGCTTCCGTCACGTCGTATCCGCGGCGCGCCAGCAAGCGCGCGATCAGGCTTCGCACGCCCGGTTCGTCGTCCACGACGAGCGCGCGCTTCACGCCCCCATGAGGAACGGCGTCTGGTACGCGCGGCGCGAGCTTCGGCGCCGGCGCCGCGGCGGCCGTCGGCAGCACGAGCCGGAAGCAGGCGCCGCCGCTGCCGGGCACGAGCTCCAGTCGTCCGCCATGCGCCGCCGCGATGCCGTGCGAAATCGAAAGTCCCAGTCCCGTCCCCTCTCCAACCTCTTTCGTCGTGAAAAACGGCTCGAAGATGCGGTGGCGCAGAGACTCAGGGACCCCGGGACCTGAATCGGTGACCTCCAGATACACGAAGCCCGGTTCGGCGCGGCCCGACGACAGCGTGATGCGGCGCGGCGGCGGCGCGGCCATCACCGCATGCTCCGCGTTCAGCACCAGATTGAGCACGAGCTGTCGAATCTCGTCGGGATTGGCAAAGGCGCGAGGGAGATCGTCACCGCAGGCCGCCACCATCTCCACGCCGCCTTGTTTGAGGTGATAGCCCCGGAGCGAGACGGCCTCGCCGATGATTTCGTTCAGATCGGTCGGCACCCGCCCGGTGGGCCGCCGGTGCACGAACGAGAGCAGGCTGCGGACGATCTCGCGCGCCCGGCCCGCTTCCGTGCGAATGAGCGCGACGTCGCGCCGCAGCTCCGGATCCGACACCCCCTCGGACAGGATCTCGGCGCACCCGAGGATCGATTGCAGCGGGTTGTTGATTTCATGCGCGACGCCGGCGACCAGCTCGCCGACTGCGGACATGCGCTCGGCGCGCACGAGCTCGTCGCGCATCCGCAGATCGTCCGTGATGTCGCGCTCGACGCCGACGAAGTGCGACATGTCGCCGTCCGCATCGAGCAGCGGCACGACCGTCGCCGCCACCGGAAAGGTCGTTCCGTCGCGGCGGCGGCGGCTGAACGCGCCCCGCCAGATGCCTTCGCGCCGCACGTCGGCTTCAATCCGCTGTCCGAAGTCCTCCAGCGGGCTCACCATCGTGTCGGCGAACATGCTGCGCGCGATCGACGCGCGATCGTGGCCGAGCGCGCGCAGCATCGCGGCATTGGCGTCCTCGATACGGCCGTCCTTGCGGACGACCATCACGAGGTTGTCGGTCTGCTCGACCGCCGCTGCGAGCAGGCGCGCCCGGGCATTCGACCGGCGCACGTCGCCGCGCTGTGACGCCAGCCGCGCCGACAGCAGGATGACGCCGACGACCGTGGCAAAGGCGGTCAGCAGGTCGCGCAATTCGTCAACGGGCGCGCCGAGCGGCGCCGCCAGCCGCACGCCATAGCCGGCGACCGGAATCACCGCCACGGCGAGCGCGCTCGGCCACCACGGCACGTCATCGGCCACCGCGGGCTCCGCGCCGGCGGCGGATGACGGCGCGGCGTATGCGCCCCATGTCCATCCGAAGTACGGAACGATCCAGGCCAGATCGAGCACCGCCTGCGGCAGCGCCCCGGGCGGCAGCCCATCGTCGAGCACCTGCACGCTCAGCACTATGCGAAACACGAAGCCTGTCACGAGCGCGGCAAGAAGTCCCGCGAAGACGCGCGCGTACGCCGTGCCGCGCGCCGCCCAGACCGCCGCCGCGAAGCAGCCGAGGATGAGCAGGCGCTGGATGATGATCACCACCTGAAGCGATCGCTCCGCGGTGCCCGACGCCGCGCCCAGATTCGGCGCGAGCACGAAATAGGTGTAGATGAACAGAAAGAGCACCGCCATCGACGCGATGTCGAGCATGATGGCGGGCACGGCAAAGGGGCGACGTCCCCGATGGGGACGTGCCAGCAGCGCGAGCAGTGGCGCCGCGCCGCCGCCCACGAGGCTGAAGGTCGTGTGCCAGTCGAGCCAGTGCGGCAGGGTTCCGGTGAACAGGTTGGCCTCGACGAACCCGATGTGTCCGACGCTCCAGATGGCCAGGCCTGCGCCAATGACCGTCCAGAATACCGACTGGGCGCCCTGCCAGTCGGTTCTGCGCCCCGCGATGACGGCGATCGCCGCCAGCGCCGGCAGCAGCGGTCCGGCGGCGCGAATCCAAAAGACCGCCCGCGTGCCATCCGCCAGCCAGGCGGCAAGCAGGTACACCGCGATATAAACGGCGGCCGCCTGAATGACCATGCGTTAGATCTGCTCGGTGTCGATCTGCGCCCGCTGCAGCCTGGCGCTGAAGTCGACGTAAATCGACTTCCATTCCGAGAACACCTCGAGTGCGGCGATGCCCGCTTCGCGGTGGCCGTTGCCCGTGGCCTTGGTGCCGCCAAACGGCAGGTGCACCTCGGCGCCGATGGTGGGCGCGTTCACGTAGAAGATGCCGGTGTCGAGGTCGCGCATTGCGGTGAACGCGCGGTTGATGTCGCGCGTGTAGATCGACGCCGACAGGCCGTAGATGACGCCGTTGCCGATGGCGATCGCCTCCTCGAGCGATCCGCACGTCATCACGGAAACGACGGGGCCGAAGATCTCTTCCTGCGCGATTCGCATCGAGGGCGTCACGTCAGTGAAAATCGTCGGCTCGTGGAAAAAGCCTTTCGCGTACGCGCCATCCGACAGCCGCGTGCCGCCGCACGCCAGCGTGGCGCCCTCGGCCTGGCCGATCGCGACGTACTCCGTCACCGTGCCGAGCTGCCCTTCGTTCACGGAAGGGCCCATCTGGATGCGCTCGTCGAGTCCATCGCCCACGCGCAGCGCCTTGACCTGTTTCACGAACCCGTCGACGAAGGCGTCGTGCACCTTCTCGTGCACCACCACCCGGCTGGCGGCCGTGCAGCGCTGCCCTGTCGTGCCGAACCCGCCCCACACGCAGCCCTCAATGGCGAGCTCGAGGTCGGCATCGTCCATGATCATGATGATGTTCTTGCCGCCCATCTCGAGGTGCACCTTCTTGAACGACGGCGCCGCCCGCATCGACACTTCGCGGCCTACTTCCGTCGAACCGGTGAACGACACCACGCGCACGCGCGGATCCTCGACGATGGCGTTGCCGACGTCGCCGCCGCCGCCGGTCACCAGGTTCACGACGCCCTTGGGAATGCCCGCATCGATCAGCGCGGTGACGAAGTTGAGCGCCGACAGCGGCGTGAGCGTGGCCGGCTTGAGCACCACCGTATTGCCCGCGACCAGTGCCGGAATGATCTTCCACGAGGGAATCGCCATCGGGAAATTCCACGGCGTCACGATGCCGCAGACGCCGAGCGGCACCCGGGTAGACATCGCGAACTTGTTGCGGAGCTCCGAGGGCGTGGTCTGGCCGTGCAGCCGCCGGCCTTCACCGGCCAGAAAGAAGCTCATGTCGACCGCTTCCTGCACGTCGCCGCGCGTCTCGGCCAGCACCTTGCCCATCTCGCGCGTCATGTCGCGCGCAAAGGCTTCCTTGCGATCGGCAATGATCTGCGCGGCGCGGAAGAGCATTTCGCCGCGCTTCGGGGCCGGCACGAGGCGCCAGTCCTCGTAGGCCCGCGCCGCGGCATCGACCGCCCGTGTCGCGTCGGCTGCGGTCGACTTCTGGAAGAGGCCGATCACATCGTCGGTGTTCGCCGGATTCCGGTTCTCGAAGGTCTTGCCCGATTCTGACGGCACCCACTCGCCGCCGATGTAGTTCATGTAGGTCGTGACGGTCGTACTCGATGAAGGCATGGACTCATTAAACAGTAAGCGGGGTCGGTGTTATAGTCCCGCGAGTGGGGCGAGACGAGCGGCGGGACGGCGACCGGATTCCTATCCTGGGCGAGCTGGTGGGCGGCGTGATGGTGTTTCAGCCGATGACCGTGACCGAGCTCGGCGTCGGCGGGATGCAGATCGAAACGCGCACGCCTCTGCAGCTCGATGCGCTGCTCGATTTCCGGCTCCCGCTCGACGACAAGCCCGTCGTCGTCAAAGGACGCGTAGTCCATTGCCGGATCAGCGACGTCGATACCAATCAGGTGCTGTATCGCACCGGCATCGAGTTCATCGAGCCGGCGGATCACGCACGGAAGGCGATCCAGCGCTACATCAAAAAAGCGAAGGAAGCGCGAGTCTGATCGCCCTGTGCTACCGTCGCGTGACGTGCGCGAGGTAATCGCCCGACTCAATCCGCGGAGCCTGCCCGAGCGGGGCGTTGTAGAAGTAGACCCAGGCCTCATCGGCAAGGCCATCCGGCAGAATGACGCGCGCGCGCTGCCGCGCATAGAGGCTCTTGTCGGGATCGTCGGCGCGATAGCCTTCGATGTCGTCGAGCGCCGTGAGCACCTCGCGCGGCGCGTCGGTGCGATAGACTTCGCCCCACACCTGCCCGTCGGGCGCGGGCACCGCGGCCGGATAGATACCGAGATCGAACAGATGTCCGCGGATGTGCGCGCGGCCGACATACGCCAGCTTGTCATCGATCCCGGCGCGCCGCCGCCGATCGAACCCCGCCATCAGCGTGCCGTAAAAGAAGATGAGTTCAGACACCGCGCGGCGAAGTGTAGCTTAAATACGAAGGGCGGCTGAGAGTCCCCAGCCGCCCGGCCTTCTCAATTTTGAATTTTCAACTTACCAACTTTTAATTCTGAACGAGCCCCCGCGGGCCTTTCGCAAGCAACAGGTCGATCAACTCGGCGGGCACCGTGAAGCTCACCGACACCGTCTTGCCGCTGCCTTCGAGGCGGATGCTCTGCGCGAGCGAAGCCATCTTCGGATCCGCGCTCTGCATCTTCACGAGCGCCAGGCCGCCTCTCACGACGTCGCGCAGATTCTCGGCCGCCTGATCGTCGACGGCCTCGGCGCGCAGGCTCGCGTGGATGCCTCCATTGACGCGTCCCGTCGCCGCGAACCACTGAATCGGCGGCATGCGCATCGCCACTTCCTGCGGAAGGCGGCTGACGAAGTGATCCATGCGGCCGACGGCCCACACGTTGTTGCCCGTCGCCACGCTCGAGATGATCTTCATCACATCGCCGTTCGTGGTGATGTTCTGACCCGACTTCTGTGTGTCGATCGCCCTTTTCACGGCGGTCTCGGCGCCAATCGCGAGCACGTTAGGCTCGATGAAGGCCAGCGCCGGACTGTCGTCGCCGGAATGCGGGTGAACATCGGCTTTCGCGGCGTGCGCAGTGCCGTGAACGCGCGCGGTCGCGACGCTGTGATTGTCTGGGTGCTTCGGCCGCATCCCCCGGATCAGTCGCTTTCCGCCGTAGTCGACCACTTCACCGCCATGCTGGCGGGCGAGTGATTCGATCTGGGTGGGGTTGAACCGGCCGCTGAGGAAGGCCACCACGGAATGCTCGGCGTCGGCGCCAACGGCGGCCACGACCCGGTCGATGTCACGCTCGATGTCGATGCCGGTGAGCCGCTGCAGCTCTTCACGCTTTTTCTGGTCGCCCGGCAGCGCCTCGCGCAGCTTCTGCCTGAGCTCGGAGTCCATGACATCTCTGACGTCGGCAAAGGCCACGATGCTGGCATCGGCCGGCACCAGGGCCAGCTCTGGCGGGCCCACACGTGAGGCGGTCAGTGAGGGGATGCCCCCGTAATAGGCCACAAGGCCCGTGCACAGCCCGAAAACGACGATTGCGGCAGAGCCAAAGGCGAGGTAGCGCGTACTCTTTGTCATGGGCAGACCCTCTAGAGGGATTATACGGGGTCGGGCTGAGGGCCGTTCCCGCCCTAGCCACTAGGCACTAGGCCCAAGGCCTACTGCTCCAGCACGTACTCCCGCCGCTCGACGACCCGGGCGGCCAGCCATAGGAAGACGGCCCAGATCACGGCCAGCCAGAAGAGGCTGGTCCCGAGCGTCGGCGTCTCCTGGAACACGGACTGGATCAGGGTGACCGCGCTGTCAGAGGGCATCGTGTGCGGCACGAGGCCCTGCAGGTAATGGGCGATCGTGAAGCGGCGCATGTAGCCCGGGAACAGCAGCGCGGCGTTCTCCCAGGCGAACACGAAGAAGAGCGCGATCATCAGCGGACGCTTGAACTTCGCCCCGATGAAGGCGAAGAACGCGCCGTAGACGGCGAACCCGGCCGCCAGGATCGCCAGGTCCTTGACGAGCGGGATGAACGATCCGCCGAGCGTGCCGCGGATCGGCACGACCAGCAGCCATACGAGCATCACCGAGGGCAGCACGACCAGCAGCGTGCTGGCGAGAAACGCGAGGTACTTGCCTACGAGCACCGCGCCGCGCGGGATGGGACGCGTGAAGAGGAACGTGATCGTCTTGTCGTCGACCTCGTCGGCGATGAGCGCCGTGCCATAGAAGATGCTCAGCACCGGCACGCTGAACCGGACAAAGAACATCCAGATCATCATGCCGAAGATCGCCGGGCCGTCCATCGCGACGCCGTTGACCTGCATCGCGCTCGTCGAGAGCTGATCGATCAGCCGGACCACGGTGGCGAGCACGACCGGCACGCCGACGACGAGCAGCATGAAAATCGTGCGCCGCGACCAGAGCATCTGACTCAGAGAGAAGTCGAAGACGCGGAAAGCGCTATAGAGAAAACCGGGAGCGGTGTGCTGGGGCGTATTGGAAATTGTAGATCGTATCGAGTCCTGCATCACTGCTTCACCAGGTACTGAAAGACGGCCTGCAGATTGTCGTCGGGTGACGTGACCTCGTCGATCGTACCGTGCTCGCCCGCCGCCGCGATGTCGGTCAGTCTCGAATAAAACAGATCCGGCTTCGCGGTCTCGACCACCACCGCGCCCGGCTCGAATCTCATGCTCAACACATCGTCCCTGGTCAGGAACTCGCGGGCGAGACGGCGCGGGTCAGCGGCGCGGACGTGCACGCTGTGCGGATGCTCGTCGATGAGCTCGCGAATCTGGTGGACGTTGCCTTCCGCGAGAATGCGGCCGTTATTAATGAGGAGGATGTTAGCCGTCATCGACTCGATCTCGTGCAGGATGTGGCTCGAGACGAGGATGCTCTTGCCCTGCTTCGCCCATTCGCGAATCATGCGGATGGTCTTGCGGCGGCCGATGGGATCCATGCCGCCGAGCGGCTCGTCGAGGATGATCAGTTCGGGATCGTGCACGATGGCCTGTGCGAGCTTCACGCGCTGGCGCATGCCTTTGCTGTAGGCGCCGATCTTCTTGTTGGCCGCTTCCATCAGGTCGACCAGCGTCAACGCCCGTTCCGCGGCCGATTTCGCCGCAGCCTCGTCGTAGCCGTTGAGGCGCACGAGCGTCGTGACCCACTCGAGGCCCGTCATGCGCTCGTAGAAGCGGTCCTGCTCTGGGCAGAAGCCGATGCGGAAGAAGAGCTTCGGATTGCCCCAGATCGGCTCGCCGAGCACCTTCACGTCCCCTTTGCTCGGTTTGAGCTGGCCGGTGATCAGCTTCATGAACGTCGACTTGCCGGCGCCGTTCGGCCCGAGCAGGCCCGTGATGCCTGACGGCACCGACACCGTCACGTCATTGAGGCCGATGACCTGCCCGTACCACTTCGAGAGATGTTCCGAGGTCACCACGGCGCTCACGACACCACCTCCACGCCCTTCACGCGGCGTTCGAGCACCGATACCGATATGGCAATCAGCCCGAGAATCACCAGCAGCGACACCTGCCACGGCGACTGATAGCCCGGCGCCTGGCGGAAGACGGCGTCGGTGACCTGCGACACGTTCGAGGTGATCGAGATCCAGGCCACGCGCGTGCCGCCGGTAATGGCGGCCAGCGCCCCGAAGATCGCGGTGGTGAAGAAGATGGCACCGGTATAGAGAATCGCGACGTAGCGCGGGCTGTTCGACAGCGACGACAGCGCGAGCATCGTGCACGACATCACGAGTGTCTGAATCAGCGTGGCCAGCACGATAGAGGCCGGCAGGAATGGATGCGCGCGGAGGATGCCGATGTTCGCGGCGAAACTGATCTGGATCAGCAGCAGCAGCAGCGCCGGCAGCAGCGTGACGCCCAAAAGGAAGAAGAGCAGCGTGGCGAGCTTGCCGCCGATGTACTCGACGCGTCGAATCGGCTTCGACAGATAAATCTGCAGCGCATTCGCGCGGCGGTCGCTCGCGATCAGGCCGGCGCCGACGTAGATCGTGATGAAGAACGCGAAGGTGCCCTGCTGCGAGACGAAGTCGCGGAAGGTCGCGGCGTTCGGCGCGATGATCTGCGACACCTGCGGATAGTTCGCCGCGACATAGAACTGCACGGCTCTGACCAGAAACGGCACCCAGGCAAAGATCAGCAGGCCGAGGAACGCGCGTTTGGTGAGCATGTTCCGGATGCCGGCCCACGCGATCACCGCCCAGGTCTTGCCCGGCGGCTCGCGGTGCCCCGCGTACCGCCGGTACGTTTGATCGTGGATCGGGCTCATGCCTCTCCTATGGCTTTCGCGAACACATCCTCGAGCGTCGGCAGACTCGGACGCAAATGCCGCACCTGCACGCCCTGCGCCGCGGCCAGCTCGAACACGCGGCGCGCCTCGCCTGCCGCATGGCTGGCAGGCACGAACACGCGCATGATGTCCTCGTCGGTCTCATGGCATTCGATGCCCTGCGCCTCGAGCGCCGCGATGAACTTGTGAAGCTCGCCTTTGATGCGCACCTCGTACACGCGGCCGGCGGGCCCTTTGAGCTCGTCGATCGAGCCGTAGGTGGCCACGCGGCCTTTGTCCATCACCACCACGTGGTCGCAGGTGTATTCCACGTCAGGCAGCAGGTGCGACGACAGAATCAGGCTGATGCCCTTGTTGTGCGCGATGTCGCGCACCAGCTCGAGCATCTCTTCGCGGCCCTTCGGATCCATGCCGTTCGTGGGCTCGTCGAGAAACAGCAGATCCGGATCGTGCACCAGCGCCTGCGCCAGCTTGATGCGCTGCTTCATGCCGGTCGAATACGTCTCGACGTTGCGATAGCGCGCTTCGCCCAGGCCGACGTAATAGAGCACCTCATGCGCGCGCTGCATGGCGTCGGCCTGCGGCAGGCCGGCCAGCTGCGCGCAGTACGCGACAAACGTCACGGCGTTCATGCCGGGGATGTGCGCGTCGTTCTCGGGCATGTATCCCAGACGCGCCCGTATCTCGAGCGGCTGTGACGCCACGTCGAGGCCGAGCACGCGCATCGATCCGGCCGAGGGTTTGATGAAGCCGAGCAGCGACTTCAGCATCGTGCTCTTGCCCGCGCCATTCGGCCCGAGCAGCCCGACCGCGCCGCGCGGAAAGACGGCGCTGACCTCTTGAAGGGCGCGATTTTTTCCGTAGGCCACGGTCACGCGATCGAGCACCACGGCCGATGTGCCCGCTTCGGCCGGGATCACCGCCGCCTGCGGTGCGTCAGAGATATCTGAAATGGATGTGGAGGTCACAGACGATCCCATATACGGACAGTTTCGCTACAGCGTTCCCCTGAGACCGAGCGCGTCGGCCTCGGCTCGCAGAAAACGAATGACATTGCCGGTGTGCTCCTCGAGCGGAAGCCCCAGCGCTTCGGCCCCTTTGCGCAGATCGTCGCGGCTCACGCCGCGGGCGAACGCTTTGTCCTTCATCCGCTTGATGACCGACGCCGGTTCGAGATCGAGCACGCTCTTGCTCGGCCGCACGAGCGCCGCCGCCGTCACGAATCCGGCCATTTCGTCACACGCAAACAGTGTCTTCTCGAGCCGCGTCTCGCGCGGCACGCCGGAATAGTCGGCATGCGAGAGGATCGCGCGCGTCACCCACTCGGGATACCCCTTCGCCTTCAGAATCTCGACGCCGCGAAACGGATGATCCTCACGGCTGGGCCACTTCTCGTAGTCGAAATCATGCAGCAGCGCGACGACGCCCCACTCTTCTTCGTTCTCACCGAACTCACGAGCATAGCCGCGCACCGCCGCCTCGACGGCAAGCATGTGCTTCCGCAGGCTCTCGCTCTGGGTGTACTCGGTCATCAGCGCAAGGGCGTCGGCTCTATTCATTTTTCTCTCGGCGGGGTCCCCTGCACCCCGCCTGGCTCACTCACTCGCGGGGCCCCATCGCCCCGCTCCGTTCGTTCGCGACTCATCATCAACGCCTTCTGAATCACGTCGAAGGCCTTTCCGGTGAGGCGATAGTTCTCGAGTTCATCAGGTTCGGCGATCGCGACGTCCGCGGCGTCCGACCCGGCGCGCAGCTCGCCGCCGATTGGGCGGCATAGATAGTCGATGAGCACGAAATGGTAGCGGACCTTCCCCGCCTCGTCGAGCAGGATGCGATCGAAGACGTCAACGATGGGTCCCACGTCGACGATGAGGCCGGTCTCTTCCAGCGCTTCACGCGCGACAGCTGATTCGAGTGTTTCACCAAGGTCGAGCGTGCCGCCTGGCAGGCTCCAGTGTCCCGCCAGGGGTTCGTGCAGCCGCTTGATCAGCACGACGCCAGGCGTGGGCCGCCCGCCGTCGATCAATATCACGGCACCGACGCCGGCGATGGGTCGTGCCGGATAGCGCCGCGATCCCGGCGGCGGCAGCTCGACGCGCTCGCGCGAATCCCCTTCGGCTGTGACGACGCGCCGATGGCGCCGGATGCGCGCGTTCTCGATCAGGAAATGACTGTGGCCGGCGCGAAAATGAGACCCGTCCCCCTTTTCGAGCCAGTCGGCCTGCACCCAGCCCCAGCCGGTCTCGATGCCGCCGATGGTGCGTACCTCTATTGTTCGATGCGGCGGCCCGGCGGCGTAGGCGGCAGCAATGGCCTCCCGGCCTTCGACAACGAACGTGCCGTCGAACACCTGCTCGGCCACCGCATCGGCCGCATGCAGACCCGCGATCGTCTCCAGATCCGATTCGTTGACGGCGCGATACAGGCGGCGAACGATGTCGAAGGGATCGGTCGGCGCGTGCGTCACGCGATGCCCATGACCTTCACCACGACACGCTTGCGGCGCTGGCCATCGAACTCGGCATAGAAGATCTGCTCCCAGGGACCGAGATCGAGCCGGCCCTTCGTGATGGGCAGCGTGACCTGGTGTCCCATGATCGTGCGCTTGAGATGCGCGTCGGCGTTGTCTTCACCTGTCTGATGATGGCGATAGTCGAGCCCCGACGGCGCGAGCGTCTCGAGCCACACCTGGAAGTCGTGGATCAGCCCGCTCTCCCAGTCATTCACATAGACGCCGGCCGTGATGTGCATCGCCGAGACGAGCACCGTGCCCTCGGCGACGCCGCTGGCGTCGACGATGCGCTGGATGTCATCGGTGATGCGGATGAATTCCTGCCGCTGCTTGGTGGTGAAGAAGAGATAGTCGGTGTGGACGAGCATTTACTCGATCGCAAGGCTTGCGGCGACTGTGAAGTCGGCCGGGCCGGGTTGGCCGAGCTCGAGTTTGCGCAGGCCTGCGGCCGCGATCATCGCCGCGTTATCCGTCGAGAGCGACAGCCGCGGGATGAAGACCGGGATGCCGGCGGCCGCGGCGCGTGTCTCCGCATCGCGGCGCAGGCGGCTGTTGGCCGACACACCGCCGGCAATGCCGATGCTCTTCGCTCCAAGCCGTTCAGCCATCTCGAGCGTACGCGTCAGCACCGTATCGACGACCACGCGCTGAAAGCTCGCGGCAAGATCGGCCAGCTCCGAATCCGAGAGCGGCGCGCCGCCGCGTTTCTCGATGTGCCGCACGACAGCTGTCTTGAGTCCGCTGAAGCTGAACTCCACGGCGAGCGCGGCGCGCGGATCGTTGCGATCGGGATGCGTCATGCGCGGCATCGTGAACTTCACGGCCGTGTCGTCGCCGGTGCCCGCCGCGCGGTCGAGCGCGGGGCCTCCGGGATACCCCAGCCCCATGACGCGCGCCACTTTGTCATACGCCTCGCCCGCCGCATCGTCACGCGTGCGTCCCACCAGTTCGTAGGTGCCCGGTGATGGCACGACGTACAGGCTGGTATGGCCGCCCGATACGACGAGCACCACCGCGGGAAGCTCGATGGCGCCGTGCTCGAGAAATATCGATTCGATATGCCCGGCCAGATGATGCACACCGACGATGGGCAGACCGCGGGCGGCGGCCACCGCTTTCGCGAACGAGATGCCGACCAGCAGCGATCCCACCAGCCCTGGGCCGCGCGTCACCGCAATCGCATTCACGTCATCGAGCGAAAGCCGCGCGTCGCCAAGCGCGCGTTCGACCACGCCGCAGATGTCGCGCAGATGCTGCCGCGAGGCAAGCTCGGGCACGACGCCGCCCCACTCGCGATGGATATCGACCTGTGACGCGATGACGTTCGAGAGCATCTGCCACGGCTTGCGCAGATCGCCTGTCGACGCAACAACCGCCGCGGCCGTCTCATCGCACGATGTCTCGATGCCGAGGACATTCATCGATTAATTTCCGGCGGGGTCCCCTGCACCCCGCCTGGCTCGGTCGCTCGCGGGGCCCCGATGCTCCGCTCCGCTCCCTGCGCGGCCTTCAGGCTCTCTGCGTACGGCGGGCGCAGAATGCCCTTTTCCGTGATGATGCCGGCGATGTAACGGTGCGGCGTCACGTCGAACGCCGGATTCCAGATCTTCGCGCCCTCCGGCGTCAGCCGCGTGGGACCCAGGTGCGAGATTTCTTTTGGATTTCGCTGCTCGATCGGGATGCCGTCGCCATCGGGCGTGCCGAGATCGATCGTCGAGGACGGCGCAGCCACGTAGAAAGGAATACCGTGTTCGTGCGCCATCACGGCAACGGTATACGTCCCGATTTTGTTGGCGACGTCGCCATTAGCGGCGATGCGGTCGGCGCCGACGACGACGAGATCGATGCCGCCGCTGCGCATCAATGGTCCGGCCATGCCTTCCGTTATGACAGTCGTATCGATGCCGTCACGCATCAGCTCCCATGCGGTGAGCCGCGCGCCCTGTAGAAACGGCCGTGTCTCGTCGGCAAACACCGCGACATGCTTGCCCTGCTCCACCGCGGCCCGGACGACGCCGAGGGCCGATCCATAGCCCGCGGTTGCGAGTGCCCCGGCGTTGCAATGCGTGAGGATGCGGGAGGTCTGACCAATGAGCTCCGCGCCGTGCCGGCCCATCGCCCGGCAGCACGCAATGTCTTCATCATGAATCGCGCGCGCCTCGCGCTCGAGCCGCGCCGTCAACTGTTCGGTGGATTCGCCGGCGAGCAGCCCTTGGGACAACGAGTGCTTCATGCGCTCGATGGCCCAGAAGAGATTCACGGCGGTCGGCCGCGTCTCGCCCATCAGCTGGCACAGCCTCGTGAACTCCGCGGTGAAGTTGCGCGTGCCGGTCGATTTGCTGCGCCGCATCCCGATCGCGAGGCCCATTGCGGCGGCGACGCCAATCGCCGGAGCGCCGCGGATCACCATCGTGCGGATGGCTTTCGCGACTTCCGCGGCGGTCGTGCAGCGCACGTAGACTTCCTGGCCGGGCAGCTTCCGCTGATCGATCATCACGATCGCGTCCTCTTCCCAGGCGATGGTCGGGAGCATTAACTAAATGATAGTTCGGAGTTCTACTCCGCCCGCAGCGCTTCGACCGGGCTGACGCCACTTGCGCGCAGAGCCGGCACGAGCGTACCCACGGCGGCAGCCACGGAGACCACGGAAGCCGCCAGCATCCATGTCGTGGCGTCGTACGCGGTCACGCCATAGAGGTACGACGAGATGAGCCGCACAAGGGCCGCTGCCAGTAGCGCGCCCGCCGCCAGGCCTCCAAGCAGCGTCGCGGCCTGCCCTCGGGCGACCAGGCGAATGAGGCCCGCCGGGGTATCACCGAGCGCGAGCCGGATGCCCATCTCTCGAGTGCGCCTGCCGGTCGTTTGTGCAGCCAGGCCGAACAGGCCGATCGCAGTCAGGACCAGCGCGCCCAGAGCGAAGCCGGACGCCGCAATGGCGCTGAGCGTGCGGGGACGCACGGACTCCGCGGCAATCTCATCGATCATCTTCGCCTCGATGACGCGGGCGAGCGGGTCGGCTTCCGGAACCTGCGCAACGAGCCGCGTGAGCACCAGATCCGCCTGCCCGCGGAACGCAACGAACAACCTCATGAAGGCAGCGTCGCGATCCAGACCGGCGAAGATGGTCCCGGTCGGGGCGGCGTCCACGGCGACGAGCCGCGCGTCGCGCACGACACCGACGACTCTGCTTTCGAGCCGTCCGGATCGGAGCGATCGGCCGATCGGATCTTCATCCGGCCAATAGCGGTCCGCCAATGTTTCGCTGACGGCGATCACCGGCGCTCCGGCGTCGAGCTCGGCGTCGGTCGGCAGCCGCCCCGCGATCAGCCTGATGCCGGCGGCGTCGAAGAAACCGGAAGTCACCCTCGCCACCAACGGTACCGGAGCCGGCGGCGGGCCACCGTCAGGCCCCCGGAACACAGATGAACTGCCGTCGAAGTTCTCCAGGATCGATCTGTCGACGGCTCCAGCGGCCGCGACGCCCGGGACGCCGCGTACCGTCTCGAGCAGCTGGAGCTGCCGCGAAGGGTCGGCCCGTTCCGCGAACGAGACACGGAGCAGCGCGGCATCGCGAGTTCGCAGCCCCGTGTCTTCGCTCCAGACGAGGCCCAGGCTCCTCAGAAAGAGCGCTCCGCCCAGCACAAGGCCGAATGCCAGGGCGATCTGCCCCGCCACGAGAACGCGCGCGACCCGTGCGCCTGCGCGGCCGCCGCCGGGCCCCATGGCCAGCAGCGGATTCAGCGCCGCGTGTCGCACGGCGAACCGCGCGCTCAAGACTGCGACGCCAGCCGCCATTGCCGCCGCGACCATCGCGACGACCGACGCCGCGCGCCAGTCGACACGTACCTCCTTGATCAGTTCCAGTCCCGCCGGCAGCTCCCGCGCGATCAGACGCAGCAGCGACGGCGCAAGCAGGAGCCCGAGAGCCGCGCCCGCCGCTGTCAACAGGCTCTGCTCGACCAGAGCGGTGCGCAGCAGATCGCGCGTGCGTGCGCCGAGCGAGCGGCGCAGCGCCATCTCCCGCAGCCGCTGTTGCGCGCGGGCCGTCGCGAGCGCGCCGGCGTTCAACATGACGAGCAGCGCGAGTCCAACGGCGGTGGCGAAGACGATTGCGAGAATCGGCCGCTGACGCGCGGTGGCAAACTCGGCGATCGGGACGAAGGACGCACCGTCGTACGCGCCCATCCCTCGACGCTGTGCGACCGAGGTGAACGGCCGGCGGGGCGGCGGCACCGTGGATCGATAGGCGATGACAGCCGCGTCGAGCACCGATTCAACGGCCGCGGCGCGCGCGGCAGGCACGCGCGCGAACGCCACACCGATGCGCTCACCGAAGCCTGGCGCGAGCGTGTTCGGAAACAGCGCGTCGATCCGCGAACGCTGCCGGACCCACGAACCCGGGCGGCCTGGCAGCGGCGGCACGAAGCCGTCGCGATCGAGCACGCCCGCGATCCGATGCGGAACACTCCTGAAGCCGTGCGGCGTGAAGATTCGTCCGACGATATCCGGGTCGCCGTTGAAATGGCTCTGCCAGAGCGCGTGGCTGATGAGAATCGGCCGCACCGGCACTGGTCCGGCGACGTCTGCCTCCGCGAAGCCGCCGACCAGCAGACGCACCCCGAACACATCGAAAAACTGCCGGTCCACGGTTGCGGCGAGCGCGAAGCTTCCGTCCTCCAGCGTCACGCTCGAATAGCCAAGCAGCGTGATGGGCACATCGGGAACGGATGACCGCCACGCATTCAGCTCACGCGGCGAGATCATGCCGACGAGCCGCTCGAGCGGCTCCTGGTCGCCTTCGAACACGCCACCTACCGCGAACACGTCCTCCGAATCCGGATACGGCAGCGGCCGGAACAGCACGCCGTCAACAACCGCAAAAACGGCTGTCATCATGGCGATGCTGAGCGAGATGACGGCGACGACGGTTGCGGCGTACCAAGGCGATCTGCGGAGCGCCCGCACGGAGTGACGAAGGTCGTGGCCGAGTAACATGAGGCCCTCCGGCGTCGTGACTGCGCTATTTCAGATTTTCAGGCCCGAACGGTTCCGGCAGCAGCACGCCGAGCGACGTGCGCATCGTCACCTCGCGCGCGTTGGCCATGATAACCGGGATGTCGCCGCAGTATTCCCATAGGAGCTGACGGCACGCGCCGCACGGCGGCGTCGGCCGTGCGGCGTCAGCCGACACCACCAGGGCCACGAAGTCGCGCTTCCCTTCCGACAACGCCTTTACAAGAGCCACACGTTCGGCGCAGATGGTCAGTCCGTATGTCGCGTTCTCGATGTTGCAGCCGCTTACGATGCCGCCGTCGGCAAGCAAGAGCGCCGCGCCAACTTGAAAGTGCGAATATGGCGCGATCGCGCGAGTCCGTGCATCCCTCGCCGCGCTCACCAGCCGCTCTTCGATGTGTGGATCAGGCGCGCTCAATGATGCCCTCCAGTAGCGCGGTGAAGGCGTCCTTCACGCGGTTGGCGATCTCGAAGACTTCGTCGTGACTGAGTGTCTCGGGCAGCATGCCGGCCGCCATGTTCGTGATGCATGAGATGCCCAGCACGTCGAGGCCCATGTGCCGCGCGGCGATCGCTTCGGGCACCGTGGACATGCCGACGGCGTCGGCACCAAGCGTGCGGAACGCGCGGATCTCTGCCGGCGTTTCGTAACTCGGGCCGGGCACGGCGATATAGACGCCGTGATACACCGGCACGCCGCGCTCGCGCGAGGCCTCGTCGGCGATGCCCCGCAGGCGCGCCGAGTACACCTCGGTCATGTCGGGGAACCGCAGGCCGAAACGATCGTCGTTCGGGCCCGTCAGCGGATTGCGGCCGAGAAAGTTGATGTGATCGTCAAGCACCATCAGGGCGCCCTTGCCGAACGCCTTATTGATGCCGCCGGCTGCATTCGTAAGAATGAGCGTCTTCACGCCCAGACGCGCGATCACGCGCGTGGCGAACACGACGCGGTCCATCTCGTGCCCTTCGTACATGTGGACGCGTCCGCTGAGGACCGCGACCGTCTTTCCCGCGAGCGTCCCGATACCGAGACGCCCGGCATGTCCCGCAACAGCCGTCGCAGGCCAGCCTGGCACATCGGCATATTCGATCGCGAACGCATCGGTCAGGCGATCAAAGAATCCGCCGAGTCCCGAGCCGAGCACGATGGCAATTTCGGGCGCGCGCCCGCCGGCTCTCCCGCGAATCCAGGAAGCAGCCGCGTCGATCTCATTGAACCCGGGTCTTCCGGATGGCGTCGTCATCCGATCAGCATCGCCGCGATCGACGCGTTGATCATCGTCGCCAGAAAGCCGCCGAGCAGCGCCTTCATCCCGAGTCTCGCCAGGTCTCCGCGGCGGCTGGGGGCCATCGCGCCGATGCCGCCGAGCAGAATGCCGATCGACGCGAAGTTCGCGAAGCCAGTCAGCGCAAAGGTCGACAGCGTGTAGGCACGGTCGCTGATGACGCCGCGATACTCCGTCGTCAGCTTGACGTAGGCGACGAACTCGTTCGCCACGAGCTTGGTCCCAAGTAGATCGCCGACGGCGCCGGCGTCCTGCATGGGCACGCCCATCATCAGCGCCAGCGGCGCGAAGACCCATGAAAAAATCAGCGGCAGCGACAGGCCCGGCCGGATCAGGCCGAGGATGTAATCGAACATCGCAATGAATGCGAGAAAGGCGATCAGCATCGCCGCGATGTTGAACGCGAGCACGAGCCCGTCGGACGCGCCGGCGGCGGCCGCATCGACGACGTTCACGTGCTGGCGCTCGACGACCGTCTTGACATCGCCCCGCGTCTCGGGCTCTTCCGTCTCGGGCAGCAGAATCTTCGCCAGGTACAACCCGCACGGCGCCGCCATCACGCTCGTGGTCAGGATGGCAACCGCATCCGCGCCGAGCGCGATGTAGACAGCCATCACGCCGCCCGAGATCGTCGCCATGCCGCCCACCATCATCGCGAGCAGCTCAGACTGCGTCATGCGCGGCACGTAGGGCTTGACGATGATCGGCGCCTCGGTCTGACCCATGAACACATTCGCGGCGGCCGAGAGCGTCTCGGCGCCGCTCGTGCGCATCAGGTACATCATCGCCTTCGCGAAGACCTTGACGACGAACTGCAGGATGCCGAAGTAGTAGAGGACGGTGAAGAAAGACGAAACGAAGATGACGGTTGGGAGCGCGACGAAGGCGAAGACGAACCCGCCGGGAAACACGGCCGCCATCCGGGCCGGATCGGCGAGCCCGCCGAAGACGAAGGTCGATCCGGCATTGGTGAATTCCAGGAACTGCTTCACGCCCCCGCCGACCATCGCGAAAAAGGCATAGCCCGGCTTCCATCCGTCGAATTCGAGCTCGAGAATCAGCAGCGCGAGCGCGAATTGAATGGCCATGCCGAAGCCGACCGTGCGCCAGCTGACGGCCTTGAGATTGGCGGAAAAGGCCGCCACGATCGCGATGAACGCGATGATGCCCATGCCGCCGCGGACGTTCGGGCTCAGATAATTCTGAAAGACGTAGACAGCGACGGCAATGGCAACCGCAAGCGCCGCCGCGCCGAGACGCAGCATGCCGTCGGTGCGCGGCGCAATCGGGCCCGGCCCCGGCGCCGGGCCGGGTACAGCAGTCTGATCCATGGAAGAAGAATCCTCAGGCCGCGGATGCGATGCGATCGAGGATCAGCGGCGCGTCCGGGGGCGGCGCCGCGCCGATCTCGATCGCCTCGCGGGCCAACGCTTCTGCGGGGGCCAGCCGGGCGCGGTCATTGTAGTGAACTTCGAGCACGGCGTCGCCCGCCTGCACTTCATCGCCAGGACGGCGCACGAGGATGAATCCGACGGCCGGATCCACGATCGAATCGAGACGGGCGCGGCCTGCGCCAAGCACGACGGATGCGCGGCCGACGAGATCGGCGTGAATCGCGCACACAAAGCCCGCGCGCGCTGCCGTGATGACGTACCGTTCGGCAGCCGCCGGCAACAACCCGACGTCATCGATCACGCGCGGGTCGCCGCCTTGCGCTTCGATGATCATCCGGAAGCGCTCGAGGGCGCTGCCGTCCTGCAGCGACCGGCGCACGCGCAGCCGCGCCCCGGCTTCGTCACGCTCGACATCCGCCAGCACCAGCATCCGCGCGGCCAGCAGCTCGCACAGGTCGATCAGATCCGGCGGGCCGCCGCCCTTCAACACCTCGAGGCATTCCGCAATCTCGAGCGCGTTGCCGACGGCGCGTCCGAGCGGCACGTCCATCGAGGTGAGCAGCGCCTCGGTCTTCACCCCGGCACGCGTGCCGGTCTCGACCATGGCCTCCGCCAGCGCGCGCGCCTCTCCGGCATCGCGCAGAAACGCTCCGCGGCCCGTCTTGACGTCCAGGACCAGGGCGCCCACCCCCTCTGCAATCTTCTTCGACATGATCGAGCTGCAGATGAGCGGCAGACTTTCCACGGTTCCCGTCACGTCGCGCAGCGCATATAACTTGCGATCGGCCGGCGCGATCTCGGCCGTCTGGCCGATCAGCGCGCACCCCGTCTTCCGCAGGACCGTCCGCATTTCCGGCACCGTGAGCTGCGTGCGAAATCCTGGAATGGCTTCCAGCTTGTCGAGCGTGCCGCCGGTATGACCAAGCCCGCGGCCTGACATCATCGGTACGATTGCGCCGCACGCCGCGGCGGCCGGCGCAATCACCATCGAGGTCTTGTCGCCGACGCCCCCGGTGCTGTGCTTGTCGACTGGCACGCCGCCGAACTCCGACCAGTCCAGGCGCACCCCCGAGTGCACCATCGCGTCGGTGAGGGTTGCCGTCTCGCGTCCGTCCATTCCGCGGATGCAGATCGCCATCAGCAGCGCGCTGGTCTGATAGTCGGACCACGATCCGTCGGTTACGCCCGAGACGAAATCTCTGATCTCGCCCTCGGCGAGAGCCTGGCTGTCGCGTTTTTTACGGATGATGTCGACGGCGGGCATATGGGCGGGCAGGCCTAACGGCCTTCGCCAAGGCTACGGCCGTCCGCCGAAGCGCTTCGCGCGAAGGCGGAAGCCTGTCCCTACTATACTTTCGATCCCAATGGCCGCCCCCCGAAGCCTGTTGCCGGAAACGGCGCAGCGTGCCGCTGCGGTGGCGCGCACGCTCGTGGGCGCCGCGCGCAGTGCGGCGTTGTATTCGCCCGACCATCCGGCCGCGCGATCGGCCATCAGCCGCCTCTCGGCCGCCATCGCCGACGCCGCCAGCGGCGATGTCGTCACGCTCGGCGTCGCGCCCGATGCCCTGCTCGTCGACGGCATGCCCGTCGCGACCGACGGCATCGTCGCCGAGGCGGCCGCATACCTTCACGCGCGCGATCTGCTGCGCATCTCGTTCACCGGCGTCGTTGACGACGACACGCTGTACGCGCTGCTGCGGCTGCTGGCCGAAGACGTCGACGCGGTGCGGGCCCGCGGCGGCGTCGCGCAGGCGTGGGTCGCGCTCGGCCGCGGCGGCGTCGAGATCGAAGCGATCGACTACAAGGCGATGCTCAGCGAGCCCGAGAAAGTCGTCGAGCGCAAAGACGACCTGTGGCGCACGCTCGTGCGGCTCGCGACCGTGCGCCAGGCCACGCTGGACGAAGCGGCCGAACAGCGGTTGCTCGAGATCGCGAGCGATCCTGACGCCATGGAAGAGTTCGCGTCAGACATCACGGCAATGAAGACGACGCCGGAAGGCGCGCCGATGGTGACGAGCCAGGCGGCGGCCGTCCTCGCGGCCTGGCGCCATCTGAACGGACTCATTGCCGTGCTCGCGCCCGAGCGGCGCGCCGAAGTGATGCGCAACATCTCGACCGCGACCTCGACGCTGCCGTCGCACGTGGTCGTCGAGATGCTGCGGCAGAACATCGCGGACCAGAAAATTGGCGACGATGGCGCCCTGGCCTTCGACGAAATCCAGGTCGCGCAACTGCTGGCGACCGCGCTGGCCCTGGGCGGCGGCACGTCGCCGCGGCTGGCGGAGGTGTTCGACACGATCGCGCCAGACGAGCCGCGTAAACGCCGCATCCTCACGATGACGCGGTCGCTGCTCAACGACACGGATTTCGGCAAGCGTCCTGAGTTCGACTCGCTGTGGATTTCGGTCGAAGAGCTGCTGCTCGCGTATAACGACAATGCCTTCGTCTCGACGGCCTATCGGGCCTCACTCGACACGGCCGGCGAGCGCGCCGCGCGGATGGCCACGTCGGAGGCGCCCGAAGAGTGGCACGAGTGGATGGACAGCCTCGGCGAAGAATCCGTGCGGACGCTCTCGGCCCTGCTGCTCGTCGATCTGCTGAAGATCGAGACCGATCCCGACAAGATGGGGGCGCTGGCGTCTGACCTTGGCGCGCTTGCGGAAGATCTGCTGATGTCGGGCGACTTCAGCAACGCCGCCACGGTGGTCGATGCGCTGCGGGGGCGCGGCGGCGAGGCCTGCCGCACGGCCCTCGACGCAGTCGGCGGATCGGCGGCGCTGGCCGACGCGGCGGTGCTGGTCGGAGATCTCGACGAGCGTGCGCTCGCGCAGCTGACGGCCATTGCCGTGGCGATCGGACCGGCGAGCGTCGACGGGCTGTCACGGGCGCTGGCCGCGAATTCGGACAAGGCCAAAGACGCCGTCGCGGGCATCATCGTGACGATTGGCGCCGGCGCCGTGTCGCGGTTGGCGCCGCTGGTGACGTCAGACGATCCGGCTGTGCGGCGCATCGCCGCGCGCATGCTCGGCAGAATCGGATCGCCCGACGGCGTGCCGCTGCTGCAGCCGCTGCTGCGCGGGCGCGATCCGGATGTCGCGCGCGAAGCGGTGCGGGCGCTGTCGTCGATCAACGATCCGTCGGCCGCGCGCGCCGTGCAGACGGTGCTGCGCGCGGCGCAGGGGCCCGTCCGCGATGCGATCGTGGCGGCGCTGGTCGCCGAGCGCGATCCGCGGGTGGTGCCGGTGCTGACGAGCGTGCTCGACGCGAGCGATCCGGCGGGCGAAGACTTCGACGTCGTGATCGACACGCTGAAGGCCATCGGCATCCTTAATGATCCGAAAGCGGTGCCTGCCATCGACCGCACGATCCGCAAGAAGGGATGGCGCGGGCGCCGAAAGCTGCGGCAGATCAAAGTCGCCGGCGTCCAGACGCTTCTGGGCATGGATGCCGAAGAGGCCCGCACGGCGCTCGAGGGCGCGGCCGCCACAGGCGACCGCGCCTTGAAGAAGGCGGCACGCGAGGCCGCGGCCGGAGCGGCGCGTGGCTGAGAAGCGCCAGGTCGAAGAGCTGCTGCGGCGCCTGGCGTCGACGATTCGCGCGCAGGCGCTCTACTCGCCGAAGCACGCGCTGGTGGGCCGCAGTCTTGATGCGCTTGCCGAGCTCGCCACGGCGATGCTCGCGGCGCAGCCGTCGGTTGTGATCGGGCTGGTCGGCGACGACTTCGTGGCCGACGGCACGCCGCTCGCGGGCAGCGCGTCGAACGTCGGACTCGCGCGGCTGCTCAAGGAACGCGGCCTCGAGAAACTCACCATCAATCGCGGCGTCACGCGCAGCGAGCTTGCGTCACTCTCAGCGGAGCTCGGCACGCGAGGCGATGCGGACACCTTTGTCGAGCGCCTGGCGGCCCGCGGCGTCGCGCGGATTGTCGTCGGCAAATTGAACGTCGAGGAAGACGAGCCGGTCTCGACCGGCGTCGCCGCGGCGCGGCGCGTGTACACCGATGCCGTGCAGACCGCCCAGGCCATCTGGGAAACGGCCCAGGCCGGCGACCAGCCCAATCCGGATGCCGCGCGGAAGATCATCGACAGCCTCGCGAAGCTGATTCAACAGGACCGCACGTCGCTGATGGCGCTGACGGCCCTCAAACGGTACGACAACTACACGTTCACGCACATGGTGAACGTCTCGGTGCTCTCGATGGCGCAGGCGCGCTCGCTGAACATCGAAGGGGCGATGCTGCGCGAGTTCGGACTTGCGGCGCTGATGCACGACATCGGGAAGGTCCACACGCCGCTCGAGGTGCTCAACAAGCCGGATCGGCTGACGAAGGAAGAATTCACGATCATGCAGCGCCACGTGGTCGACGGCGCGCACATCCTTCGCCGCACGCCCGGCATGCCGGCGCTCGCACCCATCGTCGCGTTCGAGCATCACCTGAAGAAGGACTTCAGCGGCTATCCGGAGAACGTCGGCTCGCGCAGTCTGAACGTCTGCACGATGGTGGTGACCATTGCCGACGTCTTCGACGCGCTGCGCAGCAACCGTGTGTATCGCGAGGGCCTGCCGAGCGAGCGCATCCGGTCGATCATGCTGCAGCAGGAGAGCCCCGCGTACGATCGCACGCTGCTGCGCCGATTCGTGAATCTGGTCGGGCTCTACCCCGTCGGCACGCTGGTTCGGCTCGACAGCCAGGCAGTCGGGGTCGTGACGAAGGAACATCCCGCCGATCCCTTCCGGCCGCAGGTCAAGGTGCTGCTCGACAAACTGGGGAACGCCGTCGAACAGCAGACGCTCGTGAACACCTGGGAGCGTGATGCGCTGGCCGTCGTGGAAGCGGTCGATCCGGATACGGTGCCGATCGATCCGCTGACCTATCTGTGACGCGATGAGCGAGATCAGCCGGCATCTTCCGCCCGATCTGTCGCAGAAGCTGATCGATTTCGCGCGCGCGTGCCGCGCGGCCGCGCGCGCGGTGTCTCTCTATCCCGCCGGCCATCGCGCCGTGGTCGATTCCATCGCGCGCGTTACGGAAGCCGCGCGGCGCGCGAGCGGCGACAGCGGTCTCGCCATCGACATCATGCCGGGCGAGCTGCGGGTGCGCGGCCTCGGACCGGATCGCGAAGACCCCGCGGTCCGCGAGCTCGCCGCCATGCTGCACGGCCACCACATCGGCGGAATCACGCTGCACGGCAACGCCGACAGCGAGTCGTGGCACACGCTGATGTCGTTCATGAGCCGGCCGGCCGACGACAACCGGCGCGACGGCGGGCTCGCATCGCTCTGGAAGACGGCCGGCGGCCCGAGCATCGAGCTGCATGCCATCGACTATGCCGCCCTGCTGCGCGAGGGACACGGCGGCAGTCTCGCGCGGCTGCTCAAGGCCGCCAACGACGGCGCCCTGGCGGCGATCTCGCTCGAAGATCTCGAGGCCATCATCGCGGCCGTCGCAGACCGCCGCTCGGCACAGGCCGGCGACGCCGAAGGGGATGACACGACGGGACGCGCAATTGCCAGACTCGGCGCGCTCGTGCTCGATCGCGGCAGCGGCGATCCGGCGCGGGTCGAAGCCGCGCTTCAACGGCTCGCCCAGCTGACGGCAGGACTGTCGGCCGAAGGCATGTGCGGCCTCGTGGCCGCGCGCACCGCCGCCGGCGACGGCTCGGACCACCGGGACGCGGCCGGCGCGGCCGCCGTGCTCGATCACCTCGACGCCTCGGCGAAGGCGCGGTTCGTGGCGACCGCGCTGGCCACGGAAGGGTCGGCGACCGCGCGCCTGCGCGAAGCGTTCGAGGCGCTCGTGCCGGCCGACGATCGCCGCCGGATCGCGTCGCTCGCCGACGACATGCTGCCGTCGGCGGGCGCGCCGCCCGACGAGGTTCCCCGGCTGCGGCAGGAGCTCGATCATCTCGTCGTCTCGTACGACGACAGCCGGTTCGTCGGCACGTCATACGCGCGCGAGCTCACCGGCGCGCGCGGCCGCGCCGAGGATCTCGAAACCGCGAAGCCGGATCCGCCCGAACGGGTCGAGCACTGGATCTCGAGTGTCAGCGACAGCGCGCTGCGCGGCCTCGATCTGCAGGTGCTGATCGATCTGCTGTCGATCGATCAGGAGGCGTCGCAGTTCTCGGTGATCGCGCGGCAGGCGGCCGCGCGCATCGAGGAGCTCGTGCGCGTCGGCTTCGTCGAGCCCGCGCTCGCGCTCGAAGCCGCGCTGGAATCGGCGCGCGAGGCGGGCGGCGCGCGGGCAGAAGCGGCCGAAGCCGCCCTCGCGGGGCTCCGCAGCGGCGCGCTTGTGCGCGATCTGATGCCGCTCGTGCGCCGCGCGGCGCCCGAGGAGGTCGATCGGATCGTCGCGCTGCTCGCGCGGCTCGGTCCCGCCATCGCGCCGGCGCTGGCCCGCGCGCTCGCGCACGAGTCCGATCCGGCGGCGCGCGAGCGGCTGCGGTCGGTGCTCGCCGGCTTCGGCGATGCGGGCGAACAGGCCGTGCGGGCGCTGCTCGCCTCTGATGTGCCGGAAACGCGGCGCAACGCGGCGCTGCTGCTGCGCGATTTCGGCGGCGCCGCGAGTGTCGATGTGCTCGAGCGCCTGCTGGGCGACAGCGATCTCCGCGTCCGCCGCGAGGCGCTGCGGGCGCTTGCCATCGTCGAAGATCCGCAGGCGCACGAACGCATTCTGCGCACGCTGGAAACGGTGCCCGGCGAGACACAGCGGGCGCTGCTCGACGAGCTCGGACTCCTCAGAGATGTGCGTGTCAGTCCCCTGCTCGCACTGCTCGCGCTGCGCTGGCGCGAGCGCCGCATGTCGGACGCTGCCATCCGCGCGATGAGCCTGCTCGGCATGCTCGGTCCGGCGGTGACGCGTGAGGCCGTCGACAGCCTGTCGACACTTCTCGAGGTCGCGCAGTGGTGGTCGCCGCGGCGCGCGCGCGCGGTGCGTGTGCACGCCGCCGATGCCCTGGCGGCGATCGGCACGCCCGAGGCCAGAGCCGCCCTCGAAGCCGCGGCCGCCAGAGGCGGTAAGGGCGCCGGCGCCGCCCGCCTCGCACTCGCACGGAGGCAGACATGAGCGATCAGATCGTCGCCGCGTCCGAGGAACTGGTGCGCCGGCTGTCAGGCGGCCTGCGCGCCGCGCAGCTCTACGCGCCGTCGCATCCGATCGTCGCGCGGCAGACGGCCGGACTTCTCGCCGCGCTCGAGACGCTGCATCAGCAAAACCCGACGGTCGTGATTGGTCTCGTCGCCGGTCAGGTCGTGGTGGGCGACCTGCCGCTGCCCCGCCTGGCCGGACAGATGATCGAGCTGATCGATCGGCTCAAACGCGCGGGCATCGAGCGCATCGCGATCAGCCGCGGCGCCGCGCCGCGGGAGCTCGAAACCTTCATGGCCGCGCTCGCGAAATCGATTGCCGGCACCGACACCGCCTTGACCCTGAACTCCGCCAACATCCGCATCGGCCGGCTGGCGAGCGACGATGATGCGCCGGCGCCGGGAGGCGGGGATCGGGGGACGCTCCAGCGGCTGTACGGCGACGCGGTGGGACAGGCCGAGACCGTGTGGGAGTCGGCGCTGATGGAAGGACGCCCTGATGTCAAAGCGGCGGCCGCCTCCATCGAAAACCTCGCGGACGCCGTCACCGAGAATCGCACGGCGCTCATCGCGCTTGCGGCGATGAAGAAGTACGACAACTACACCTTCACGCACATGGTGAACGTGTCGATTCTCACGATGGCCCAGGCGCGCGCGCTCGGCATCGAAGGACGGCTCTTGCGCGAGTTCGGGCTGGCCGCGCTGATGCACGACATCGGCAAGGTGAAAACGCCGAAAGACATCCTCAACAAGCCGTCGAAGCTCGACGATCGCGAGTTCGCCATCATGAAGCGGCACACCATCGACGGCGCCGCGCTGCTGCGGCAGACGCCCGAGATGCCGGCGCTCTCACCGGTCGTGGCGTTCGAGCACCATCTGCGGCTCGACGGCCAGGGATACCCCGAGGGCGTGACGCGCGACACGCTCAATCTCGCCACGATGCTGTGCAGCGTGGCCGACGTGTACGATGCCATGCGATCGCAGCGGGAATACCAGGAAGCGTTTCCGACCGATCGCATCCTTGCCGTGCTGAAGCGGAACGACGGCATGCAGTTCGATCAGCATCTCGTGCGCCGCTTCGTGCAATTGATGGGCATCTACCCGCCCGGCACGCTGGTCGCGCTGTCGGACGGCCGGATGGCGGTCGTCACGGGCATTCACGCGCCAAGCCCGGATCGGCCGACCGTCCGGGTGCTCTTCGATGCGGCGGCGGCACCGGTCATCGGCGGCGAGGAGATCGATCTCTGGCAGGAAGCCGGCGAGCATCTGACCGTGGCCTCCGTTGTCGATCCGGCGACCGTCGGGCTCGATCCGGCGCGCATGCTCGGATAGACTCGCTGCCGGGTGCCCAGCGAGGTCGCTGTCTTCTTTCTCGTGATGGCCGTGATGTTCGGGGCGCCGCTTGCCCTGTTCTCGTGGCGGCTCACGCGCTTTGCGCATGATGATCCCCGGCGCGTCGTCGGCGAGCTGCGTTTGAGCCAGGCCGCGGCCACGCTGCTCGCGCTCAATGCGGCCGTGTATGCCGGGCTGGCGGCCGCGTCGGAGGCGACACCGGGCGCCGCGCCCGACGTGGCGCTGGCCGGCGCGTTTGCGGGCGTGTCGCTGCTGGCGCAGCTCAGCGAGCCGCGCCGCGCGCTGATGATGCTCGCGCTGGCGTTCGCGGCGCACGCGCTGGTCGACATCGCCCACCGCCCCGGGCTGCTGCCCGTCCTTGCCCCGCGCTGGCTTGCCGTCGGCGGCGCGTCATTCGATCTCCTCTTCGCCGCAATCTGTTTCGCGCCGGTGGTCCGCCGATGATCCAGAAACTTCTGTTCGTCTGTGCCGCATCGCTCGTTCTGCTCTCGCCCGCGGGCGGCGCGA
Organism: Vicinamibacterales bacterium; assembly: GCA_040902895.1. Lineage (GTDB taxonomy): Bacteria > Acidobacteriota > Vicinamibacteria > Vicinamibacterales > SCN-69-37 > JALYRV01. Next base: position 44,671 of record JBBDWL010000129.1, on the reverse strand, counting down.
AGGTGGCGCCCTTCGACGGGCCCAGGGCTGCGCCGCCGAAATTGATCGTGCAGCTCGTGCTCGATCAGCTGCGGGCCGATTATCCCGCCCGGTACGGCGCGCAATGGACCGCCGGGTTGCGCCGGCTGATGACCGAGGGCGCGCATTTTACGAACGCGCGCTACCCGTTCGCCGGCACCGCGACATGCCCGGGACACGCGAGCATCGGCACCGGAACGGTGCCGGCCGTGCATGGCATGGCACTCAACGAGTGGTGGGACCGGCAGACGCGCCGCCGCACGCCATGCACGTCGGATCCGGATGTGACGGGAATGGGCTTCACGAAACCGGTCACCAGTGGATATAGCGCGCGCTGGCAGATGGCGCAGACGTTCGCCGAACGGCTGCGCGCCTCGCAGCCCGCGGGCGCGGGCCGCGTCGTGTCGCTGTCGCTGAAGGCCCGCTCCGCAATCGCCCTTGCCGGACACACCGGTGATGCCGTCGTGTGGATGGATCCGTCGGGCACATTTGCGACGTCCTCCGCATATGGACATCCCGCATGGCTTGCCGAGTACCTGAAGGCCAACCCGATTGAGCGCGCGGTGGCGGAGAGCTGGACGCGCGCCCGCCCGGCGCCGGCGTATCAGGGCACTGACGCAGGAATCGGCGAGCGCCCGCCATCCGGCTGGACTCCGCGCTTCCCTCACGCACTTTCGAACGGGGCCGTCGCGGATGGGACGTTCTACGATCGCTGGCAGCGCAGTCCGCTGAGCGATGCCTATCTGGGGCAGATGGCCATCGCCGCCATCGACGCCCTCGGACTCGGCCGGAGTGACGGCACCGACTATCTTGCCGTCAGTTTTTCCGCGCTCGATCTTGTCGGCCACAAATTCGGCCCCCGCAGCCACGAGGTGCAGGACGTGCTGATCAGGGCGGACGAAACCATCGGACGGCTGCTCGATCATCTCGACGCCACGGTCGGCCGCGCCAACTATGTGCTCGCGCTGACCTCGGATCATGGCGTCGGCGAAGTTCCCGAAACGCCGGGCGTACCGGGCGGACGCCTGCCTCGCGGCGCGGTCACCACAATCATCGAAGATACGCTCGACAAGACGTGGGGCGACGGAACGTACGTCGACCACGAGCTTTATACGGAGGTCTATCTGACCGCCGCGTCGCTCACGCGGCTGATGAAGGAGCCTGCGACGCTCGCGAAACTCAAGACGGGCATTGAAGCGCTGCCATCGGTGCTGCGGGTGATGAGCGGCGCGGACATGGCGCGGGAGCGCGGGTCGGACGACCCGATGATGCGCGCCGTCCTGTTGAGCTACTACCCCGGCCGTTCCGGCGATCTCATGCTCCTGTTGCGCGAACATCACACGGCCTCGACCGACGCAGCCTCGCACGGCACGTATTACGACTACGACCGTCGCGTCCCGGTTATGCTGTTTGGCAGTCCGTTCAAGGCCGGGACGTACGCCGTGCCGGTCTCGCCGCTCGACATCCCCGCGACCTGGTCGCGGCTGACCGGTGTCGCGCTCGATCGCCCGCACGGCCGCAGTCTCGACGCGGCCGTGAAATAGCAGCGCGGGAGGTGTTCGTGCGGCTCAAGACATTCCGCCTCGTCGCCCTTTTGCTCGGCTTGTTCTCTGCGGCGAGCGCTGCCACAGCGCAGGAGCCGCGAGTCACGCCCCGCGGCCTGAACGCGCTTCGCGATTGGGATCGCCGCGTGGCGGCGGACATCCGTACGGGCGATCTGCGGCTGCGGAGCGTCCGCGACGACATGCTGATCCCGGGCCGGACGCATGAACGATTCGATCAGTACTTTGCCGGCGTGCGCGTGTACGGCGCCGACGTCGCGCGCCAGCGCGACAGCACCGGCCAGACGATATCCATCTTCGGCACCATCTACGACGGCATCGCGGTCGACACGGCACCGGCCCTCGCGCAGGCCGACGCCAAGCGGCGGATCGAAGAGCTGGGCGGCGCCACGCTTGGCGAGACGCGACAGCCGGAATTGATCGTGCTGCCGCTCGAGAGCGGCGCGTTCGCGCTCGTCTGGCACGAGCGCGTGTTTTCGCTGGCCGCCGGCACGCTGATGTCGTACTTCATCGACGCCGGTACGGGCGCGCTCGTCAAGGCGCGCAACGAGATCAAAACGCAAAGCGCCGTCGGCCGCGGCACAGGCGTGCTCGGCGACGACAAGAAGATGAGCGTGCGGCCCGAGGGCAGCGGGTTCCTCGCGCGCGACGAGCTGCGGCCGCCCGACATCCTCACGTTCGACATGAAAGGCAACCTCACCCGCGTCGAGGCGTTCCTGAACGGGCGCGTGTCGCTCGGCAACAACGATCTCGCGGCCGACGCCGACAATGTGTGGACGGATCCGGCTGCCGTCGACGCTCACGCGTATAGCGGGTTCACGTACGACTATTTTTTCAAGCGGTTCGGCCGGCACGGCCTCAACAACAACGACCTGCGTCTCGTCTCGCTGGTGCATCCGGTGCACCGCGAGGACCTGTTCTCGCATCCGGCGGAAGTGATCGAGCTCTTCTATCTGAACGCGGCATATTTCGGAGGCGGCCTCATGATCTATGGCGAAGGTCTTCCTCCGGGCCTCCGCGCGGGCGGTCAGAGCTGGGATTTTCTGGCAGGCGCCCTCGACGTCGTCGCGCACGAGCTGACGCATGGCGTCACCGAATACTCGTCGGATCTGATCTACGAAGGGGAATCCGGCGCGCTGAACGAGTCGTTCTCAGACATGATGGGCGCGGCGGCGGAGTTCTTCTTTCAGAATCGCGGCACCGGCAGTCTGCAGGCCGACTGGCTGATCGCCGAAGACGTCATCAGGCCGGGCGGCTTGCGCAACCTTGCGAATCCCGCGTCGTACGGCGACCCGGATCATTACTCCATCCGGTTTACGGGCCCAGCCGACAATGGCGGCGTACACAGCAACTCCGGGATCTCGAATCTCGCCTTCTACCTGGCGATCGAGGGCGGGCCGCATCCGCGCACCGGAGCCGCGGTGCAGGGCGTCGGCTTCGCGAATCGCGAGCAAATCGAAAAGGTCTTCTATCGCGCGTTCACCGAGCTCATGCCGTCGAACACGAACTTCTCGCAGGCGCGGGCCATCACCCTGCAGGCGGCGCGCGATCTGTACGGCGCCAACAGCCCGGCCGAAACGGCGGTCGCGCAGGCCTGGACGGCGGTCGGCGTCCAGTGAGAATCACCATTGCCGCGTGCCTGGCGGCGGGCCTGACCGGCCTCGCGTGCACGGACGCCGCTGCACAAGGCCGCTTTCAGGCGCCGGCGGCCACGCGCGGGTTCCTGTCCGTGAACGGCGTTTTTCAGGCCACGACGAGCTCCTTCACCGAACGGGTCGAGTTCGAGGAGTTCGTCGAAACGGGCGCGATCGAGACGATGTTCGACGCCACGCCGGCGCTGGCGCTCGACGGCTCGGGCGGCGTCCGCCTGTGGCGCAACATCGGCATCGGCGCCGGCATTTCGACGTACGCCGCGCCGTTGCGCAACGGCGGCCGCGTCACCGCGCGGATTCCGCACCCGCTGGATTTCAACAAGCATCGGGAAGTCACGGGCGACGCTGGGCTGAGGCGCAAAGAAACGACGATCCACGGCAACCTCCTTTACTTCGTGCCGGTGCGGCGCACCATCCAGGCGGTGATTGGGGCCGGTGCCACGTTCTTTCAGGTCGAGCAGAGTTTCGTGAACGACGTTCTGTACGATCACGCGTATCCGTTCGACGAGGCGACGTTCCGCGGCGTCGATATCGACAACGAGTCGGCGTCGGGCCTCGGCTTCAACGCGAGCCTGGATGTGTCGTGGCGCTTCTCGCGATCGCTGGGCGCAGGCGCGATCGTGCGGTACACCCAGGCGACGCTGCCCTTCACACCGGGCGACCGCGACGTGAACGTCACCGTCGGCGGCGTGCAGGCCGGGCTGGGACTTCGCATAATTTTCTGAAATTCTACCCGGCTTATTTTTGTGTCCAAAGAGTCATGACACAACCGCGCGAGATGACTCGAAGGACGGGAAAATAAGCCGGGTAGAATTTCCCATCAGTGAATTCAGAATTCAGGTCCCGGGTGCACACGGTCGTGCGGAAGATTCCGCGCGGGCGGGTGGCGACCTACGGTGACGTGGCAGCCATGGCCGGACGGCCGCGCGCGCACCGCGCCGTGGGCACGATCATGCGCCTGCTCGACGATCCGTCAGTGCCCGCGCATCGCGTGATCGCGGCGGGTGGCCGGCTCGGCGGATTCGGCCATGATCCCCACCTGAAGGCCCAACGCCTGCGGGCCGAGGGCCTCATCGTCATCAACGGGAGGGTCCGCGGCTTCGGCCAGGCGCGGTGGACGCGTTGAGGCAACGCGGCACCCCCATGATCCCGTCTAAGGATTCGAGCGTGATCGGAACGGTCTATCAGGATGACCTCGCATTGGCGGAGCGCTGCCAGGCGGGCGATTTCGAGGCGTTCGAGGCGCTTTATCGTGAGCATTCGTCGCGGCTGTTCGGCCTGAGCGTCCGGATGCTGGGCAATCGAACCGAGGCCGAAGACATGCTGCAGGATATTTTCCTGACGGCCCATCGCAAGCTGAAGAGTTATCGGGGGGATGCGCGGCTGAGCACGTGGTTGTTCCGGCTCGCGACCAATCTGTGCCTCGATCATCTGCGCAGCAAATCGTCGCGCATGACGCAGGCCACGACATCGCTCGAAGACGACAACGCGATCGAGCCGGTCTCGCCCTCGTCTGGACCGGCGGTCGGCGCCGTGCATCAGATCGATCTCGAGCGCGCCATCGCGCGGCTGCCTGACGGCTGCCGCGCGGCGTTTCTGCTGCACGATGTCGAAGGCTTCGAGCATGGCGAGGTGGGATCGATGCTGGGGATTTCGGAAGGCACCTCGAAATCGCAGGTGCACAAAGCGCGGCTGAAGCTGCGAAAATTGTTGGGGCCGCAAACCGTATAAACCATGACTTGCGAAGTGACACACGAGCGGCTGCAGGAGCAGATGGACGGCGCGCTCGATCCGGTGATCGCGCGTGAGATGGATCGCCATCTCGCGGATTGCGCATCGTGCCGCGGCCTGGCGGCGGATCTCGCGGCGATCGTCGACGCGGCCGCCGCGGTGAAACCCATCGAGCCCCCGGCGCATGTATGGCTGCAGGTGGCGGGCCGGTGGCGCCACGACAACACTGATCTGATCGCTCGGTATCAGGCTGCCGGGACCGCGCCGCGTGCGCGACGCCCTCGCTGGCATCTCCTCGTCGCGGCGGCCGTGTTTGCCGTGGCTGCCGGCGGCGGGTGGATCGCCTGGCGCGCGACGAGCGCCGTCGATGGCGGCACCGGCGTCCTGCTCCCACGCGCCTCCGCCGCCGAACGCGCGGGCAACGCGAGCGCAGAACCGCTCGTCGAAACCGCACAGAGAGACATTCAGGCGGCCGAGCAGCTGTACATGCGTGCGATCGAAGGACTCGAAAAAGCGGCCGCGAGCCAGAAGGATCTGCTCGAGCCGCAGGTGGCCGCGATGCTGGATCGCAATCTCGAAGTGATCGATGAGGCGATTGGGGAAAGCCGCGCTGCGATGCAGTCGCAGCCGAACAGCGCGGTCGCGCGTGAAAGCCTTTTTGAAGCCCTGCGCAGGAAAGCGGCCCTGTTGCAGAACACGATCTCGCTCGTGAGCGAGATCGGCCGCGGAAACCAGGCCGGCGCATCGCGCCTGGCCGGCGGCTAGCACCGAGGGACAGGTTGACCATGATCCAGACACGACACGCCGCGGCGCTCATCATGCTCGCGGGCGCCATGCTACCCGCGGCGCCGGCTCTGGCCTTTGCCGGCACGCAGGAGTCCGCTGCCCGGGCGGCCGTGCCGACGTCGCGTGTCATGCGCTATCAGCGCGACCGCGGCGAGAACCGTTTCGAGCAAACCGAGCGGCAGACACGCACCGTGAAAATTGGCGCCGGCGGCTCACTGGAGCTCCATAACATGGCCGGCGACATCACCGTGGCGGCCGGCGGCGGCGACACGGCGACGATTGACATCTTGAAGACTGCCCGCGGCACCAGCGACGCCGATGCACGCGCGCAGCTCGCGCTCGTTCCGGTGGACGTCATCGAGCGCGCGGGCCGCGTCGAGGTGTGGGCGCGCTATCCAGACGATCGACGCCGCACCACGCGGCGCAACATCAACGTGTCGACCGCCTATCGCGTGACGGCGCCTGCCGGCACGCGCATCAAGACCGACAGCATCTCCGGACGTGTCACGGTCTCGGGCATCCGCGGCGAGCTTGCGCTGGGCACCATCAGCGGCGACATTCGCATTCAGGATGCCGGCCGCGTCATCAATGGCCAGACCATCTCGGGCAACGTGGAGCTGGTGTCGGCGCAGGATGATGCCGTCGTCGAGCTCTCGAGCACCAGCGGCAACGTGCACGCGCGCGGAATCAAAGTGCGGCGCATCGATCTCGGATCGATCAGCGGATCTATCATCGCGCGCGATCTGCAGTGCGACCAGGCCGACCTGCATACGATGAGCGGCAACGTCGAGTACACCGGATCGCTCACGCCGGCCGGCCGGTACGATTTCCGCAGCCATTCAGGCAATGTGCGGCTGACCGTCGGCACGGGCGTGGGCTTCGAGATCGAGGCGTCGAGCTTCTCTGGTGAAGTGCGGTCGGGCCTTCAGCAGCTGCGCGTCGACAGCAGGACCGGGCGCCGCAACCGCACCATTCGCGGCACGTACGGCGACGGTCGCGCCCGCATCGAGGCCACCAGTTTTTCCGGAGACGTGGTAATTAACGGCCGTTAGGACCAAAGACTAAAGATCGAAGACTGAACAAAGAAGGGGCCCGACGGCTAAGCTCAGCCGCCGGACCCCTTTTTTGCTTTGATCTTTGTGTCTTTGTCTTCAGTCCTCCCGCCGGCAGCGGCCAGCTGGTGCGGCGCGATGTTTGCTACACGACCCGTCATTGCTACGGGTGTCCAAATCTGACTCCCCACGCACGGAGGCCAATCAGAGGATGCAGAAGCTTGCAGGATTGACATTGGCGGCGGTTCTCATCAATGCCGCCCCGGTGTTCGCACAGGCGCGGGTTCCTGACTCACAGATGATGGCGGTCGGGGTCGACGCCGGGATACTGTTCCCCGGGGATCAACTCGAGCCCGGGCCGATCGTCAATGGACTGTGGGAGTACTATCTGACACCCCGCGTCGGCGTTCGCACGACGCTGGGCTGGGCCAATCCCGCGTTCGAGCGCAACGAAGAAGACTCACAGCGTCAGATCAAGCTCGCGCTCGATCTGCTTTACAACTGGGAGTACGGCAAGGTGCACCCCTTCGTCAGCGGCGGCGCGGGCGTCTGGTTCCTGCAGCCGAAGGAAAACGGCGAGAATTTCGGCGAAAGCGAGAACAAATCGGGCCTCACGTTCGGGGCCGGGATCGACTACTTCGTCACTCGAACTGCCGCACTGAAGTTCGAGGGACGCTACGACTGGGTGGCAGTGGACGACGGCCGGCCGGATCCCTCGGGGATCTCACTGACCGCCGGTGTGAAGAAGTTCTTCTGAGGAGGCAGACGACATGAGAACCCGATTTATCGTCGCAGCACTGGTTGCGACTCTGGGAGCCACGACGGCTCTCGCACAGCAACAGACGACGGGCGGCAATCCGGCGCGCACCGGCGAGGTGGGCGGCACGGGAGCGGCCACGCCGCCGCCGGTGCCGATGGGCGAGCTCGCACTCGGCACCGTGCGCATCCGCCACAACACCATGGCGAACGGCGAGGCGCTGCCGGCCGGCACGTACTCGGTGAAACTGACGCCGGCCGAGGGACAGCCGCCGGCCGCGGGCATCACCGAACATTACGAGCGCTGGGTCGAGTTCTCCCAGGGCGGAGCCGTGAAGGGCAAGGAAGTCGTCAGCATCGTGCCCGCCCCCGAGATCGCGGGCGTAGCCAACGACCCGCGGCCCGGCCTGAACCGGAGCAAGGTCGAGATGCTCCGCAACAACGAGTTCGTGCGCGTCTGGATCAACCGCGGCGGCAACCACTACCTGGTGCATCTCGTGCCACGGAATCAGGGCAAGGGGAACTAGCGGGGGGCTAGAACGTTCAATAGACAATCAAAAGGCCGGCTTCCTGCCGGCCTTTTGTTCTTAAACCAACAATCAGAAAGGTAAATTGTAAATGGTAAATAGCATTGTAAATTTTGCAATTGCGACGTTACGCTGTGGCGCTGTTGTGCTTCACTGAAGCGGCAGCAATAGCCCAATAGACAATGCTATTTACCATTTACAATTTACATTGGGCTGATCAGAGTGCCATCAGATCAAACTGTTCGTGATGGAGCTGCCCGTCTGACTTGAGCGTGACGGCCTTGCCGACTGAGTCCTGCAGCTCGCGGAACAGCAGGCGCTCTTCCTCGCGCAGCGCGCGCGCGATGTCGGGGTTCACGCGCAGCACGAGGCCCTGGCCGTCGAGATCGGGGCTCATCTTCCGCACCTCGGTCAGAATCTCGTAGCAGATCATCGACGTCGCCTTGATCGTGCCCGAGCCGGCGCAGTACGGGCACGGCTCGGTGAGCTGCCGCTCGAGGCTCTGCTTGACGCGCTTGCGCGTGACGATGACGAGGCCGAAGTCGGAGACCTGGATGGCCTTCGACGGCGCGCGGTCCTTGCGCAGCTCCTGCTCGACCGCCTGAAACACCTTGAGGCGATTCTTCTTCTCCTCCATGTCGATCAGATCGAGCACGATGATGCCGCCCAGATCGCGCAGTCGGATCTGGCGCACGATCTCCTTCACCGCTTCGAGATTGGTTTTGAGGATGGTGTCTTCGAGCCGACCGGTCTTCTTGCCGACGTAGCGCCCCGTGTTGACGTCGATCGCGACGAGGGCCTCCGTCTGGTTGATCACGATGTAGCCGCCCGACTTGAGCCACACCTTGCTGCGCAGGGCCTTGTCGATCTCGCCCTGCACGCCGTACTCCTCGAAGATCGGAAAGTCGCGCGTGTAGTGTTTGATGCGCGGCAGCATGTTCGGCATGAAGCGCTCGATGAGCGCCACGACGCGGCGGTATTCGGCCTCGTTGTCGATGCGAATCGCGGAGTATTGTTCGGTGAGCAGATCGCGCAGCAGCTTGGCGACCAGGCTCTGCTCGCGGAAGATCACCGCGGGCGCGCGCGAGCTCTCCATCTTCACGCGAATCTCTTTCCAGATCTCGTGGAAGTAGCCGAGGTCCGAGTTGATGTCGGCCTCGGGACGGCTCGCCGCCGCGGTGCGGATGATCACGCCGCCGCCGAAGTCGTGCTCCTGCCGGAAGGTCTTCACGAGGCCGCGCAGCCGCGCGCGCTCCTCGCGCGACTCGATCTTGCGCGAGACGCCGACGTGATCGACGGTCGGCATGAAGACGAGGAAGCGGCCCGGCAGGCTGAGATGCGAGGTGATGCGCGCGCCCTTGGTGCCGAGCGGCTCCTTGACGATCTGGACGAGGATCTCCTGCCCTTCCTTGAGCAGCTCCTCGATCTTTCTACGGGGCTCCGCCCCGAACCCCGGCTCGGTCGCTCGCGGGGCCCCAGCACCCCGCTCAGCTCCCTCGCGGCGCGCGCTGCGCGCGCGCGGCGCCGGCTGTGCCGGCTGTGCGACCTCCGGCGGCTCCGACTCCTCGGCCGCGTCCTGCGCTTCATCGGCCGCCTCCATCTCGGCGGGCGTCGGCGCAATCACCGGCTCGAGTTCTTCGTCGGTTTCGAAGCGCTCGACGGCGTCGGCCGGGCTGATGACGTCGGTGACATAGAGGAAGGCGTCGCGCTCGAGACCGATGTCAACGAACGCCGACTGCATGCCGGGCAGCACTTTCGAGACCCGGCCCTTGTAGATGTTGCCAACCACGCCGCGCTGATGCTCGCGCTCGACGAAGATCTCGGCAACCAGGTCGTCCTCGAGAATCGCCACACGCGTCTCGTGCGGGTTCGAGGAGACGATCATCTCCTTGTTCATGCGGAAAGCTCCGGCGGAGCGGCGCGGCCGTGGCCCGCGCCGGGCGCACCACACCCGCAAGGGCGAAGAGCGCGGCCAGCAGCGCGAGGGTCAGGACGAGCGTCATCGACTCCGCAACTAGTTGGTAAACCGTCTCATCCGCACATTCAGGATGAGACCGAACGCGGCGAACGTCGCAATCAGCGACGACCCGCCGTAACTCATGAGCGGCAGCGTCAGCCCTTTTACGGGCGCCAGCCCCGCCGACATGGTGATGTTGTACATCACCTGGAACGCAAACCCCGACACAATGCCCACGACCAGGTAGGTCCCTACCTTGTCTTTGGCCAGACGTGCCGCATCGAGGCTTCGAAGGATCACGAAAAGGTACAGGCCGAGCGCCACGAGCACGCCGAGGAAGCCGTGCTCCTCTGCCAGCACCGAAAATACGAAATCGTTGTGGGCGACGGGCAGGAAGCCGTAGCCGCCCTGGGTCCCCTCGCCGAACCCCTTGCCGGTCAGGCCTCCAGACCCAACCGTGACCCGCGCCTGAATCTGCTGATACCCGGCGCCGCGAGGCTCGCGCTCGGGATCGAGGAACGTCTGGATGCGCTCTCTCTGGTACGGCTTCAGCGCGTAGTTCCAGGCGAGCGGAGACAACAAGACCGCGATGACCGCCGCGACGGCAAGCAGCCGCATGCGGAGGCCGGCAAGATAGACGATGCCCAGATAGACCGGCAGCAGCGTGACCGCGGTGCCGAGATCGGGCTGGCGGGCGATGAGCAGAAAGGGGACGAGTGTGAAGGCGGCGCCGACCAGGAGGTCTGACGGCGTGCGCGCGCCGCGGCGGTTCTCGCCGAAGTACATTGCCAGGACGAGAGCAATGGCGACGCGCGCAAATTCGGACGGCTGAAGATTGAAGACCCCGAGCGGAAGCCAGCGCCGGGCGCCGCCGCGCTGGGCGCCGAAGAAAAACACGGCGACCAGGAGCAGGATCACGCCGCCATAGATGAAAAGCGATCGCTGCGTCAGCGATCGATAGTCGATCGACATGCACAGCGCCATCAGCGCCACACCGAGCACCAGCGCCTGCAGCTGTCTCCAGAACTCGGTGCCGGCGCGGTTCGCGCCGAGATCGTAGGTCGTGGAATAGATCATGAGCAGGCCCATGCCCGACAGCGCGAGAATCGCGCCCATGAGGGCCCAGTCGAGATGAAACGTCAGACGCCGCTCGAAAATCATCGTCCGCCCGTGCCTTGCCCTGAGCGACCGGAGGGAGTCGAATGGCCGCCCGTTCCCGGTGCTGGACGAGTGGCAGTGCCGGTAGCCGCAGCCGGCGCCACAGGCGCCGTCGGCGTCCCTTCCGGCACGAGCTTCGGCAGCGGACGCTTTTCTTTTTTGGCGAAATAGGTCTCGAGCACGTGCTTCGCGATCGGCGCGCTGAGGTATCCGTGCTCCGAGTTCTCCGTGAAGACCACGCCGGCGACTTCCGGTTTGGCCTGTGGCGCAAAGAAGATCCACCAGCCGTGATCGCGAAATCTGCGGGCCGCCTCGCCGCGCAGCCGCGCGCGGTTCTCGAGCGAGATGTTGGCCTGCGCCGTACCGGTCTTACCGGCCACGTCGTAGCCGGGCATGCGCGCGCGGCCGCCAGTGCCGGCGCCATTGACGACCATCCACATGCCTTCGCGAATCGCCTTCACATGCTCCGGATCCATCTTCGTTTTCGCTTTTGGCTCCGGACGCGGAATGCTCTTCCATTCCTTGCCGTCAAAGACTTCCTTCAAAAGATTCGGCTTGAACAACGTGCCGCCGTTGGCAATGGTCGCCGCGAACATCGCGAGGTTCATCGGCGTGACCGCCACCGCGCCCTGTCCGATTGCCACCGAGATGGTCTCGCCGGGGTACCACTTGCCATCTTTGCGTGTCTTCTTGGCCCACTCGCTCGACGCGATGAATCCGGGGACTTCGTTCGGCAGGTCGATGCCCGTCTTGCCTACGAGCCCGAGGCGCTCGCCCCACTTGTGCACGATGTCGATCTTGTCGCCGAGCTTCTGGCCAATCGTGTAGAAGTACACATTGCACGACTGTTCGATGGCGTGGCGCAGATCGACGGTGCCATGAACGCGATGACACTGGAAGGGACGACCCCAGAAGACGCCGCCGCCGGAACAGTGCACGCGCGTCTGCGGCGTGATGAGTTTTTCCTGCAGTCCGATGACGGCCATCAGAATCTTGAACGTCGATCCGGGCGGGAACGTGCCCTGAATGAGACGGTTGGTGAGCGGAAGCAGGGGATCCTTGTTGAGCGAGGTCCATGTCGCCTGATCGATGCCGACCGCGAATGCGTTGGGATCGTAGGCCGGCAGGCTGGTCATCGCCAGCACGTCGCCGGTGTTCGGATCGATGAACGCCGCCGCTCCCCAGTACTTGTAATGCCGGAAGGCGTCTTCGAGCGCCTTCTGCATGTCGAGATCGATTGTCAGTTTGACGCGCTGCCCGTCGACCGGGGCCTGCTCTTCATCTTCGAGATGCTCGATCTCACGTCCCTTGCTGTCGACGACCACGTACCGCGCCCCGTCCATGCCCATCAGCAGCGAGTTGAGCGCGAGCTCGATGCCCGAATGCCCGACGATGTCACCGGGTGAGAGCGTGGCGAACTCAGGCCGCGCCAGCTGCTGCTCGTTGACTTCGCCGACGTACCCGAACAGATGTGCGGCAAGGCGATCGTCCGGATATTTGCGCGTCGGCACATCCTGCACGATCACCGCGGGAATTTCGATCAGCCGAGCCTTGACGCGCGCGACCTGCGTGCGGGTCGCGTTTTCGATCACCGGAATCGGACGAAAGATCGGCTCTTTCTCGCGCTCGGCGATGGCGGCCTTCATCGTCGCCAGATCGGCCCCCGTGATTTCGGCAAGCCGCGCCAGCGTCTCGTCGATGTTCTCGGTCTGCTCGCGCAGGATGGAGATGTTCTGAATCTCCTGGTTGACGACCATGATCTGGCCATCGCGATCGAACAGCACGCCGCGCGGCGCACGCAGCGTAATCGTGCGTATGTGGTTGGCGTCGGCTTTGGCGGCAAACTCTTCGTGGCGGGCGACCTGCAGCCACCAGAACGCCACCGCAAGTGTGGAGAAGACGAGGATGACGGCCGCCTTCATCACCGTGAGGCGGACCGAGAAACTGTGCCGTTCTTCGTGCTGTACGGGCGAAGTCATAAAGCCCTAAGAACCGATCTTAGCAATGTTCACCACCGTCCGCCGCTGCTGAGGCGGGAGCGGCGAGCTCGGCGGCGGGACGCGAAGCCCGGCGCGAGCTCGATGATCTGGAATACGAGCAAACCGATGGCCGCGTTGATGAAGGCCTGCATCATCACGCTCCCCATCGGCACAGTCGGCGCCCTCTGATCGATCAGCGCATAGATGCCCCAGAAGCAGAACTGATGCACCAGCGTCCCGATCACGAACACGACGAGGCGCGGGAAGAACTGGGCGACGATGAACTGGGTGCCGATTGCGCCTGCCAGAAACCCGACCAGGGTCTTCGAAAGCCCGCCTACGCCGAGCACGCCACCCGACAGCGCGTCCTGCGCGAGACCGCCGGCGGTGCCGGCCAGCAGCCCGGCCGCAGGACCCCAGCTGAGCGCACAGAAAAAGACGGCGACGAGCACCACGTCCAGCGCCCAGCCGCCGCCGATGGTGAAGCGGGTCAGCGAGGTCTGCAGCACCAGCCCTGCCGCGACGATCAGCAGGATGCCGAGCACTCTCATTGCTTCTCGGCCTCCTGCGCCCAGCGCGCGGACGGCGGAACGGTGACAACCAGCACGTATTGAAGATTCGAGAAGTCGACCGTGGGCCGCACCGCGATGAGGCGATACGTGCCGCTGCCGCGCTCGGCCGCTTCGACGCGTCCGATCATGAATCCGCGCGGGAAAATACCGTCAAGGCCGGAAGTGAGGACGACGTCGCCGGTCTGCACGTCGACGAGATTCGAGACGTCCTCCATCTCGAGCGGCGGATCGGCGTTCGATCCCACGATGACGCCGCCCGCGCCGGTTCGTTCGAGATAGGCGGCGGCGCCGGCGCGGCGTCCGACAATCAGCTGCACCTGCGCGGCGTGCTCTTCGAGGCGGCCGTAGATGCGCCCGACGACGCCGCGCGGCGCAATGACCGCCATGTTCGCACGCAGGCCGTCGCCCGATCCCATGTCGATGGTGACCGCCGGGAAGCCGGGCGTCGGATCGCCGGCAATCACGCGCGCGGTGATGGTTTCGATGGGCAGGGATGTCCGGAGGTTGAGCAGCTCCTCGAGGCTCGAGACTTGTGTTGTCCGCGCGCGCAGTTCCTCGATCTGCCCCCCCAGCTCGACGACCTGCCGCTTCAGCGCCTCGTTCTCGGCGCGGGCGCCGCGAAGCCACACATAATTTTGAAAAAAGCCGCGGATGCCGTCGACGGCCCGGGCCGTCGCGAGCTGGATGTGCGAGACGAGCTGGAAGGTAACGGCCGACGCCAGACGCGCGCCGCCCTGATCCTGCACCTGCGCCGAGATGAGAATCACGTGCCCCATCATGACCGCGAGGAACAGGTAGCCGGTTCTGCGACGGATCTCCAACATCAGTCTAAGCTCTCCGGCGGGGACCCCTGCATGCCGCCTGGCTCGGTCGCTCGCGGGGGCCCGTCGCCCCGCTCCGCTCCCTCGCTCTAATCAATCGCGATCTTCCGAAGCAGATTGAAATCAGAGAGCATCTTGCCGGCGCCGAGCACGACCGACGACAACGGATCCTCCGCCATGGCGAGCGGCAGGCCGGTTTCTTCGCGCAGGCGCTTGTCGAGGTTCTTCAGCATCGATCCGCCGCCGGTCAGCACGATGCCCCGGTCGACGATGTCGGCCGACAGCTCGGGCGGTGTGCGCTCGAGCGCCACGCGCACCGCGTCGACGATGACGTTGATGGTTTCGGCGAGCGCCTCGCGGATCTCCTCGTCAGTGATCGTGATGGTCTTGGGCACGCCTTCGATCAGATGCCGGCCCTTGATCTCCATGGTCATCCGCTGCTCGAGCGGAAACGCGGAGCCGACCTCGATCTTGATCGCCTCCGCCGTGCGCTCGCCGATCAGCAGGTTGTACGTGCGCTTGATGTACTGGATGATGGCCTCATCCATCTCGTTGCCGGCGACGCGCACCGCCTTGCTGTACACGATGCCGGCGAGTGAAATCACCGCGATGTCGGTGGTGCCGCCGCCGATGTCGACGATCATGTTGCCCGAGGGCTCGGTGATCGGCATGCCCGCGCCGATGGCGGCCGCCATCGCCTCTTCGACCAGATAGACCTCGCTGGCCTTCGCGCGGTACGCGCTGTCTTTGACGGCGCGCTTCTCGACCTGCGTGATCTCGGAGGGCACGCCGATGACGATGCGCGGGCGCACCCACACGTTGCGGTTGTGCGCCTTCTTGATGAAATAGGTCAGCATCTTCTCGGTGACTTCGAAGTCAGCGATGACACCGTCCTTCATCGGCTTGATCGCGACGATGTTGCCGGGCGTGCGCCCGAGCATGTCTTTGGCGTCCTTGCCGACGGCCTCGATGCGGCCGTTGATTTTGTTGATGGCGACGATCGACGGCTCGTTGACGACGATGCCCTTGCCGCGTGCGTAGACGCACGTGTTGGCGGTACCGAGGTCGATGGCGAGATCGCTCGAGAAGAGAGAGAGAGCTGACCGGAAGTTCAACGCTGCACCTTTGGACTGAGAAAGTTCACCTGATGAATGCCATTCTTGCCATGGCCCTTGACCCAATACATTGCGGCATCGGCCGCCGCGAGCAGTTCATCGGCCGACGCCGTCGGATCCACGTGCGTCGCGATGCCGATTGACGCGGTGAGGCGCACCGACAGGCCCACCGACGTCAGAAACGCATGCCCCGCGATCCGATCGCGGACGCGCGCCGCGACGGCGCGCGCGCCGGCCTCGTCGGTGTCGGGCAGGACCACCGCGAATTCGTCGCCGCCGAAGCGCGCCACCGCGTCGGTTTCACGCGCGCACGATCGAATCACCGCGCCGACCTCCACGAGCGCGCGGCTGCCCGCCAGATGGCCGTGCGAATCGTTCACCGACTTGAAGCCGTCGAGATCGATGAACAGCAGCGACAGCTTCTGCCCCGACCGCGACGACCGCTTCGTCTCGCGCCGCAGCACCGCGTGCATGAAGCGCGAGTTATACAGCTGCGTCAGGTCGTCGGTGACCGACAGCGCCTCGGCCCGTTCGAGACGCAGCGCGCTGTCGAGCGCGCAGGCGATCGGCTCGAGCATCCGCCGCAGCTTCGCGCGCGACGGCCCGAACGGCGCCGCCGCCGGCACGCCGGCCGAGCGGCCTCCGTCGATCCCGGCCAGCACGGCCACGACCCGGTTGTCGCACGAGAGCGGCACCGCGAGGGCCGCCGCTTCCAGGCGGGCCTGAATCACCGGCTCGCCGGCCAGACGCGGCGACACCAGCGGCGCGCCCGTATGGGCCACGTGCGCCGCCACCGCTTCGATCGCATCCCGCGTCAGCTCGCTTCCCCCCTCTGCCGCCAGCCAGCGCGTCTCGCCGGTCGGGTCGGTGGCCAGCACCGCCCATTCGGGCAGCGGCAGCCAGGCCCGAGCGCGAGAGAGCAAGACTGCGGCCACGCCGCCCGGATCCCGGCGCGCATTGACCGCCGCTACGACCTGCATGAAGCCCTCGGTCAGATCGGCGCCCTCGAGGCGCTTTCCCACTCGCGCAAGCCGCTCCTTGAGATCGGGCGACGGCGGCAGGCCGAGGGCCGCCGCGACCGCGGCGCGATCGAGGGGGGCTACCAGATGCGCGGAAAACCCGAGCGAGCGAGACAGCGCGGCGAGCGCGGGCGGCGCCGAGCGGTCGAGCGTAAAACTGACCACGGGCATGACCCCGGCAAGCCGGGTCACGCGCCGGGCGTCGGGCGGGCGGCCCGACCCGAGCTCCCACAGCACGCCGTCGGCGGTTGCGCGACGCTCGATCGGCGCGTCGGCCGGCATGATCCGGACGCGCCATCGCGCGAGCGGCCTAAGCGCGGCCGTAAGGCGGTTGGGCGATGCATCCGCCCGGCGGACCAGAACTCTGGTTCCGGCCTCGCGCGTCGGGGTCCGGCGAGCCGGCCGTGTTGTCTTGCGCGCGCCCGGCCGGCGCGCTGGGGCGCGGCCCTTCCGTGAGGTCGGCATGAAGTCAGGCCGGGCAAGTATAATCGGCTTTTCCCTGAGGGTTTCGAAGACATGACAATGCTCGATCGGATGCGGCGGCACAAAGGCTGGCTCAAGTGGAGCCTCGGCCTGGTCGTGGTCGCGTTCGTACTGGTCTACATCCCTGATTTCATGAGCTCGCAGGGCGCCAGCGCCGCGCCCAACGCCGTCGTCGCCAGCGTCGAAGGCCGTGATATCGAGGTCGCCGAGTTTCAGCGCGCGTACAACCAGCAGGTACAGGCCTACCGTCAGGCGTACGGCGGCAATCTGAACGATCAGATGCTGCGGCAGCTCGGCATCGAGCAGCGCATCCTGAGCCAGATGATTGACGAGGAAGCCGTGCTGGCGGAGGCCGATCGGCTCGGCGTGAACGTGACCGACGCCGAACTGCGCGAGCGCATCCTGCGGCTGCCCGCGTTCCAGGAGAACGGCGTGTTCATCGGCGACGCGCGATACCGCCAGCTGCTGGCCGCGCAGGCGCCGCCGATTCAGGTGGACCAGTTCGAGCGCGAGCTGCGGCGCCAGCTGCAGTCCGACAAGATGCGCGACGCGCTGACCGCATGGATCACCCTGACCGACGCGGAGATCGACGCCGAATACCGCCGCCGCAACGAGAAGGTGAAAGTCGATCTCGTGCTGTTCAACGCCGACGCGTACAAGAGCGGCATCACGCCGGCGGAGGCCGACATCGCGGCGTACTTCGAGCGCAACAAGGCGACGTACCGCGTGCCCGAAAAACGGCGCGTGCGCTATCTGCACATCGATGCCGCCACGCTGCGCGATCGCGTGACCGTCACCGAGGCCGACGCGCGGCAGCGCTACACCGAATCGATCGCGCAGTATCAGCAGCCCGAACAGATGCGCGCGAGCCACATTCTGCTCAAGACCGAAGGGAAGGACGAGGCGGCGGTGCGCAAGCAGGCCGAAGACGTGCTGGCGAAGCTCAATGCCGGCGCAGACTTCGCCGCGCTGGCCAAGCAGTACTCCGAGGACGAGGTGTCGAACGCCAAAGGCGGCGATCTCGACTTCTTCGGCCGCAACGCCATGGTGAAGGAGTTCGAAGACGCGGCCTTTGCGCTCGAACCCGGACAGACCAGCGGCATTGTCAAGACGCCGTACGGATTTCACATCATTCGCGCGACGGGGAAGCGCGCCGCCACGACGCAGCCGTTCGAGCTGGTGTCGGCGCAGATCCAGGAGCAGCTCAAATGGGAGCGGGCGCAGCAGGAAGTGCAGCGCGTTGCGCAGGAGCTCGATAAGGACATCGACGACCCTGCCGACATCGATCGCGTGGCGCAGGCACGGGGGCTGACGGCGGCCGACTCGCCGCTCTTCGCAAGGGAGGAGCCGGTCCCCGGGCTTGGGTTCTCGCCGGAAGTCTCGGCGGCCGCCTTCGAACTGGAATCAGGCAATGTGAGCGACGCGCTGCGCACACCGCAGGGCGCGGCCTTCATCACCGTCATCGATGTGCAGCCGCCGCGCGACGCGCAGCTCGCGGACATACGCGATCGCGTGCGCGACGAATACATCGCGGAGCGGGCGTCGGCCATCGCCCTGGAGCGCGCGTCGGCGCTCGCCGGCGCGTTCAAGTCTGATTTCGCCGGCGCGGCGAAATCGGCCGGCCTCACCGTCGAAACGAGCGAGCCGATCGCGCGCGGCGCCGCGTTCCCCCAGGTCGGGGTCAGCGCGCCAGTCGAAGCCGCGGCGTTCGCGCTTGGCGCGGGCGGCGTCAGCGACCCGATTGTCACCGACCGCGGCACGGTCGTCCTTCGCGTCACCGAGAAGCAGGCGATCGATCCGGTGAAATTCGCCGCCGAGCGCGAACAGCTGCGCGGCCAGATGCTGCAGGAGCGGAAGGGACAGTTCTTCGCCTCCTACATGACCAAGGCCAAGCAGAAGATGACGATCGACCTCAACGAAGAAACGTTGCAGGCCATGTTCGCGGGGCGGTAGCTGGTAGTTGGTTGCTGGTTGCTGGCATGCGCCGCGCGAGACAACGCTCGCGCGGCTAGTTTGATTAACCCGCAACCTTCAGCGCACAAACACGTTGGGCATCAGCGTGAGCGGCTCGCCCGATCTGAACAGGTTGAGGCGAGTGGCGAGGCTTTCGATGGCCTTTGCCCTCGGATCGCCGAAGAGCGCGCCGAGCGGACCGGCGGCGCGGATCATCGAGACGCTGCCGAACGGATCGGCCACCAGCTCATAGAAGCTGCGGCGCGGCGGATAGATGTCGAGCTCGACGTGACGGGCCGGGTCGATCTTCGCGCGCTGCTTGGCAATCGCGATCGCCTTCCACAGACCTCCAAGATCGTCGACGAGTCCGAGATCGCGCGCCTGGCGTCCGGTCCACACGCGCCCCTGCGCGATCGCGTCGATTTTTTCAGGCGTGCTCGCGCGGGCGTCCGCAACTTTTTCGACGAAGGTGTCGTAGGTCGCCTGCATCTGTTCCATGACGCGCGCGCGCTCTTCAGCCGAGAAGGGACGCACCGGCGACAGCATTCCGGCATACTTGCCCGACTCGACGCCTTCCACTCCCACGCCCAGCTTCTCCATCGTGCCGCCGAGCGCAAACTTCCCCACCACGACGCCGATCGATCCCGTCAGCGTGCCCGGCTGGGCCACGATGGCGTTTGCGGGCATGGCGACGTAGTAGCCGCCTGACGCGGCCACGTCGCCCATCGACGCGACGACCGGCTTGATGTTGCGCGTGAGCATCACTTCGCGCCAGATGATGTCGGAGGCCACGGCCGATCCGCCGGGGCTGTCGATGCGCAGCACGATCGCGCGTACCGAGTTGTCGGCCCGCACTTTGCGCAGCCATTCGAGCACCGTGTCAGAGCCTGTCACGGCGCCATTGGGCGAATCGTACGAGCTCTTGCCGCTGGCAATGACGCCCACCAGATAGAGCACGGCAATCTTCGGGCCTTTGTCGAGGCCGAGCGACGTGGTGCTCACTTCGCGGTACTTGTCGCCGTCTACGCGCTGTTTCGCGCCGCCGAGATCGGATTTGTCGTCGAGCTCGTCTTCGTACGCCACATCGTCGATCAGGCCGGCGGCGACCGCGTCGCGCGCGAGATACGGGCCGTGATCGAGCAGCGCGCGCACGTCGGCGTCCGACTTTCGCCGCCCGTCGCCGATGCCGCGCAGCAGCTGCGCATAGAGATCGTGATTGAGCGACTCGGCCATCTCGCGATGCGCCGGTGTGAAGCCTTTTTCGGTGAAAGTGTTCGCGGCCGTCTTGTAATCGCCGATGTGCATCAGATCGGGGTACGCGCCGATCTTGTCGAGCGTGCCGCGGAGGAACAGCTCGTACGTGGCCAGGCCGCGCAGATCGAGCGACGAGGCCGGCATCAGATACACCTTGTCGCACGCGGAGGCGAGGTAGTACTCCTGCTCGGCGCCGTACTCCAGATACGCAATGATCGGCTTGCCCGACTTGCGGAAGTCGATGATGGCGTCGCGGATCTCCTGGACCTTGCCCCAGAGCGCCCCGCCGCCCCTCGGCAGGATGACGACGCTCTTGATCCGCTTGTCGACGGCGGCCTTGCGCAGCGCGTCGATCAGCGAGCGCAGCGTGGCTTCCGCGCCGATGAACTGGCTGACCACGCCGCCGGCCTCGATCTCGGCGAGATTAGGGTCGATTGACAGGTACAGCGTCGCGTTGTCCCTGATTTGCGGACCGCCGCGCGCGGCCATGAAGATGAGGGCCATGCCCGCGGCCGAGATGAGCAGGGCCACGAGGATCAATCCGAGAACGAGTCCGACGCCTTTACGAAGTGCCACGCCTCAAGTGTAATACCGGAGCTGTTGTATACTGAGAGCTTCTGCCGCCAGCGATCGTCCCTTCATGCGGAAGTGGCGGAATTGGCAGACGCGCTAGCCTCAGGAGCTAGTCCGGGCAACCGGGTGGAGGTTCGAGTCCTCTCTTCCGCACCAACCTTCGCTCGCTTCGCGAGCTACGGTTGGCAAGCCACGCGCTTCGCGAGCTACGGTTGGCAAGCCACGTGCTACACTCACATCAACGTTTCTGAGCCACCGGCATCGCGAGGCCGCCTCATCAACTGTGGAGGTCCTCATGCTGAACGAACTTTCCCTGACAACGATGGCCGCCGTCGCCACCCTGGCCATCGGCACGCTCACGTTTCTTTTCATGACCTGGCGCAACGCGCAGGGCACGGGCAGCATCGCGCAGCTGCTGCATCGCACCGAGAAGGTTCCGTATCACGGCGAGATCGACCCGCGCCGGTTCTCGGATCGCGACCGCGACTAATCGCGCGAATGGCTCTTCTCGCGAGCGGTGAGAGCCTTCGTGGCACTGCCGGAACCCACGTCCGGCGCGTGCCCAGACCTTCCATCTTCGGTCACATCGCCGACGCAGCGTCGCTGGTACTCGTCGTGCTCGCGCTGCCGTTGGGCATTCTAATCATCGGCGCGCCGATCGCATTTCTCATCAAGCTGGCCATCGATCTGGCGGGAGGGATGTTCCGCTAGCCCGCCGATTTCCCTACGCCGCCTTCCGCCCGCGCATCCGCACGGTGCGCATCGCCTCGGACCACGCCACCACCTGATCGAGCATCCCCGTCACCGATTTTTCCTTGCGTTGGCCAGGCTTGAAGACCGAGAAATTCTCGAAGTCGTCGTGCAGTGAGAACGTTGCCTGCGCGCGGACGTCGGCGATCTGCACCTCGGCCATCACGAGTCTGAGCTGCTCGACGGCTCGCGTGCCTCCCGCACTGCCGTAACTCACAAATCCCGCGGCCTTGTTGTTCCACTCGGCGTACAGGAAATCGATGGCGTTCTTGAGCGCGCCCGGAATCGCGTGGTTGTACTCGGCCGTCACGAACACGTAGCCATCGAACTCCGCGATTTTTGCGGCCCAGCGCTTCGTGTGGTCTTTGCTGTACTTGCCCTGCGAAGCAGGGACAGGCTCATCCAGCAGCGGCAGGTTGTAGTCGGCGATGTCGACCAGCTCGAACTCGGCGTCGCGGCGCAGGCTCGCGATGTCGAACACCCATTTCGCCACCGCCTCGCCGTTGCGCCCCGGCCTCGTGCTCCCCAGGACGATTGCGATCTTTGTCATGCCCGATCAGGCAGCAAAGGCGGGGCCACGCAAGCTACTATCGGATCAGCGCTTCTTCCTGCCTGCTTTTTTCCGGCGGGTGGTGCCGGAGGTGCCGACGGGTTTCAAGGCCCCGCCGCGGATGACGTCTTCGAGCTCGCGCCTGGCTTTGTGGGCGAGATCACCTGATTCGGTTTGCGCGCGCTCGAGCTTGCTGATTAGCTCGCGCAGGCGAGCATCGTTTTTGTGTGGCATCTGGGGAGACCTACCACCGTCGACGACAGACTGGACGCCAGTATAGAGATGCATGCCGCACGTGACAAGCAGGAAACGCAGCCCTGGAGGCACTGATGGAACTGGGAATGGTGGGACTCGGCCGCATGGGCGCCAACATGAGCGCGCGCCTCGTCGAGCGCGGACACCGCGTCGTCGGGCACGATCGCAGCCGTGATGCGCTCGACCGCGCAGAGCGCGATGGCATCGAGCCGGTCGCCTCACTCGAGGATCTCGTCGCCGCGCTGGCGGCGCCGCGCGCCGTCTGGATGATGGTGCCGGCCGGCGCTCCGGTCGATCAGACCATCGACAGCCTCGTGCCGCTGCTCGCGGCCGGCGACATCATCGTCGACGGCGGCAATTCGTGGTACCGCGACAGCGTGAGGCGGGCCGAGTCGCTGCGTGCGCAAAAAATTGAATTCGTCGACGCCGGCGTGAGCGGCGGCATCTGGGGACGCGCCGAAGGCTATTCGCTGATGGTGGGCGGCGCGAATGCGCCGATCGCGCGCCTCAAGCCGATCGCGGAAGCGCTTGCACCGGCGGCCAACCGGGGATGGGGTCACGTCGGCCCTTCGGGCGCCGGGCACTTCGTGAAGATGGTGCACAACGGCATCGAGTACGGGCTGATGCAGGCCTTCGCCGAGGGCTTCGCGATCATGAAGGCGAAAGAGCCCTTCGCCATCGATCTCGCGCAGGTCGCCGGCATCTGGCAGCACGGCAGCGTCGTGCGCTCGTGGCTGCTGGATCTGGCCGCGCGCGCCCTGTCCGAGGACGCAACGCTCGACGCGGTGGCGCCCTGGGTCGACGATTCGGGTGAAGGCCGCTGGACCGTGCAGGAGGCAATCGATCTCAACACGCCGGCGCCGGTGATCACCCATGCGCTCATCGCGCGGCTCGAGTCACGCGATCGGGAAGGCTTCGGCTACCGCATGCTGGCGGCGCTGCGCGGACAGTTCGGAGGCCACGCGATCAGGAAGGATCAATGACCGCGCCGATTCCACCCCTGCTGCTGGTGATTTTCGGCGCCACGGGCGATCTCACGCGCCGCAAGCTGCTGCCGGCGCTCGGCGCGCTGCACGCCCGCGGGGAGCTGCCTTCCCCGTTCGTCATACTCGGCGTTGCGCGCGATCCGCATCCCGACGATGCGGCGTTCAGAGATATCGCGCGCGCGTCACTGTCGCAGCTGGGCGATGCCGCCGTGCACTATCAGTCGATCGGGGCGGGGTCGCCGGCTGATTTCACGCGGATTGCCGACGACATCGCGGCACTCGAGCGCGAACACGGACTGAGCGGCAACCGTGTGTTCTATCTCGCGCTGCCGCCCCAGGGATTCGTCGAAACCGTCGAGGGACTGGCGGCCGCGGGGCTTCATCAAAGCGCCGGGTTCACGCGCATCGTGGTGGAAAAACCGTTCGGGCACGATCTCGAATCCTCGCAGGCGCTCAATCGCCGGCTGCACCAGTACTTCGACGAGTCGCAGATCTTCCGCATCGATCACTATCTCGGGAAGGAAACCGTGCGGAACCTGATGGTCTTCCGGTTCGCGAATCCGGTGTTCGAGACGCAGTGGAATCGCGACCGGATCGCGCATGTCGAGATCTCGGTCGCGGAGGCAGACGGCGTCGGCACGCGCGCGGCCTACTACGACCGGGCGGGCGCGGTGCGCGACATGGTGCAGAACCATCTCACACAGTTGCTCTGCCATGTCGCGATGGAGCCGCCGGCCACGTTCGACGCCGAAGCCATCCGCGACGAGAAACTCAAGGTGCTGCGATCGATGCGCCGGGTCACGCCGCGAGATGCGCTGCTCGCGCAGTACGCCGGGGGCAGCGTCGACGACACCGCCGTGCCGGGCTATCTCGACGAACCGGGCGTGAAGCCGGGGTCGACGACCGAGACCTTCGCGGCCATCGACGTGCACATCGACAACTGGCGCTGGCACGGCGTGCCATTCGTCCTGCGCACCGGCAAGCGGCTGCGCCGGCGCTCCACGCGCATCGTGGTCAGCTTTCGTCCGGCGCCTGTGCGGCTCTTCACGGGTCTGCCCGGATGCGATGTCGGGCCCGACAAGCTGACGATCTTCATCCAGCCTGACGAAGGCTTCTCGCTGACGTTCTCCGTGAAGGAACCAGGGGAGCATATTCGCGTACGCGAGCAGCAGCTTGGCTTCAAGTATCGCGAAGCGTTTGGCCCGCTCGCCGACGCGTACGAAACACTGCTTGCCGACGTCATGCAGGGCGATCACACGTTGTTCGTTCGCTCAGACTGGGTGGAGCGCTCGTGGTACCTGTATGCGCCGCTGCTCGAGGCACCTCCAGCGCCCGTGCCTTACCGGCCGGGGAGCTGGGGTCCGGACGCGGAGCCGTAACCTCATCCACGACTAATCTCGCGTCCGGGCATGAGTTGTGCAGCCCGTCCGGGGTGGAGCGGCCTCCCTGGCCGCGCACTTTCTGGAGGCTGCAGATGCGCAAAGTTCGTGGAACGGTAGTGATGATTCTTCTCGCGGTGATGCTGGCGCCCTCGCTGACATCTGCACAATCGGGACAGACCGCGGGCTCGCAGAGCCTCACGGCAATCGCGGCAGAGCATGCTGCAAAGAAGCAGGCCGATCGACAGGCCATTCTGAATGTGCTTCAGCGGGATGACGTGCGGAAGGTCGCCAAAGAGGCCGGCCTCCCGATCGACAGAGCGGCCGCGGCCGTTGGCACACTCGACGGCGCGGAGCTCGCGCAGGTTGCGGCTCAGGCGCAGCAGGTGACTGACGCGCTTGCGGGCGGCCAAACCATCACGCTGTCGGTGTGGCTGATCATCATCGCGTTGCTGATCATCATCCTCGTCATCGTCGCATAGCGCGGCGTCATACTCTGGCGCGCTCGATCCGGCCGTCGCGGCCGAACGAGCGCGCCGTTTCCGTGCCAACCCTTATTTTCGCCGCGCTGGTGTCGGTCGCTTCGGCGCAGAGCATTGCGCTGCCGCGGGCCGTGCCCTACCTGCCGCAGACGGAAGCGCTGTGCGGGGGGGCGGCGGCTGCGATGGTCATGCGGTACTGGGGCGATCCGCTCGCGCGCGCGGAGGATTTCGCGCCGCTGATCGATCAAGCTCAGGGCGGCATCGTCACGACGGCGCTTGTCGCGGATCTGCGCCGGCGGAAATGGCAGGCCTTCCCGCTTCGCGGCCGTGCCGGCGACGCAGCGCCGGTTGCGCAACACCTGTCGCGCGGCCGCCCGATCGTGGCGCTGATCGAAGACCGTCCATCGCGCTATCACTACGTCGTTATCACGGCGCTCGATCGCGACCGCGTGCACTTCCATGACCCCGCAGCCGCGCCGTCGCAGGCGATGCCGCGCACGGAATTCGATCGACGATGGGCAACTGCGAATTTCTGGATGCTGCTGCTGCTCCCGGCGAGCGAACCTGTGGAACCTGTTGAACCAGGAACCAGAACCGAACCCGGGGAACCAAAGGAACCTGTGGAACCCATGGAACCTGTTCTGGCGACTCGCGTTGCAACCCTGCTCCACTCCGGCGACCGTGCAGAGGCGCTTCGACTGGCGACCGACGCCACGACCGCTGACCCGGCGAACGCCGTCGCCTGGGACGCCCTTGGCACGACCCTGTTCGTCATGGATCGCGACGTCGAGGCGCTCGAGGCGTGGAATCGCGCGGGCAAGCCGGATGTCGACACAGTCCAGATTGCGGGACTCGAGCGGACGCGATACCGCGCGGCGGAGCGGCTGATCGATCTTCGGCCCGGCGATCGTCTGTCGGCCGCAAGGCTTGGGCGCGCGCGGCGGCGGCTCGCGCTGTTGCCGTCTTCCTCGGCCAGCCGCGTGAGCTACACGCCGCTTGCCGATGGGCGTGTGCAGCTTGACGCAGCGATTGTAGAGCGCTCGCGCAGGCCTGGTGCAGTCGATCTCGTGATGACGGCGGCAGAGGCGCCGTTCACGCGTGAAGTGGATGTGGCTTTCACGAACCCGGTTGGCGGCGGCGAACGGGTGACCGGCTCGTGGCGCTTCCGTGAAGGGTTCGAGCGGATCACGGCGGCCGTCGAAACGCCTGCGCCGCTGCCGTTCGGCGCCGTCTGGAAGTTGAGTGGATTCGATGCGCGTGAAACCTACGAGGTTGGAGACGCGCTGACCATTCCTCGCTGGCGCCGCGGCGGGTTTCAGGCGGTTGACTGGATCACGCCATCTCTCGGCTGGGCGGCCGGCGCGGCATTCGATCGATGGCCGTTCGCCGCGGGGGGCGCGCGTGACGACAAAGTCTATGGCGCCGCGCGCATCCTCTTTGCCGTCAGCAACACCGTCTATGGACATCTGACAGCAGAACGGTGGACACGGCGCGCAGGCCTTTCGCGATTCAGCGGGCGCGCGCGCGCCGGATTTCAGGCTATCGGCGGCCGCCTGACGATTGCCGCGGGCGCCGAAAGAGTCGGTGACGCCGCGCCGCTGTTTCTACTGCCCGGTGCGGGTGACGGCCACACGCGCCGGCCGCTGCTTCGGGCGCATCCATTGATTCGGGACGGCGCGATCGGCGCCGGTGACGGCCGCATCATCGGCCAGCGCCTGATCCATGGCACCGTCGAATGGTCGCGTCCGGTGCTGCGAATGCCCCTCGCATCAATCGACGCCGCGCTCTTTACGGATGCCGCGCGCGCATGGCGGTTGATCGATGGACGCGCATCGGATGGACAGATCGACGCGGGAGCAGGAGTTCGCATACGTCTGCTCGGCGGCGGCCCCTCGTTCCGAATCGATCTCGCGCGCGGATTGCTCGATCGCCGCTGGGCCTTGACTGCCGGTACAGTGGTCGGACTCGAACACTGGATCTTCTGAATTCTCGATCGAGGATTGGAGATTGGCTGATTGTTGCCGATTGCCGATTCGAAGATCGCCGATTACCGGCCGCCGGAGGCCGTACGTCGAGACGCTACGAGGATGGCGACCAGCTCGTTCGCCTCCTGGATGCCGCTGCGAACGCCCATATTAACGGCTAATCCATCAATCGATATTCAACAATCGGCAACCATCACCCGATCTCCAATCGCCAATTCTGCAATTAACCCGTCGACCCGAAGCCGCCGCGCGTTTTGTCCGACGGCGGACCTTCATCCCACTCGGGAGCCAGGTACGGAATGAGAATCCCCTGCGCGATGCGATCGCCGCGTCTGACGTGTACGGGCTCCGGCGTGAAGTTGTAGACCTGAACCTTCACCTCGTCCTCGGGTCCGCAATAGTCGGTGTCGACGACGCCGACGCCGTTGGGAATCATGAGCCCGCGCTTCAGCGGCGTGCTGCTGCGCGCGAAGATGCCGATGAAGTGGCCGTCGGGCACCTTGATGATGAGCCCGGTCGGCACGAGTACGATCTGTCCGGGCGCCACCGTCACATCGGCGGCGGCAGACAGATCGAACCCGGCCGAGCCCCCGGTCTCACGCGCTGGAAGCGGCAGGGACGGATCGCGGCGCGTGATCCGGACCGTCATGCGCGCCCAGCCAGCCGAGTGCCTCGCGCTCGACGAGCGACACCATCGCATCTATCCAGGCCGGATGATCGTTCAGACATGGAACGAGATGGTACTCGCTGCTGCCCGCTTCGAGAAAAGCTCGCGGCGGGTCGACCCGTGGCCCGCGTGGCCGGTTTCATCGGGTCAGGCCGATCCTGAGACCTGCCTGGAACGAACGAGGCAGCCCCGGTCGAACGCCTGCGGGATGCCTGGCAACGATGTAGGAGCTGTCGGCGAGATTCTGCACGCTCGCAAACAGCGACGCGCCGTTGGTGAGCTCGTATTCCCCCGACACGTTCAGGACAAGGTGCGCGTCCGTGGAATCGCCGGGCACATGCGCGCCCTGCCCCGCCAGCGTGCGCATCCGGCCGACGTACACCCCTTCGAGCCTCGTCTGCCATCTCTCATGATCCGTTTCGATGCTCGCGTACAGCTGATGCCGCGGCACGTACGGGAGCTCGTCGCCAATGCCGACGTTGCCCCAGGGCCCGAACCGGCTCTGAAAACTGTTCCGGAACTCCGCGTGGGTGAAGGTGTACGCCAGGCGGATGGGCAGCGCGGACGCGAGCCCCAGCGCCGGGGCCGGATTCCACTGGAACGCCGCCTCGAGGCCGTACACCTGGGCCTTGCCACCGTTGAACAGCGCGCCGTCGCCGCTGCCGCCGGTCGCCAGCGTGTCACGCCCCAGGAGATTGCCGTAGTTGTTGAAGAACCCGATGACCTCGGTGCTCACAGCAGCGCGCCGGACGCGCGTGCCGAACTCGTAGTTGACGCTGTGTTCAACCGCGGTGCCTTCCGCCGCGCCCGGTCCCGGCGGGGCGAATCCCTTGTGCACGCCGCAGAAGAGGCTCGCGCCGGGGCGAAGGTCGTAGCTGAACCCGATGCCGGGGATGACGGCATCGACCTCGGTTCTTACATCCGTTGTGGAGCCGCTCCGCGCAGGATCAGTGGAGGCGTACGTCGTCTGGTCCAGCGTGATGTTCTCGTAGCGAAGGCCGGGCGAGACGCTCCACCGGCCCCACGTGATTGTGTCCGAGACAAATCCGGCGACGGCGCTCGCGCCGACAACGCGATTCTCCTGGCTGCCCGGAGCGCCGGCCCGGGTCAGGATCATTCGCCCCTCCAGCGTCTGGTACCCATCGTCCTGCTGGAAGCGATCCTCCTCGTCGTTGTGATAACGAACGCCGGCTTCAACCTGATGCCGGAGCGCGCCGGCCGACAGCGAGAAGCCCAGCACCGACTGAACGCCCGCGCTGTAGTAACCGCGATTGTTATTTCGGATGACCAGCGCATTCGCAGCACTGTCGCCGCCGGTGAGCGCGGCCATGCGTTCTGCGTTGCGGTCGGGCGCGCTGAGCACGCCGGCCAATCCTGCGCCGAGCACGCTCTGCAGCTTGTACCACGCCCGCGAGAAGTCGTTGCGATAGGCGGTGGTCGTCAGGTCCCAGTTGGGCCGCGCGAGGAAGTGACGCGCCTGATACTGCTCGTGCGTCGTCTCGATGACGTCCTCCTGCGAGGCGGCGTACCGGCGGAGCGGCGTCGCGGAAAAGTCGGCATCCGTCAGGCCGAGGTACGTCTCATCGCCCGTCTGCTCGGTTCGGCCAAGCTTGATTTCAAGCTCCTGGTAGAAGGTGTCGCTGGGTGTGGTGTTGAACCGCACCTTCGCCAGGTAGTCGGCCAGTTCGACGCCCGTGTTGCCGCCGCCGTCGAGCTCCTTGAAGCCATCGGTGCGCAACTGGAAGGTCTCGACGAGCCAGCCGAAGGTGCGATAGGAATCGCCGGCGCCCGCCGTGATTTTCCCCGTGCCGTGCGTGCCCCCCGTCACGGTTCCGCGAAGCTGCAGTCCCGACGGTATGCTCGTCGAGACGTAATTCAGCACGCCTCCGGTGGTGATCGGCCCGTACTTGATTTGGCTCGATCCCTTGCGCACTTCGAGTGACTCCATCCGGCCGGCCGTTGGCGAGTAGTACGCCGCCGGCGCCGAGTACGGCGCCGGTGCGATCAGCACGCCGTCTTCCATCATCGTGATCTTGCTGCTGCGGTCGGTGCCGGAGCCGCGCATGCCGATATTCGGGCGCAGGCCGTACCCCTCTTCTTCCTGAATGTTCAGCCCCGGCACCTGCCGCAGCATCCGATGGATGTCGCCCGTGGCGGCAGTCAGCTTCTCCATCTCATGGCGGTCGATCACCCAGGCTGAACCCGGAATCCGCGCCCGCAGGCTCGCGTGCCCGACGACGTCGACGCGCTCGCGCACGATTTCGGGCAGGACCAGCGTGACATCGGACGGCTGAGCGGCTCCGACCGTCACTCGTTCGGTGACGGGTGAAAAGCCGATGGCCCGTGCGCTAATCCGATACTCGCCGGGTGCCAGCGCCGTGAGGGCAAATCGGCCATTGGGGTCTGCAAGGACGATCGAAGGTGCGCCCGGGATGGCCTGAACGGTGACCTGTGCGCCGGGCACCGGTGCCCCGGCCTGCGAAACCACGCGTCCCGCAAGGCCGGCTGTTTGCGCCTGAGCCTGGCTGAAACCGAAAAACGTGAAAAGAAGCACGCACCACACACTCGAACGAAACATGGAATCCCTCGCTAACTGAGAAAAGTCTCAACTAGCAAGGGATCCTATATCCGACCAAATTAGTCGGTCAATCAGAAAATGCGACGCGTCTCAATTTCTTTCGTCTTCAGTCTTTCGTCTTCCCATTCTGCGTCGTCTCGGCCGCCGTCTTCCGCTTGAACAGGTGCGACACGTCCCTGGTGCCGCGCTCGAGATACGGCACGCCCTTCTCCATCCACTCCGGCTTCGGCGCGTCCTTCAGGAAGTGATCGAAGAACTCGTCCTGATGCACGGTCCAGTGCTTCATGTTGTCGCGGTTGCGCAGGCCGTGCAGCTCCGTGTTGTAGTTGAAGAAGTACGCTTCCTTCCCCAGCCGGCGCAGTGCCGAGAAGAACTCGATCGCCTGATACCACGGCACCGCATCGTCGGCATCGTTGTGGATGGTGAGGTACGGCGTCTGCACCTTCTCGACCCAGAAGATCGGCGAGTTCTCGATGAACTGCAGCGGGGCGTCCCACGGCGGCGCGCCGATGCGGCTCTGGGTCCTCTCGTACTGGAACGCGCGCGACATGCCGCTGCCCCAGCGGATGCCGCCGTACGCGCTGATCATGTTCGTCACCGACGCGCCCGCCTGCACCGCGCGGAAGATGTTGGTGCGCGTGATCAGGTGCGTGATCTGATAGCCGCCCCATGAGTGGCCCTGAATGCCGACGCGCGTCGGATCGACGAAGTTCATGGCCAGCACGGTGTTGACCGCGGGAATGACGCACTTCTCCGCCGCTTCGCCGGGGTAGCCGGTACCGTAGACGATGTCGGGCAGCAGCACGACATAGCCGTTGCTGACGTACCGCGTGACCGTCACGCTCGTGCCGGGGCCGGGCCGGCGGTACGAGTGCAGGCCGTCGGCGAGCTGCTCGTAGATATAGACCATCATCGGATACTTCTTCGACGGATCGAAGTCATCCGGCTTGATCAGGATCGAGCGCAGCTTCTTGCCGTCGGCATTGATGTAGTCGATCAGCTCCGCCTTGCCCCAGTTGTACTCCTCCTGCTGCGGGTTGGCGTTCGAGAGCCGCTCCATCTTCGAGAAGCTCGTGTCGCTCACCCACAGGTCGGGAAACTCCTCGAAGCGCGACAGCGTGAACACGAGGCGATCGGCGTTGCGCGCCTTGATAGGCGCGCCGAACGCCTTGTCGAGCATCACGAGCTTCGCGGGCGGCGTGGAGCCGTTGAACGGCACCCGATAGAAGCCGGTCGCCTTGGTGCGATCGTCCATCGCCGACAGCAGCATCGGCTTGTCAGTCGGCACCGCACGCTGCTCCGGATCGAGCGAACGGTATCGAAACGCCAGACCTCGTTTCCGTCCTTCGCCGTTGGTGATCATCCGCGCGCCCGTGCCGTCAGGCTTGACCTCCCAGATGTCGAATTGGTCGTACACGAGCACGGAAGCGTCGTTCGCCGTCCACCCTCCGGTGCCGTACGCGCCTGGCAGATTCGGCGTATCGTGGTCCTCCTGCACGAACTTGACCGGCAGCTTCTCCGTGAGATTGACACTCGCGCCATCGGCGACGCGATGCGTAAACCAGTGTCCCTTTTCGCGATCGAGATACAGCAGGTACTTGCCATCCGGCGAGCGTGACGCGTTCGATCCCGCGCGAGTGAGTGCTTGCTGCCGCTGGCCGGTCCTGACATCAACCAGATAGATGTCGTTGTAGGTCTGATCCCAGGAGATCTCCTGGCGGTACGGGACGTCGGACGTGCCGAGCGCGCGTGCGGGATCGTACTGATCGACGGTGACGTTCGGCAGCTCCGGCGTGGCAAGCTGCACGAACCGCTTGTCGGCCAGATGCACGACCGCGCGGTAGTTGCGATTGCGCTCCTGCGTCGCGCGCACCCGCTGCATCGGCTGCAGCAGTGGATCCTTGTAATGCCACAGGTCGACCGCGATCGGCCCCGTCGCATCCGGCGCGCGCGGCGCCGGCGGAGGCGGCGCCGTACCGAGCGTCAGCCGCTGTCCATCTTCCGTGAAGCGCGGCGCGCCCTGATCGCTGACAACCATCCCGGCAGGCATGCCAGGCGTCGCGGCCGACACGAGCTCCGTCGCGGCGGCATCCGCTGCCATCCAGTAATAAAGACGGTACGGCGCAACTTCTTTCTCGTACTCGGCCTGATCGCTCAGGAACGCGAGCTGCTTGCCGGCCTCGTCGAACGCGAAACTCTTGTAATTGCCTTTTCCGGCATGCAGCTTCGTGACGGCGCCGCCGTTCATCGTGCGCACGAACGCGCCATCCTCCTCGGCCTTCGCGGATGACACGGCGTAGGCGAGATACGCGCCGTCACGCGACCAGGCGAACTCGCTGACCAGGGGAATGGTGAACTCTTCGCCCGTGGTGAGATTGCGGACGATCAGATCGACGCCGGCGTCCTTGCGCTTCTCACGTGGCTCGCCGGGACGCGCCGCTTCAGTCTGTGGTTCGCCTGCAGCTGGCGGTGTCTGGCCCGGCGGTGCTGTCTGTGGGGCCGGTTCCGGCGCGCCGCCACCCCGACGTCCGCCGCCCTGGCGTCCGCCGCGCCCGGCCGCAGCCGCGCGCGGGCGATGGAAGGCAACCCATGCCGAAGACTCGGCCGGCATGCGGACGGTTCCGACTTTTTCGACGAGCGTGACCTTGCCGTCGGACAGCGACATCACACCGGCGCCGTTCTTCGGCATGTCCTCGTCACGTGTGTTCGCCTTGCGCGCTTTCTCGACGTCGGCCTTTGGCGCCTGCAGTGTGAACACCACGAACTTGCCATCCGGCGTGAACGACGGGTCGGTGCCTCTGGCCTGCTTGAACTGCTGCTTCGTGCCAAGGTTGACGACGATCAGCTCGCTGTCTTCGGCTTCGGATGTGAGCGCGTACGCCAGCCAGTTGCCGTCGCGCGAGAGCTCTGTGCCGGCGATGGAGCGCCAATAGTCGTAGGTGTCGTAGGTGAGCGGCTTCTTCGTCGCGACGGCGCGCTGCTGGGCGACGCCTGCCACGGGTACAGAGACAAAGAACGCAAAGGCCACGAGTAACGCGGTGGCGCGCGAAGATCGGCGACGGTACATGAAAACCTCCGGTAGCGCAGGCCTTGAGGCCTGCGTGTGGTCCGCGATGCGCCTATTATTCTCAAAACGGGCTGAGGGGGATACAGATGATTCGAGTCCTGATGACGGCGCTGGCGGCCGCCTCGCTTCTGGTGCCGCAGGGTCCTTCGGAACGCCCGCGGGCGCGCGACCTCGGCATTACTCCGGGCAGCCTGCCGACGGGGGCCCACAACGCCATCACCGACGTCGAAGGCGTCCGGGTCGGACACGTCACGCTGGTGCAGGGCGAGACCATCCGCACAGGCGTGACCGCAATCGTCCCTCACGGGGGCAACGTGTTCCGCGAGAAGGTTGCGGGCGCGGTTTTCATAGGCAATGCCTTCGGGAAGCTGGCGGGATCCACGCAGGTCGAGGAGCTCGGCACGATCGAAACACCGATTGTTCTCACCAACACGCTGTCAGTCGGGGCCGGCATCGAAGGCGTCGTCCGCTGGACGCTCGCCCAGCCGGGGAACGAGCAGGTGCGCTCGGTGAACGCGCTCGTCGGCGAAACCAACGACGGCGCGCTCAACGACATCCGCGGCATGCACGTGCGGCCGCAGCATGTCGTGGAAGCTATTACCAAGGCTTCGGCGGGCGCGGTGCTCGAGGGATCTGTTGGGGCGGGCACCGGCACTGTCGCGTTCGGATGGAAAGGCGGCATCGGCACGTCATCACGCAAAGTAGCGCGCAGCGGTGGGCAGGGTGACTGGACGGTGGGCGTGGTCGTGCAGACCAACTACGGCGGCGCGCTGCGGATCGATGGGCGCCCGATCGCAGGCCCGGGCCGAGGAGCGGCGCGGGGTGCAGGGGTCCCCGCCGTGAAGGAAGACGGGTCCTGCATGATCGTCGTGGCCACCGACGCCCCGCTCGACGCGCGCGATCTGACGCGCCTCGCTGCGCGCGCGATCTTCGCCATGGCGCGCACCGGCTCGAGCTACTCGAACGGCAGCGGCGACTTCGCCATCGCCTTCTCCACACATCCCTCGCTGCGCGTGACGATGGGCGCGGCCGATCCGCAGGCACGTACGGTGCTGCCAACCGACGGCGTCTCGCGCCTGTTCTCGGCCGTGCTCGACGCCACCGAAGAGGCGATCTACAACTCGCTGCTGAAGGCCACAACGGTGACGGGAAATGGACGGACGGTCGAAGCGCTTCCTATCGAGCGCGTGAAAGCGGCGCTGGCCCGGTGAATGTTCGGGCCGCGCCGTGAGGGCGCGACACCGGTCTCGACGCTTGACTCCCGGCGAGGCGCGATGGTCTTCTGGATAGGGCAGGTGGCGGTCATGATGGCGATTCTGAACGCCTACCTGCGGCCCGGCTAATCCCGGAACTTTCTCCATCCACTTGACGTCCAAGTGAAGCGATGTCAGGCTCCACTGGAATGCCAAGTGAAAACATCGAGCTCCTGCAGGGCACGCTGGACCTGATCGTCCTGCGGGCCCTGTCCACCATGGGGCCCCTGCATGCGTATTCGCTGGCCGAGCGGCTGGCGCAGGTGTCGGACCATCCGTTGTCGCTCAATCAGGGCACGCTTTATCCCGCACTCGTGAGGCTCGAACACAAGGGGCACATCAAGGGCGCGTGGGGGAAGACCGAGAGCAACCGCGAGGCGAAGTTTTACCAGATAACGAAGGTGGGTGACGCTGAGTTGAAGCGGCAGACGGAGAAGTGGCAGCGGTTGTCGGGATTGGTCAACAAGCTGCTCACCAAGAACACGTAGGCCACAGGCCCTCAGGCTACAGGCCCCAGACCACAGGCTACAGGCATGTCACGACTGAGACGCTTCGCTTCGCGCATCTTTCTGTCGCTCCGCACTTCGCGCGCAGAGTCCGAGCTTTCGCGCGAGATCTCCGCGCACCTGCAGTTGCTCGAAGACCAGTTCGTCGCGAAGGGGATGAGCAGGGAAGACGCGCGCTATGCGGCGAAGCGGGCGTTTGGCGGCGTCGAGCAGGCGAAAGAGCTGCAGCGCGATGAGCGATCGTTCCGCTGGCTCGCGGGATGGCCGATGGATCTGAAGCTCGGCATGCGGATGCTTGTCAAGACGCCCGGCCTCACGATCGTCGCCGTCATCGCGCTCGCCGTGGCCATCGGCGGAGGCGCCGCGCACGTCGAGTTCGTCAAAGATCTTTTCCATCCTGACCTGCCCATCCCCGGCGGCGATCGCGTCGTCGGCA
Source organism: Vicinamibacterales bacterium (assembly GCA_040902895.1). Taxonomy (GTDB): domain Bacteria; phylum Acidobacteriota; class Vicinamibacteria; order Vicinamibacterales; family SCN-69-37; genus JALYRV01. Next base: position 8,809 of record JBBDWL010000129.1, on the reverse strand, counting down.
TCCAGATATGGAAACCCGTCGCGCGCGAGGCCGAGAGTCGCGCGCTCGCGGACTTCGCCACCTGGCGCGGCAGGATCACGACGGTCGAACATTTCGGCGCGGCCGCATGGCTCGAGGCGCATCTGATCACCGGCGACGGACGCACCGAACGCGCGCGCGGCAGGCGGATGACGGCATCGGGCTTCCACCTGGTCGCAACGCCGCCACTCATCGGACGCACGCTCGTCGAAGACGATGAGCGGCCGGGCGCGGCGCCGGTAGCGGTGATCGGACAGGATCTGTGGCAGGCGCGGTTTCAGAGCGACCCGAACATCGTCGGCCGCACCGTCCACATTGGCTCTGTCGCGCACACGATCGTCGGCGTGATGCCCGCGGGCTTCGCGTTTCCGTCCGACACCAATCTGTGGACGCCGCTCACCATGCCGGCCGCGAACCTGAAACGCGGAGAAGGCCCCGTCATCCGCATGTTCGGACGGCTGAAGGAGGGAACCTCGAGCGACCAGGTGGAGGCGGAGCTCAACGCACTTCTCGCAGCCGCTGACCCCACGGGGTCTGCGCAGGCGTCCGCGGCCACAGCCGTCTCGGCCGACATCCGCCCGTACGTCGACTCGCTGTTCATGACAGATCCCGACAACGCCGCGCAGCGCATGGTGCTCTACGCAGCCAACCTGCTGTTCCTTCTGCTGCTGGCGCTGTGCGGCGCCAACGTCGCGACGCTCGTGTTCGCGCGGACCGCGACGCGCGAGAGCGAAATCACCGTGCGCACCGCGCTCGGCGCGAGCCGCGGACGCATCAGCGCGCAGCTATTTGCCGAAGCGCTCGTGCTGTCGGTGATCGCGGCGGCCGTGGGACTTGCCATCGCGAAGCGCGCATCGGGATGGGTCACCCAGTTGATCGAGCAGGCCGAGGGAGAGCCACGGCCGTTCTGGTGGAACGACAGCCTGAGCGCCGAGACGATCCTCTACGCGCTCGGACTCGCCGTCTTTGCCGCGCTCATCGTGGGCGTTACGCCCGCGCTCAAGGCCACCGGCAAACAACTGCAGGGACGGCTGCGCGAAGCGGGCGCCGGCGGCTCCACGATGACCTTCGGCCGCCTCTGGACCGGCATCATCATCGTCCAGACCGCCGTCACGGTGATCTGCCTCGCGCTCGCGGCGTCGCTTGGGTGGACCGCGTATCGCGGACTGCACGACTACGACGTGACGTTTCCGCGCGAACAGATCCTGACGGCCGGTCTCGTGCTGCCCGAGTCGGCGGACAAGCCGCGCGCGTATCGCGAGATCGCGCGGAGGCTCAAGTCAGAGCCAGGCGTCGTGAATGTCTCGTACGCGTCGCAGCCGCCGGGAGCAGGGTTCGAACAATTCGAGCTGGAGTTTGCAGAGCCCGCCGCTGCGGCAAGTGCGGTGCTCGAAGACGATGTGCTGTGGACGCGCAGCGCGCGCGTCGGCCCGAATTACTTCGAGACGGTAGGAATCCCGCTCGTCGCGGGGCGGCTCTTCACCGAAAGCGAGATTCAGGACAGCCGGCCTGTCGCCGTCGTCGACGAGACGTTCGTCCGGCTGATCCTCGGCGGCCGAAACGCCGTCGGCCTCATGGTGCGCGAACCGTCGGAGGAAACCGACAAGCCGGGCCCGTGGCACGAGATCGTCGGCGTCGTGAAAGACGTGACGATCATGCCGCGCAAGAAGACCGACGATGCGATGTTGTACCGGCCGGGCGCGATCGACACGCAGCCATCGGTGGATCTGCTGGTGCGTACCGCCGGATCCGCGGCGCCGATGTCTCAGCGGCTGACGGTCGCGGCGCTCTCGGTCGATCCGGACATGCGGCTGATGGACGCGCAGTCGATGGATCGCCTCGCCGAGCAAGACGCACTTGCCGTGCGCTTCTTCCTGAAGGTCTTTGCGGTGGTGGCTGCCGTCGCGCTGCTGCTGTCCACCGCGGGCATCTACGCGCTGATCTCATTCACGCTGTCGCGCCGGACGCGCGAGATCGGCATCCGCGTGGCGCTCGGGGCCGAGCCGCGGCGCATCATCAGGACGGTCTTCTCACGCGCGTTCATCCAGATCGGCATCGGTGTCCTCGCGGGCGCGCTGCCGGCCGCCGTGATTGTCGGGCGCGGTGTAGAGGATGCCGGCGGCATCGGCACGGCTGCGGGCGCAGGTGTCGCGCTGGGACTATGCGCGTTCGTCCTGCTCGTCGCGATGGTCTCGTGCATCCCGCCGGTGCGCCGCGCGCTCAGAATTCAGCCGACGGACGCGCTGAGGACTACGTAGGCCACAGAACACAGACGACAGACCCCGGACCCCAGGCCTGACTGCAGCCGCGCGCAAGAAGTGCCGCGCTACGCGCCGGCAACGGAGTTACCCGAATGTGAGCGCGGCGCATTGCGAGCGCCGCCCCTTGTGTTGCTGAATCTGAATCAGCCGCCAAGGGCGCAATGGTTGCGCCATTCGGGCTAGAAACTGCACGGGATGCTGCCGGCCTCGATAGCGATAGCGGCGGTGAGTTCAGCCACCTGCAGCCGCCCGAGCTCGATCGACCGACGCATCCAGGATTCTGCCGAAGGCGCGAGCTGCAGCCGGCCGGCGGCCGACAGCGCCGTCGCGCTTGACCGTGCGAGTGACGTGGGTCCCCCCGCGTGGTCTTCGACATAAGCGATCAGTCCCGGTCTCGGCGCTTGACTCCCGGCGAAGCGCGATGGTAGAACCAGTTGCTTTTTAACAGTCGAACCGGGGAGCGGCTTGGCCCAGACGGAAGCAGAACTGCTAGACAACCCTGTCGCGGGCCATCCGACGCTGATCCTGGGCTCGCCGGATTTCCATGCCATCACCGAGGTCGTCGCGGGGCCGGTCGAGCGGCCGGCGCCGATCGGGTGGTGGCTCTTCTTCATCCCTTCCCTCGCGCTCCTCGGCCTTCTCGGCGTAGCGGTTTCGTGGCTTTTCTGGGAGGGAATCGGCATCTGGGGTCTCAACCAGCCCGTCGGCTGGTCGTGGGACATCACGAACTTCGTGTTCTGGGTCGGAATCGGCCATGCCGGGACGCTCATCTCGGCGATCCTTTTCCTCTTTCGCCAGAAATGGCGCACCTCGATCAACCGCGCGGCGGAGGCGATGACCATCTTCGCGGTCATGTGCGCGTTGACGTTCCCGGGGATCCACGTGGGACGCGTCTGGGTCGCCTACTGGATGTTCCCGCTCCCGAACCAGATGGACATGTGGCCCAATTTCAGGAGCCCGCTTCTCTGGGACGTCTTCGCGGTCAGCATCTACGGCACCGTCTCGGTGCTGTTCTGGTACGTCGGCCTGATCCCGGACCTGGCGACGATGCGCGATCGGGCGAAGACGCGCGGCCGGAAGCTCGCGTACGGCTTCTTCGCGCTCGGATGGCGGGGCTCCGTGCGTCAATGGCATCACTACGAAACCGCCTATCTCATTCTCGCCGCCCTCGCGACGCCGCTGGTCCTCTCCGTTCATTCGATCGTCTCGATGGATTTCGCGGTCTCCCTCCTCCCCGGATGGCATACGACGGTCTTCCCGCCCTACTTCGTCGCGGGCGCGATCTTCTCCGGGTTCGCCATGGTGCTGACGCTCATGGTGATCTGCCGCAAAGCATTCGGTCTCGAGCACATTGTCACCCTCCGCCACTTCGACTTCATGGCGAAGATCATGCTCGTGACCGGGACGATGGTCGGGTACGCCTATGCCACGGAGTTCTTCACCGCCTGGTACAGCGGGAACCCCTACGAGCTCTTCACGTTCCTGAACCGCGCGCTCGGGCCGTACGCCTGGGCCTACTGGATCATGGTCACGTGCAACGTGATCAGCCCGCAGGTCTTCTGGTTCAAGAAGGCGCGCACGAGCATCCCGATCCTGTTCGTGGTGTCGATCGTCATCAACATCGGCATGTGGTTCGAGCGGTTCGTGATTATCACGACATCGCTGCACCGTGACTTCCTGCCCTCAGCCTGGGGCTACTTCACGCCGACGGTCTGGGACGTGGCGTGCCTGCTCGGAAGCTTCGGCCTCTTCTTCACGATGTTCTGCCTGTTCGTGCGCTTTCTTCCGATGGTGGCCACGGCTGAAGTCAAGACCGTCCTGCCGCAGGCCGATCCGCATTGGCACGACGGCCACGGACACGAGAGTCCCCGACATGAGACGCCGGCCCGCTTGCGCGCCGAAGCGGCGCCTCTGGTCAGTAGCGCGAAGGCGGGCTCTCGCTGGAGCTTCCAGCTGCCGCTGATCCCGCGGCTCCCGAAGGGGCCGTACTATGGAATCCTCGCCGAATTCGCGACGCCGGCGGACCTCTATCGCGCGTGCGAGCGGGTGCGTGACGCGGGCTACACGCGATGGGACGCTCACAGCCCGTTCCCCGTCCACGGCCTTGACCGGGCGATGGGGCTCCGGCGCTCCCAGCTTCCCTGGATCGTCCTCGTCATGGGGCTGATGGGCGCCGCGCTCGGGTTCGTCCTGCAGTGGTGGGTGCACGCCAGCGCCTACCCCCTCGTGATTAGCGGCAAACCGTTCTTCACGTGGCCAGCGTTCATTCCGGTCACGTTCGAGCTCGGAGTTCTCTTCGGCGCGCTCGGCGCCGTCCTTGGCATGCTCGGTCTGAACCGGCTCCCGATGCACCACCATCCGCTGTTCAAATCCAAGGTCTTCGAGCGGGCGTCCGACGACGCGTTCTTCATCTCGATCGAATCGTGGGATCCGCGGTTCGATCCATCGGACACCAGGAAGCTGCTGGAGTCCCTGGGCCCACGAAGCGTCGAGCTGCTGGAGTCCTGAATGACCCACGAACACGATCACGTAGCACTGCGGCCCGAGCAGGCCACGATCCCGCCGGGGCACCCGTGGAACCGCATTCCCGTCATGGGCGCGGTCTGCGCCCTGCTGGGGATAGCGGCCTGCGCGATTCTGGGGCCGGGGAATCCGAAGCAGTTCTTCTTCTCGTGGCTCGTGTCGTTCCTGTTCTTTCTGAGTCTGGCTCTCGGCGCCCTCTTCTTCGTGCTGATCCAGTACGCGTCCCAGGGAGGATGGGGGATCGTCCTGCGACGGATCGGGGAGACGGTCTTCGCGACGATTCCCGTAATGGCGGCCCTCTTCGTCCCGTTGCTATTCGGCCTGCACGATCTCTACGAGTGGTCTCATCAAGACGCAGTCGAGCACGATGCACTGCTTCGCTGGAAAGCGCCATACCTCAACGTGCCGTTCTTCCTGATTCGGGCGGCGCTCTTCTTCGGACTCTGGTCCTTCATCGCCGTCCTCTACTACCGCGGCTCGCGCGGGCAGGACGCGACCGGGGATCCCGCAGTCTCGGCCCGCCTGCGCCGCCTCGCCGGGCCCGCCATCATCGTCCTCGCGCTGACCCAGACCTTTGCGTCGATCGACTGGATCATGTCGCTCACGCCGCACTGGTACTCGACCATCTTCGGCGTCTATTTCTTCGCGGGTTCCTTCGTCGGGTTCATCGCGCTTCTCTCGGTCGTCGCGGTCATGATGCGTGGGGCGGGGCTGCTCGACACGATCATCAGCGCCGAGCACCTGCACGATCTCGGAAAGTTCCTGTTCGCCTTCACGGCGTTCTGGGCCTATATCGCCTTCTCCCAGTTCTTCCTCATGTGGTACGCGAACCTTCCCGAGGAGACGATCTGGTACAAGGCGCGAATGGAAGGGTCCTGGTTGACGGTCTCGCTCTTCCTCATGGCGGGACACTTCGGGGTGCCGTTCTTCTACCTGATGGGGCGCGCCGTCAAGCGGAGGGGATTGACCCTGGCTGTCGGGGGAGCGTGGCTTCTCGCCATGCACTTCCTGGATTTGTACTGGCAGGTCATGCCGACGCTCCATCCCGAGGGGATCCGTCCGACCCTGCTTGACGTCGCTGCGCTCTTTGCCGTCGGCGGATGTTTCGTGGCGGCGGCGGGCTGGCTGATGCGAAGGAATGCGCTTGTACCACTGCGCGATCCGAGGCTTGCCGAATCGCTCGCGTTCGAGAACGTTTGAGCGAGGCGCCCGAAGCTGAACGAAGAGGTTGCGCCGATGGCTAGCCCGTTATAAAGTCGGCGCATTATGACCAAGGAGCTGTTCATCGTGAAACGATCGCTCGTTCTTGCACTTGGACTGCTGGTGGTTGGGTACGCGGCCGGATGCGGCGGATCCGAGCCGGCCGATACGGCCCAGCAGGCGCCAGCAACGGGAACCGCTCCTGCGCCGGGGGGCGCACAGCCGGCGCAGCCCACCGGAGGCTCGTCCGTCACCGGAACCGTCACCTTCGCCGGGTCCCCTCCCAATCTCAAGCCGCTATCCATGGACGCCGACCCTGCGTGCGCCCAGAAACACTCAGCACCCGTGCCCGCCGAGATGCTGGTACTCGGTGACGGCAACACCATGGGGAACACCATCGTCTGGGTCTCGAACGGTCTCCCGGCCGGGAAGACCTGGGCCGCTCCTACGACGCCGGTGGTTCTCGATCAGGTTGGCTGCCAATACCGGCCGCACGCGATGGGCATCATGGTCGGGCAGGCCTACCGGATCCTCAACTCCGACGGCATCCTCCACAACGTCCACGCCCTTCCAAAGATTAACCCGAGCTTCAATCAGCCGATGCCCGCGACGATGAAGGAAAAGACCGTGACGTTCAGCAGGCCGGAACCGGTCTTCCAGATCAAGTGCGACGTGCATCCGTGGATGATGGCCTACGTCGGCGTCTTCACCCATCCGTTCTTCTCGGTGACGAACACGGACGGGAAGTTCACGATCCAGGGCCTCGACGCGGGGACCTACGAGATCACGGCCTGGCACGAGAGGCTGGGGACTCAGAAGGCCTCGCTCACGGTTACCGGCAGCGATTCGAAGACCCAGGACTTCAAGTTCGCCGTCCCCACGACATAGCGATCGGAAAAGATTCCCTATGAGTGAGCAGGCGGTCGCCAACGCGCCCAAGCCGCACCCGCACGAAGCCCATCACGAGGTGCTGGGCTTCTGGCGCAAGTACGTCTTCTCCACCGACCACAAGGTCATCGGCATCCAGTACGCCATCACGGGCCTTGTGTTCCTCCTCTTCGGCTTTTCGCTGATGATGCTCATGCGCTGGCAGCTCGCCTACCCGGAGACCGCGCTGCCGCTCATCGGCGGGCTCTTCGGCGAGGCGCGCATGCCGGGCGGAATCATGCTCCCGGAGTTCTACAACGAGCTCGGCGCGATGCACGGCACCATCATGGTCTTCCTCGGGGTGGTCCCTCTCGCCGTCGGAGGATTCGGGAACTTCGTGCTGCCACTCCAGATTGGCGCCCCGGACATGGCGTTCCCGAAGCTGAACATGGTGAGCTACTGGTGCCTGTTCCTCGGCGGCGTCACGATGCTGGGCAGCTTCTTGGTCCCCGGCGGGGCCGCGCAGGCCGGGTGGACCTCCTACACGCCCCTCGCCATCATTGAGGGCACAGGCCAGACGTGGTGGCTCATCGGGATGATCTTCCTGATCACCTCGTCGCTGCTCGGAGCAGTCAACTTCATCACGACCACGATCCAGATCCGCGCCAAGGGTCTCACCTTCATGCGGTTCCCCTTCTTCGTGTGGGCCCAGTTCGTCACGGCCTTCCTGCTGCTCCTGGCCTTCCCGCCGCTCGAGGCCGCGGCGTTCATGCAGCTGATGGACCGTGTGGCCGACACGAGCTTCTTCCTCCCGACCGGCCTCGTCGTCAGTGGCCAGGTGCTCGACGTGGCCGGCGGCGGCAACCCGCTCCTCTGGCAGCACCTGTTCTGGTTCCTGGCGCACCCGGAGGTCTACGTCCTGATCCTGCCGGCCATGGGCATCGTGGCGGAGATCATCGCGAACAACACCCGGAAGCCGCTGTGGGGCTACCGTGCGATGGTCTACTCGCTCGTGTTCCTCGGCTTCATGTCGTTCATCGTCTGGGCGCACCACATGTTCATGACCGGCATGGGGACGGCCATGGCGGCGTTCTTCCAGACGACGACGATGATCATCTCGATCCCATCGGTCGTGATCCTCACGGCCCTGGTGATCTCGCTCTACGGCGGATCGATACGCTTCAATACGCCCATGCTCTTCGCGCTCGGTTTTATCCCGATGTTCGGCATCGGCGGGCTCACGGGGCTTCCGCTCGCCTTCAACATCGCGGACATCCCGCTGCACGACACGTACTACGTCATCGCCCACTTCCATTACGTCGTCGCTCCGGGGACGATCTTCGGCCTCTTCGCGGGCATCTACTACTGGTTCCCGAAGGCAACCGGGCGGATGATGAACGAGACACTGGGCAAGATCCATTTCGTCGGAACGCTCGTCTGCATGAACGTCATCTTCACGCCGATGTTCATCATGGGGATGGCCGGCGTCTCGCGGCGCCTGTACGACGGCGGGGCGACCTACGACTTCGCGCAGCCGGTCCTTCAGTGGAACGTCGTGTCCTCCTGGGGCGCGTGGATCATGGCGATCTTCCAGATTCCCTTCATCTTCAATTTCTTCTGGAGCATCTGGAAGGGGGAGAAGACCGGGGAGAACCCCTGGCAGGCCACGACGATTGAGTGGGCGGCGCCGTCGCCTCCGCCGCACGGTAATTTCGCCGTGGCCCCGGAAGCGTATCGGGGGCCCTACGAGTACAGCGTTCCCGGCGCGGCCAAGGACTTCACGCCGCAGTTCGAGCGCTCATCCTAAATGGATATTCCTTACACCGTACAGGTCCGCCCCGACACCGGTCTCACCAACGGCAAGATCGGCATCTGGCTCTTCCTCGCCTCGGAGGTCATGCTGTTCGGCGCCCTCTTCGCGAGCTACATCCTGATCCGGA
>JBBDWL010000128.1:0-2093 GCA_040902895.1 Vicinamibacterales bacterium | reverse complement strand
CGCTCCACAGCAGTTCCAGCGGCAGGCTGCCTTCGATGCGCGCCCCAATCTCGCCCTCGTGCGTCTTGCGATAGCGGATGCCGAAATAGATCACCGACACCGCCACGGCCAGCGCAAAGAACGCGCTGACGGCGAAGATGAAGAAATACAGCGCGTCGACGTCCTTGGCGAACGTCGAAGCCTGGTCGGGGAAGACGGGAATGCCGAATATCGACATGGTTACTTAGTGCTGTGTTTCACAATTACGGTGACGTATTTTCCGGTCAAGCCGCGCGGTCCATTTCCTTGGCTTTGAGTTTGGCGAGTAGCTCCGCCAGATCCGCCCGGGTGAATGTCCATTGAAACGGCGTCGCCTTCTGTTCGTATCGCGCTTGGAAGGTCAGCAGCCGGTCCTCGAGCTCTCGCAGCGACGGGAAGTCGTTCGGCGTGACGACCTTGCGCTGGACGATCGAGAAGTAGATCTCGACTTGGTTCAGCCAGCTCGCATGCACAGGCGTATGCACCAGCGTCACGGGTGGCCACCGCGCGCGGAGGCAAGCGGCGGCTTTTTCGCCGCGGTGCGACGAGCAGTTGTCCGCGATCCAAAAGACGCGGCGCGCGGACCGATAGGGCTCGGTGGTCATCACCTGCTCGACGAGCCGATCAACCGCGCCGATGGTCGTCTTGGGTTCACACCGGCCGAAGAGTTTCGCGTGATGCACGTCCCACGCGGCCAGGTACGTCAGCGCGCCCGTTCGAAAGTACTCGTGTTCGACGCGCATCGGACGCGCCGGGCCGGGCGCGAGCGTCGGATACTTGCGGCGGCGCGCTTGGAGACTCGGTTTCTCATCGGCCGAGATGACGAATTCATCGGCCGCCAGCGCGATCCCCTCCCAGGTTCTGGCATACAAATCCAGCACCCGCCCGGCTTTCTCCGCAAACTGCGGGTCCCGCGGAAAAATCCAGCTGCGATGACGCCAGGGTTGCAGCGCATCGGCGCTCAGCCACCGCCACAAGGTGACGCCGCTGATCTGGGCCACGATGCCGCGGGCGAGGACCTCGCGGTGCAGTTCAGGGATCGTAAAGCGCGCCAACGGCACAGCGACGCGACTGGGCAGTTCGCACGCCAGGCGCTTAACGTCGACGACGACTCTGGGGGGAAAAGCGGGCTGGTCGCCCGCCTCGAGGCTCTTCCTCCAGGCCGGGCACACGCTCTTCAAAGAAGCGGTGCCGCCATTTGCTGACGATCTGGCGTGGCGTATCGAGACGGGCGGCGATGACATCGTTGCCGAGCCCCTCGGCGGCGAGCAGGACGATCTTGGCGCGGATAACGTCTCGATACGGTGACGTATATTTGCGCGCTCTCGCTTCCAACGCGGCCCGCTCGACGGTGGTGAGCTCGATGATGAATGGGCTGTATCTCGGCGTAGGTGCACCTCCCTGTGTGTCAAGGAAGGTATCAGACCGCGCCGGTTACCGCCACAATAATACGTCATTGTATTTATGAAATTGAGTACTTAGTTATGTTCCGAGCCTGTCTCGACGAAGCCTTGGCGAAGTCGGACCGGATCGACACGAATAGGAATCCGAACAGCGCCACAAGCGTCACCGCGCCGCCCAGCCGCACCGCGCGCATCGCCACGAACCCGTAGTTGCCCGTCGCCGGATCGTAGTGATAGCAGTAGAGCAACAACCGATCGGCCAGCGAGCCGATCTTCTCGCTGGATGACTCGATCAGCGCGAACTTGAGATCGCGCGCTGAGTAGTCAATGCCGAAGAAGTACCGCGACAGCTTGCCGGCCGGCGTCGCCACGACGATGCCGCTGGCGTGCGCGAACTGTTGCGTCTGGTCGTCCCAGTAGAAACTGAAGCCTGCCGCCTTCGTGAGCGCGTCGATCGACGCCTGCTCGCCGGTCAGGAAATGCCAGCCCTGCTCCGCGCCCGCGCGCTTGTAGCGATCGAGATAGGCCTTCTTCTTTCCCGCCGCCAGCACCGGCGTCTCGCGCGGATCGAAGCTCACCGTCACGACGTCGAATTCCTTGCCGGCAGACTCGTGTATGACACGTAGTGCGCTTTCGAGGCCGTTGAGCACCTGCGTGCACAGCATCGGGCAC
>JBBDWL010000127.1:0-2102 GCA_040902895.1 Vicinamibacterales bacterium | reverse complement strand
GATCGCGCACCGCGTTCGCATACTCGGCGCGATTCAGCCGCTGGAACGGACGCGAGCCGGGATTGGGGTTGAGCGCCGCATGGCGATCCATGCGCGACTCAAAGACCGTCAGCAAGCCTGTGAGCTCCGCCGGCTCCGGACGACGGGCGCCGGAGGGCGGCATCATGCCGGAGCGCAGCTTGCGGATCATCTTTTCCGTGAGCTCGCCGTGCTCTTCGAGCTTCGCCGCATCGAACGACTGCAGCGACAGCTGCCCCGCCTTGCTGCGATCGTTATGGCAGGTCACGCAGTACTGCTTGACGAGCGCGGTCTGCTCGGCCGGCCCGATTACGCCCGGCGCGTGAGACGCGACGGGCGTGATAGCCGGCCGTCTCGCCGAAGCCGCTTGTTGTTCACCAGCGGCGAAGGCGGACGCAATGGTGGCGAGAAAAAGAAATACGGTCGATCCCGTCTTCAGCATGACACGCATCGATGGTTGTTCTTCGCGCCCAGGCCCTCGAGCAGCTTGATGGTTTCCGGATACGGCTGCGTGCGCTGCACGGGACCGTTGGCCATGTCGACGGTGGTGTTGCCTTCGCGATTGACGCGGGTCACGTCCGCACCCTTCGACACCAGGAACGTGATGCACTCGTTGTCGCCGCGCGCCGCGCACAGGTGCACGGGCGTGTTGCCTTCATGATCGACGGCATTCACGTCCGCGCCCATCTCCTCGACGAGGTACTTGATCGCCGGCAGGAACCCGGTGGGCGCATAGCGATGCGAGTTGGCCGCAAAGCCCTCGCCGTAGCCGATGCCGGTGGCCGCATGGAGCGGGAACACGCCTGGGCCGCCGTAGGGAATCGGCGGCACACCGGACGTGTCCTGAATCTGACGGATGCCTTCACCGGTAAACGGCCGGCCCGCCGGCTTGAAGGTCGGGATGTTCGCGTCGGCGCCGCGCGAGGCGAGCCGCTTCATCGCGGCCACGTCGCTCGCGTACGCGGCGCGGAAAAACGGCGTCGCGCCCGCTTCGTCGAACCCGGCATAGTCGGAGTTGTACGCTTGGTACCAGACCTTCCGCCCCACGCGCGCGTTCGGGTCGGCGCCCTTGTCGAGCAACGCCGTCATCAACTGCAGATACGTGGTGGTCTGCTGTTGATACGCCTTGGGACTCGGGTAGAGCGACTTCGGCGCCCACTGAATGTTGAGCACGGCGTAGAGCGGCGTGACGCCGTTGAACGCCGCGCCGTTCGAATTGGCGCCCTTGTCGAGCATGGACATCGCCAGATCGAAATGGCCGTTGATGATGGTGATGAGCAGCGGACTGGTCTTGTCGCCGGCGTTGGGCTGATTGAGGTCCGCGCCGCCTTCGACGAGCGCTTTCACCACGTCAGTGAAGCCCTGGCGCGCCGCAAAGTGCAGCGCCGTCATGCCACCCTGCGAGCTGATCAGCTCGTTGTAGCGATAGCCACGCGTCGCACCGGCGATATCCACGCGCGCGGGCCCGGCCTGCGGGCGCGTGCTGTTGCCACCGGCGCCGCGCAGCATCGCCTCTTCTTCCGGCGCCGTCAGCGCAAACAGGTCGACGATTTTCGTCGTTGTCTTGTGATCGGCGCCGCGCGCGAGCAGCAGCTTGACCGCGTCGACGCGGTTGAACGCCGCCGCGAACATCAACGGCGTTTCGCCCTTGGCGGTGTCTTTCGCGTTGATGTCGGAGCCGTTCTCGACCAGCGCCGTGATGGTCTTGGTGTCGCCCGCCGCCGCCGCAATCATCAGCGGCGTGGCGCCGTTGGTGGTCGCGGCCTTCGGATCGGCGCCCGCGGCCAGCAGCGAAGCCACCACTGCCGAATGGCCGCCCTTGGCGGCCAGATACAACGGCGTGTAGCCGCCCAGACGCGTCGTGGCGCGGAGGTTGGCGCCGGCGAAGATCAGCATCTGCGCGACTTCGGCGTTGCCCTTGATGGCTGCCCAGTGCAGCGCCGTCGTGCCGTCGCCCTGCGCTTCGTTGACGTCAACGCCCTTCTTGAGCAGCGCGCGAACGGCGGCCACGTCGCCGTTCATCGCGGCGTCGGCGATTGGCGACTGGGCCGCATTGACGCCGATCGACAGCGCGAGTGTGAGAG
>JBBDWL010000126.1:0-2107 GCA_040902895.1 Vicinamibacterales bacterium | reverse complement strand
GCTGCCACAGCCACGCTGGATAATCGACCACCCGGCGATCGGACAGGAACTTCGCCAGATAACGCTTGACCGCCTTCGGGGTCGGCGCCTCAGGCGTGCCGACTTGCGCCAGCACCACGCCGAGTGTCACCGCGCGCCGCTCACGCTCAAAAACGCCACGACGTGCCGAAGTGAATCAACCGCGGATGGCCGGGCAGAATGCCCCGGACACGGTCGATGATGAAGGTGCGATCGGTGAGGTTCTTCACGGCCACAAAGAGGCGTCCGGGTGTCCGCAGGATCGGTGCGGATGCGGTCGCGTTCCAGTAAGTATACGCATCGATGCGGCCGCGCTGCCCGTCCGCGGTTGGCGCCACGGTATTGAGGTCGTCGCCGAACTGCGGTCCGACGTGCTGCGACTCGATGTTCAGGTCGAACCCGTTGGCGTGCCGGTAGCCGAGCGTAAAGGTGTGCGACAGCTCCGGCGAGTACGGCAGGCGGTTACCGGAGACGCTCACGGTCGTGAAACCGGAGACGCCGCTGGTGCGGAGGCCCTCGAATCGCGCGACCGGCAGCCAGGTCACCGCGGCGCTGGCGTACGCGCCGTGACGAGTGCCGCCGAGAGCGCGCCACTCCGCGTGCGCGCCTGCCTCGATGCCCTGGTGCAGGGTTTCGCCGCCGTTGGTCAATGCCGCGCCGACGCCACCGGCAACGCTCGCCGGGACAATCTGGTTCGAGTAATCAAGGCGGAACGCCGTCACGCTGCCCTGCACCTGACCCGCCCGTGCCCGAATGCCGCCTTCGTAATTCCAGCTGCGTTCGGGATCGAGATCGATCGCCCCGCCGTTGGCGTTATTGATGATGTCTTCAGCACGCGGCGGAGCGAACCCGCGATGCACGCCGCCAAAGAGGGTCACGGCGGGCGATGGGCCGAACGACACGCCGAGGCCGGGGACAATCTCCGTCACGTGCGTCGTTCCGGAAACAGCGATCAGGCGGTTGGTTCGCGAATAGCTGATGTGCTCGACGCGCACGCCCGGCGTGACGGTCCAGCGGCCAGTCATCATACGGTGTTGTACGAACGCAGACCGCGCATCCGTGGTCCGCTCGTTGTGCTCGACGAGCACGCCCGCGCGCGCCACGGGCGTGGCGCCGTTCTCTTGCCGGCGATGCTGGCGTTCAGAATGGAAGCGCGCCCCGAAGTCGGTCTCCTGCGCGACGCCGCCACCAGACATCAGCCGTCCACGAGCCTCGATGCCGCCATGCGAATAGTCGCGGAGGCGTCCTTCATTGCCGCACGTCGAGTTGAGATTGGCCATCCCGCCGCAAAGCGGATCCGACGCATCGTTGGGCCGCTGAGAGGAGTTGCTCGATTGACGCCACCAGTCGCGCGAGAACGAGGAACCGTAGGCCTGCACCGTCGCGGCGACGCGCGACCACAGCAACGCCTGATACGAAGCGCTCGCGCCAAACCGGCGGCCATCGAAGTGATCGTTGGCAAACGGATTCTGCCTGGGGTTCGACTGATATTCGGTCTCGCGGAGCCCGCTGTAACCCACCTGCGAATCCTCGCCGTAGTAATTGGCCTTCGCGGTGAGGTAGTGCGTGACACCGATATTCCACGTCGACTTGACGATCACGTCGGTGAGCGCCGACTCGATGTTCTCACGCGAGCCATCGGACTGCTTGCGCACCGCGTGGCCAAACAAGCCGGCATGGCGCCAGCGTCCGCCAACCGAGGCGCCGCCGTTCAGATAATCGCGGTTGCCCGCGGTCAGGTCCACAGACAGCGCGGTTCGGTTTGGCGCATCCGGCGTGATGTAGTTCACCACTCCGCCCAGCGTCACCGGCCCGTAGGCAATCTGGCTCGAGCCCTTCAACACTTCAATGCGCTCGAACCGCTCGATCGGCGGATGGTAATAGCTGGCGTTGTCGCCATACGGCGCATAGGTCACCGGGAGGCCGTCCTCGAGCAGCAACACCTTGCTGGATCGTGTCGGGTTCAAGCCGCGAATGCCGATGTTCGGGCGAAGGCCGACACCCTCCTCGTCGCGAACGGTCACGCCGGGCACTTTGCGCAACGCCTCGCTGCTGGTAAAGACGCGCGAGCGATCGAGATCGGCGCGCG
>JBBDWL010000125.1:0-2122 GCA_040902895.1 Vicinamibacterales bacterium | reverse complement strand
GGGCCTTGCTCAACTGGTCGGTCCAGGCCTGCCACGCGTACTCGCCCCAGAAATCATCGGCCCACACAAAGCCCCCCTTGAGCACATAGGTGCGCAAGGCTTCGGCTTCCGCGGTATCGAGATACGCCGCGCCGACTTCGGTCATCATCACCATCGGGCACTGGAACAGCGTCTCATCGGTCAGCCGCACGACCACGTGATTGGGTTCGTCGGGTGCGGCAAAGCTGACGTTGGCCTTGGTCAGTTCCGACAAGCGGATCGACATGTTGATGTCGGCGCGCGGGAAATCCACGCCCCAGCCGCCGCCGTCTCCGGCGCGATTGCCGCGGAACGCGACGCGGCAGAACTGATAGAGACCGTCGAAGTCTTCGGGAGCGGCGGCGCGAATATTGAAGCCGCGGCCGCCGCGGCGCTGCCGTTCGACTCGTTCCCGATCGCTCGCGATCGGGAACTCGCTCACGACAGGCGCATCGCCGACTGCAGCGGCGGCGATCAGGATCGCCAGGATGAGCGCGAAGATGCGCACGGGCTCAGTGTAGCGCGTTCGGAGAGCGACGGCTTTAGCCGTCGCTGATCAGCGGGGGCTAAAGCCCCCGCTCTCCGAACGTGGCTCAGACAGGCACTTGCAAATCCGGCATCGGCCGGCCGGCGAACATCTTGGCCAGCGGCCTGGCGATCAGCCGCGTCATGCGGTGCGCCTGGTTCGAGCGGGCGCTGTCGGTCGAGATGCCGGTGTTGGCGTACATCTGCCGGTAGAGTTTCGACACCATCACGAACACGATCCGCGACTTCAGCGACTTCACGCACTTGGCGCGCTCCCACACCAGGGGCAGGCGGTAGAACTCGTCCCACACGCCCTGGGTTCGCCGGCGAATTTCGTCGGCCGACATGTTCGGGTGCGGGGTATAGACCTTGGGGCGGAGGTGTTTCGGAATCAGCCAGTGACGCGTCACCGGCACGCCGCCAATCTTCGGCGCGTTGCCGTCGACCGACGCCTCCCAGCGCTGGAAGTCGAGCGTGCCCGGGAACGGCGTCAGCATCACGAACTGCGCGAGCGTGATGTTCGCCTGCTGCGCCAGCACTGCGGTGGCATCGAACGTCGCCGGCTTGTCGCTCGGCAGCCCGAAGATGAACGAGCCGAGCACGTGCACGCCGCGCTTCTTGAATTCCTGCAGCCGCTCGGCGAGGGCGTCGCCGGCGAGGTTGAAATCCTTGTAGACGTCCTTGAGGCCTTCCGGCGTCACCGATTCGATGCCGACCAGCGCGCCGCGAATGCGGGCTTTGCGCATGGCGTCGAGGTATTCCGGATCCTCGGCGGCTTCCATGGTGATCTGCGTGAAGAAGTTCATGTCCGAGGGCAGCTTCGACATCTGCTCCATCAGCTCGAACCGCTCGTCACGCAGCGCCTTGAGGCGATGGTAGGTGCTCTTGTCGGCGCGCCGATCCGCCATGCGCAGGTCTTCGAGCGTCACCGGGTAGAAATTGTCGTCGGCGAGCGCGACGAAGCGGAAGCCCAGGCGCCGCAACTGCACCAGCTCCTCGATCACCGCATCCGACTCGCGCACGCGCGGCTTCTGGCCGTCGGTGCGCCACACCGAACAGAACGAGCAGTGCTTGGGGCAGCCGCGCACGGTCTGCACCGACGCGATCATGTACTTGTCGCGCGGCAACAAGTCCCATCGCGCCTGCAGCATCGTGGCGCCCTCGATCTTGCCGCCGTCGTAGAGCTTCTGCGGTTGGCCGGCTTCACAGTCGGCGATCACCGCGGGCCAGACGCGATCGCCGTCGCCCTTGACCACGACATGCGCGCCGCCGTGCTCGAACGGCTCGTCAGGGAACAGGCTCGCGTGAATGCCGCCGTACACGACGTAGGCGCCGCGCGCGCGTGCCGCGCGCCCGATTTCGTAGCCGCGCAGGGCGTTGAGCGTATGGATGCCGATCCCGATCACGTCGCCAGGCGACACGCTATTCATGTCGATCTGCTCGAGCGTTTCGTCGATTACCTGGGGATCGCCCAGCCGCGCGGGGGTGGCCGCGGCCAGCACATAAAGCCACCGCGGGGTAATCACCGCGGCTCCGAAAGCTACGTCACTTGGATTGATGAGGTGGATGCGCATCTAGG
>JBBDWL010000124.1:0-2145 GCA_040902895.1 Vicinamibacterales bacterium | reverse complement strand
ATCATCGTCAAGGCGATCGCCGATCGTTTTGCCGAGGCCTTTGCCGAGTACCTGCACGCGCGGGCGCGCCAGGATTGGGGCTTCGGCGAGACGTTGTCGAACGACGATCTGGTCGAAGAGAAGTATCGCGGCATCCGGCCGGCCTTCGGCTATCCGGCGTGTCCCGATCACAGCGAGAAGGGCCGCCTGTTCGATCTGCTCGAGGCACGCTCGCAGGGCCTCGACCTGACCGAATCGTTTGCGATGACACCGGCGTCTTCAGTGAGTGGTCTGTACTTCTCGCACCCACAATCGAAGTATTTTGCGATTCAACGCGTCGGCCAGGATCAAGTCGAGGACTACGCGAAGCGCAAAAGCATGACCGTTGCCGAAGTTGAGCGGTGGTTGCGTCCCGTGCTGGCCTACGATCCGTCGTTGGTCAGCGCGTAACCGGGCTGACGGCAGGGATGCCGCAACCCTCGAAGTGCCGGACATTCCAGGTCAGGATCTCGGCGGCTTTACCTCTGCGAGCGCACTCGGCGATCACCCTGTCATAGGTGCGACCGCCGCTGATTCCCGCAGCTCCGCATTCCCGCAGCACCTGCCACAATTCCACGGCCGTCAGCGCCACGGTTTCACACTTCCCCCAGGTGCGATCGAGAACGTCTATCGCGTCCGATGGCCGCATGCGAAGCGGTGGAGGCAGACGCGTCAGCACTGAATAGGCCTCGGTAATCGCATGTGCCGCGACGATGATTCGTTGCCCCTCGGCGCGCCGGCGCCGGAAGTCGGCATATGTCGCCGCGTGATGCTCGTGATCATCCGAAGCAAGAGCCACCACACAGTTGGTGTCGAGCAACAGGCGCATCAGTGGTCGTCGTGACCGCCGAGTGACCGCATGCGAATCGACTCCAGGGTCTCGTCAACCAGCGCCTGCGTCAGCTTCCGCCCGGGTTGGGTGCGTTTCGCGACCCAGATGTCGCCCTTTTTCTCGACTCTGACTTTGGCCGACGTCGGCTCGAGCTCGATTCGGCCGTCAATGATGCGCACATCGAGCGTGGCACCCGGCTTCAACCGGGCGCGCTCGCGGATGGCCTTCGGCAGGACCACTCGACCGGCGGAGTCCATGGTGATAGTCATGACATTATAAATACCATAAATCGTGCCGTAAAACATGGCAGGCTCCCCATGCCACGGCTGGGCTGGTGACGTCTGATCGCTCGCCACGATGAGATCCCTCGGGCACGTCGTCGCCGGGCGCTACCAGATCGAACGTCACCTCGGCTCGGGAGGGATGGGCGAGGTGTACCGCGGTGGACTCCGCGATCGGACGCCGCGATCGTACGGAAATGCAGGTCAATACCGCGCCGATCGGCCGCGGCGACATCATCGACATCGTCGGCGCCACGGGCACGCTGCAGGCAGTGACGACCGTCCAGGTCGGCAGCCAGGTGTCGGGGAACATCGAGTGGCTCGGCGCCGACTTCAACAGCATCGTCCGCAAGGGGCAGGTGATCGCCCGCCTCGATCCGTCGCTGTTCGACGCCCAGCTCAATCAGGTGCAGGCCAACCTGGTGCAGGCCCGCGCCAACCTGACCAAGGCGCGCAGCGAGTTGGACCGCGCGCGCGTGCAGCTGACCGACGCCCAGCAGAAAAACGCGCGCGCCAAGGAGCTGGCCGCGCAGCAGCTGCTCCCGGCGAGCGAGCTCGACGCCGCCAAGATCGCCGTCGATTCCGCGACGGCGGCGGTGGCTTCGCAGCAGGCCACGGTCGTCCAGGTGCAGGCGGCCGTCACGCAGTCCGAGGCCTCGGTCAACCAGTCGCAGGTCAATCGCAACCACACCATCATCGTCGCCCCCATCGACGGCATCGTGACGCAACGCAATGTCGACGTCGGCCAGACGGTGGCCGCGAGCATGCAGGCGCCGACGCTGTTCATCATCGCCGCAGACCTCACTGAAATGCAGGTCAACGCCAACATCGACGAAGCCGACGTCGGGCGCATCCGTCCCGGCCAGCACGTCACGTTCCGGGTGGATGCCTACCCCACCGATAACTTTCAGGGCACGGTGACGCAGGTCCGGCTGCAGCCGGTCGTGGTCCAGAACGTCACGACGTATGGCACGTAATGGCTCGTCTGCTCGATACCGCCTTGGGGGGGTGGGG
>JBBDWL010000123.1:901-15114 GCA_040902895.1 Vicinamibacterales bacterium | reverse complement strand
AGACGAACAGCGTGACACGGACGCTTTCACGCCCGCATCGTCACGACGCACCATGGCCTGATTGTAGACCGCAGGCCTGACCGCGTCCGCCGAAGCCTTGGCGAAGGCGGAAGGCCTGCGCCAGCGAGTTGACAGCCGGGCTATCACAGTGATATCACTTTGCTATCTGGAGGCTCCCATGGTTCGCGAACAGGTTCGTGACGTCTTTTCCGGCTGGTTGTTGTTGCCCGTTCTGCTGGCAGGCTACGCGCTGTTTGGCTATCTGCTGATCGACGCCATCCGGGACGGCGGGTCGCCGCTGGTCATCATCGCCTGGGCGCTGGCGCTGCTGATCGTTCTCGTGCTGACCTTCGGCTTCTTCGTCATCAACCCGAACGAAGCGAAGGTGCTGCAGTTGTTCGGCGCGTATGCCGGCAGCGTCAAGTCGTCCGGATTCAAGTGGGCGAATCCCTTCTACACCAAGCGCCACATTTCACTGCGCGTGCGCAACTTCGAGAGCCAGAAGCTGAAAGTCAACGACAACGAGGGTAATCCGATCGAGATCGCGGCCGTGGTCGTCTGGCGCGTGGTCGAGACGGCCGAGGCCTGCTTCGAGGTCGACGACTACGAGCACTATGTCAAGGTGCAGAGCGAAGCCGCGCTTCGCAACATGACGACGCATTACCCGTACGACGCGCATCAGGACGACGTGATGTCGCTGCGCGGCAACACGGCCGACGTCGCCCAGCAGCTGAAGATCGAAGTGCAGGATCGCCTGGCGCGCGCCGGCGTCGAGGTCATTGAGGCGCGCATCAGCCACCTCGCCTACGCGCAGGAAATCGCGGCGGCGATGCTGCAGCGGCAACAGGCGGGGGCCATCATCGCCGCGCGTCAGCGCATCGTGGAAGGTGCGGTCGGGATGGTCGAGATGGCGCTCGAGATGCTGTCGCGCCGCGAGATCGTCGAATTGGACAACGAGCGCAAGGCGGCCATGGTCAGCAACCTGCTGGTCGTGCTGTGCGGCGAGCGCGGCACGCAGCCGATCATCAACACCGGTTCGATTTACCAATAGCGCGCGATGGCCGAGCGCAAGCCGTTCCTGCTTCGGATCGACCGCGACATTCTCGACGCCGTTCAGCGCTGGGCAGACGACGACCTGCGCAGCCTGAACGGCCAGATCGAATTCATGCTGCGGCGGATTTTGAAGGATGCGGGACGGCTGAAAGAGAGCGGGAGCCCGGGGGCGAAGAAGAAGCCCTAGCCTTCTTCTTCGTATTCGGTTTCCTCGGCGTGAATGGGCCGCGTGGCCGGACGCAGCGCTTCGCGGAAGTCGTACACCGGCAGGCTGCGCACGTGAATCGCATGCGGGCACCCCGATGTCTTCTCTTCGACGACGACGGTGACGGGGCTGCCTTCGACTCCGGGCTTGAACCCGACCTTGCAGCCGCACGACAGGCGCGCGTGCGTGAATCCCTTCAACATGGGCTCGATCATACTACGAGGTTGAACGCGAGGCCTAAAGGCCTGCGCTACAGGAGGGCCTTCACGTGCTGCTCGAAGAACTCTTTCGTCTGCGTGCCGCGATGGGTCTTGCAGATATTGCCGTCCTTCTTCACGAAGATCGTGACCGGGATCGCCCACATCGCGCCAAACGCGCGCTCCACGTCGGGCTCGTCGAGCCCGATCAGCACCGGATAATTCATCTTCAGGTCATTCGCGAAGGGCCTCACCTGGTCGGCCGTGTCGTCGGTCGAAATACCGAGAATGACGAGCCCGTCCTGCTTGTAGCGATTCGCGAGGTCGATGAAGTAAGGAATCTCTTCGAGACAGGGCGGACACCACGTGGCCCAGAAATTCAGCAGCAGCGGCCGGCCCTTGAAGTCGGCCAGGTTCACCTCGGCGCCGTTCATGTCGCGCAGCTTCAGATCGAGGTGGGCGGGCACCGTTTCGGCATCGCAGACGCCGGCAGCGTCGGTAGAGCTCTGCGCGTGGTCGTCCTTCTTGCCGGAACAGGCGGGAAAAAACGGCAGCGCCATGGCGACGGCGAGGATGCAGGCAACAGTCCAGCGGATTTTCATCGTCCTCGATTTTTCATTTGCGTTTGCATCCATGCGGCCGTTCCCGAGAGATCCTGGCCGCGGCCGACGAGCGCGTAGGTGTTCTGCCCCGCCGTCCAGAGTATCGCCTTGTGTCCAACCGTCTCAACCTGCGTGTTGCCGGCATGCTGCCGGCCCGGCGTTTTGAAGATGAAGAGCGAGATGGGAGCGCCGTGGCGCGCGTACATCACGTGCGCCATGTTCCCTTCGGTCGACACGCAGCGCCGCACGCCCACGAGCTGCAGGCCATCCGCCGCGTTCTCGGCAGGAATGGTGACCTGATGATTGCGCTTCGCCAGCCATGCGGTCTCGAGCTGGCCTGGCGTGCCGGTCATGGCGCCCGCGGCGAACTTCGCGCACTTCATGTGATCGACCGCCAGCTGCGTGGCAATGGCGCGCTCGGGCATCAGCACGATCAGAACGATCGCGGCGGCGGCCGCAGCGGCAGCCGACCAGCCGGCCCATCTCGCGGCGCGCCGCGGAGCCGACGCGCGCGCGGCCGCGGCGCGGCAGCGCGCCGCAAGATGCGCGGGCGCGGGCGCGGAGAGCTCGGCCGCGCAGGCTTTGAGGGCATCGTGCGCGGCGCGGCACGCCTCGGCCTGCGCGCGGCACGGCGGACAGGCGGCCAGGTGGGCCGCCACGCGCGCACGGTCGTCCGGCGTCATGACGCCGGCAGCGTCGGGCTCGCCGAAGGGAGCCAGCAGAGGCTCGATGGCCTCGCACGATTCACGAATGGACATTGCCTCTCAGGTCCCTTTCGCTTTGACGCCTGGATCGGCCGATCGGATCGCGGCCCCGTCCCCGGACACGAGCCGGTCATGAAGCTGACGCCGCCCGCGGGCGATTCTCGACATGACGGTGCCTACCGGCACGTTGAGCACCTGGGCGATCTCCGCATACGACAACTCTTGCACGTCACGAAGCCACACGGCCTCGCGATAGGCCTCGGGCAAGGCTGCGAGCGCCGTGTCGAGTTCGGCCGCGGTTGCCCGTGAGAGCAGCCACTGCTCGGGACTGGGGCCGGGTGCCGGGCGTTGCGCCGCCGCCCGCTCCGCGGCATCGGCGTCCACCTCGACAGGACTTCCCTTCCGCCGCCGGATGTCGTTGAGGAACGTATTGTGGAGGATCGCAAACAGCCACGCGCGCAGGTTCGTGCCGGGTGTGAATCGCGCCTTGTGCCGGAACGCCTTGACGAACGTATCCTGCACGAGGTCTTCGGCCTCCGCCGGATTGCGCGTCAGCCGCCGGGCCGTTGAATAAAGCGCGTCGAGATGCGTAAGCGCATCGTCAGAAAACCGAGCCAAGGTTCCAAGAGTCTAACCTGCTGTAACATGCCCGAAGGTGGTACCCCCGTTATGTGGATGCGCAGATTTCGCAGCCTTGTCCTGCTGTCGGTGGCGGGTTGTCTCCTGCTGCCTGCCGCGCCGGTTCTGGCCCAGACGTCCTACGTGCCGTATTTCGGCAAGAACCGCGTCAAGTACGACAACTTCAAGTGGCACATCTATGTAACCGACCACTTCAAGATTTTTTATTACCCTGAAATCGAGCCGCATCTCGAGCGGATCGCCGGGTACGCCGAAAGCGCCTATCAGAAGATCAGCGCCGACCTGAAGCACGACCTGCCGTTCAAGGTCCCGATGATCCTGTTCAAGACCTCGAGTGAGTTCCAACAGCAGAACATCGCGCCCGGCGAGGTTCCGGAAGGCGTGCTCGCCTTCGCCGAGCCCGGCCGGCACCGCATGGTGCTGCCGATCGACGAGCCGCCCGACCAGCTCTATCGCCTGATCACGCACGAGCTCACGCACGTCTTCAACTTCGACGTCATTCCCCGATCTCTGACGAGCGCGGGCATCCCGCTCTGGGTGGATGAAGGCCTGGCCAATTACATGGCCGGCTACTGGAACCCGCTCGATCTGATGCAGGTGCGCGACGCCGCGATTACCGACAGCATCCCGAAGATGAGTGAGTCGGAGTTCCAGGCGCTGACCAGCCGGCTGCCGTACACGCTCGGCCACGCGGCGTTCGAGTTCATCGAGTCGCGCTGGGGGAAGGAAGGGGTGCGCCAGTTCCTGTTCTCGCTCCGCAAGAGCGTGATCGGCGGCGGCGAGTCGGCGTACGAAGAAGCCCTGCGGCTGAAGCCCGAGGAGTTCGACGAGCAGTTCGATCGCTACCTGAAAGAGCGCTTCCGTCCCTTCCGCGACAAAGAGCGGCCGGCCGACTATGGCCGCAACCTCGCGCCTCGTCCCGACAAGACGCGCTACGTGTCGGTGATCTCGATCGCGCCTTCGCCGTCAGGCGATCTGATCGCGGCCGTCGCCGTCAATCGCAAGGACCAGGAGCTCGACATCATCCTGATCTCGTCGAAGGATGGCCAGGTCGTCAAGAACGTCACCAGCGGCTTCGACAAGGACAGCGGCTACGAGTACATCGCCACCGCCGGCGGCCTCCGGGGCAACGCCGTGCCGTGGATCTCCTGGTCGCCGCTCGGCGATCGCATCTCGTACTTCGCCCGTACCGAGAAACACAAGACGCTCATCGTCCACAACATCGTGACCGGCGACATCGAGCATCGCGTGGAGCTCGAAACGGTGGACAGTCCCGAGTCGCCGCATTTCTCGGCCGACGGCCGGCGCGTCGCGTTTTCGGCCCTGCAGGGGGCGGTCGGCGACATCTTCATTGCCGATCTCGCGACCGGCGAAGTGAAGAACGTCACCAACGACGCCTTCGCCGACTACTCGCCGGCGTTCTCGCCGGACGGCACGACGCTGATCTACGTCGCGCGCATCAGCGGCAACGACAAACTGTTCCGCCTGAATACGCAGACGGGCGAGAAGCTGCAGATCTCGTTCGGCACGCACGACGATCAGGCGCCGCGCTTCATTGACGCCGAGACGATCGTGTTCTCGTCGACCGCCATCGACCCGGCGCAGCCGATCACGCCCGAGATCGCGCAGAACGGCAACATCTTCAATGTCTGGACGCTGAACCTCAAGAACGGCGAGCTGCGCCAGCATACCGACACACTGACCGCCAACGTCTCGCCCGTGCCGCTGAAAGTCGGCAACGACACGCGGATTGCGTTCGTGACCTATTACAAGGGTGACTTCGGCATTCACGCCATCCAGCCGGCCGAGCCGAAAGCGATCGTGCCCTCGAGTGATTTCGGCTCTCCGGCTCCGGTCGTCGACTTCCAGGCGCCGCTGTCGCACACGCTCATTGTCGGCAACAAACGGAAGAAGGGAACGTTCGAGGAGTTCTTCCTCGATGGCCGGCCGCCCATCGGGATCGGCGTCACCAGCGGCGGCGACTTCTTCGGCGGCACCAGCATCAACTTCACCGACGTGCTCGGCGATCAGTCGCTGAGCATGTACATCTCGTCGGTGCAGCAGTACAAGACGATGTCGGCCTCGTATCTCAATCAATCGCGCCGGCTGCAGTGGGCTGCGCAGGCCTTCTCGCAGACGCGGTTCTTCTATGGCCGGGAGGGGCAGCTGCTTCTGCGGTTCGGCTTCAACGTCGACCGCGACGATGCGCTCGCGACGCAGACGGTGCGGGGCATCACCGGGTACGGCATCTGGCCGATCAACCGGTACGCGCGTTTCGAGGTCTACGGCGGCATCACGCAGTTCAACGAACAGTTCACCAACGAGGAGCTCGAGCGGGCGGTGCGGGAAGAGCAGGAACGGCTTGGCGTGTCGTCCATCTTCCGGAACGGACGCTCCTACCCTGTCGGCGTCGCCTTCACGCAGGAGACCACGGTCTTCAGGGAATACGGCCCGGTGGCAGGCAGCACCATGCGGCTCGTCTACGAGATTTCGCCCAAGGTCGGCGAGTCGCTGTCGCGACAGACGATCGAGGGTGACGGCCGCTACTACATGCGCCTTGCGAGCAACGGCGTGCTGGCGTTCCGGCTGCGCGGATTCAAGAGCTGGGGCGAATTCCCCGACTTTATGTTCTTCGGGGGCAACTCCGAGCTCCGCGGCTACAACTATCTGAGCTTTCTCGGCCACAAGGCCGGGTTCCTGAACGCGGAACTGAGGTTCCCGCTCATCGAAGCCATGCTGACGCCGCTTGGCGTCATGGGCGGGCTGCGCGGGACGGCCTTTTTCAACATCGGCGCGGCCGGATTCGAAGGCGAGCCCCTCAAGCTCTGGACGAGGAAAGCGGAAACGGCGCAGGTGGTGGTCGACGTGGTGCCCGATTTCGTTCGCCTCGAGCTGGTGCCGGTCATCGCCAGCGCGAACGTCAGCGGCTTCCGCCTGATCGACGCGCGCGCCTCGTACGGGATCGGCCTGCAGACGTTCGCGCTCGGCTTCCCGATGCACTTCGACTGGTCGTGGCGCACGCTCTTCAACCGCGCCTGGGAAGACCTGCTGTTCTTCCGGTCCGGCGGCGCCAACGAGTTCCGGAAGCCGCAGTTCAGTTTCTGGATTGGCTATGACTTCTAAGAGATCGCGAAATGTAAATGGTAAATTGTAAATAGCATTGTCTATTTGGCTATTGCTGCCGCTTTAGTGCAGCCAATAGCGCACTAGACAATGCTATTTACGATTTACAATTTACATTGCAGATTGAACTGTCCTTGACCTGTCCCGGCCCTTGTCTGCGCCCATGACCCCCAAACCCCCTGCTGATTCGGCCACCGAGATGGTGCAGGTGGTGCTGCCCAATGATGCCAACCCTCTGGGGTACATCCTGGGCGGCACCGTGATGCATCTGATTGACATCGCGGGCGCCATCGCGTGCCATCGGCACACGCGCAGTCTGCTCGTGACCGCGGCGGTCGACGGGCTGCAGTTCCTGCATCCGATCAAGGTCGGCGACCTGATCATCCTGAAGGCCGTGGTGACGGCGACGTTCAGGACGTCGCTCGAGGTCGAGGTCGAGGTCTATTCCGAAGAAACGCTCACGGGCGTGCGCCGCAAGACCAGCCACGCGTACCTCACCTTCGTGGCGGTCGATCGCGAACACACGCGCGTGCCGGTGCCGCCGCTGATGCTCACGACCGCGGAAGATCGGGCACGCGCGGCCGGCGCGGAAGCGCG
Organism: Vicinamibacterales bacterium; assembly: GCA_040902895.1. Classification (GTDB taxonomy): domain Bacteria; phylum Acidobacteriota; class Vicinamibacteria; order Vicinamibacterales; family SCN-69-37; genus JALYRV01. The sequence goes on along the minus strand of JBBDWL010000123.1, from coordinate 7,994 downwards.
CCGGCAGGCACGCCTGAAGGCCAAACAGTCACGGGAGTAGTTCAGATCTTCCGCATCCTCACGCGCTTGACCGCGTGATCGCCGCCTTTGAACAGCACCACGCGCGCGCGGTCGCGCGTCGGCGCGATGTTCTCGCGCAGATTCACGCCGTTGATCGTGCGCCAGATGTGCCGGGCGGTCGATTCGGCTTCGGCGTCCGTAAGCGCGGCGTAGCGGTGAAAATACGACTCCGGATCCTGGAACACCGTCTCGCGCAGCGTGGCGAAGCGCGCGACATACCACTCCTCGATGTCGCGCTCTTCGGCGTCCACATAAATCGAAAAGTCGAAGAAGTCAGACACGAAAAGCCGCAGCGGCCGGCCCGGCTGGGCGCCTTCGCTGAAGCTTCGGCGCCCCCGCCGTAGCCTTGGCGGAGGCGGGCCGTGTCTGGTCTGCAGCACGTTGAGCCCTTCCACGATCAGGATGTCGGGACCGTCCACCACCTGGGCCGCGCCCGGCACGATGTCGTACGCCTGATGCGAGTACACCGGCGCGTCCACTGATGGCGCGCCGGCTTTGACGTCGGTCATGAACTGCATCAGCCGCCGCACGTCATAGCTTTCGGGAAAGCCCTTGCGATCGAGCAGCCCGCGCGCCTCGAGCACCGTGTTCGGATAGAGAAAGCCGTCGGTGGTGACCAGATCGACGCGCGGATGGTCGGGCCACCGCGCCAGCAGCGCGCGCAGGATCCGCGCCAGCGTGCTCTTGCCGACGGCGACGCTTCCGGCCACGCCAATCACATACGGCGTCGTCCGCGCCGGCGTGCCGAGAAACGTGTCGGCGGCCTTGTGCAGCGTCTGCGTCGCGGCGACGTGAAGGTTGAGCAGGCGCGAGAGCGGCAGGTAAATCGTCTCGACTTCCGCAAGCGAGACGCGCTCGTTGAGACCCTGCAGCTCGGCAAGGTCGGCTTCAGTCAGTGTGAGCGGAGTCTGCGCGCGCAGCCGGGCCCATTCGGTCCGGTTGAATTCCAGGTAGGCGTTGGTCAGGGTCTTCCCGGAGTCCCTTCGGGCTCCGTGCTACTTCTTGAAGTGATCCGCATTCACTTCGATGTAGTTCTTCCACTTGTCCGGCACTTCGTCCTGCGCGTAGATCGCTTCGACCGGGCACGCCGGCACGCATGCGCCGCAGTCGATGCACTCGTCGGGATGAATATAGAGCATCGTCGTCGCCTCGAATTGCGGCTCGTCCTTGCGCGGATGAATGCAATCGACCGGGCACACGTCGACGCACGCGGCGTCTTTGGTCCCGATGCAAGGCTCGGTGATGATGTAGGCCATTTAGAGAGCAGCTCCTATAGGGGCATTATAATCGCGGCTCGATGCCTATGCGAGCTTGCGTGTCCATTCTCTTCGCGCTCGCCACGGCCATGCTGGCGCCGCGGTCCGTGGCGGCCCAAAGCTGGCCCGACGGGCCGGTGGTGCTCGAGCTCGGTGGCGCGGGCCGGCTGGTGCTCGGCGCGGAAGCGTCAGTTGCGGTCGGCGAACACGACGAGCTCGCCTTTTTCAACTACACCGATTACGAGCACAACTCGCTCAGAATGGTGCGGCTGGCGCTGTCGGCACGCTGGCAGCCCGCCAAGCGGATCGCGATACTTGGCGACCTCCGATCCGAGAACTTCGAGACGCCGACGCCGTACGCGCTCTACGTGCGCATCCATCCCATGGACAATGTGCCGCTAGACATCCAGGCCGGGCGGATCCCGCCGGTGTTCGGCCGGTTCGCTCGCCAGGTTTATGCAGCACAGAACCCGCTGATTGGCTATCCGCTCGCCTATCAATACCTCACATCGCTTCGGGCCGACGCGATCCCGGCAACGCCGGCGGATCTGATCCGAATGCGCGGACGCGGCTGGTTGGCCGATTATCCGATTGGGAACACGCAGGAGGCTCAGGGCCTGCCCGTGATCTCCGCATTCCGATTCGATACCGGCGTACAGGCGCGCTATGCGCCCGGACGATTCGACGTCGCCGCGTCGGTCACCGTGGGCACGCTCTCGAATCCGCGCGTGGGCGATGACAACGGCGGACGCCAGTTGGCGATGCGCGCGGGCGTCCGGCCGATCCCCGGCTTGATCGCGGGCGTTTCTCTGGCACGCGGCGCATGGCTGTCGGATGGGGTGCTGCCGCCGGCCGGTGATGGTGATGCTGAATACCGCCAACAGGCGGTCGGTATCGACGCGGAGTACTCGCGCGATCGATGGCTGGTGCGGGGAGAGATGATCCGGAGCACCTGGACGCTGCCGTCGATTACCTCGGTGCTCACGGCCCGCACAGGTTTCGTCGAAGGACGCGTGCGTGTGCATCCGCGCATGTTCGTCGCGGGCCGGCTGGATCAGCTGGACTTTTCGCGGCTTACGGGTGATGGAGCGGACCAGACCTGGGACGCGCCGGTCACCCGCGTGGAGGGCGGCGGCGGCTGGTACTTCCGCCGCTATCTAGTCGGCAAAATTGCCGTGCAGCACAACTGGCGCGACGGCGGACGGGTGCGCGAGCGGACGTTCGTGTCTGCGCAACTGCTGTATTGGTTCTAAAGGTGGTGGGTAGGTGGGTACGTTGCTGGGGTGTTTAGCGTGGACGGTGGGTTTGGTGGGGGCGTGGATTGCGTTCGCGCCCGCCCACCTTAACCACCCAAGCCACGTACCCACGTCCCCACCACACGAAACACACGCCGCCGCTTCCGTCATCCGCGGCCGTGTCTCCTTCGCACAGCCTTTGCCCGCGGCCGAAGCGCGTCCGAACGTCGGGGAGCTCGGCATGCCCCGCGGCCGTGACGCCGCCGATCGCCGGCGCGCGATCGTGTACCTGGAAGAGGCGCCGCGCGGCGCGTTCGAAGATCTGGCGGGCGCGCGCGCGCGCATCAACCAGGTCAACGAACAGTTCGTGCCGCGCGTGCTGGCCATCACGACCGGCACGACGGTCGACTTCCCGAACAGCGATCGTATCTACCACAACGTGTTTTCGCTCTCGAAGCCGCGCACCTTCGATCTGGGACGCTACGCGGCCGGCATGAGCCGCGCGGTACGGTTCGACCGGCCCGGCATCGTGCGCGTGTTCTGCGACATCCACTCACACATGAGCGCCTGGATTCTGGTCTTCAACCATCCGTTCTTTGCCACGACCGACGCCGACGGGCGGTTCGCGATTCCGAATGTGCCGGCCGGCTCCTATTCCCTCGCCGTCTGGCACGAGACGCTGCCCGGCGAGACACGCCGCATATCGGTTCCCGAGACAGGCAGTCCCATCGAAGTCGATTTCACGCTCGGACGCTGATGAAGCGCGCGTCGATGTTTTCGTCGCTCACCAACCGCATCTTCCTCGGCGGCGCGCTGCTCGTCATCCTGTCGATCGCCGCCGCGATCTACCGCGTCAACGTCACCGTCAGCAGTCAGGCCGAACGGGAGCTGCGCCGCGAGCTTGCCGAGGCCGGCGACGTCGTCGATGAAGTGCGCACGATCTACTTCGAACACTTCCTTGTCGAAGCGCGCCTGCTCGCCGATCTACCCAAGTTGAGGGCGTTGCTGACCACCGATGCGGCGACCGTGCGCGAACCGGCACACCAGTATCGGGAGCAGATCGACTCCGATGTCCTGATCATGACCGGCCCCGAGGGCGGGGTCCTGGCGGCAAGCGGTCTCAACCACGAAGCGATCGACGCCGCTGCGCACGCCGCGATCGGCAGTGCGCGCGCCGGCCAGGAGCGCACCTGGTTCTGGCCGCAGGCCGGCGCCGTGCTGCAAATGGCCTCGCTGCCGGTCTGGATCGAGATTGTGCCCGGCGCGCCCGAACTGCTCGGCACCTTGAGCGTGGGCTTCAGGCTCGATGGCCAGACGGCGGCCCGGTTCCGGAAGCTCACGAACAGCGAGGTGGCTTTCGCGCATGGGGGCCGCGTACTCGCCTCCACGGTCGACTCCGGCAGCCATGCCGTGCTCGAAGCGGCGTTGCGCGACGGGCGCGACTCGGTGCGGCTTGGCGCCGAGGATTATCTGCTGCTGAAACGTCCGCTCCCGGCCGGCGACACCGGTTCGGGGGGCGAGCCGCCCCAGGCCGTGCTGCTGCGATCACGCGGCGATCTCGAGCGCCTGCTCGAGCGCGTGCACCGTGATTTGGCCGTTTCGGCCGTCCTTGCCGTGCTGGCGGCGACGCTGCTCGCCTACGGCATCGCGCGCACGGTGACCCGGCCGCTACGCGCGCTGAGCGCCACGATGGGCGAGATGGCCGAGACGGGCGATCTCACCCGCCAGGCGCCCGCTCGGGGGCGTTGGGACGATGAGGATGCGCGCCTGCTGGGATCCACCTTCAATGCCCTGACCTCGTCCATTGCGCGTTTTCAACGCGAGGCGGCGCAGCGCGAGCGTCTGTCGTCACTCGGCCGGCTCTCGACTGTCATCGCGCACGAAGTGCGCAATCCGCTGATGATCATCAAAAGCGCGCTGCACGCGCTCCGCGGACCGCAGGCGGATCCGGCGGACGTCCGGGCGGCCGCCGCCGACATCGAGGAAGAAGTCACCCGCCTCAATCGCATCGTCAGCGACGTACTCGACTTCGCGAGGCCCATTTCATTTCAGCTGTCGTCCACCAACGTCAACGAGATCTGCCGCGACGCGGCGCGGGCCGTCAGCCGTCCCGGGGCGGCGCCTGTCACGCTGAAGCTGGATGATGCGATTCCGGCCGTGATAACCGACGGCGAGCGCCTCCGGCAGACACTCATCAACATCCTCTCCAATGCTCAGGATGCCGCGGCCGGCGACGGCGCAATCGAGCTGTCGACTGCCGGCGTCGCGTCCGGCATCGCGCTTGCTGTGCGCGATACGGGCCCGGGAATTTCCCGCGAGGCCCTGCCCCATATTTTCGAGCCCTATTTCACGACGAAGCGCACCGGCAGCGGTGTCGGTCTGGCAATCGCGAAGAACATCGTCGAGGGTCTGGGGGGCCGCATTTCGGCCGACAGCGGCCAGACAGCAGGGGCCGGCACGACGATCACGATTCAGCTGCCGGCCGCGGCGGGCCATGCGGGGGCCGAGGCACGCTGGAAGGGAGATCCCACGGTATGACCGGCGGTTCGGTGCTCATCGTCGACGATGAACGGAAGATTCTGATGCGGCTGTCGGAGGCGTTGACGCACGAGGGGCACGAAGTCGTCACCGCGGGCACGGCGCGCGAAGCGCAGGACGTGCTGTCGCGCCGCGTCTTCGACGTGCTGCTGCTCGACAACCTGATGCCCGACAAGAGCGGCCTCGACGTGATTCGGGAGCTGGTCTCCACGTCGCAGCCCGCGGAACGGCCGCAGATCCTGATGATGACGGCGCATGCGACGGTCGAAAGCGCGATTGAAGCGATGAAGCTGGGCGCCCTCGACTATTTGCAGAAGCCGTTCGAGATCGACGAGCTGCTCGTGGTGGTGCGCCGCGCGGTCGAGCAGCAGCGGCTGCACCACCATCATCGGTATCTGCTCAGCGAGCGCGACGAGCAGTTCGACCACTACGGCATCATCGGCAAGAGCCGGCCCATTCAGGACGTCGTCAACACGGCGAGACTGGTGGCGCAGTCGCGCAGCACGGTGCTCATCACGGGCGAGACCGGCACGGGCAAGGAGCTCGTCGCCAGAGCGATTCACGACTGGAGCGCGCAACGCGAGGCGCCGCTCGTGAAAGTGAACTGCGCGGCCATTCCCGAAACGCTGCTCGAGTCGGAGCTGTTCGGCCACGTGCGCGGCGCGTTCACCGGCGCGGCGGCGAACAAGAAGGGACGCTTCGCGCTGGCGGACGGCGGCACCATCTTTCTCGACGAGATCGGCACGCTGTCGCCTGGCGTGCAGGGGAAGCTGCTGCGCGTGCTGCAGGAGCGCGAGTTCGAGCCGCTCGGATCCGAACGCAGCTACAAGGTCGACGTCCGGGTGATCGCCGCCACCAACCGGGATCTCAATCAGCTCACATCGGAGGGGCGCTTCCAGGAGGATCTCTTCTATCGCCTCGCGGTCATTCCCATCGTGATGCCGCCGCTGCGGGCGCGTCGCGAAGACATCCCGCTGCTCGTCGATCATTTCGTGCGCAAGCACGCCGCGCGGGCCGGCAAGCCTATCGAGCGCGTCGACCCCGACGTGATGTCGATGCTGACGAAAGCGGACTGGCCCGGCAACGTGCGCGAGCTCGAAAATACGGTGGAACGGGCGGTGGTGCTGACGAGCGGCACGGTGATCGATCGCGCCGCGGTGCGGCTGCTTGGCGTGGTGACGGCGCATGCCGGCGGCCTCCCGTCACCGAACCTGCGGCAGAACATCGAGTGGGTCGAGCGCGAGACGCTGCGCCGCGCGCTCGAGGCCTCGGGCGGCATCAAGAAAGACGCCGCCGAGTCGATGGGCATCAGCCAGCGGGCCCTCAGTTACTATCTCGGGAAGCATCGCGTCGAATCGTAGCGGGCTTACGACGTGCGTAACCGTGTTACGGGGGACGAAACTGGCGAACGGCGCGAGCGCGCGATTCGCCTGCGTTTTCGAACCGCCGTGGCGGCATCCCCCTTGCCTTTGCACCTGAGGGCCGCGAATGTCTGCCGGCCCAGGGAGAATTCAACATGCGTGCACCTTCGACGATCTCACTTGCGGGCGCTATTGCCATGACCGCCGCCGGCCTCGCGCTCGCGTGCGGAGGAGGCGCCGGCAGCCCCAGCGGTCCGAGCGGGCCGGTTCCTGTCGTGGCCGGCAGCATCGGGGCCACGATTTCCCTGACTGCGGCCGGCGCGTCGCCGATCGACGTACGCATCGAGCTGACGCAGAAAGTGCGCTTCGTCAACAACGACACGCGGCCGCATGAGATCAACACCAACCCGCACAACCTCCACACCGACTGCCCGCCGAACAACTCGGCTATCATCAACCCGGGGCAGGCGTTCGATACGGCCATTTTCACCGAAATCAAAGCCTGCGGATATCACAACCATCTGCTGCCGGACAACCAGAGTTTCTGGGGACTGATTCGCGTGGGCACCAATGACGACAATAAAGGTCCGGTGTACTCGAAGGGCTGGTAGATGAGCCGTCTCGCGCGCGCCCTCCTCGGCGC
>JBBDWL010000123.1:0-891 GCA_040902895.1 Vicinamibacterales bacterium | reverse complement strand
GGCGGCTCCCGTCGCGCTTCAGGACGGTCAGACGCGCGCCCTCGGCGCGCTCGTCTGTGTGCTGTTGCTGTCGTCGACCGCGTCGGCGCAGGATCCACCGCCACCACCACCGCCGCCGCCGGTGACGGAGCCCGCGGCGGTGCCGGTCGATCAGCAGCCTGAGGAGATCGATCGGGGCGAGGCCGATCTTCCTTTCGTGCCCGCGGAGCCTGACTTCACGCTCGTCTCACTGCCGACCACGCTGCGGCTGGCCGCCGGCCGGTGGGGCTTCCGCGTGTCGCATCGCTTCACGCGCCCGCTTGGCCAGGGCGACCTCGGCGATCTCGCGTCAGACTTTTTCGGGTTCGACAGCAGTGCGCTTGTCGGGCTCGAACTGCGGTATGGGATCTGGCCGGGCACGCAGCTCGCGGTGCTGCGCACCAGCGATCGGACGATTCAGTTCCTCGGGCAGACGTCGCTGATCCAGCAGGGCGAGGATGGCCTGCTGGGACTCGATGCGCTTGCCGCGATCCAGGGATTCGATAACTTCACGGAAGATTACACAGGCATCCTCGGCGGCATCGTCTCGAGACGATTCGGTGAGCGTGGGGCGGCCTACGTGCAGCCGTTGTTCGTGCTCGAGCCGCAGCCCGACTCGGCGACGGCCGGCGACTCCGCGTTCATGCTGGGACTCGGCGCGCGCCTGCTGCTGGGCGCGTCCACCTATATCGTGGGCGAGTACGTGCCGCGGCTGTCAGGTCCGGACGCCGGAGACGATCACGTCAGCTTCGCGATCGAGCGCCGCAAAGGCGGTCACTCGTTTCAGATCAACGTCTCGAACAACTTCGCCACGACGCTCGGCCAGGTCGCCCGCAGCTATGGCAGCAGCGGCGACTGGCACATCGGGTTCAA
>JBBDWL010000122.1:0-2205 GCA_040902895.1 Vicinamibacterales bacterium | reverse complement strand
TATGCTGACCATGCACGCATGAGACAATGAGCACAGTTGGCATTCTCGATCTCCTCGCGCTCTCGACGACTCCCCTTATCGGCAGGGTCAAGCTCGTCCGTCACGTCGACAGGAGATACGACGTGCATGACCTCTTTCGACGAGGCTGGCTCGACACTTACCAAGCGTTTCAGGCGAAGCCTGTGTTCCACAAGGCGGACCTCCTCGTCTCGTTCATTGGGCTCGAGGATCGGCGCGCACGAATGCTTGGCGTTTACCGCGTGGACGGCCATCGGCCTGGAAGAAAGGGGACGCTACCAGCCGGTTGTCCGTTCAGTGAGTGGACCAAGAACCAGTTTTACTACGCCCTGACTCGCGTTTCTGGCTTCGAAGCGTTTGAGCATCGTGCTGTAATCGACTGGGGGCCAGCTGCCATCGTCTGGCACCAGCGAGCATCGAACAAGCCTGTTACTGAGCTATTGCCGGCTGGCCAGTTGCTCGCGCCCTTTCGCGACTACCTCGACTTCTCGCTCACATTCGGCGAGCTCTCATACTTGGTCCAGCATCGCGCGGCCAACGCCGAGTGGATTGCGAGGTTGGAGGCGGTTGCTGGCATCTATCTCATTCTCGATTCGATCACAGGAGAGCAGTATGTCGGCTCGGCATCTGGGGAGCGGGGCGTGTGGGGCCGCTGGCTCAGCTATGCTCAGTCAGGCCACGGTGGCAATCAGCTGCTCCGGGCCTTGGTGCGGAAACCGGGACGGCCTGCTGCTCTCACCTTCTCACTTCTGCAGGTTCTGCCGCGGACCACACCAAAGAGCGAGTTGGTCGCGATCGAGCAGCGCTTCAAGGCGAAGCTCGGTAGCAGGGTCACGGGACTGAACGCCAACTAGCGCGCAGCATAACGCCGCTTGGTGCAGACGGCCACGCTACGGATGGCGGCGGCTCCGCCGCCGCATTCTATTAGAGTGTCCGCAGCACAAGCCCACGTTATGCCGGCTGGATTCAGAGGGTCGATGCAACACCTTCATTAGTACTCTCCTTGGAGGTAGTTGCGATGTTCATCCCCAGCCCCCACGGCTACACCTGGCAGCAGCGCACCGAGCTCTGGGCGCGTTACCGCGCCGGCGACTCGATTCGTGAGATCGCCGAGGACCTCGCCAAGAATCCCGGTGCCGTCCACGGGGTGATTCGCTTGCAAGGCGGCATCACGCCGCGCTTGCGGGCACGGTCCGCCTTGGCGCTGTCGCTCGAGGAGCGGGAGCAGATCTCGCGAGCGCTCGCCGCGGGCCACTCATATAGGGAGATCGGGCGCGCCTTGGGCCGCGCCGCATCGACCATCAGCCGCGAAGTGACGCGACACGGCAACCGCACGAAGTACCGCGCGGTGCGCGCCGACGCGGTCGCGTGGGAGTCGGCGCGGCGGCCCAAGGCCTGCCGGCTCGCGTCGCGGCCACGGTTGCGCTATCTCATTGCGACGAAGCTCAAGGTCAACTGGTCGCCCGAGCAGATCAGCGGCTGGCTGCGCCGGGAGTATCCCCACGAGCCGGAGCTGCACGTGTCGCACGAGACAATCTACCGCTCGCTTTACGTCCAGGCGCGTGGGGTGCTCAAGAAGGAGCTGCTCAAGCACCTGCGCACGCGCCGGGTGGTCCGGCGCTCGCGCGCCTCGACCCGGAAGGGTCAGGGCCGCGGCCGCATCGTCGACGCCATCCCGATCAGCGCGCGGCCCGCCGAGGTGGAGGACCGCGCCGTGCCGGGCCACTGGGAAGGCGACCTCCTCGCGGGCGGCGGCAACACGCACATCGCGACGCTCGTCGAGCGCACGTCGCGTTTCGCCATCCTCATCAAGGTGGCGAGCAAGGAACCCGCGAGCGTCGTGCCGGCGCTCATCCGACAGATCCGCCGGTTGCCGACGCACGTCACCCGCTCGCTCACCTGGGACCGTGGCACCGAGCTCGCGCACCACCAGCGCTTCACCGTCGCCACCGGCGTGCAGGTCTACTTCTGCGACCCGTCGAGTCCGTGGCAGCGCGGCAGCAACGAGAACACGAACGGGCTAATCCGGCAGTACTTCCCGACCGGCGCGAGTCTCGCCAACGTTACCCAGCGGCAGCTCGACGCCGTCGCCGCCCAGCTCAACGGACGGCCCCGCAAGACGCTACACTTCCGCACCCCGGCGGAAATGTTCGCCGAAGCTGTTGCATCGATTGCTTGAATTCATCC
>JBBDWL010000121.1:0-15454 GCA_040902895.1 Vicinamibacterales bacterium | reverse complement strand
CGGTTCCCCGCCCGTGTGAACCGGACGTTGCGGAAAACCGGACTGTGGAGATCCATGGCGACGACCTTGCCTGCAGCGTCGCGAACGAAGCGGAACGTGAAGGCTCCGAATTGGAACGTGTCGCGATCGACCGGGCGATATTCGAGTCCCAGAGGACGCGAACCGTGCAGGCGCGCCGTCAAGCCCTGCTTGCCCGCCGCGATGTCGAGAAATGCGCTCAGCTCGTCGCTTTCATAACGGCCCGCGAAGGCTTTCAGATCGTCCGCGGTTGGCGCGTACGGCTGCCCGCGGCGATACCGCGTCGTCGCGCCTTCCATCGACTCGAGCTCGAACTGATCGTTCGACAGGAAGTGCAGCTCGAACTCGTCGTTCGACATGAAGTTGGTCGAGGGGCGCGCGACGCGGAAGCGATCCGCGGCGACCGTGACGAGCGGTCTGCCGCCGGCAATCATCAGCCGGCCGTTGTTCGCGGCAAGACGGATCGGCTCGTTGGTGCGCTCGTTGAAAAACAGACCCGCCCTGCCAGTGACGTCGACGCCGGTGATGCCCGCGGGAGGCGGGGTGGACGGCGGCCGCTTGAAGCCCTTGTCGGCCAAGATCAGGTCGACGATGCCGCCCGCGAAGTCATCCCTGGCATCCGAGGCTTCGCCGGCATTACAGAGGACGGCGATAGAAATATCGTGGTCCAGAAAGTGAGCCGCAATCGATCTGTACGCGGCCGCGCCTCCGCCGTGCAGCAGCATCCTGCCGGCGCCCTCCGTCAGGAGCGAAAGGCCCCGCGCATAGGTCAGCTTCCGCCCGTTGCTCAGCGTGGCCGGCTCCTGGATCTTCGTGGTGACGAACGTGCCGAGCCGCCCGCTCGCCAGCGCGTCGTTCCAGAGCACGAGGTCGGCGCCCGTGGTGAACAGCGCGCCGGCGCCGCCGCGCTCGTTGCCCAGCCGCATGTCCGCCCTCCAGGCGCCGCCGCTTTGCGGCTCGTACGCCAGCGCGCGGTTCCTGATGACGATGTCCGGATCGTCGATGTATCTCGAGTGCTTCATCCCGAGCGGATCGAGCACGCGCTTGTGCAGGAACTCGGAGAACTTCATTCCGCTCACGCGCGTGACGATTTCGGGCAGCAGCACGTAGCCGCTGTTCGAGTAGGACCATTCGGTGCCCGGCACGAAATTCAGCGTGCGCTGGCGCAGGATCAGGCTCATCACCTCGGGATCGCCGCTCGCCCAGTTCAGCAGCGGCACCCAGTCGCGAATGCCGCTGGTGTGCGTGAGCAGGTGATCGATCGTGATGGTGCGACCGAAGTCGTGCAGCTCGGGGATGTGCTTGCGCACGTCGTCTGTCAGCGACAACTTCCCCTCTTCGACGAGGAGCAGGATGGCCGCCGCGACGAACTGTTTTCTAATCGAGCCGGCATCGAGCAGCGACTCGGTCGTGAGCGGAACGTTGCGCTCGAGGTCGGCCAGCCCGTAGGCACGGTTGACCATCAGCTTCCCGTCCTGCGAAGCGGCTGCCAGGCACCCGGGCATCCCCGGCTTGACCCAGCTGAAGATTTTGTCGACCTCGGCGGTCTTGTATTGCGCGTGGACAGGCGTGAAGGCAAGCAGAGCGGCGGCGAGGATGAGCGGCAGCGGTGTCATGAGGCAAGCATGGCCCTCCGCGCCGACCGAGTCTTCACCGCCGGGTGAGGAACTTGTGAGATTTCAGTGAGCGGAGTAACTACTGGGCTCTGAGGCTCGCTACCGGGTCCAGCCGCGAGGCGCGCCGGGCCGGGACGGCCGCGGCAAGGAGGCCGACAGTCGCAAGGACAGCCGCCACGACGGCGTAGATCGAGAGATCGCCGGGAGCGACATTAAAGAAGATAGAACCAAAGCCGCGGGACATCAGCCAGCCGGCAGGCAGGCCTATCGCAAGCCCCGTGAGCAGGTGGCGCCCGCTTTGTGCGAGCACCGAGCGCCGGATCTCCGCCGCACTAGCGCCGAGCGCAAGACGCACGCCGATCTCCCTGGTTTGCTGGACCACGGCTGATGCCACGGACGCATACACGCCGGCGCATCCGATGAGCACGGCCAGCAGCGCGAAAAGCCCCATCAGCGCGGCGTTGAACCGCCGCGTCTCCGTCCTCCGCCGGAACGTATCCTCTGCGACGTAGACCTCAGGATGGTGTCCGGGAACGAGAGCCTGCAGCTTTTGCTCGACCTGGCGCACGACTGTGGACGGCGGCGCGGACGTCCTCACCAGAAAGCCCATCCAGCCCCGGGGCCGAATGGGATCGACCTGATAGTAGGCGGACGACCGCTCGCTGTGCTCGGGTCCCCGGGCGTGGACGTAAGACACGACGCCGGCGACGGTGAACATGCCTTCCGGATCGCTCGAGCGCAGCACCCGGCCCACGACATGCGTGTCGTCGCCAAACAGTTTTCGCGCGGTACGCTCGTCGATCACGATTGGCCGTGCTGATTCGTTGGTCGCGGCGGCCGCAGACCACGTCGCGCCCTGCCGAAATGCGATGCCGGCGACGTCGAAATAATCAGGCGTCACGCGGTAGACCTCGGCCTCGTCGTCCGCCTCGTCCGGGCCTGCGTCGTGCCGCGTCAGTCGGGCAAAGGGCCAGGCCCCGGCCGGGGCCAGCGGCGGAAACGAGTAGCCGACTGCAGCGACGCTCGCCACGCCTGGCACGGTACGGAGTTCGTGCTGCAAGTCCGTGATGGTGCCTCTATAGCCGATCAGCGTGGAGATCCCGATCAGGTTGGATCGATCGAATCCGAGATCGATTGTGACCACGCGAACGAAGCTGGCGACGAACAGCGTGCAGACCACGAGGAGCGCGGCGACGCTCGAGACCTGGGCCACCAGGAAGACGCTGCGCCATCGGCGGCGGCGCGGCGGCGCGCCCGCGCCCCCCGCCTTGACGAGCGTGAGCGCGTCGACGCGCGAGACCTGCCACGCCGGCACGATGCCGCAGACGATGCCCGTGGCGATCGCGGCGAGGATCGAGCCGAGGAGCACGCGCTGGTCGAGCGCGATCGTCTCGGCGCGGAAGACGCCTGCAGGCAGAGCGGATTTCACGGTTTCGATGCCCCACATGGCGAACACCAGCGCGAAGGCGCTGGCGGCGATGGCGAGCATGAGGCTTTCGATGAGCAGGACGGCGCCGAGCTGACGGCGCGGCGCGCCCAGCACGGCGCGGACGGCCAGCTCGCGCGCCCGCTCGTACGAGCGCGTCAGCATGAGATTCGCGGCGTTCGCGCACGCGATCAGCAGCACGAGCGCGACGCTGCCGAGCGCGAGCAGCATCCACCCGTTGATGTCGCGGACGAGCGTCTCTTTCCACGGCCGCACGTCGAGGCGCCAGTTCGCATACAGAGAAGGATTCGCGGCGGCCAGCGGCGCGATCAGATTCGCGACCTCCGACGTCGCCTGTTCGAGCGACACGCCAGGCGCGAGGCGGCCCAATGGCGCTAAAGCCGCCATTCGCGGATTGCCCCGGAAGGCAGGCATTTCGGGCGACCACAGGTCGACGCCTCGGCCGGCGAACGTCGGAAGGTCGACACCAGAAGGCAGCACGCCGATGATGCGACGCGCAGCCTTGCCAGTGCGAACCTCCCTCCCCAGTGCGGCGGGATCGCCGGCGAAGCGTTCCTGCCACAGGCCGTGGCTGATGACGACGACGTGCGGGTCGCCGGTTGTGTGGTTCTGCCTCCAGAGCTCGCCAATCGCGGCCCGCAGTTTCAGGACGCGGAACAGATCCGCGGTGCCGTAGACAATCACCCGCTCTTCGGTGATGCCGTCGATCGTGACATCGGTTCTGGTTTGCATGAAGGACGCGACGGCCTCGAGGCTCCTGGCATGCCGGTGAATCGCCAGAAGGTCGTCCTGCGTGATGCCCGTGGGGCCGCGCACGCCCAGACCGCCCACGCGCACGATGCGGTCGCTCTCTTCGAACGGCAGCGGCCGAAGGATCGTGGCGTCGACGACGGAGAATGTGACGGTTGCCGCAGCCATGCCGGCCGACAGGATCAGGAGGATGAACAGCGTGTGCGCCGGCGAGCGGCGCAGGCCGCGCAGCGCGTCGCGCAGCGTGTGGCCTGTGGCGCGCGCGAGACGCGGCGCCGCGGCTCTGATCGCGGAGACCGCGGCCACAACCAGCTGCCTTTGCAGCCAGAGGGACGGCCATCGCGGCGCGCGGCCGGCGGCGCCGCGTTCCGCGAGATCTTCGAGGATGTCGCCCATCGCGGCATCGGCGGCGGCGTGCGACTTCACTTTTCGAAGCAGCCAGACCAGCACCCGAGAGGGCTTCGCGCTCATCGGAGTTTCAGCAGCGACTCGAGCCCGGCGGTCATCGTGCGGATGCGCGCGAGCGATTGGCGCACAGCCTCGAGAGCGGACGGGCGGGGCCGGAAGTAACGCTTCGGGCGGCCGCCCCGGACCGGTGTCGGATCGCCGTAGCGTGATGTGAGCAGGCCTTTGTCTTCGAGCCGCTCGAGTGTGATGAGAACGGCGGTCCTCGACGCCTTACGCCCGCTGCGCGCCTCGATGTCTTTTGCGATGGAAACGGGATAGGCCTCTTCGCCGAGGCTCAGGGTCGAGAGCAGGACGAGCAGCTCGAACTCGCCCAGCGGCGCCGCGGAAGTCTTCGGCCGCATGATTTGGACAACATATTTATCATATTCAGGCGCGGCCGTGTCAAGGCGTCACTGACGACGGAGGTTACAGGCTGTGTCGGGCTTTTGTTGCCTCATGAACGTTCCTGCCATCGCGACTGGTGCTGCCGCCCGACAAGACCGCCCGCCGGGTGTCGGAATGCACGCGCTGGTACAGCAACGGATTTTCAACGATTCTTGCGACAAGTGATTCGAGGGCCTGACCGAACTCTCGCCCAAGCCCCGCACGGCGTGATTCGTACCAAGCGTGAACTTCAAGGACGTCGTCTTCGGCTTGTGGCCTGAAGACGACTTCGCGCGGCACCTTTACCCCAGCAGCTTGGTCCGGACATCGGACCAGGGAATCGCGGATTCGGGATTCGCCACGTGCTCGGTCCAACGCCGATCGAGCTCGGCACGTTGCTCGTCCGTCAGCTCGAACTCGGCCTCGCGTTCAGTGTCGGTAAGGCTCTCCCAGAGCGCTATCGCCAGATCCGCCCGGTCGCCCGCTGGGAGCTTAAGGAGATCGGTGAGAGGACTCGATGGCATAACCGGATCGTCTCACGGTCACGAGTGCTTGTTCAAGGCTCGAGGAATGCGGGCTACTCCTCGCGCAGCAGCGCCACCGGCGTCGTGCGGACGGCGCTCCTAATCGGATGCCAGGCCGCCGCGACGATGGTGACGGCCAGTGTGACAGCGACGATGACCCAGCTCGCCGGATCCGTCGTCGTCAGCCCAAACAGGAGCGAAGAGAGCACGCGCGAGAGCAACACGCTGGCGAGCGCGCCAAGAGCCAGCCCGACGAGCATGACGGCAAGGCCGTCGCGCCAGACAAGACGGCGGACGTGCACGGGCGTCGCGCCAAGCGCAGTACGGATGCCGAATTCGCGGCGACGGCGCGTCACGTTCTGGCTGAACAGGCTGAAGAGTCCCGCCGCCGCCGCAATCAGCGCCGTCACGGCAAATGCCGACGCGACCGCGGCCGCGGCGCGCGGCCGCACGAACTCGGCGACGTACCATCGTTCCGGCGACATGACGTCGATACGGCTGCCTGGCAGCGCGGCGGACAGCCGCTTCCGGATCTGGATCGCGTCGAGGCACGTGTCGTCACACCGAAGGCTCAGCATGGCGCGGACGCCGGGGTCATCGAATCGCACGTAGATCTGCGGACCGTCGTTCGTGCTGTCCAGAGACGGGTAACGAATGTCTCTGACGAGCCCGATGACGTGGAGCGGATCGTTGCCGAACTTGTCGAATGTGAAACTCCGCCCGATCGGATCCTGCGCCGGCCACAGCGCCTGCGCGAGACGCTCGCTGACCATCACCGCACCCGGGACGTCGGAGGTCTGGAACCATCGGCCCCGGAGAATCGGGACGCGGTACAACTCGAAAAAGCCGCGGTCAATGATGAACTGGTAGACCTGCATGTTGACCGGCTGCGCGCCTGGCAAGTCTGACATCCAGTTACCCGTCCACGTAACGCCGCCGCCGGGCGGTGTGCCGTACGACCATGAGGTGGCCGTGACGCCGGGCAGCGCGCGGACCGCGTCTTCGATGACGCGAGCGCCCGCACGCCGCGATTCATCTGTCGCGAACGACACGCGCGGAAACTGGACGTCGGCCGTCAGCACATTCCTCACGTCGAGGCCGCGATCCACGCTCACGAGATTGACGAACGATCGCACCAGCAGCGTCGCGCCGAACACGAGCGTGCACGACAACGCGACCTGGCACACGAGCAGCGCGCGGCTTGCCGCCGATGCGCGGCCGGCCGAGAACGTGCGGCCTGCCGACTGCAACAGCCGGCTGACGTCTACGCGTGTGCCGAGCACCGCCGTCAGCACGCCGACGCCGAGCGTTGCGATGAGACCGGCGAGCGACGTCAGCGCGAGCGCGCGCACGTCGATATCCAGCGTGTTGAGACTGTGTACGAACGCGGCCTGCGGCAGCACGCCTTGCGCGGACGACACCAGCAGCCACCCGAGACCCGTGCCTGCGGCAACGCCTGCGATGGCGACCATGGCCGCTTCGAGAAACACCTGCCGCACGAGCCGCGCGCGCGTGGCGCCGAGCGCCGCTCTGGTCCCCAGCTCGCGCGCGCGCAGCGTCAGGCCCGCGAGCAGCAGGCTGCTCACATTGGCGCAGAGCACCACAAACAGCAGCACGACGCCGCCGGAGAGCATCGGCAAGGCCTTCGCGTAGTAATCGTCGAGTGTGGGCGCCAGCGGTCTGGCAAAGGCGCGCGAATTGCCGCGCACACCGGCCTCGCGCGCCGCGGTGGTGGCAAGGCTCAGCGCGTCCGCGGGCGGCACCGCGTCTGAAAACCGTGCGTAGACAATCGGCCGGTCCTGCCCGCGTTCGAAACTGGCGGCCCTCCAGATGACGGTATTCCAACTCGGAAAACGGAACGCCGACGGCAGAATCCCCACAACCACCATCGGCGCATCGTCGATGGTGATCGTGCGACCGACGAGCGAAGGATCCGAGTGATAGAGGGAGCGCCAGACGTCCTCGGAGAGCAGGATGCGATCGTCACTGCCGGGCCGTCCGTCGGTGGCGTCGAACAACCGGCCCTGCACGGGCCTGACGCCGCCGAGCAGATCGAACACGCCGGGGGTCACGCGCGCAAGATTTCTGCTGCTGACGTTCCCGCTCTCGGTCTCTACCAGCGCCGACGCCGATGTCGCGGCTTCGACCGCTGCAAACGCGGCCGAGTCTCGCCACGCGCGAAACACGGCCGGTGACACAGTGCTCGCGCCGCCGCGCTCGGTGCCCATATAGATCCACGCCAACCGATCCGGCTCGTGGAACGGCACGGGCCTCAGCACCAGGGCGTCGACGATGGTGAACATGGCGGTGGCGATGCCGATGGCGAGGGCCAGCATGCCGCCGGCGGCAAGTACGCGCACGCGCTGGACGGCAAGGCTCCGCAGCGCGAAGCGACCGTCCTGCCAGAGGGATGCGAACCAGTCCATGCGGCGAATCCTAGCACCGGTGCGGGCGGACTATTACGGATGCGGCCCGGGCGCCGGGCATGTCTGATCCGGCGGCACCATCGACCGCAACCGCGCCTCGTGCTCGCGCACCGCGTCGCTCGCTCGCGCCGCCGACCAGTTCCAGCTGCGGATCGAGCGATAACGGTCCGGCGGCCAATGCCGCAGCATGTGTCGCGCGAGGGGACACCGCACATCGGGCGTCAGGGCTGGCAGAGCATCGATCAGCACTGGGACTGCGTCCGCGCTCAGCGACGTCGCATACGCGACGTCGAATCGGACTGGCGCGTCCGCCGACCACATCCGCGCTACATTCGCGCGCGCGATGATGGCGTCAGGATTGATGACGAACAGCAGCGCGATCGTCGCGAGGCCGGATGCCAGCGCCCCGAACGCGAACGCGTCGCGGCGGCCGCGCAGCACGGTCGCGGCGAGCCAGAGCAGCATCGCGCCGATCCATACGAGCAGCACCATCGCATAGAACCGCGACTCGGTGAGCCCGTAGCTCGCGTGGTAGAGGCGCAGCCGCAGAAGCGCCGACGCGGCGATCGCGAGCACGAGCCCGATCTGCACGCCGGCGAGACCGCGGAACACGAGGGCATCGCGCCGCGTGCGGCGGTCGAGGAGCCAGTCGGCGGCGAGCAGGACCGGCACGACGAGGACGACCGCCCAGACCAGTTCGAAGAAACCGCGCCGCGCGTATTCCGCATACGTGAGGTCGGGCGTGATCTGGACGAGCGTGTCGGCGCCAAACAGATACCGGAACTGCACGATGACGAAGAGCAGGAACAAAAGATCGATCGCGGCCAGCGCCGTCGCGACTTCCGTGATTCCGAGCGCCGGCCATTTCGGCGCCGGCACGCCCAGGCCGTCGCTCCCTTGCCTGCCATCTCGCGACAGCGGCAGATCCGTGCCCGTCAGAAAGCCGCGCAGGTATCCGGTCGAGAGCCACGCAAGAATCGCGAACAACACGACGTGACTCGCGATCCACTCGAAGTCGAAGCGAACCGCGTTTGCCACCAGCTCCGAGAACACCGCATCGGCCGACATGAACAGCGCCCCGAACACCGCGACGAGCGGCGTGGCGATCGCGAGGCCGCGCGCGACGGCGGCGGCATTGCGCCACCGCGCCGGCCGGACGGCCTCGGCACGCGGCTTAGACCTCGTCGCATCCAGAAGCGCGAGCGCCGGGGCCGTCCACGCGTGTAGTGCGCCGAGCGCCAGCGCGCCGGCGTATCGAACCACGCCCGCGCGCCGCACCCAGGCTGCGGCGTGACGATGGGCCGCGAGCGCGAACGTTAATGTCGCGCAGACGAGCGCGAGCAGCTTCAGCGCCTCGGCGTCGCGCCACGCGAGTCCGGCCGCGAACACGACGCCGATCACCAGCCACGCGACGCGCTCGCGATCCAGTGGGAGTGCCGCGCGGCGGTGCAGCGCGATCGCGGCGGCCGCGACCGACGCGATCCACAGCGACAGGTTCAGTGCCGGCTCGCCGGGAGCCCGCAGCAGCGCATCCCCCACCGCGCCCAGGAGCACGCCCGCCAGGAGTAATGCCGCGACGGAAGCTGGTGGGACGGGATAGAAGCGAGCGGCTCGGCCGAGCGTCTCGTCAATGAAGCCGCTATCGCTGGGATAGGTCTGGGATACGTCGCGAATGGGTACGTCCATGGCTGCAGGATGGGCCATTGGAGCAGCGCGAGTCTTCAGCGATCAGTGAGCGTCGGGTGAGATGTTTGTGAGGAGGCCGCACTGGGACGAGATTTCGCCGACGCCGCGCGCGCCAAGTCCGCAGGCGTCTCGCAGGGGCTTACCGGCGCTCCGGTGTGGCGCGAGCCGCGGTGCCGAGTGTGTCGGGCCAGAGAGGATAGGCGTTTGGAGAGTCTGCGACGCGGCCGAGTGCCACGCTCACCTCGGCGAGGAGATCGTCGCCTAAGTTCGGGCGACGCTCGTCGTACCACAGTGCCGCGGCGCGCAGCTCGCCGCGAGCATCAGGATGAAGCTCGATCCGCACGCCGGTGCTGGAGTTCTCTCAGAATGTCGGCTCGTGCGACATCCCAGCTAACCGTCTGAACTCGACCCTCGGCAATGTCGCGAGAACGACGCTCTAGTTCGTCGGCCCACGCCGCCGCAACTTCCTCCTCGGGCTCCTCCAGGCTGGATAGCAGCTCCTCGGCGACACGAGCGCGCTCGCGCCTGGAGAGGCGAAGAGTCTCGGCGAGCAGTTCGTCGGTGGACATAGCCAAAGTCTAACATCGTCGACACGAGGCTCCATCGTCCGGCCGGCGCCAACGCCTGCGCGATTCTGCAGGAAAGGTACGAACGGTCATTGCGCGATGGTAGACGGCGTTTCCTTCTGCTCGCGAATGCCTTATTACTTGTCTATGGAGCCGCGGCGTTTTGCGTGGTCGGATTCGGCTGGTGAGCACGAGCTGACCATGATCTGGGCGCCTGGCACGGAGGGCGCTTCCTTCGAAGTCGGGCATGGCGACAGCCGGCGGGCGATTGCGGTGCCCGGTTTCTTCATCGCCGCGACGCCGGTCACGCAGGCCCTTTGGCAACGGGTCATGGGAAGCAATCCGTCGAAGCACCCCGATCCTCGCTGCCCTGTTGAGAACGTGTCATGGGAGCAGATCACGGCCACCGGAGGATTTCTCGATCGTCTCAATGCGTGCGAGATACGGCAGGACGTCGCGGCCGGAGATCAGGACCTTCGATTCCGGCTGCCTTCGGAAGCGGAGTGGGAATACGCGGCCCGGGGTGGTCCAACCTGGCCCGACGGATTTCCCTTCAGCGGCAGCAACGATCCCGACGCAGTCGCGTGGTACGGACGCCGGTGGACTGCCGGTCACCAGCTACTCGTCCGGTTGTTTGGCTGGCGCATCGGATGGCGGCTTGCCAACCGGCTTCCCCACGTGCCGCGAGCGACGCGTACGCACCCGGTTGCCACGAAAGCACCAAACCAGCTTGGTCTGTACGACATGTCGGGCAACGTGTGGGAGTGGTGTCAGGACGTCTGCACGGATGACGTGAATGCCGTTCCGCTCGACGGCCGACCCTACGAGGGCGCCGGCACCGAACGGCGTCTTCGCGGCGGTTGCCACACCAACTGGGATCTGCACTGTACGGTCTGGTGGCGCTACGGCATTCAACCCGATTCGCACGACAGCTGTATCGGTGCCCGTCTCGTGCTCGGCCTCTAGCGCAGACTTCGCTCGAGAAAATTAGCGCGCTTCTACGTACCGGGCGAAGTTGTCGAGGATGGCCTGCCACCCCGCGCGCTGCAGCTCGGGGGTACTCTCCGACTCCGCGTCGAATGCCTCGCGCACGAGCACACCGCCGGGCTGCTCGGTGAACTCCACTTTCACTTCACGCCCGTCGCTCATCCGGTATTCGATCAGCTCGCGCGGCACGACGCGCGTATAGGTGCCTTCGAAGTCGAAGCCCGAGCTGCCGTCCTTCGCTTCCATCCGTGAGACGAGCGTGCCTCCCTCGCGCAGATCGACGGTGCTTTGAGTGGTGTGCCAGTCATCCTGGGCAGCGTTCCACTTCTTGATGTCCTCGGGCGTATTCCAGGCATCCCAGACCTTCGCTAGTCCGGCTTTCACGATTTGCTCGACGGTGATCTTCATAGCCCTAGACTACGTCACCTTCGGGCTTGAAATTCTTGATGTCATCCACCTCGCAGCACCGCAGCCGGATTGATGGACCCCGCGCGCCACGCCGGGAGGGCAGCCGAAAGTGCGACCAACAGGACGATCAGCAGTCCAGATGCGGCGAGTGCGCCAGCGTCCACGGTTCCGACGTCGTAAAGGACACCCGAGATCACGCGAGCGCTGGCGACTCCGAAGCTGAGACCGGCGATGACAGCCAGGACTGCTGCGCCAATCGACCGCCGCATGATGCGCCGGCGTATGTCACCTGGCGACGCACCGATAGCCAGCGTCACGGCGATCTCGTGCATCTGCCGCCGCGTCGCATCACTGAGCGCACCAGCGACACCGAGAAACACCAGTGGAATCGACACGATTGCCACAGCGATCAGCAGGTAGGCGCGCGATTTGTGTTCGGCTGTCGCGAGCTCGATGGCGTGGTCGATCGCCATCGGTCGAGGCGATCGCCTTCCCCAGACACTGGAGAGCACACCAGCGACGCCGGCAGCTTCAGGCTGGATCCCGGGTGTCAACCGTAGGAGAACGACATTGGTGACGGCTGGCGGCGGAAGGTAGCCGAAGAGGGTGGGACGCACCGGACGATCGAGCCGTTCAAGGACGACGTCCGGCATGACGCCGGCGATGCGATATCGACGCGAGGCATTGACCACCACGACCTGGCCGATCACCGGTCCGAACGGCTCGAGTTGACGAGCCAGCGCACGATTGACCAGACCGATCTGCTGAACGGGCGGCGGCTTCATCTGCGCCAGTTCGGCCGGAGCCGGTTCAGATCCCTCCTGGAGAGAAACCCCCAGGACGCCGGGATACCCGGGCATGACGGACTGATACCCGCCGGTAATCCCCTGGCCGGCGGGATCCGACGCTGCGTGAAAGGTTTCGGTGTCGATGCCGTCCGGCTCCAGAGGCCACGCACTGCTTCCGGCTGCGGCGAGGACCGGGCTGAGCGGCGCGAGCCGGCTGAGTGTTTCCCGCACCATCTCTCGCTGTCGTTCGAGGAGGGCGCGTGAATTAGGGCCGCCACTGGACGGGCCCTCCCGGCCTGGCATCCTGATCGCGAACAGTCCGTCGCTCACGAAGCCGAAATCGGCCGTCGTCGCGCGACTGAAGCTGACCGCCAGCAGGCAGGTCAGATACACGATCGCCGTCACCAGGCTCAGCTGGCCGACAAACAGGACGCGGCGAATTCGTGTGCCACGGATTCTGATCTCGCCGGCGATGTCTCCGCGAAGCAGGGCAAGTGGAGCGCCGCGACGAACCAGATCGATTGGCAGCACGGTCAGAATCACCAGTCCAAGTCCGGCGAGAGCGATTGCCATCGCCGCCGCGCGAGCGTCCGGCGCCACGTCCTGCCCCAGTGTGACCGCTGGCGGCAACACCTCAACGAGGGCCGCGACAAGAATGGGAGCGGCAGCGATCGCTATCAACAATGCAGGAAGCGACAACATGCCGGCTTCGATCGCGAAGCCTCGAATCAGCTGCCATCGGCTGGCGCCGAGGGCGAGGCGCGTCCCGATTTCCCGAGTTCTCCCAGTGGCTCGCCCGAACAGCAGCGAGGCTACGTGAATCCAGGCAATCACCAACAGCAGTCCGGTCGCGCCAAGCAGGACGCCAACGGACACCGCGCCCCCTGATCTGACGTGTTCGCGCAACGGGGTGACGACAAGCCCGGGAAACTGCGCCCTGAGTTGTGCTGCCGACGTCCCGGACGCCAGCCTCGCATACGGCTGAATGAGAACCGCCCCTCGCGACCGATAGCGTGGAATCCAGAAATTCGCTCCCTGGGGAAAAGAAAAGCCGGGAGGCATGATGCCGACGATGTGCCAACGGTCAGCGGGGGACGTTCCCGGGATCTGGACCGCCCGTCCAACGACGCCGGGATCTCCGCCAAAGCGTGTCTTCCAAAGCTCATGGCCAAGAAGAACGTTGAAAGGCGCGGCGTCGAGGTCTCCGCTGTTGAAGGGACGGCCGAAAATCGGCCGTGCTCCGAGAAGGTCGAAAAGAGAGGCGCTGACGGCATACGGTCGCAGTTGCCAATCGATGGCCGCCGCGCTGGTACGATCGAAGAGCTGGGCTGGCGACGCGTCAGCGCGCTCCGTGAGCGCAGTGCTCAATGGGACGCGCTCGATCAAGCCACGTCGCTCACCGCGGTGGGCCGGAAGATGCAGGTGATCCGCGAGCTGGAGGTGCACGATCGACGCGGCATCCCGGTATTTCAACGGTCGAAAGAGGAGTCCATCGAAGACCGAGAACAGCGCCGTGTTCGCGGCTAACGCCAGGCCGACCGTCAGAATGACGGCGACCGAAACGATGCGATCCTTCCAGAGCAATCGAAGCGCTGACTTGGCTTCCAGGGTTATAGCCATTCTCGAGAGCCGCCTTCGTCATGAGACGGGTGAACCTCCCGGCAAGTTGGCAAGCCACTCACCGTCATCGTGCCGCGTATACCTTGATGCGGATTGGCTCGGGCGCGGCGACGGCATCCTCTATCGTGACCTGAATGTGCCGCACCGCCTCGGGCGGCGAGACGCGATCGATCTTCGCGTATCCGATCGTCGTGCCGCTCGACATCGCCCGCACGGAATAGCGCGCGACCGCCTGGCCTTTTTCGATCGGCTCTTCGAGACGGATGAAGGCTGGCATGACCGGCCGTCCGAGGTCGATCGCCGCGACGGCCGTGCGCGGGCCCGTTCGGGACCACCGCACCGGCAGGCCCTGCGCAAGATCCTCGCGGAACCTCGCCCGCAGCTGCTCCTGGAACAACGCGAGCTGCGCGACGTCGGTGGCATGCAGCAATCCGTCGCGCGCCGGTGGCACGTTGAGCAGCAGCTTCGAGTTGCGGCCGACCGATCGGCAGTACAGCTCCACGAGATCGGCGGCCTGTTTGACGCGCGCGTCTTCACGCGGATGGTGGAACCATCCGGGCCGGATCGACGTGTCCGCTTCCGCGGGCCGCCAGACCGTGCCGTGGGGATGACCGTGCTGAAGCGCCTCGATGATGCCCGGGCCGCTCACGCCCGGCACCGGCACAACCGACGGATCGACCGTCGACCAGTTCGGCTCGCCCGCGATGCCGCGTTCGTTGCCGCACCAGCGCACGTCGGGCCCCGCGTCAGAGAACATCACAGCCCGTGGCTGCAGCTTCCGCACCAGCGCCCACACGCGCGGCCAGTCGTAGATCTGCTTCTTGCCGTTCGGCCCTTCGCCGTTGGCGCCGTCGAACCACATTTCCGAGAGTTGACCGTAGTTCGTGAGCAGCTCTGTCAACTGCTCGCAGTACAGATCGTTGTAGCGCGGCGAGTCGCCGTAGTGTGGGTTGTTGCGGTCCCACGGCGAGAGATACAACCCTGGCCGCAGCCCCTCGGCGCGGCATGCGTCGACGAACTCGCGCACGAGATCGCCCTCTCCGCCGCGCCACGGGCTGCTCGCGACGCCGTGTTTCGTCGTGCGCGTGGGCCACAGGCAGAAGCCGTCGTGATGCTTCGCCGTCAGCACCATCGCGCGGAACCCGCCCGCCCGCGCCGCACGTGCCCACTGACGCGCGTCGAGCGCGGCTGGCGCGAACAGCGACGGATCCTCGCGGCCGTCGCCCCACTCGCGATCGGTGAAGGTGTTGATCCCGAAATGAATGAACAGCGCGAGCTCTTCGCGCTGCCAGGCCAGTTGGGGCGCCGACGGACGCGGCCGCGCGGTGCCGCCCTGCGCCGCAAGACGAGGCGCCCACGCGCCCGCCGCGGCGAGCAAGCCGGCCTTCAGCACCGCGCGTCGATCAAGGCTCGTCATGGTCCGGACATCCTACCTGACGCGCGTTTGGCTCACTCCGATCGCATCGCCACCATCGGCTGCACCGTGGTGGCGCGGCGGGCCGCCGGAAGGCCGGCCAGCAGCGCCATGGACACTGCGATCGCAGACGCGACCGTATAAATGATTGGCTCCATGGCGCCGAGCGGCGTCGATCCCACGGTAAGCGGCGTGCCCATCACGTCCTGCATCGTGCGAATCAGTATCGCTCCGAGGAGGAGCCCCCCGGCGACGCCGGGAATCGCCAGCTTCACGATGCCTGTCAACATCAGACGAAACACACCCAGACGCGTGGATCCCAGCGCCATCCGAAGGGCGATTTCGCGCGTGCGCGTCGCCACCATGAATCCCA
>JBBDWL010000120.1:0-2241 GCA_040902895.1 Vicinamibacterales bacterium | reverse complement strand
GGATTGAAACCCAGGTCTGCGCGCTGAAGACCCGCAAAACTGCGCACGATCAGCGTCGCCGAGACGAGCATGACAAGGGCGAGCGCGATCTGCACGACGACGAGCGTGCTGCGCGCGAGCTGGCCTTTCCGCGACGTCGCGCGCGCGCCTTCGCGCAACGGCGTCTGCAAATCGGGCCGTGACGACTGCAGCGCGGGCGCGAGCCCGAAGAGGAGGCCCGTTACGGCCGCGAGGGCGGCAGTGAACGCCAGCACGCGGCGATCGAGCGAAATCTCGGCGGCGCGAGGCAGAAAATCTGCCGCGAGTGCCAGCAGGCCATCGAGGCCCCACACCGCGAAGAAAACGCCGAGCACGCCTCCGGCCGCCGACAGCATGAGGCTTTCGAGAATGAGCAGGCGCACCAAGCGGCTACGACTGGCGCCAATCGCCGCGCGAATCGACAACTCACGCTCGCGCGCGCTGGCGCGCGCGAGCAACAGATTCGCGATGTTCGCAACGGTGAGAAGCAGGAGCGTGCCGACCGCGACGAGCAGCACCAGCAGCGGCGTTTTCGCGTCGCCGACGATCCAATCCTGCGCCGGCTGAATGCGAATGCCCACCTGCCGCAACGCCTGTTGCCCCGCCCGCAGCGAGCCGGCGACGGCGTTCAGGCGCGCCTGCGCGGCATCGTGGTCGATGCCGTCGGCAAGGCGGGCGATCACACGGAGGAACACGTTGCCGTAATCGGGCGTGGTGAGATTCAGGCGTCTCGGCCGCCACAGGTCGGCGTCGGGAACCAGCACACCGACGGCGCCCGGCGGCGCGACGCCGATCACTTCGTGCGGCTCGCCCGCGAGCACCATGGGGCGCCCGATGATCGATCGATCCCCGCCGAAGCGCGTCTGCCACATGCCGTGGCTGATGATCACCACACGCGCGGCGCCGGGTATATCGTCGGCCGGGCGGAAGTCGCGGCCGGCGGCCGGTGTCAGGTGCAGCGTCTGGAAATAGGCATGCGTGACCTGCTCGCCGGTCAGGGTCTCAGGCTGCTGGCCGTTGAAGATTGCGGCGGGCGTCCAGCCGCCGATCGCGGCAATCGACGTGAAGATGTCGCGCTGCTGCTGCCAGTCGTGCACGTTGCCGGGCGAGGCCCACTCATCGATCGGACCGCCTCGGGCGCTGTAGTCCTGCCACACCATCACGAGGCGATCCGCGGACGGATAGGGAAGCGGGCGCAGCAGCACGCCGTTGACCAGGCTGAAGATGGCTGTCGTGGCGCCGATGCCAACCGCCAGGGCAAGCACCACCGTGATCGTGAAGCCGGGAGTCCGGGCGAGCACGCGAAGGACAAATCTCAGGTCGTACATAATGCTTCCGCAGAGCGACATCCGTGCCGCCGGGCGGATGACGCGGGGCGGTCAATTTACCGGTGTTTTCGCGCGGAACGGCCTGTGCCGGTGTCCGCTTGCGGGACGAATGTTCCCATGAACGCACGATGAGAGCTCGATTCCAGCAGGTCGACGTCTTCACGGATACACCGTTCGAAGGCAATCAGTTGACGGTCTTCGAGAACGGCGACGACATTCCAGACGCGCTGATGGCCGTACTGGCGCGCGAAATGAATTTTCCGGAGAGCACGTTTCTGCTGGCGGTTCAGAAGCCCGGCACCGATGCCCGCATGCGCATCTTTACGCCCGAAGAAGAACTGCCGATGGCCGGGCATCCGACGATTGGCACCACGTTCGTGCTGGCGGCGCTTGGCAAAATCACGGCGCCGCAGCCGCGGCTGATCTTTGATTTGAAGATTGGTCCGACTCCGGTCGATCTCGTCTGGGATGCGCGCGGACATTTAACGTTTGCCTGGATGAACCAGCTGGTGCCGGACTTCGGCGAACCGCTGCCGGACGCGCTTCGCGCGAACCTCGCGGGCGCGCTCAATCTCGAGGAGCGCGACATCCTGCGAGTGCCGCTGCAGACGGTCTCGAGCGGCGTGCCGTTCTTTTTCGTGCCGCTGGCAGACGAAGGCGCCGTCGATCGCGCATCGGCGGATGGCCGCGGGTTGGCCCGGCTCTTTGCGGCCGCGGGCGAGCCGCGCGCGCGCCCTGTGTTTGTCTTCGCAATGTCGCGCCAGCCCGGCGTGTCGTTCTACAGCCGCATGTTCGCGCCCGAGTTCGGCATTCCGGAGGATCCCGCGACCGGCGGCGCAAGCGGCCCCCTTGGCTGTTATGCACTGCGCCCCGGCCTCGTCGACCGCGCGCGCGC
>JBBDWL010000119.1:7617-15575 GCA_040902895.1 Vicinamibacterales bacterium | reverse complement strand
TCCGACTACAAGACGGAGGCTGGCGTGACCTGGCCGCGCCGGTTGATCACCTGGGTCGGCGACAGGCAGTTCGAAGACGTGCGTCTTGGCAAATACAAGATCAACGTCCTCATCAGGCCGCAGACGTTCGCACCGCGGAAGTAGCGCCCACCTATAATTGACCCTTGTCTGATCCGCTCCGCATCGCGTTTCTCGGCTGCGGCTTCATCACGCGGGTCCACAGCCGCAATCTGCGATCGCTCGGCGGCAACATCGTCTGCGGATACGCCAGCCGCGAGGCGGCGCGATCCGAAGAGATGTGCCGCGCGTTCAGCGGCGCGTGCACGTACGCCGATTACGCAGCCGCCATTGAAGACCCGCAGGTGCACGCGGTCGTGGTCGCGGTGCCGCCACGCTTCCATCTCGATCTCACGCTTCAAGCGCTCGCCGCCGGCAAGCACGTCCTCGTCGAGAAGCCGGCGTTTCTCACGATGGCTGACTACGAAAGAGTGCGCGAGGCCCGCGATCGCGCGGGACGCATCGTGCTCGTTGGCGAGAACGATCACTACAAGCCGCTCGCCGTCACACTGCGGAAGCTGCTGGCGGCCGGCGCCATTGGCGAGATGGTGTTCGCGCACTTCACGACCATTGCGAAGCGGCTGAAGACGGCCGACGACTGGCGCAACGACGAGTCGATGGCCGGCGGCGATGCGTTCTTCGAGGAAGGCATCCACTGGCTGCACATCGCAGGCAGCCTCGGTCCGAAGATCGTGTCGATCCATGGCTACAGGCCCACCCCTTCGCGCGAGGGCCCCGACAGACGCGCGAAGAGCATGCTGGCCGCGTTCCGCTATGACAATGGCGCCGTCGGCACGCTTTATTACTCACGCGAGATTCCATCGCTGTTGCGCGGCCTGCGTCTGTCGAAGCTGTACGGCCGCGACGGCATCATTACCTTCGAGTCGAACGGCGCGTTCGTGCTGGCGCGCGGGAAGGGCCTGCCGCAGCTGCTCTTTCCAGGCTTTCGCGATATTCGCGGGTATCAGGCGATGTACCGCGATTTCGCCGAGTCAATCCGCACGGGCGCGCAGCCGCAGATGAGTCTGGATCGCGCGATCGAAGATCAGCACCTGATGGATCAGATTTACGCGTGAACACGCATTACGACCTGATCATCATTGGAACGGGCGCGGGCGGCGGCACCATGGCGCACGCGCTCGCTCCGACAGGCGCGCGCATCCTCGTCATCGAGCGCGGCGGCGAAGTGCCGCGCGAAGACGAGAACTGGAACCCCGACGCGGTCTGGAAGCAGCTTCGCTATCGCACGACCGAACGCTGGCTCGATGCGGCCGGCGCAGAGTTTCTGCCCTACACGCATTACGGCATCGGCGGCAACACGAAGTTCTGGGGCAGCGTGCTCTATCGCCTGCGGCGGGAAGACTTCGACGAGCTGCAGCACGTCGACGGAGCCTCGCCGGCGTGGCCGATCGGCTACGACACGCTTGCGCCGTACTACGACCGCGCCGAGCAGCTGTACCACGTGCACGGCCAGGACGGCATCGATCCCACCGAACCTCCACGCGCGCCCTACCCGCACCCGCCGATCCCGCACGCCAGGCGCATGGGCGAGATCGTGGAGCGGCTTCAGAATCTCGGTCTGCATCCGTCGCCGCTGCCGCTCGGCCTGATCAGGCCGGGCGAAGAGGGCGGCTGTCAGCTGTGCAACACGTGCAATTCGTTTCCCTGCAGAGTTCAGGCGAAGAGCGATGCGGAGGTCTGCGGCATCATGCCCGCGCTGCTGCACCCGAACGTCACGCTCTGGACGAATACAAAAGTACAGCGGCTGGTCACCGATCCGTCCGGCCGGCGCATCGAGGCGCTGGAAGCCGAGCGTGACGGCGGCACCGTCCGCGTCACCGCCGATCGCGTCATCGTCTCGTGCGGCGCGGTCAATTCAGCCGCGCTGCTGCTGCGGTCCGCCAGCGACCGCTATCCCGATGGCCTTGCCAACTCCTCAGGCCTCGTCGGCCGCCGCTATATGGCGCATCTTGCAACGATGATGCAGGGGTTCAATCCGTTGAAGCCCAATGACACCGTGTTTCAGAAAACGGTGGCGGTCAATGACTTCTATCTGCGAGGCCCCGATACGCCGTACCCGCTCGGACAGATCCAGTCTCAGGGCCGCACGCACGGCGTGATGGCGCAGTCGGTGGTGCCGTGGATTCCGCTCTGGGCGTACGAGGCGTGGGTTGCGCGCGGCGTCGACTGGCTCGTGATGTCGGAGGATCTGCCGCGCGCCGACAATCGCGTCGTGGTCGACGCCAGTGGACGGATTCAGCTGCTGTATCAACCGAACAACGTGGCCGCGCATACACGGCTCGTCAAAGAGATGACGCGCATCCTGCACCGGCTCGGGTTCTGGAAGGTGATGTCGTACTCGCACAGGAACCGCAACACCACCCATCAGTGCGGCACGCTCGTCTTCGGCACGGATCCACGCACGTCGGTGCTCGATACGTGGTGCCGCTCGCACGACATCGAGAACCTGTTCGTCGTCGACGCCTCATTCTTTCCAGCGTCGGCGGCCGTCAATCCGGGCCTGACGATCATCGCCCAGGCGCTTCGTGTGGCCGATCACATCAAGGCGGAGCTCGCATGAAATCAGGATCGTTCAGTCACGTCGGCATCACGGTGTCTGACTTCAACCGGGCCGTGAAGTTCTGGTGGGAGGTGTTCGGCTGCCCGCTCGTCGGTGTCGCCGACGCGCCGGCCGAGCGGGTGCGCGGCTTCTTCGGCGTCGACGCCGCTGGAGCGAAGTGCAAGATTGGGTGGATCCGCTTTCCCGGCGGCGCGGTCATCGAGATTTTTCATTTCGAACCGAAGCAGCCGCCGATCGAAGTGCCGTGGAACCGGATTGGACTCACGCACATCTGCGTGAATGTCCGCAACATCCAGAAGTGGCACGACTATCTCGTCAGCAAGGGCGTCGAGATCGTGAGCAAGCCCGAGCAATCGCCGCGCGGGCACTGGCTGTTTTTTGCCAAAGACTTCGACGGTAACCTCATCGAGATCACCGACCTGCGCTACATGTATTACGTCCTCAGGTGGCTCGGACCCCTCGGCGGATGGATCTTCCGGCGGGGAATGTACAAGCGCTATTACGTATAGGGCGGCCTCCTGTCTCCTGTCTCCTGTATCCTGTCTTCATGAAGACGACTTTCCTTTTGGCTGCCCTGGTGCTGATCGCGTGCGGCGGGGCCGCGTACGACGAACGGCCGGACCAGAGTGACGGCTCCGCCTCGCCCGCGCAGCAGACCGCGCAGGCCGACCCCCGTCCGGCAAATGCACCCGACCAGAAACCGGCGTTCGAAGGACAGACCGACGCGCCGCTGCGCGTAACGAACGTCGCCTTCGACGTCGTAACGGTTGCCGAAGGCCTCGCGCATCCGTGGGCGCTTGCCTTTCTGCCGTCAGGCAAGATGCTCGTCACCGAGAAGCCCGGACGCCTTCGCGTCGTCGCGGCCGACGGCACGCTGTCGCCGCCGGTCTCGGGTCTGCCGCCCGTCGATGCCCGCGGCCAGGGCGGCCTGCTCGATGTCGTGCTGGATCCCGATTTCCGATCGAATCAGTTGATCTATTGGAGCTACGCCGAACCGCGCGACAACGGCGAGAACAACACCGCGGTGGCCCGCGGCAAGTTCGTGGACGATGCGGCCGCGCCGCGGGTCGACGAGGTGCAGGTGATTTATCACCAGCGGCCGTCGCTGGCGTCACGGCTGCACTACGGCAACCGGCTGGTGTGGGCGAGGGACGGGACGTTGTTCGTCACGCAGGGCGACCGATCGGTGACGCCGGGCCGCATGCAGGCGCAGAACATGGACAGCGGCATCGGCAAGATCGCGCGGATCAACAAGGACGGCTCCATTCCGAAGGACAACCCGTTCGTGGGCAAGGAGGGCGTCCTTCCCGAAATCTGGTCGAGCGGTCACCGGAACATTCAGTCGGCGGCGCTCCATCCAGCCACGGGAGAGCTGTGGGAGGTCGAGCACGGCACGCGCGGCGGGGATGAACTCAATATCGCGCGTAAAGGCAAAGACTACGGCTGGCCCACGGCCGCGTACGGCATCGAGTATCGCGGCGGCCCGATTCTCGAGGGCCTGACGCAGAAGCCGGGCACCGAACAGCCGATCTACTACTGGGATCCCGTGATCGCGCCGAGCGGCATGCTGTTTTACTCGGGTGACCTGTTTCCCGCATGGAAAGGCAGCCTGTTCATCGGAGGGCTGCAGACCACCAACCTGGTGCGGCTCGACGTCAACGGCGAGCGCGTGACCGGTGAGGAGCGGCTCTTGAAAGACATGCAGGCCACGCCCGCGTCGAAGCCCGATCGCATCCGCGATGTGCGACAGGGCCCCGACGGCGCAATCTATGTCGTGACTGACATGCCCCAGGGGCGCGTGCTGAAGATCGTGCCGAAGCGCTGAGCGCACGCTCCGCGCGCGCGTTACCGATAGGTCAGGCCGAAGCCGAATTCGAACAACGGACTGGCGTCGCCGGCGCCGCCGGGATTGACCGGTATCTGCGCCATCGAGCGCGGCCAGGAGAACGACAGCTTTCCGGTCGGCGCATGGCGCCCGAACAGAACGTCCGCGACGCCGTCTCCCTCGCTGCCCGGCAGCCACGCCGCCACGATCGCGTCGCTCGCCGCGAGCGCGTCGCCGAGGATGAGCGGCCGCCCCGACACGAGCACGGCGACCACCGGCACACCGGCAGCGTTCACCGCGGCGATCGTCTTCTGATCGACCGCCGCCAACGTCAGATCTTCCCTGTCACCCGAGAATTCGGCGTAGGGATCCTCGCCGACCACGACGATCGCCAGGTCGGCGCCCGCCGCTCCGGCGCCGTCGAGATCCGACGTTACGGTGACCTGCGGCCCTGCGGCGCGGCGGATCGCCTCGAGGATGGTCGTGCCGGTGGTGACCGGTCCGCGCCTGCCCTGCCAGGTGATCGTCCAGCCGCCGGACTGCGCCCCCAGGTCGTCGGCATTGCGGCCGGAGACATGAATCCGCTTCACGGCAGCGCCGATCGGCAGCGCCCGCCGCTCGTTCTTGAGCAGCACGAGCGATTCACGAACCGCCTGCCGCGCGACCAGCCGGTGTTCGGCTGATCCGAACGCGCTCGCGAGCGCGCGATCGGCTCGCGGCGACCAGCGTTCGGCCAGCAGACCCATTGCCGCTTTCACCCGCAGAATCCGCGTGACCGCATCGTCGATGCGCGCCATCGGCACGTCGTTGGCTTCGACGAGCGACGTGAGTGTCGAGATGAACTCGCGATATTTCTGCGGCACCATGAACATGTCCATGCCGGCATTCACCGACTCGCGGATGTCGGAGCGATAGTCGCCTGGCAGCTCATCGATCGCGTCGTAGTCGGAAATCAGAAAGCCCTGGAAGCCCAGCTCCTGCTTCAGGATGTCGGTCAGCAGCCGGCGATGGCCCGACGCCTTGACGCCGTTCCAGCTGTTGTAGGTGACCATGATCGTTCCGACGCCGGCCGTGATGGCGGGAATGTACGGATCGATATGGATGCGCCGCAGTTCGGCCTCGTCGCCGCGCGTGTCGCCGCGGTCGAGTGGAAAGAACTTCTTGTTCGGCGCCTCGTTGGAGGGCATGCCGGTGCCCCATGTCGTGCCGCCGTCGCCGGCGAAATGCTTGGCCGAAGCGAGCACGCTCAACGGATTGCGAAGCCCGCCGTTCTGCAACCCGCGCACGGCAGCTGCGCCGAGCGCCGCCACGACCGCGGGATCTTCCGAGAAGCCCTCGTAGGTGCGGCCCCAACGGTCGTCGCGCGGCACTGCCAGGCACGGCGCGAACGTCCAGTTGATCCCGGTAGCCCGAATCTCCTTGGCAGTGATGCGGCCGATTTCTTCGACCAGCCTGGCATTCCGCGTGGCGCCGAGACCAATGTTGTGAGGAAAAATGACGGCGCCAAGCACGTTGTTGTGGCCGTGGACGGCGTCGACGCCGTAGACGAGCGGAATCTTCAGCCGCGTCTTCAGGGCCTCGCTCTGCAGCCGCTCGTACAGCGCGCGCCAGTCGGCAAGCGCATTGGTGGGCGGATCTGAATTGCCGCCGCTCAGCAGCGAACCTAGAAAGAGCGTCGCGACGTCGGACGGATCCCTGAGAAACTGCTGATCGGCCTGCGTCATCTGGCCGATCTTCTCGTCGAGGGTCATCTGCCGCACGAGCGCGCTGACGCGCCGCTCGTCGGCGGCCGACAGCGCGAACGGCCGGCGTTGTGCCGACACCGTCCAGCCAACCGCAACCAACAGGACCACGAGTCCGAGCGTCCTCATCACCATATACAAACTGTATCTGGCGTCAGGCGAAGTGTATCCACAAGGCGATCACGCCTGCCGAGACGGCCACGGAAGCGGCTACCTGAGCCGCAACGGTGCCTCGCTTCCCGGCCATCGCCGTGTACCGCTCCTCGAGCGTCGCGAAGGTGAGGCCCCGGAGCTGCGCCTCGCTTTCGCGGGCCGTGGCCAGTGACACGACCACGAGCACGATGGTGCTGATGATGAACATCAGCACAGCGAAATGCAGGAAGTGGATCTCGACGATGCGCGTGAGCACGGCGTTGCCGCTCACCAGCGCCGTCTCCCTGCCAACCTCCAGTAAAAATCTGGCGGCGCCGATCACGGCGCCGGTCAGCAGCGATGCGATCGCCCCGGCCCTGTTGGCGCGCGGCCAGAGCACGCCGATCAGAAACACGGCCGCAATGGGCGGGCTGATGTAGGCCTGCACGCTCTGCAGGTAGATGTACACCTGGCTGCTCAAGTAAGGGATGAACGGCACCCACAGGATGCCGAGCACCACCATGACGACCGTCACCATGCGGCCGACGAAGACGAGCCTCCGCTCGCTGGCATCCGGCCGCATCCGCTGGTACACGTCGAGCGTGACGAGCGTCGAGGCCGAGTTGAACGTGGCCGCCAGCGACGACATCAGCGCCGCCATGAGGGCGGCGATCATCAGCCCCGTCAATCCGGACGGCAGCAGACGGACGACGAGGGCCGGGTACGCCTGATCGCCCTGAATGTCCGGATACAGCGACCGGGCCATCAGGCCGGGCAGCACCAGGATGAACACCGGAAGGATCTTGAGGAACGCGCAGAGAATGGCGCCCCCTCGCGCGTGCGCCTCGTTCTTCGCGCTCAGCACGCGCTGCACGATCACCTGGTCGGTGCACCAGTACCAGATGCCAAGAATCGGCGCGCCGAGGAAGATCCCCGTCCACGGGAAATCGGGGTCGCTCGCCGGCTTCATCATGTGAAAGAAGTCAGCGGGCACGGTCGCGCGCAGACCCTCGAATCCACCCGCCTGGTCGAGCCCGATCAGCGTCATGACGAGCGCGCCGCCAATGAGCACGACGGCCTGCAGCAGCTCGGTGTAAATGACGGCCGCCAGCCCGCCCACGATCGTATAGGCGCCGGTTGCCACCACCATGACGAGGGCCGACGTGTAGAAGTCCCAGCCGGCGACTTCGCGCATCACGAGACTGCCGGCGTAGAGCGAGACGGAGATCTTCGTGAAGATGTACGCGACGACCGAGACGCTCGTCAGGTACCAGCGCGCCGCGGGCCCATACCGCCGCTCCAGAAATTCGGGCATGGTCGACACGCCGCTGCGCAGGTAGAACGGGACGAAGACCCAGCCGAGCGCCAGGACCATGAAGACGGCAAGCCATTCGAAGTGGCCGACGGCAAGGCCGGTGGTGGCGCCGGCGCCCGCAAGGCCGATCAGATGCTCGCTGGAAATATTGGTGGCGAAGAGCGACGCGCCAATCGCCACCCACCCGACCTGGCGTCCCGCCAGAAAGTACCCTTGCGCTGTCCGGGTGCGGCCGGAAAAGTAAAAGCCGATCGCCATCACGATGGCGAAGTACACGCCGATAACAATCAGGTCGAGTGAAGTCAT
>JBBDWL010000119.1:5862-7517 GCA_040902895.1 Vicinamibacterales bacterium | reverse complement strand
TCGCCATCACGATGGCGAAGTACACGCCGATAACAATCAGGTCGAGTGAAGTCATTCGCCCCCCTGCGCCCGCCAGATTACAATCTTTCGCGTGCACAAGGGCCCCAGGATCGACATCAGGCCGGAGGAGCCTTGCGCGCGCGGGACTGAAGGTGGTGAGATCGCCTGAGGTGCCCGCCGAGTCCCTTCAAGAGACCGTCAACGCGGTCTATCTCGCCGAGTCGCGCCGCGTGCTGGCGACGCTCATCCGGCTGCTCGGCGATTTCGACGCCGCCGAAGAGGCGCTGCACGACGCGTTCAGGGCCGCCCTCGAGCAGTGGCCGCGCGAAGGCGTTCCGGCCAACCCGCGGGCGTGGCTGGTGTCGGCCGGACGGTTCAAGGCCATCGACGCCATGCGGCGCCGGAAGCGATTCGACCAGCTCGATGAAGATGCGGGTCAGGCCGATCTGGCTGTCGAGGATCCCGCGGCCTGGGCGGATCCCGAAAGTGTCGAAGACGATCGGCTGCGCCTGATATTCACGTGCTGCCACCCGGCGCTCTCACCCGACGCGCAGGTAGCGCTCACGCTGCGCGAGGTGTGCGGTCTCACGACCGAAGAGATTGCGCAGGCCTTTCTCGCGCCGGCGCCCACGCTCGCGCAACGCATCGTCCGCGCGAAGGCGAAAATCCGCGACGCTCGCATCCCCTATCAGGTGCCGTCAGGGCCGGAGCTGCCGGAGCGGCTCGATGCCGTGCTCCGCGTGATCTATCTGGTCTTCAACGAAGGCTATGTCGCGACGTCAGGTGACACGCTGACCCGGCACGACCTGTCGGCTGAAGCCATCCGGCTTGGGCGACTGCTCGTGGAGCTGATGCCCGAACCCGAAGCGCTCGGCCTGCTTGCGCTGATGCTGCTGCACGAATCGCGGCGTGACGCCAGGGCTTCGGCATCGGGGGACATCGTCCTGCTCGAGGATCAGGATCGATCGATCTGGGATCGGGCGTTGATCGCGGAAGGCGTGGCGCTGGTCGAGCGCGCGTTCTCGACGGGCCAGCCGGGGCCGTACGCGATTCAGGCGGCGATCTCCGCCCTGCACGCGGAAGCGCCGGCGATTGGTGCCACGGACTGGGCTGAAATTGCGGCCCTGTACGACCTGCTGCTGCACATGACGCCTTCACCGGTCATCGAGCTGAACCGGGCCGTGGCCGTGGCCATGCGCGACGGACCCGAAGCGGGCCTGGCCCTGATTGACGCGATCCTGAAACGGGGCGATCTGGGCGATTACCGGCTTGCGCACGCCGCCCGCGCCGACTTGTGCCGGCGTCTGGGACGCACAACCGAGGCGGCAGGATCGTATGAAAAGGCTCTGACGTTGACGCGATCGGGGCCGGAGCGCCGATTTCTGGAGCGCCGGCTGGCTGAACTGCCGGAAATCTGAGGGGCGCTGTCGATCCGGCAGAGGCCTGCGCGACTAGTCAATGTGAAGGGATTTTTGGGGAGAGCCATGAAGTACCTGTGCCTTGTGTATCTCGAGAAAGAGAAGTGGAACGCCGTGCCCGACCGCGAATGCGCCAATTGCGGCGAGGACCTGCGGGCGAGCGGCACGCTACTGGCAGCCGAGCCCCTCTACGCGACCGACACGGCGACCACGGTGCGCGTGCGAAACGGGCAGGTG
>JBBDWL010000119.1:0-5762 GCA_040902895.1 Vicinamibacterales bacterium | reverse complement strand
GCCCCTCTACGCGACCGACACGGCGACCACGGTGCGCGTGCGAAACGGGCAGGTGTCGGTGACGGATGGCCCGTTCGCCGAAACCAAGGAGCAGCTCGCCGGGTTCTATCTGATCGATGCGAGAGATCTGAACGAGGCAATCCAGGTGGCGTCGAGAATCCCGCCGGCGCGCGAAGGAAGTGTCGAGGTGCGGCCGGTCAGAGAACTGAATCCCTAGCGCTAGCCTTACAATCGAGTCATGTCGAAGACCTTCCCGCTGGCGCTGGCGTTGTTCCTTCTGGCGGCGAGTTCCGCGGCGGCCGAGGCCCAGAGGCCACGGGACTGGGCCGATACCGCCGAGGCCCTCTTCCTCACCGCAGAAGAGCGCCGCGAATGGGCCTCGCTTATGGACAGCGTGGCGCGCGACGGGTTCAAGGAGCGCTACTGGCAGCGCCGGGATCCGACGCCGCGCGAAGCGGGCAACGAGTTCCGCGACGTGGTCCTCGGCCGCATCCGCCGCGCGAACGACCGGTTTCCGCTGAGAGGCACGCCGGGATCCGAGACGGCGCGCGGGCGCGCATTCGTGCTGCTCGGCACGCCCGCCCGCATCAGCGACCGCGCGCTCGTCGGTCCCAACGCGCCGCCCGCGCGCGGGCGCATCCACAGCGGCATGGTCGGCATCAACGAGGGCACCGAGGAGGCCTACGTCTGGACGTACGACCGCGAGCGCACGCCCGCGCTGCTCGATGCGCTGGGGCGTCCGTCGCTCGACCTGACATTCATTGTCGAGCCGCACCGCGGCACCGACCGCCTGCAGACGCCAGGCCTCTTCGACGAGCTGCGGAACACGCTTGCGGCGCGCTCGATTGTCGCCGACGTTGCGCCAGCCTCACCTGGGCCGGCGCCAGCCAGCGCGCCGCTCGACATCGGCGTGCGCGAGAAACTCGGCGGCCTTGCGTCACACGCCGAAGGCGTGGTGTCCGGATACACCGTAATCTGGGGGGCGTCGGCCGCACCCGAGCTTCACGCCTGGACGTTCATTCCGCGCGGACGCGCCGCCGGCGGGGTGCGCTTCCACGCGATTGCGCGAGACGCGTCGGGCAACGAAATCGCCGCCTGGTCGACCCCGGCCCTGGAAGCACCGGCGTTCTTTACGACGTCGCGCGAGGGCTCGGTCTTCACGGCGCGGCGCGCGCTCGCTCCTGGTCAGCAGCAGATTCAGTTCGGCTTCACGACCGGCGCCGACTGGCACGCGGCGACGTCGGCGCGCCTCGAGGTGCCTGATCTCGGCTCGAAGGCCTTCGCGGTCTCGCCCATCGTCGTTTCTGCCGGTCCCGGCCCGGCGACATCGGGCCCCTCGCTCGGGATGCTGCCGGCACGCGCCGACGCGACATTCGCGCTGAGCGAGTCGCTATGGACGGTCGTCGAAATCGCGAACGCGGCGGCGCCGGCGTCCGTGACGCTGGAACTCACGCTGGCGCGCGACGGTAAGGCGATCGGCGGCACGGGCGAGCAGCCAGCCAACCTTGTTGAGCTCGCGGCAGGACGTCATCTCGCGGCCTTCGAGCTGCCGCTCGCCACGCTCTCGCCCGGCGACTATACGCTCGCGCTGATCGTCCGACCCCAGGCGGGCAGCGAGACCGGCCGGGTGGTACGGGAGGTTCGCATTCGCCTCGTGGCCAGGTAAGCCCCGCGAATTGGATCGAGTTGATCCAAAGCATTGAGTTTCAGGGTCTTTCCGAGGTATTTCCGTGACCTGCCGCCCGGCCGGCGGTGGCTCCAAAAGTGTTGACCCAGCTGCACTTGCGCGACCCGACCCCGGTTTCGGCGCGCCTGGTCCCTTCTGGACCGCCGTTTGCCACTGTCATTCTCTCCGGACTCAGTCCGTCCGGGTTTTTGTTTTAGCTAAGGAGACACGATGAAGATGCGTTACGTGCGCCTTCTGGCGCTCGTGGGGGTGTTGCTGGCCACTACGGCCGGCGCCTTCGCACAGACCTCTCAGGTTGGCCAAATCGGCGGCCAGGTGACCGATGAAACCGGGGCGGTGATGCCCGGAGCAACGGTCACGCTTATCAGCGAAGAGCGCGGATTCACGCGCGAGACAGTGACCGACGCGCAGGGGCGCTTCATGTTCCCGGTGGTGCCGCTTGGCACCTACTCGATCCGCGCCTCCCTGCAGGGATTCCAGACACGGACGATTACGGGCAACTCGGTCGAGAACGAGAAGCTCACGAACGTCCCCGTTGCGATGAAGATTGCCGGACAGGACGTCCAGGTCACGGTCACGGGCGAGACGCCCATCGTCGACATGACGAACGTCGCGGTGCAGACGCGCGTACGCGCGGAGGAGTTCCAGAAGCTCCCCGTCGGCCGCAACTATCAGACGTTGATCGGACGGGCACCAGGCGTCGTGGGCACGGGCAATGTCAGCTCGCACGGCGCGCTGACGAGCAACAACCTCTTCATGTTCGACGGCGTCAACACGACCGACCCGACAACCGGCACCTTCGGCTCGAACCTCAACTTCGAGGCGATTCAGGAAGTGGCGATCTTCACGTCGGGCGTGTCGGCCGAGTACGGCCGCGCGGTCGGCGCGGTCGTCAACGTCATCACGAAGTCGGGCACGAACCGCTTCGAGGGATCGGCGAAGTACATCGCGACCAACGACGACTGGAACGAGCAGAACTCGACCAAGAGTGAAACGACGAAGGCGGCGCTCGAGCGCACGAAGTTCGATCAGATCAACCCGGTCTACAGCTTCACGGGCGGCGGACCTGTCATCAGGAACCGCGCGTGGTTCTTCGGCACGTTCGAGCGCGCGTCGACGCTGTCGCCGCAGCAGCAGACGGCCGGGCAGATACCCGAGGACTACCAGCAGGAAGTGGTGTCGCCCTTCTGGACGGCA
Organism: Vicinamibacterales bacterium; assembly: GCA_040902895.1. Taxonomy (GTDB): domain Bacteria; phylum Acidobacteriota; class Vicinamibacteria; order Vicinamibacterales; family SCN-69-37; genus JALYRV01. Next base: position 2,878 of record JBBDWL010000119.1, on the reverse strand, counting down.
CGCGTCACCGCGCAGATCACGCCGAGCCACAACGTGTGGGTGAAGTACAGCGACTCGCCGTCGGAGGGCTTCGTCGTCAACTATTGGGGTTCGGGCGCCGAACGCTTCGCCCTGACCGGGCAGAACCAGACCGCGAGCCATTTTGCCGCTCAGTACTCAGGCGTGTTTGGATCGAGCCTCACCGGCGAGCTGATGTTCGCCGATTCCAAGGAAACCATCACGGTGGTCCCGTTTGAAGTCAGCCCGCTGCTGGGCGGCGCGCCGATCTTAAATCGCGCCGAGAACAAGTGGTACAACGGCGCGACGTTCGATGGCGCCGTCTCGCGCCCCCGCCGCCAGGCGAACGGCGCGGTGACGTGGTTCACGAAGCTCGGCGAGAACAGCCACAGCATCAAGGCCGGCTTCGACTGGCAGGACATGACCTCGTCGAACGACTTCAAGTATCCCGCGAACACTCTGTACCTGGCCACCTCCTTCAACCAGGCGACGCGCGCACTCGTGCCTGACGTGCGCCGGGATTACGACGCGGGCGCCTCGGCGTCGGAGGGCTCTTCCTGGGCCTTCTACCTGCGCGACAAGTTCAACGTCGGCAGCCGCATCTCGATGGAAGCCGGTCTTCGTTTCGAAACGCAGGACGGCAAGAGCGACGTCGATGCGGCAACGGTCGACACCTTCACGGTGTCGCCGCGCTTCTCCGGCGCCTTCGACCTTAAGGGCGACGGCAAGTCGCTGATCGTCGCATCGGCCGGCCGCTTCTATCAGGGCATCCTCCAGGGCTTCTCGGATGCCTTTGCCAACGTGCCGCAGCAGACGAACCACAGCGTCTTTCAGTGGAACGGTAGCGACTATGTCTTCGTACAGCGCATCGACGCCTCGGCCAACACGTTCAAGCCGAACACCGAGCTCGAGCCGACCTACACCGACGAGTTCACTGTCGGCTATCAGCAGCAGATCGGCCAGACGATCGGCGCCGGCGTGCGCTACATCTACCGGACCTGGGGCAATCTGATCGACGACGTCTGGTCGTTCGACGGGTCGAGGGCGGTCCGTCAGGTCGTGAACTACGAGGGCGCCGAGCGCACGTATCGGGGTATCGAGTTCACGCTCGACAAGCGGTTCTCGAACTACTGGCACGCGGCCGGCAGCTACACCTTCTCGCGCGCGGAAGGCAATCACTTCTCCGACGCCTTCTCGTCGCTGGGCGACTACCTCGACGCGAACTGCACGATCGCCGGCGATCCGGCGGTGGGCACCATCCCGTGCCGCGACGTCACCGAGGGCAACCAGTTCGGCCCGGGCGGCAACGACCGTCCGCACAGCATCAAGCTGGCGGGCGCCTACTCGCGTCCGTTCGGTCCGGTCAATCTCACGCTGGGTGCGATCTACGACGTCATCTCGAAGGGCCGCTATACGCGCAACCGGACGGCGAACGTCATCAACCCGGTCACCGGCGCCAACGCCACGACACGCACGTATCTCTACGAGCCGACCGGCTCCAACCAGCTCGAGGGCATGAACGACCAGCTCGACACGTCGTTCGAGGCCACGTTCCGGCCGTTCCGGACGTCGGAAGTGGGCTTGAAGGCCGAGGCCTTCAACGTCCTCAACAATGAGGAGAAGATCGGCATCGGCTCGAGCGTCTGGTGCAGTGAGAGTGTGACGACTGCGGCATGCAATACGGCCCGGACCAACTTCGGCCTGGCCACCGCACGCGGGCACTTCAAGTCGCCGCGCACGTTCCGCTTCACGGCGATCTTCCGCTTCTAAGTTCGCGGACGACGCGCAACACGCCGGCCGCGCTCCTCATCGCGAGGGGCGCGGCCGTTTTTTTGATCGGGACAGTCGTTACATTCGGCACGCCGCCGGCAATTGACTCTCACCCGGCGATGCGCGACGCACATCCAGATGCTGCACGCCCGGCGGAGCGGTCGGCGCAAGCGTGATCGATACGCGCAGATCCCCGCGCTCGCACTTCATCGTCCACTGCCCCCGCAGCCAGTTTTCTACCGAATCGAATGATGCCGGCATCGTGCACTGCCCGACCTCGGCTCGCAGATCCGCGATTTCCTTACCGCGCCGCGCCTTCGACCGATCGAGGAAGAGATTCATCGCAGCGATCTGATCGGCTTGCTTGTCGTCCCAGTTCATGATCAGGCGCGAGACGGCATCGCGCGAGGCAACGAGGGATGGCGACGGCTGCGGCATCCTCGGCTGCAGCCCGCCGGTCTGGGCGAGCAGATCGAACGCGTTCGCGACCACGCCGCCCCACCCTGTGTACGTGACGTTGCCGAACGCGATGATGCCGACGCCGTAGTCGGGCAGCCACTGCATCAGCGATCCATACCCGGGAAGGCCGCCGCTGTGGGCGACGATGTGATCGAAGGCGCACGACTGGCTGACGCGGAGCCCGAACCCGTAGCCGCCGGCGTTGAGATTCGCGGCGCCTGCTTGCGTGCGGCTGACGATTGCCGGCCGCGCGCGCCAGATTTGCTGCATCTCTCGCAGAGAGGCGCGGCGCACGGGACCCGACTCGGGGCCATCACGCGGCGGCCATGCGGCGAGAAACGCGCCTACGTATCTGGAAAGGTCGGCAATCGACGTGAGCATGCCGCCCATCGCGCCGAATGCGCCATCGGGCAGTGGCGGCTCCTCCTTCCACTGCTCGTCCTCCCAGCGATAGCCATGAGCAAGACGGTCAGGGCGCACCGACCGCGCCTCGAGCGTTGTCGACGTCATGCCGAGCGGCCGCAGAATCGCTTCATCCACGTACTGCCGGTACGGCTTCCCCGAGACGTTGGTGACGATGCGGCCAAGGATCGCGAAGCCGTAGTTCGCGTACTCGTATGCCACGCCAGGCGGATTCGAGAACGGAATCCCC
>JBBDWL010000118.1:0-15771 GCA_040902895.1 Vicinamibacterales bacterium | reverse complement strand
TTGAGGGGCTGGCGGGAGCAATCCCGTGGAGGTTCGAGTCCTCTCTTCCGCACCAATAACTTACGGACATTTTGGCGGTCCGTCAGCCTCTTCATTTCCGGTTTTGTTTGCGGAAGGTAACAAGAACTGTTACCTTTTGCACATGAAACCGGAGGAAGGACATCCGAAGGCCCGGCAATTCCTCGGCAATCTCGCCGCAGGGAGCCGCTATAGCTTCACCACGGCCGAGGCGCGTTCCGCTTTGGGCCTTTCCGCTCCGGCGTTGAAAGTGGCCCTGAACCGCCTGCAGCGACAGGAGCTGATCGTCGCGCCTGCGAAAGGCTTCTGGATCATCGTCCTGCCGGAATACCGCTCTCTTGGCTGCCTGCCCGCTGACCAGTTCATCCCGTCGCTGATGAAGGCGCTCAAGCTACCCTACTATGCGGGGCTGCTCACGGCCGCGCAGTATCACGGGGCGGCCCACCAGCGCCCGCAGGAATTCCAGGTGCTTCTCGAAAAGCCGCGGCGCCGCCTTGTCTGCGGCAGGGTGCGCGTGCATTTCATCGTGCGGAAAAACCTCAAGGCCGTGCCGGTGCAAAGCCTCAACACGCCGCGCGGCACGGTGCTGGTATCAACGCCCGAAGCCACGGCACTTGATCTGGTCGGCTACCACCACCATGCCGGCGGCCTCAGCCAGGTCGCGACGGTGCTGTCCGAGCTGGCCGAGCGCATCGATCCTAAAGCGCTGGCAAAGGCGGCGGCGATCATGCCGGTGCCGTGGGCGCAGCGTCTTGGCTATCTCCTCGAGCGCGCCGGCGCGGGCGACAAGGCGCGGCCCCTGCAGGAGTTCGTGCGCGCGCGCGCGCATGAATCCGTGCTGCTGCTGCCGAAAGCCGTGCGCGGCAAGAGCGTCCGCAATGATGACTGGAAGCTTTTCATCAACACGGATGTGGAGCCCGAGCTGTGATTCCGCGCGATCACATCCTGGAATGGCGGTCGAAGGCTCCGTGGCCGCAGGATGTGCAGGTCGAGCAAGACTTAATCATCTGCCGGGCGCTCGTTGAGATTTTTTCAAATCCCCTCCTGCATGATGCCCTGGCGTTTCGCGGCGGGACGGCCTTGTACAAGCTCCATCTGCCGGCGGAGCGCTATTCGGAAGACATCGACCTCGTGCAGACCAGGGCTGAAGCCGCGGGGCCGATGATGGAGGAATTACGCAAGGTCCTCAACCCGTGGCTTGGCAAGCCGCAATGGAAGCAGAGCGAAGGGCGGGTCACGTTCGTTTATCGCGTGAACTCCGAGGACACGCCGCCCCTGACGATCCGCCTGAAGGTCGAGACGAATACGCGCGAGCATTTCTCGGTCTATGGCTTCAAGGAGATTCCGTTCAGCGTGTCCTCGCGCTGGTTCGAAGGGTCTTGCAGCATTCACACCTACGAGCTTGACGAGCTGCTTGGCACCAAGCTGCGCGCGCTCTATCAGCGCCGTTGGGGACGCGATTTGTTTGATCTCGCAACAGCCCTGAAGGAGGCGCGGGCGGACCCTGGCCGCATCGTGGCCTGCTTCCTGAAATACATGGAGCACGAGGGGCATGGTGTCACAAGGGCGCAGTTCGAAAAGAACTTCGCGCTCAAGATGCGCGATCCGGAATTCGTGACAGACATCGGCCCGCTGCTCGCGACGGGCTTCACGTGGGATGCGGAAGGCGCGGCGCCGCTCGTCTCGCGGCTGATCGAACGTCTGCCCGGCGATCCGTGGAAGGGTGAGGACTAGCCTGAGAGGCTTGCGGGGCTGGCGGAGCAATCCCGTGGAGGTTCGAGTCCTCTCTCCCGCACCATTCACCCCATCCATTCATTGACTTAACGTCCAAAGTAATTTACCTTAACTTACATAAGGTCAATTAAATTGGACGTTATATGAGAACGAGTCGAACAAGTGTAGTCCTTCCGTTGCCCGTACGCCGCGCCTTACGCAAGCTAGGTCGCGATATCCGCGACGCCCGCTTGCGCCGGCGCATTCCTGTTGCTGTGGCTGCGGAGCGCGCGTCGATCAGCCGGATGACGCTCAACAAAGTTGAAAAGGGCGACCCCTCTGTTGCCTTGGGGATTTACGCGACTGTTCTCTTCGTCCTTGGCCTAGTCGATCGTCTTGGCGACCTTGCGGATGTTCGCGGCGACGTCGCCGGCCTGCAACTCGAAGAAGAAAACCTTCCGAAACGCATTCGCGTGCGGATACAGAAAAGCACCGAGGAAGAGTGATGGACCGGGAAGTTCTTGTTTACGTGGACCTGAATGGCGTCCCGCATTTGGTGGGACGTCTTTGGGCGCGTACGCGCAAGGACAAGCAAGGGGCAACGTTCGAATACGACGCGAAGTGGCTTGAACACGCGGCGAAGTTCTCTCTCGAGCCCGCGCTCACGCTTGGCCCTGGCCCGTTTCACACACCTGCAGAGATGCCGATGTTCGGCGCCATTGGCGACTCTGCGCCGGATCGTTGGGGACGGGCGCTGATGCGCCGCATGCAGCGACGGCGCGCCGAACAGGAGAAGCAGACAGCGCGCACGCTGCAGGAAATCGACTATCTGCTGATGGTCGATGACGAGGCGCGGCAGGGGGCATTGCGTTTTGCCGAGCGAGAAGGCGGGCCATTCCTGCGAGAAGAGGGAGCAAAGCGGACTCCCGCGCTCATCGAATTGCCCGATCTGCTCTCGGCGGCCGAGCGGGTCGTGGATGACAAGGACACCGCAGAGGATCTGCGGCTGCTCTTCGCACCAGGCTCGTCACTAGGCGGAGCGCGGCCGAAGACATCTGTCCGTGATCGAGACGGGCATCTTGCGATTGCGAAGTTCCCGCGGCGCGATGATGACTACAACGCTGTGTTGTGGGAGGCAACAGCGCTCGGATTGGCGCGTAAGGCCGGCATACCAGTACCGGACGCGCGCATTGAAACCGTTGGCGGAAAGCCGGTGCTGCTGCTGCGGCGTTTCGATCGGCGCGATGGGCAGCGCATTCCGTTCCTCTCATCAATGAGCATGCTCGGGGCGAGGGATAACGAAACGCGCAGCTACATGGAACTTGCCGACGCGCTGCGTTTGCACGGTGCTGCCGCAAAGGACGATATTCGCGAGCTCTGGCGGCGGATTGTGTTCAACGTTCTGATTTCAAATACCGACGACCACCTGCGCAATCACGGTTTCCTGTACACCGGTCCGACCGGTTGGCGCCTGTCCCCCGCTTACGATCTCAATCCGGTCCCGGTCGATATCAAACCGCGCATTCTGACGACAGCCATCGACGAAGACGACAACACGGCATCGCTTGATCTGGCGTTGCGGGTCGCAGGGTATTTCGAGCTGGACGACAAAGAGGCGCGCGCGATCGCGGCGGATGTGGGAAAGGCCGTTTCAGGCTGGCGTGAAGAAGCGTCGCGGCAAGGCCTGGCCAAGGCTGAAATCGACCGCATGGCTTCGGCGTTCGACCACGAGGACCTCGCTGCCGCTCATTGACGGCACCCTGCGTGAGGGAGCTGGCGGGAGCAATCCCGTGGAGGTTCGAGTCCTCTCTTCCGCACCATTCTTGAATCAACAACCTGCAGCGCAACATCCCGAGGCATTTCTAGGCATCAGGCGTTTCAGCCGTTGGCTCTCTACTCTTGCAACGCCCCAAATCACAGTTGGCCGCGTAGACTTTCGAACGTTCCCAGCACTTGTTCCCAACGCGGGTATGGCCCGTAACACAGCTGCTTGCACTGTGCTTCGTAGTCGCCTTTGAGAGCGGCGGAGAGCTCGGACGACGGAAACAGAGCATCGCTGTTCGCGAACATCATGTTTTTCGGGAAGAAGTAGCTATCCGGAAAATACTCCCGGCTGATCTTGTCGTAGTCGTCTTTGATCGCCCCGTACTCTTCTGACTTCAACATCGCGAGAACGGCTTCCCGGCCTGCCAGCTTGAACAGATCGTAGTAGTGCCTCGCATACGTGCCGATCGGTCTCCCATCACGTTTGAGCAATTCCACCTTGCCGTGAATGGCAAATAGCTTTTCCACGAAGGTTGCCAAGCACAGGATTGAACGCGCGGGGGTCGAGAAAGAAGATGACGCGGTCTTTGGAGGCCGCGATGATCCGCAGGGTTTCGGTGACGTAGTAATCCTTCTCGACGATGGCGGGCCGTAAGCCCCGAGGCTTGAAATGCTCGTTGGCCCTCAGGACCAATTGCTCAAAATCCCGATGCTCGAACAGCTTCATGTCAGCGTTTCCCCCGTGCCTGCCAGTCGAAGGCATTCGGCAGCGCGGCGAAGACGCCGAAGTTGAACCGCGACAGCGGATTGAGAGATGCGCGCAGGGGTTTCAGCGCGGCCGGCTTAATGCCGAGTTGCTCGCCCAAGGCACCAATAAGCGCGCGCGCGCGCGGCGGTTCCGTGTCGACCACGCGCAGGATGCGATTGAAGCGGCCTTTCTCTGAGAGCAGCGCCATGGTTTTGCGAATCGTCTGGTCTGGGGAGAGTTCGCTAGCTTTGTCGGCAGCCCTCAAAAAGTCGAGAAGCGCGGCATCCTCGGCGGAGAGCGTGGACCAGGCATCTGGCCGTCGGGTATGAATGACTGTATCCGAGCCAAGTAACTTTCGCGGCAGGCTGCCGGCGCTCGTAGCAACTTCGCCTTTGCTGGCGGTCTGGGTAGTGAAGCCCAAAAGATTCGCGGCGCTAACGCCAGATGGAAAAACATCTTTGCGCTGCGAAGCTAGCTTGCTGAGTGCGGAAGGATTTGGACGGCTAGGGCCGAACGTCGTGGGACGCGCACGATAGTAGAGCCCCTTGCTCAGGCGCTGGATGACTTTGAGCTCAGCGAGGCGTGATAGTGCCGTGCGGTCGGCGAGAACGGAAGATCGCTGAAATCCTCCAGCCGCCAGAGACGTTCTCCGCCCCTTTCGATGCGCTCTCTGACCAGACGAGCAGTGCCCGCCGAGCCCGGTGTTTTTTTCTCTTGCGGCTGATGTGAACAATATCGGCAGAAGTCGGCAATTTGTCTAGTTTTTTTGCTAAAAAACTGGACGGGATTCGCGGGAGCAATCCCGTGGAGGTTCGAGTCCTCTCTTCCGCACCATTCAAAAACCGCGCGTTCGCGCTACTGATTCTTTCACCCGGGTCCGCGCTCAACGGGTAGCTTCGCAGCTGCCCATGCCTCGTATCCCCCGATCAGCGCGACCGCGTCCTTAACACCTGAGGCCCGAAGCATGAGCACCGCACGGGCGCTCGATTCCTCGCGCGGTCAACTGCAATACGCAATGATGCGTCGACCTGACTGCGCAAGTGCCGCCGCCGACTCCTCGATTCGGCTCACGGGTATGAGCCGTGCCCCTGCAATGCGCCCCTCCTCGAACATTTCCTGATTTCTGACATCGATGAAGACAGCCTTTCCGTCTTCGAACAGACGCCGCGCCGCATCGATGTCGATTCTCAGCGCCGGCGAGAGCCAATCCTCGGCGGCTGCAGGAGCGGCTGCAGCAGCCGGCGCCGCGATGGTGCTGCTCGGCCGGGCAGGCGAGGCCACGATGATCCATTCGGTACCGCCGCCTGGCCGCCGCGTGAATTCCTCCTCGAACCGAAGCACGCGAAACCCGGCCTGCCGCAAATCCTCGAGCACAAAGTGCGCGGCGATCTCGTGGCGTCGCGTCTGTTCCGCGCGCGAAACGTCGCGGTATGGTTCGCTGATGGGTTCGACGATCACGAGCTTGCCAGCCGGCTTCAGAGCCTTCTTCAGCCCGGCAAGCATCGCCTGGTGCTGATCCATCTCGTGATACGCGTTGATGATGAGCGCGCCGTCGATCGCCCCTTCCGGCAGCCGCGGGTCATCCACAGCGCCTTCGATGACACGCACGTTCCTGATGGCGTCTGCTTCGAGACGGCTGCGAAGGCGGCTCAGCGACCGGGCGTCGACATCAACCGCATGCACCACACCGGTGTCGCCAACGGCGTTCGCAAGCCTGGTCGTGAAGTAACCGTTGCCGGCCCCGACATCCGCGATGGTCGCGCCCGGCGTAGCGCCGAGCGCCGCGAAGATATCGTCGACCCTTTGCCATGTCTCTCTGGACCTTTCCTGAACGGCCCCGATCGAGACGAACACCGCCGCAACGCAGACGGCCGCGTGGACGGTGAACCGGGTGATATGTCGTGACATAGAGGGATTCTGCGAGAGTTCGCGCCGGACGCGGTGACCGTGGCGAAAGAGTAATGTCAGAAATTGATGAAGGTGCCGTCTGAGCGCGGCGGCCGCCTTACAATGCGCTCATGATCCCGCGACTTCGCCGCGCAGGGCCGATCGGTTCGCGATCGGGCGTTATCGTTAGTCTGCTCCTCGTCACGCTCGCCGTGTCCATTGCGATCGGATGGGAGGCTCGCCGGGCCGCCGCCGCTGAGCGCCGGACCGCCGAGGGTGTGCTTCGCGACTATGCAGGATTCGCCGCGGCGCAGTACGTGCGCGCGGCGAGCGGCGAGTTGCACAAGGCCGCGGAGCTGACCATCGGCCACGTAACCTGCGCGACCACGCGTAACGTCCTGGCTACGGCCCTGGAGCCCATTCCGCCGAAGACGTGCGATTGCGGCTTGCCAATCGGGCCGCTGCGCACGGTCTTTGCGCCGGGAGGCGACGGCGTATGGGCCGCTGCTGGCGAGCCTCTGGACGATGCTGTTCGAACGCTGGTCCTCGATGATTTGCAGCGCGGCGACTCGGCGCCGGTCCAGATTCGGGCGATCGACATCGGCGGCCGGCCCTCGGTAGTGGCATGGCGTGTGAACCGCTCGTCCCGTCAACTCGCGGGCGCGATCGTCGCGGATGTGTCGGCGCTCGAACCTGTCCTTGCGCGCGCGCTGACCTCTCCCCTTCTTCCCGCCACGCTTCTGAGCGCCGATGAAGCGTCTGATGTGCTCGCGCTGCGTGTGACCGCGCCGAACGGCGCGAGCGTTTATGCGAATCAGGTGCCGGCATCGGACTTTGCGGCATCCGCCAGGTTCGGCTCTGACGCCGGAGGACTTGTCGCGTCGGCCAGCCTGACGCCCGAAGCCGCGCAGAAATTAATCATCGGGGGACTGCCGCGGTCCCGGATGCCGCTCGTGTATGGCCTTACCGCGCTCTGCGTCGTGCTCATAACCCTCGCCGGCATTCAACTCACGCGCGAAGCCGCGTTGGCGCGGCTCAGAACCGATTTCGTCGCCGGCGTGTCTCACGAGCTGCGCACGCCGCTCACGCAAATCCGCATGTTCGCGGAAACGATAGCCCTCGGACGCGTACGAAACGCCGACGAGCATCGCGAATCTCTCAATGTCATCGTCCGTGAGTCGCAGCGCCTGTCGCACTTGGTCGACAAGGTTCTCTCATTCGCGCGGATCGAACGGGGGTCCACGCTGGATCGCCGTGACATCGATCTCTCCGCGCTCATTCGTGAGACCACCGAAGCCTTCACGCCCGTGGCGGCGGCGCGGCATGCGCGCCTTGACGTGCGCGTCGAGCCCGGGCTTCGGCTGCACGGTGAAGCCGCATCGATTGGCCAGGTGCTGCTCAACCTTCTGGACAACGCCGTGAAGTATGGCCGCGAGGGACAGGTCGTGCGGGTCACCGCAGCACACACGACTGGCGGAACGCTGATCACCGTCGATGATGAAGGTCCGGGAGTGCCCGACAAGGACCGCCGCCGCATCTGGCAGCCGTTCTGGCGCGCAGCCGGATCGGAGCAGGGCGGCAGCGGAATCGGTCTCGCCATCGTCGAACAGGTGGTGACGCTGCACGAAGGACGCGCGTGGGTGGAGCGTGCGGACGGAGGCGGTGCGCGTTTTCTTGTCCTGCTGCCAGGCGCCGGCGCGGCCGAAACGCAGGCCACGCTGGAGGCCGCCCGCCGTACGGCATGACTCGAGTACTCGTCGTCGAAGACAACCGCAGCCTCGCACAGGGACTGAAGAACAATCTGGAGATTGAAGGTTACGAGGTCGCAGTGGCCGGCGACGGCGCGGAAGCGCTTGCGCGCGTCCGCGAGTTCGATCCGGCTCTGGTGGTTCTCGATCTGATGCTGCCGCGTGTTGACGGATACCGCGTGCTCAAGCAGATGCGCGACGACGGCCTCGAGATACCGGTGCTGATTCTCACTGCCAAGGATCAGGAGGCGGACAAGGTACGCGGTTTCCGTCTCGGTGCGGATGACTACGTCACCAAGCCGTTCGGGATCCTCGAGCTGATGGCGCGGGTCAACGCGCTCGTACGGCGGGCGGCGCCGAAACAGGCGCCGGTGCCTGAGAGCTTTGGTGACGTGCAGGTGCTGCCGGACAGGCGCGCGGCGACGAAAAGAGGCCAGGATGCCGGTCTCACGCCGATGGAATTCGATCTGCTGATCGCCCTGCTCAAGCGCAGGGGTGCCCTTGTCACTCGCCTTCAATTGCTGAAGGAAGTCTGGGGACACTCCGCCGCGGTGCTGACCCGCACGGTCGACACCCACATTGCCGAACTGCGACGCAAGCTGGAGGACGATCCGGCGAAGCCACAGCACATCCTCACGGTGCGCAAGGCCGGATACAGACTGGAACTCGGCGGCTCCTGAACGCTTACTCTGCGGCGCTTTCCGCCGCGCGCACGCCCTGCTCGAACAGCTCCCGAATGGCTTCGCTGTTGCGGAACGTGGCGAGGATTTTCGCCCGCGGACCGGCCGTCTCGCGGCGGACGTACGAGAGGACGGTGGCCATGACCGTGCCCTCCTCGGTCGCGGTGTCGCGGAATCGCCGCTCGAAGTCCTTCAGTGTGGCGGCGAAACCACGGGTCTCCCACTCGGCGGCAGGCACATCGAGCGCGGTAAATTCGTCGAGCAGCCGCACGAATGCGGACGGCGCGTCGCGATGCCAGAACGTCACATCAGTGCCCAACGCCGGGTAGTACTTCGGCAGATACAGCGTCGCGCCGGCCGGCACGGCTTTCACCAGCGCCGGATTGTAGCGAGTGATGGTGGCGACAGACAGCCCCGTGCGCCGCGCAATTTCGTCGCGCGTGATCTTCCGCGCAGTCCTCATCGCGTAAATGCGCTTCTGCTCGGCGCCGGAAATGGTTTCCTCGATGGTCGAGGCATTTCCGAAGACCATCTCGGCGTACCGGTACGACCGGGGGCCATACGATCCGTAAATGTCTCGGTAGCCGCCGTCCGAGATCGATCGCAGGCCGACCGCCAGATCGGATCCAAGGAAGTACTGCTCGCGCGAATCCTTCCCTCCCAGCCGCTCGCCGTTCACGAGCACGCGACCCACGTTGGTGCCGCCGGCATGGTGCTCCGACAAGGCCGGAATGAACGAGTCGTACTTCGTGGCGAGGATGGCAATGTACGCGGCGCAGTACGCGGCCTGCGTCGTCTGATTCTGGATTTCAATGACAGCCGGATCGAGCCGGTCCATCAGTTTCCAATTGCTGTCGAGCCACTGGCACAACCCGATCGCATCGGCCTCTGATCGGCGCCTGCCGATGAAACCGGATTCGAGCAGCGCCTGCGCGAGCCCGATCTCGCGCGGCACACCGAAGCGCTCGTAGATCGATCCCCATTCGGCCAGCAGCGGTCCGTATGCGGCGAGCCCCGGCGACGCGAAGTCTCCGCGCGTTTCGTTGTGCAGGATCGGTCCGGCCTCTGCTTCGAGCCGGCGCGCGAAGGATTCGCGGCGGCTGTCGCTCGTCGCGCGGATCGTCGTCAGACGCCGTCCATCGGCCGCGCTGCCGAAGACAATCGACCCATCGGGAATCGTGAAGACGTGCTTCCAGAACGGATAGCCGGGGCGGAACCGCTGCAGGGCGGCAAGGTCAGCCAGACGGCGCGCATGCATGCGAGCCTCGGCGCTTGCGGTTGACGGCAGACCCGCGAAACGTACGCCGGCATCGCCGGGGCGAACGTCACGCCGATCCACCACACCCGCGGCCGCGATGGCGGCAACAGTCGCAATGACCGCAACAACGGCGCTCGTGGGGGCGCTTTTAGAGAGACGGAGAGAGCGGTACTTCTTCATCAGGTAGCTGATCCTTCACCGGCGCTCTCTAATACGCCGGAAGATGAATTGGTGATCCGCACGAGGTGCGTGCGGCGTCGATATTGTGTGGATCGATAGTACCGGGTTGAGCAGGAATGTTCGAGCTCTGCCAGGTGGCCCGCGGCAGGGCTTGACTCGGGATGATTTAGCGCAGCGTAAAGGTGAGATGGATCCGCACGCGGACAGGCACCGGCTGATCCGTATCGCGGCGCCTGCCGGGCTTGAACCGCCACTGGGTGACGGCTTCGACCGCTTTTCGATTCAATCCTGGATCGAGCGAGCGCATGATGCGCGGCCGGGCGACGCTGCCATCAGGCATCACCACGGCTTCGATCTCCACAACGCCCTGGATGCGTGCGAGAGTCGCTTCCGGCGTGTACGTCGGGCGCTTCTCGTAGAGGAGCTCCGGAATCGTGACGTTGTCGCCTGCTTCGTACTCACCGCCGCCAGTGTTACCGTCCGACCCTGGTCCAACGCCGCGTCCATCGCCATCACCGCCGCCCGAGCCGGGTTGCGTGCCTCCCCCGCCGGGTCCAGGCGGCGCCAGCGCAATCGGCGCCGAAAGCCCGGTCACGGCGCCAGGGATATCGAGCGGCTGCGACGTCGCGATCAACGAGAGGGGCAGTGGTTCAGGTGCGCGCACGACATTCGGCTGGGCAGGCGTGGTTTCGACTGGCGCCGAGACCGTCACGCGCGGCCGGTTGCCGCCGCCGCCTCCGCCTCCATTCGCTGTCACGGGCACATACGACAGGCTGGCAGATGCGACGTCTGTGTCGAGAGGGCTCAGTTGCGGCGTGGCAAGCACCGCGACCAGAACAAGGACGAAGGCGATGTGAGAGATCAGTGAGGCGCCGACGGCACCGCCGAAACGGGTCGTGCGGCGATCGCGATGGACGGGCCGTTCCGTGAGCCACCCCGCCGCCGGGTCGAAGTCGTTCTCCCCCGCCATGACGTCTGATAGGACTCCGGCCGAAGGCGGGCGGTTGGTGTATGCTCCGCCTCGCCACGTGACGCATCGCGCCCGGCCGGCTCCAGGTCTCAAGATTGCGATCGCGACGCCGCGCGACCGTGAGGCCATCTACCGCGCGCGGCACGACGTCTACGCGCGCGAGCTCGGACAGCATCCGTCCGGCGGCGACGGCCGGCTGGCGGATGCCCTCGACGACGTCAACCTCTATTTCACAGCGTCCGCGGGCGGCGAGCTGCTGGGCTTCATCAGCCTGACGCCGCCTGGCGGCCCGCTCTCGCTCGACAAATACCGCCCGCGTTCCGACTATCCCTTCGCGATCGACGATCGAACCTGGGAAGTGCGGCTCCTGACCGTGCTCGCTCCGCATCGCCGGCGCGCGATTGCGGTACTGCTCGCGTACGCCGCCTTCCGGTGGATCGCCGCGCACGGCGGGCGGCGCATCGTCGCCATGGGCCGCATCGAACTGCTGCCGTTCTACAACGCACTCGGCCTGTTGTCGACGGGACTTCCGGTTTCATCGGGCGCCGTCACCTTCGAGGTTCTGACGGCCGATATCGACACGCTCGAGCAGCAAGCGTCAACGGCTTTCAATCTGCCGCGCATGCTCGAACGGAGCGCCCCGCATCTCGACTGGCAGCTGCCGATCGCGTTTCGAAGTCCGGCGCGCTGCTTTCATGGCGGCGCCTTCTTCAAAGCGATTGGAGAAGACTTCACGCATCTGGATCGCCGCCATGAGGTGATCAACGCCGACGTGCTCGACGCCTGGTTCCCTCCGGCGCCCGGCGTGCTCGAGAGTCTGCGCGGGCATCTCGACTGGATCATCCGCACCTCCCCTCCAACGGATTGTGCTGGCATGATCCGCGCGATTGCGCTGGCCCGCGGCGTGCCTGAGTCATCGATCCTCCCCGGTGCCGGCTCTTCGGATTTGATCTTCCTGGCGTTCGGTCTGTGGCTGCAGCGCACGTCGCGAGCGCTCATCCTCGATCCGATGTATGGCGAATACGCGCACGTGCTCGAGAAGGTCATCGGATGTACGGTCGAACGCCTTCATCTCTCGCGGGACGATGGGTACCGCATCGACCTTGCGACACTCGAGCGCCTGCTCGCCGAGCCGTTCGACGTCGTCGTGATTGTGAATCCGAACAGTCCGACCGGGGTGCACGTGCCGCGCGAAACGCTGGAGCGGCTGCTGCGGTCGAGCGCCGCCCGGCGCATCTGGCTTGACGAGACGTACGTCGACTACGCCGCACCCGGGCAGTCGCTGGAGCACTTCGCCGCCGCCTCGCACAATGCTGTCGTCTGTAAGTCGATGTCGAAGGCCTATGCCCTGTCGGGAGCACGGGCCGCCTATCTCTGTGGATCTTCGGCGCTGCTCGAAGATCTCAGGGCGGGCACGCCACCGTGGGCCGTCAGCCTCCCCGGACAGATCGCGGCCGTGACCGCGCTCGCCGATCCAGCCTATTACCTGGCGCGATGGTCCGAGACCGCGAGGCTGCGCGAGGCGCTGGCCCGCGATCTCCGGAACCTCGCCCGATGGGATGTCGTGCCTGGCGTGGCGAACTTTCTTCTCTGCCATCTGCCGGAAGACGGGCCCGACGCCGCCGCCATCGCAGGCGCCTGCCGCCCGCACGGGCTGTACCTGCGCGACGCGTCGGCGATGGGACGCAGTCTCGGCCGGCATGCGTTGCGCATTGCGGTGAAGGACGCTGCAACCCATACACGCATGCTGGCCATCCTCGGCGACGTACTTGCCACGCTCGGGCCGCCGTCCGTCTTACAATCAATGGCTTGACCGAAATCGCCGCTCCCGTTACGCCACCAGGCGCCGCCGAACCGCCCGTTGCTGCTCCGACCCCGCCGGCAGCTGACCGCCGCCGCTACGACCGCTCCATCATCGAAGGTCCACTGCGTTCCGCCGTCTGGAAGATGGCGTGGCCGACGATGCTGACCAACATCATCGGCGGAATGCAGGGCATCATCGATCACGTCATGGTCGGCCACTTCGTCGGCTTCGCGGCCAACGCGGGCATCGGCGTCGCGACGCAGATCTGGATCGTGGTCATCGTCTTCCTCATGTCGATCTTCACCGGCATGAGCGTGCTGGTGGCGCGGTTCGCCGGCGCGGGTGATGAGGCGAAGGTCGACCGCACGGTCTATCAGGCGTTCCTCACAGCGGCGGGAATTTCGCTGCTCGTGATGGCTCCGATCGGATACGCGCTGTCGCCGGCGTTGCTCGACTTCGTTAACGCCGCGCCTGAGGTGCAGGCCGAGGCGCTGCCGTACCTGCGAATCATGCTCGTCTTCAGCACAGGCATGCTGGTGTTCTTCATGCTCGGCGGCGCGCTGCGGTCGGCCGGCGACGCACGCACACCGATGATTCTCGGCATTGCGATGACGGTCCTCAACATCGGCTTCAACCTTGTGCTGATCCCGGGGCTCGGGCCGATTCCGGCGCTCGGCACAGCCGGCGCGGCAGTCGGCACGGTGGCGGCTTCAGGCATCCTCGCCGTCTACGCGCTCTTCAAGCTCGTGAAGGGCGGCTGGGTCGTGTCGTTTCCGCGCCATGGCTTCGCGCCCGACTGGGCGATCATCAGAGCGCTGTTCCGATTCGGCCTGCCCACGGGCATTCAAGGCATCGCGATGAACGTCGGCGGCGTGTTGATGCTCGGGTTCGTCGGGTCGCTGGCGCAGAGCGCCGCGGCGCAGGCGGCGTTTGCCGTGTCATACACGCAGCTTTTCTCGCTGATTACGTGGACGACAGCCGGCCTGATGGGTGCCGCGGCGGCGGTCGCCGGGCAGAACCTCGGCGCCCGGCAGCCCGACCGCGCCGAAGCCGCCGTGCATGCGGCAGCGCGGATTGCGATGGCGGGCGCGTCGGTGATTGGGTTCTTCTTCCTGTTTTTTCCGCGGCAGCTGCTCGCGGTGTTCGACATGCACGATCCGACCGTCGTTGAAATCGGCGTGCAGCTTCTGCGCGTGCTCAGCGTCTCGGGTTTGATGATTGCCGTGGCCCTCACCTACACCGGCGGCCTCCAGGGCACCGGCGACACGCGCAGCCCGCTCTATATCTCGATCGTCTCGCAGGTGGTGATGCCGCTGGGCATCTGTTTCCTCATTCAGCAGTTCGGGACGCTCGATCCGATCGATATCTGGGTGGCCATCCTGGTGGGCCACACGACCCGGTGTGTCCTCAGCGTCGTCCGGTTCAATCAGGGGCGGTGGCGCGGGATAGCAGTCGACATCGAGCCGGCGGCGGTTGCCGGTAACCGGTAACCAGTAGGCGGTGCGAAGCGGTCGACTGGCTCGAGCGCGCGCCTTTCGGACCTGGCGCGGAGCCTGCGGCTATCGCTGGCCGATGTCGGGAACGTGCTGAAGGATGAAACCCAGCACGCTCTGGTTTCGAATCGCCTGATAGAAGTTGATGCCCTGGTTACAGGCGTCGGTCGAGGTGGCTGAGGTGATTCCGGCAATCGTCCACACTCCGCCTTCTGAAAGAAGGATGGGACCGCCGGAATCGCCCGAACACACGGAGCTCGAGGGCGGCGAATAGATCGTCTGGAGCACCGCGTCGGTCACGCCTGACAGCGTGGTGCTGCCCGCGCGCAGGTTGAAGGTCACGCTGTTCTCGTCGCGTCCCCAGCCGGCGATGATGGCGGATTCGCCGACGCGGCCTTGGCGGCTGGTCAGGATCCGCACCGGCGTCCTGGGCAGATCCTCTCCCATGAAGATCAGACCGACGTCGAAGCCGCTCTGGTTGAATCGAAATCCAGGATAGTGCACGAACGATTCGGCCACGAACTCAGGACCCGTTCCGGGCCACACGCGCACCGTCTCGACGTTCTCGTCCAGGCAATGCGCCGCAGTCAGCACAACGCGCGGCATCACGATGGTCCCGGTGCAGGATCCGACGGCGCCGGCCCCGTCTCGCATGTTCAGTTTCACGACCGGCGAGCGATCGGCACTGCAGACAGCGCCGCTCAGAATGCCGATTCTGGATCCCAATCCCGATCCCATCGAGCCAAGCGCTCCGCAGGCTTCAGCGGCAGGAATCGGCGCGGGAGCCGACGGCGTGGTCGGCCCATCGCTGCCGCCGCAGGCCGATGCGGCCGCGAGCACCGTTACCGTCACGAGCCGTCGCAGCATCCTGTTGTTCACCGTTCCATCTTAGGGCCATGGGCAACCGTTTGGCCGCAGGGCCAAAGATTGGCCGGTAGGCCAGGGTCTTCTTCGAATTCAGGCCTGATTTTCAACGGTGACGGCCCCGAGTGCGGGCACGCCGCGTGCAGTTCTTGCGAGTACGCGCTGAGTTCCGTTCGGGTTCCTTGGCCGGCATCGCTGGGGAGTGTGCAGGCCGCGCGACCGGCGGGACTCGCGCTTTTCTCCTCTGCTCGGTGGGAAAGGTCCTCAGGAGGCATGCCTGAGGACCTTTCTTTTTTGGGAACGCGTCCTGCAGTCCTTCAGGCGGGGACAGGTCTTGCAGGTCAAGACCTGTCCCCGACAAAGGAGGAGATATGGCCGAGCACACCCCGATCCACAACCGCGGTCCGGAAGAAGAGAAGCGTGAAGCGAGTGTCAACGAAAGCGCGGAAGATCAGGCGCGCCGGCCACGTACCGAGCCAGCCGAGAAGGAAGATCCGATTCCTCAGCAGGGGCGCGCCAAGAGCAAGGGCATCCGCGACGAGGCCCTCAGCTAGTACCCATTGCCATCTACCTTGTAATCACGTATAGTGTGGTCCAGTCATGAGCTGGACCACACAACTTCGCAAAGGCGCGCTCGAGCTCGC
>JBBDWL010000117.1:24131-82483 GCA_040902895.1 Vicinamibacterales bacterium | reverse complement strand
AGACCCCAGGCGAAAACAGATTCAGCGTTTCGCCACTGTTCGGCCGTGGACGTCGCGGCGCCGCGGTCACACTGAAGTTCTAACGTCATGACGGGACGGCCACTGCTACTTTGGCATGCCGTTCTCATTACTCTGGCCGGCCAGAGTGCCGCGAATTTCGTGCCGACTCGTGCTAACCGCATGGTGTCCCCTGAACCTCCGGGATCCAGACATCGGTTGCGTCAGTCATAGACGTACGAAGAATCAGCTAGCAGCACTAGCCAGAAGGAGTTTGCATGTCACGATCAGGGCGCCTGCGGGCGCGTGCAGGAACGTTGGTCATGACCGGCGTGTGCCTGCTCATGGCGACTCCGGCGAGCGCCGCCGGTGGTACCGGCATCGGCTCAGGGCGAGTCGTGCCCAGTGTCGCCGCGGTGGTGGGGCTGATCGGCCTGGTCCTCGGTGGGCTGGCTCTGACCCGCTCCGCCGGTCGTATCGGCACCAGCAACTGGCGGCGCGCGGCCATGGCGGCCGGGGTCGCGGGCCTGATCAGCGTAGTCGTCGGCGGGCTGCATGCGGCCAACTCCGCCGGCGGTTTCGGCACTGGCAACGGACTAGCCGGAGCTATCGTGGCCATCGCGGTGGGGTTGATAAGCATGGTCCTCGGTGGGCTGGCCCTGGTCCGCTCTCGCGCAACACTGACGCGCTGACCGGCTGAAGAAGGCTTACCTTATCGCGACGCTCCCCACGCGCTGCCTAAAGCGTCGCGCCGACCGCGGACCCTCCACAGCCAATAGAACATCGCGCCGAAAAGCAGCAGAATCGGCAGCGCGCGCATTGGCCCGGTCGTGAATGGCTCGGGAAGGACCGCGGGCGTATACTGCCCGGAGCATCAACGCGGGAGGCCTGAATGTCGCTGTCGCGTCGCAGTTTCGTGCGCACCGTGGGGCTTGGCGGCGCCGGCCTCTCCTCGGCATTTGTCATCGGCCGAGGCCGCGAGGCGTGGGCGTTCGAGAGCCAGGCTGTCCAGGCGCTGCAGCCGCCCGCCGATGGCGTCATCCACATCGACTCGAACGAGAACGCGCGCGGTCCCGGGCAGTCCAGTATCGACGCGCTGCACCGCGCAATCTCCGCACGGGTCGGGCGTGGCTATCCGCCGGACTACGTTCGTGAACTCACCAGGACCATCGCAGCGCACTCTGGTCTCGACGACGACCGCGTCATCATCAGCACAGGTTCGGGCGCGATCCTCGAAGCGGGCGTGCGGGCATTCTGCTCCGCGAGCAAGCCGCTCGTCACAGCGTCGCCGTCGTACGCGGCGCCCGAAGGCGCCGCGCGGCGAATCGGTGCGGCGATCAAGGCGATACCTGTCGATCGCGACCTCAGGCTCGACTTGAACGGCATGGCCGATGCCGCCAGGGGTGCCGGCCTCGTGTTCGTCTGCAACCCGAACAACCCGACCGCGACGGCGCACACGTTTGCGAACGTCGACCGGTTCGTGCGGCGTGTCAAACAGGAATCGCCGGACACCGCAATCCTGATCGACGAGGCCTACATCGACTACACGTACGACTCCGGCGTCAAGACCGCCATCCCGCTCACGCAGGAGCTGCCTGGCGTGTTCGTGGCGCGCACGTTTTCGAAGGCGCACGGCATGGCCGGTTTACGTCTCGGATACGGCATCGGTCAGCCGGCAACGGTGCGTGCGGTCTCGCAGGCGTGGAGCCTGGGCAGCGTGAACACGCTGTCGGCGGCGGCCGGCATCACGTCGCTCAGGGACACGGCGCACATGAACGAGGACCGCCAGGAGAACGCACGCGTGCGCGACTTCACGCTGCAGGCATTCAAGCGGATGGGATACGAGGCATCCGACTGTCACACGAACCATATCTTCGTGAACCTCGGGCGGCCCGCCCGCGAGTTCCGCGACGCATGCCGCACGCTTGGCGTGGCGGTCGGCCGCGACTTCCGGCCGATGGAAAAGACCCACAGCCGCATCTCGGTCGGAACGATGGCCGAGATGCGCAAGGCGGTCGAAGTCTTCCAGAAGGTCCTCGGCAAGGGGACTGGCCCAGCGTTGCACCGCGTGCGCTGAACAGGCGGACTCGCTCATTCCGCTCGCAGAGCCAGCACGGGATCGATGCGCGACGCTCGCCTCGCCGGCACATAGCCGGCAAGCCCGGCGACAATCGCGACGACCGCGACGACACCTCCGAACGTCGCCGGGTCCGACGAGACGACACCGAAGAGCAGGCTCTGAATCGCTTTCGCAGCGAACCATGCAGCGGGAAGGCCGATGGCCAGGCCGATCGCCGCGAGCGTCATTGTCTGCGTCAGAATCTGACGTTGCATGGCCAATGGTGCGGCGCCGAGTGCCATGCGGACGCCGATTTCCCGCGTTCGCTGGCTCACCGAGTACGAGATGACGGCGTACAGCCCCAGCGACGCCAGGATCAGCCCAAAGCCGGCGAATCCCGCGATTAACTGCACGATGATCCGTCTGGTGAACACCGACCGATCCACGAGTTGCTCCATCGTTCGGAACTCGACGGCCGGCAGCCCGGGATCGGCACGCTTCAGCGCCGCTCGTATACCGGGGATCAGGCTGGCTGGAGGAACCGCGCTCCTGACGACGAGATCGACGGTCTGATAGTCGCCGGTCTGTCTGAGGAGCATGTACATTTCCTGGCCGGTGTCGCGTTCGAGCGCGAAATAGCGCACGTCATTCACCACGCCGACGACGCGATAGTCTTTGCCGGACGCGCGGAGCACGCGGCCCAGTGGATCCGCGTCCGGCCACAACGTGCGCGCCAGCGCCTCGTTGATGACGACGACCCATTCGGACGAGGAGTGATCGTCGGAGGTGAAGCCGCGCCCGGCTTTCAGGGCGATGCGCATCGCGGAGAAATATTGATCGTCGATCATGCGAACGAGCGCGTTCGTGCGCCCGTCAGGATCGGAGTAGCGTTCTTTGGCCGCGAGGGTCCATCCCCGCCACCCGAAGTTGTCGCCGAGCGGCAGCGCGTCTGTCAGGCCAACGGTTTCGACGCCGGGCACCGAGCGCACGTATTGAAGGAGCGTCTCGAAATAGGCGTTCCGCGTCTCGAGCGTCGGATGCTCCAGACGTGACGGGTCCACGCGCAGCGAGATCACGTTCTCCGATGTGAATCCTGGATCGACGTCAAGGACGCGGCTGAGACTCCGCACGAGCAAGCCGGCGCCGGTCAGGAGGACGCAAACCAGCGCGATTTCCGTGACGACGATCACGCGGCGGATCCAGCCGCCTCCGCGTGACGCGCCTCGACCGGCGTCCCTCAACGCGTCCTGCGGCGCGGATCCCGACGCTTGAAACGCCGGCAGCACGCCGAAGCCAACCCCTGTGAGCATGGCCACGGACGCGATGAAGAGCATCGACAGCCCGTCCACACGGACATCATGGAGGAGTGGAATGCTGGCGCCATCGAGATGCGCGATCACGCGCGTGCCGGCGAACGCCAGCGCCAGTCCCAGGGCCGCGCCGCTGCAGGAAAGCGCCAGGCTTTCGACGAGCAGCTGACGCACCAGGCGCCCGCGTCCGGCGCCGAGCGCCATTCGCAGCGCCATTTCCTTGTGCCGGGCCGACGCCCGCGCCAGCAGCAGGCTCGAGATGTTCGCCGAGACCAGCAGCATCAGGAACCCGACCGCGGCCGCCAGCACCGCAAGCGTGCCGTGAAACCGGCCGCTGATGCGGTCCTGCAGCGGACTGAGGTTCGGACGGAAGGCGTTTCGGCGCCGACCGGGCTCGACGTCGGGTGCCGTCCGGCTGATGCGATCGACAACCGTTGCCGTTTCGACGGCGGCGGTCGTCAGACCGATCCCCGGTTTCAATCTTCCGATCAGGGCAAGAGTGTTCCCCCGCCGATTCGTTTCAGGACTGAGCGGAAAGGGAAGGAACAAATCTGCAGGTCGTCCCGGCGAAAACGTACCGCTGAAGTCGAACGACGGCGGCAGCACGCCGACGACCGTCGTGGGTTGCTGCAACACTTCAAGGGCGCCTACCGCGCCTTGGAGCATGATCGAGCTGCCGATGACGTCGGCCTTTGCGCCCAGGCGGCGCTGCCAGAACGCGTGGCTCAGGAGGGCTGTTCGCGGTGCGCCCCATCGACATTCCTCTGCGGTAAAGTCTCGCCCGAGCCAGGGACGTACGCCCAGCAAGGGAAAGAAGCCACACGTTACGGGTACGCCGGTGACGCGCTCGGGTTCGCCGGCGCCGGTCAACCGGATGTCGCCGACGCCGTAGAACGACGAAAACCCGGCGAGGCCGGCCAGCGATCGGCTCTGTTCCCGCAGATCGACGACATGTCCGACCTGAACCTGCTGCCTCGACAGGCTCTCGGACGGTCCGTTCGCGATCCAGACCAGTCGCGCCGGGTCGTCGAACGGCAGCGGCCGAAGCCACATCGCATTGATGACGCTGAAGACGGTGGTGCTGGCGCCGACACCGACCCCCATGATCAGAATCGCGAACGTCGTCAGCGCGGCGTCGCGCCGCAACGTTCGCACGGCATACCGTAGATCGCGCACCAGGGTTTCGAAGAGGGACAGGATGCCTTGCATCGACACTGCTTAGATGAAAGACCACTCGATTTGGTTGCAACGAGGTGCGTGCGGGGGCGGAGAGAGGCGATTATGGTAGCGTCGTCGTCTTGAACACATGAATCGACACTTGACCTTGATCGGCGCGGCCAGCAGCATCGGCATCAAGCCATACGCCGACGGCACCATCCGTCATGTCGACCGAGCGCCGGCCACGCTGCGACAGCTGGGGCTCGGCGACGCACTCGTCGCCCGCGACGCGGGCGACGTGCTTCCCGAGCCTTACCGCGACTTCATCCGCCGGCCCGGGGGCGTGCGCAACGAGCCTGAGGTTGTGCGGTACTCGTACTTGCTCGCCGAGCGTGTGGCGATGGTGCTTTCCGAAGGCGGCTTCCCCATCGTGATCGGTGGCGACTGCAGCAACGTCCTCGGCAGTCTCCTCGGCGCGCGCCGCGCAGGCAAGCACCGTGTCGGACTCGCATACATTGACGCGCACGCGGATTTCGCGACGCCCGCCTCCCGATGCCACTCGATGCCGAGGGACTTGGCGCGCTTGCCGCGCAGATGCTCGCGCGCGTCGCGGCGCCGGGGGTGGATGGCTTCTGGATCCATGTCGATGCCGACGTGCTGTCGCCCGAGATAATGATCGCCGTGGACTCGCCGGAGCCCGGTGGACCCGACATCGAACAGCTCGCGGCGCTACTCGTTCCGCTCGTGGCGAGTCCCAAGGCGATCGGCCTCCAGCTAACGATCTATGACCCGGCGCTCGATCCCGGTCTCGACTGCGGGCGGCGGCTCGTCTCGCTACTGCGCTCCGCTTTCGCCGGGCGCATGGTGGTGGTGTCCAGATGATCATGCGCATGTGGCATGGCACGACGCCCTCCTCACGCGCCGCGGAGTACCTGGCCCTGATGACGCCTCGCGCGCTCGCCGATTATCGAGGAACGCCGAGGAATCTCGGCGCGTGGGTGCTGACCCGTCGTGAAGGTGACACGACGCACGTGACGACGCTCAGCCTCTGGCCTGACATGGAGTCGATCAAGGCGTTCGCAGGCGCAGCACCGGAGGTCGCGAAGTACTACGAGTTCGACGCCGAGTTCCTGACGACCATGGAGCCGTACGTGCTGCACTGGGAGTGTGATGTCGGTTGATCGCATCGGTGATGAGCGCCGAGCGCTTCGAGCGCGAGGCTCCTCTATGCGATGCCGCTCGTCGAGTGGGAGTCGCTCCGCAGGCGAGGGTGACCGACTTCGGCATCGCGCGCGGTCGCCGAGGCGGGCGGAGATTGTGGCTGGGTGTTAGGGACGATTTCCGCAACTGGTTGCTGACTGCTGCGTGACACCCGCCGACGCACCTCGCTGGTCAATCTCCGAGTGTTTCTCTCAAGAAAGCCTCCGCGCGACGAATCGGATTCGGTCGAAGCTGTCCGAAATCTGTATACAGATTTCGGACGATCGCAGGATTTCCGCTTGTCCGAAAAATGTATACAAATATCGGACGGGTGATCGAAGACTGGTCATCGCGGGCGGCCACCTAGCGGCCGCGGGCAGGTCCTTGCGAAGCGACCAATTCCAGGACGAACGCCAACGCCGGCAAGAAACTGCGGAGCTGCTCGCGAAAGATCATTTCCGAAAAGAGCATCTTCCAGTCGGCTGGCGGAGAAGCAGGCGTCCATGTTCCAATCTCCCGGTTGAGCGGGATCAGCGCGTAGTTCGTGTAGACAATCAGCGCGATCAGGCAGGCGAGACTGGCGATCAGCAACAGGCGCGAAGTTCCCTCGCTGAAGAAGATGATCATGACGAGGCAGGCCGCGCCGGAGCTCTGTACGGCCAGCTGAAAGAGGCCGCGGTGCAGGGCGACAGACTCCTGGTGAAGCTGGATGGCGGCATGATCCGCGAGCCGCGGAAGCAGCGGGTAGTATCCGAAGCAATCCATCAGAAACATTCCTGCTGCCACACCGGACAGCAGGAGCGCCACGGTCCAAGCGATCTGGTTGACAACGGGTTTGTTGGCCATATGTGCAGAGGAGGCCTGAAGCCGAGATGATGGGTATGAAGGCCGCCGCGCGCGCGACATCCGTCACCTGACAGCGCACGTCTTAGGCCTAGAGCACGGCGATATCGAGCTCCCGAAGGCGAGCAGGGTCGCCTATGACCTCTACTCGTGTGACCTTGGCGTTTGCGAAGGTGAAGGTGACTGCCCGGGCCAGCTTGCCGCGCGGCGCGAGGATCAATCCGACCGATCCATTGATGAGCGCCGGCTGTACGAATCGCAGCCCTCGCGACATCGCGATGAACTGATGTGCCCATGTCAAAGCGCCCCTGAGTTCCCGCACCGCGTCGGCGGCATCCGCTGCCCCTCCAGCCATCCGCGTCGCGCCATCGATGCGAACAACGGCGTCCGGATCGAGCACGGCGAGGAGGCCCTCGAGGTCGCCTATGCGCACTGCCGCCAGAAACGCCTCCACCACTTCACGCTGACGAGCCCTGTCGGCATCCGATGGCGCTGCCGAGCCCCGCACGCGCCGGCGCGCCCGGCTCGCCAGCTGCTTTGCCGCTGCGGGCGACCGTCCCACGATGGGTCCGATCTCGTCGAACGGCATGTCGAACAGATCATGGAGGACGAACGCAAGGCGTTCGGCGGGCGTCAGCATATCGAGCACGACCAGCAGCGCCACGCCGATCGAGTCCGCGAGGACCGCTTCGCCTTCGGGATCGGCGCCTTCCCCGCGCACGACCCTCGGCTCTGTGCCCGGCGCGCCAATAGGCTCTTCGCGCCGTGACTTCCGCGAGCGCAGTGTGTCCAGACACACGCGCGAGACGACGGTCGTCAGCCAGCCGCCCAGGTTTTCGACCGTGGCCGCATCGATGCGGTTGAGACGCAGCCACGCTTCCTGCACCGCGTCTTCGGCTTCGTTCAGCGAGCCGAGCATACGGTAGGCCACTCCGCGCAACCGCGGCCGATTCTCTTCGAACCGCTCGATCAGCCAGCCCTGCTCAACCATTGTTACGTTCCCACCTTCTGCTCCGTCATACCCCTGACGAATGAAACCAGCACGAGGTGACAAGGAGGATGCTCATGCCGTGTCGAATGCCCAAGGCAGCCACGATTCTCTTCCAATACGGAACTCGCCCGCTGTTGGATAACGAGTCACGGCGAAAGCAAAAACTATGAAGCGAATTTTCGTTCTTGTTCTCGCCGCCCTCGCTGCCGCCGCCTTATTCGCGGGGCTCGTGCATGCCGTGCTGGTGACGGCGCACGTTTCCGAGCCAGCCGCGACTACGGTTTACGGCCTGACCCCGCGGCGACTCTGGGCCACCACGGTCGCTTTGCTGGCGCTGGTCGGCGTGATCATCGGTGGGCTAGCTCTGCGCCGATCTGCCGGTCGTATCGGCCCCGGGAGCGGGAGATGGAGGGCCACCGTGGCCCTAGTGGCGGGGCTGATCGCCGTGGCCGGCGGCGGGCTGAATGTGGCCTTCGCCACAGGTGGCCCCGGCACCGGCAACGGAGTAGTCGGTGGCGCCGCGGCCCTAGTGCTGGGGTTGGTCGCCATGGTCCTCGGTGGACTGGCTATCTCGCGCTCCCGCCGCACCGCTGACCGGCTGAAGAAGGCTGCGGGTTAAACCCTGACGGCTCGACCACCGCTGCCGAAGCGCAACCGGTGAGACGCGACGCTCACTTGTTGCTGAAGGCACCTGTGCGGGCGAGGCCAGCTTCGCTCAGTGCCGCAATGCTTTCGCACGGCGAAAGAGAGATTTCAAGGAACGATTCGTGCCGGCGGCACACAATCAAGTGATCTGGAAAAAGCAGGAGAAGAAGAGATGGCGACTGCGACTGAAACAGCCAAGACCGCTCAAGAGAAGCGCAGTGGATGGCACGCATTCGTTCAAGGCGTGCACGGCGTCCGGTATCAGGTCCAGGACGTCGCTCGCTCGGTCGCGTTCTACACGACACATCTTGGCTTCACGCTCGAACACCAACAGCTTCCCGCATTTGCCAGCGTCTCGTTCGGCGACACCCGGATCCTGCTCAGCGGTCCACGAGCATCGGGATCTCGGCCGATGCCGAATGGCCACCAGCAGGAACCCGGCGGATGGAATCGTGTCGTGCTTCGGGTCAACCATCTTCCAGCGTTCATCGAGACCCTGAAGAGAGCCAACGTCCGTTTTCGGAATGACATCGAGACGGGTCCTGGCGGCAAACAAATCCAGATCGAGGATCCAGACGGCAATCCGATCGAGTTGTTTGAGCCTGCGCGATAAGGGGCCACTTCTGCGGCGGGCCGGGTGGACATCCACGAGGTCCGGCCAGACGACCGACCGGACCGATATCACCAAGGGCGCTTTCTTGCAGCCTTCGTCAACGTCGCGCCTCGCTTCAAAGATCGTGAGCGCCGAAAGCGACAGGCAGACGCGAATGCATGACGGCACGCTTATTCCGACCGTAGAGCCAGCACGGAATCGATACGCGACGCCCGCCTCGCCGGCACATAGCCGGCAAGCCCGGCTGATGTAAGTGCCCGTGGCGATGATCGCGTCCATCGCCGAGACGTGTGCCATCGGCGATTAGCAAAGTTTGAGCAAGAAGATCGTGCCAGGATGCCCATTCACGTGTCATCCACGTGAAGCCCTCGGTTAGAGGGATTCGGGCGTCTTCTAGAGTGGAAATTGGCTGGGACGTAGGGATTCGAACCCCAATAACCTGCTCCAGAGGCAGGTGTCCTACCGTTGAACGACGTCCCAGCAAGGCCCGGTCGGGCCGGTCGGAAACCTCAATTATAGATCAGGCCTCAACCCACCCGGCACTCGTGTGCCGGTAATGACCTACGGCGGTTTCGACGAAGCCCGCGCCGACGACGTCCCACGCCAGCCTGTGGAGCGAGATCTCGGGCCGCTGGATGCGCAGCAGGTTGAATGACGGCTGCTCACCTCGGCCGCGCAAGGAGACCGTTCCTGCCTGCACGATCAGAGCTGAGTGTCCCTCGATGCGGTAACGCTCGGCCGAATGCGACGCATGGCTCAGGTGAAGATGCCCCGACAAAAACAGATCCGCATTGGCTTTGGCAAGTTCGGCCATGGCCATGCGCGCGCGTCCGAGCAGCCGCTTCTCATGAACGCCCGGCGGGAGATCGAACGGATGATGCGTGACGATCACACGGATCAGCGACGGCGGCACGCCTCTCAGGCGATCCACGATCCGCGCGACCTGGTGCACGCTGATGCGCCCTTCGCCCCACGTCCACGATCGCGCGGTGTTCACGCCGAGCGCGATCATTTCCTCGTCCTCGTACTCCGGCTCGAGCTCGGGATTGATGTGGCGGCGATAGCGTGACAGCGGCGTGAGAAACCGCGCCGCGGCGTTCCACAGCGGAACGTCGTGGTTGCCGGGCACCACCAGTTTCGCCGGTTCAAGCGAGTCGAGGAACACACGCGCCGCGCGAAACTCCGACGGCTTCGCGCGCTGCGTGAAATCTCCCGAGATCGCAATCAGGTCAGGCTGCGCGCTCAGCACCGCGCGCCGGAGCGGATCGATCACGGAAGGGTCGATGCGCCCGAAATGGAGATCGGACAGATGGACCAGCGTGCGCATGTCAGCCGTCTGTCTGCGACGGCAGGATCGTGCGCACGGCATTCTGCCGCACAGTAAAGCGCAGCGGAGCGTCGAGCGTGCGGATCTCGCCGTCGAGCGCCATCGCCACGCGGCGCGCCGATGGCTCGATGGTAATGACCGACGCGGCCATCGCTTCGAAGTTCTCGTGCCGCTCCAGGCTCTTCAGCAGCACGCGCGCCGGCAGCAGCAGCGCATCGAGCCGATCGAACTTCGGCGCCATATACAGCGACAGCTTCCCATCGGTCATGGTCGTGCGCCGACCAATTGACGTGCCCTCGATCTCGTACTCGCTGTTGCCCACGAAGATAAACGGACTGCTGCGGATCATGTCGGTGCCGTCGACCGACAGCCGCACGGCGATACTGCGCAGGTCGAACCACGTCCTCGCAACAGCAAGGCCAACGGCAAGCGGCCGCGGCAGACCCTTCTCGCGCGCGCGATTGCGCTCCCAGACCATGCGGGGATACGCGCCAATGCTGGCGTTGTTGATGAAGACGTGGCCGTTGACATCGCCCACATCGAGAAGGCGCGTATGCCCCGACGCCAGCACGGCAACGGCCTCGTCGAGCGCGAGCGGAATGCCAGCGTCGCGTGCGAAATGATTGAGTGTGCCGCACGGGATGACGCCCAGGGTCTTCCCATGCCGCGCCGCCGCCGCGGCAACGGTCGACACGGTGCCGTCTCCGCCGGCAGCAACGATGACGTCGCACGAGGCCGCGGTGTGATCGACGCTGCCGCCTCCCATCGCTGCCGGCACCCGCAGAATGTCAGCGGATCCGAGACCGGCCTGTTCGAGAGCGTCGCGAAGCTTCTGTTCGGCCGGGGCCTTTCCGGATCGGTGGTTCAGGACGACTGCCCATCTCATTGCTGAGTTCAGGCAGTGCACAATCCGGGCCTTCGGCCCTTACAGCTCTCGGAGCGCGACGTTCGGATCGACGTTGCTCGCTCGCCGCGCCGGCAGATAGCAGGCCACCGCGGCGGCCAGGACGAGAGGGATGACCGCGAGAATCGTGTATCCGGGAGAAATGGCCGAAACCGGCTTCGAGAACATCGGCTGAGACACGAGCATCATGACGCCGGCGCCGCCGAGGCCGATGATCGATCCCTCCAGCACTGGCCGGATGCCTTCCTTCAGCACCAGGTTCCGAATCCGGGTCTGATCGGCGCCAAGCGCCGCGCGAATCCCCAGCTCACGCCGGCGCTGCGTCATGACGTGCATCAGCACGCCGTACAGCCCTCCCATCGCAAGCAGCAGCGCGAAGCTTGCCAGCGAAACCGCAATGATCGTCATCAGGCGCAGTGTGCGTGTGCTGGCGAACCCTTCGATGATGCTGGCCGGACCGGCGTAACCGACCGGCACCTCGGGCGCCACCTTCATGACCGCGTTGCGCATGCTCATCGCGAGCGCGTTGTCGGATACCGACGTTGAGCGGGCGATGAAGTCGACTTCGGCGGCGAAGTGCTGGCCGTATGGAACATAGATCTTCGACTCGGGCTGTCCGCGCCGGTCGTAGGTATCGGCCACGACTCCCACGACACTGAGAGCTCTGACGGCAGCGCCCGGCACCGAGCTCCCTCTGTCCATCACGATGTGGATCGGCAGCGTGCGCCCCACCGCATTGCGGGTGCCAAAAAAGTTCAGCGCCAGGCCTTCGTTGATGACCGTTACGGCAGCTGCGCCAGCATCGTCGGTATCGAAGAAGGTCCGGCCGGCACGGAGCGGCAGGCCGAGCACGGCGAAGCCATCGCCGGTCATCGGGATCAGGTCGCCCGTTCCAGGACTGGGACGTCCGTCCGCGGGAGCAATGCGCGCGCTTGACGAGCGTGCCGGTCGATCCCACAGCACGGCGGCGGCCGCTCGATCGACGCCCGGCGTGCGGCGCAGCTCGTCGAGCACGCGCGCTACCGCCTGGCGTGCGCCTGCGTCGTCGAGTCGCGCGGTGTCGAAGGGAACATTTACCAGCGCGGATCTGTCCAGATTCATGCCTGACTTCGCGACTTCGGTTGACATGATCTGGCGCACGAACAGGGATGAAACAAGGAACAGCGCGATGGACGCGGCAACCTGAAGCGCAATCAGATTGCTTCGGCCGCGCCAGCGGGGCGGGGCGGATCCCGGCGAGTCCACGCCGAGCGCACGCGAGCGCTTCGCGCGGGTGAGCTCCAGGGCGGGTATGAGCCCCGACACCAACAGGGCGAGCAGGGCAGCGCCCGCAACGGCGACCAGCACCGAAGGCTCGAGCGAAAGATCAATGCGCAGCCGGGGCCAGAAGCCGTACGCACTGGTGATCATCGCGTCGACCATCGACAGCAATGCATACGCGGTGGCGATACCGGCAAGGCTTCCCCCGGTTGCGATAACGCCAACTTCGAGCAACTGATCGCGTACGAGACTCGCGCGCGAGCATCCAAGAGCGCGCCTCACCGCGAACTCGTGTGCGCGCGAGGTGCCGCGCGAGAGCACGAGATTCGTGAGGTTCGTGCACGCGATCAGCAGGATGAGCGCCGGCACGAGCATCATGGCTCGCATCATTTCGTCCTGGAGCGGATTGAACCGTTCGCCAACACGAACCGTCGTCCACGCGCGCGGAATCTTGACGGTCTCCCTGCCGCTGCGATACCCCATGGGCTCGCTGTTGTCGAGCGCGGCGCCGAGTGCCGCAAGCTGCGCGCCGGCGTCGGCCGCCGTCCGGTCCGGCGCGAGCCGGCCAAAGACTCGCAGCCACGTCCGGTTTCTGTTGGCCGACGACGCGAGACCGCGCAAACGGTAGAAGACGGTTTCGGCCGTGGACAGGGGCACCCAAACGTCGGTAATCGGTACCCTTCCGACGATGCCCTCGAAGCCCGGCGACGCGACGCCGGCCAGCACGAACACCCTTCCGCCAACCTTCACGGGCCTGCCAATCGCCTGCTCGTCAGACGCGAAATGCGTACGCCAGAGCCGCTCTGACACGACCGCCACTGGTGGTGCAGCCGGATCATCGTCAGCCTGCTGCAGCAGCCGGCCACGCATCGGGCGCAGGCCGAGCGCCGTGAAATAGCCGCCCGTTACGGCTTCGCCTGAAATGAGCGCGGACCGGCCGTTCGCGAAGAGCGCGGCCGGAAACGTGGTCGTTGCCTGAACCGATACGAATGCGGTCTGGTTAGCACGGAGGTCGCGCAGGTCCGGAGAGGACATCGACCTCGGCTGCGGAACGCGGGCGCCGGATTTGGTGCCGACCCAGAACGCCTGCGCGTTATCAGGAATGCCGAGCGGACGCCAGAATGCCCGATGGAGTGCCGAGTACGTCGCCGTGGTCACGCCGATGCCGAGGCCCAGCGTGAGCACCGCGAAGAACGCAAACATCGGCGCGGCGCGCAGCCGTCGCGCGACGAAGCGCAGATCGTGCAGCAGGCCTCGCATTGGATCGCGTTGCTTACGATCCGGCGCGCGTAATCGGCGTCACAACGACCTTGCGGAACGCGACTTTGCCGTGATCCCCCTGCAGCATGATCGGGCCCGGCTCGCTCTCGTTGGCGTCGAGCGCGCCGCCGGTGATGCCGCCAATCACCGCGTTGTCGTGCACTTTCTGGCCATTGAGGGTCGCCGTGACGGCGTTGCCGACGACGATGATCTCGACGGTCTGCCACTCGCCCGCCGGCTTGCTGGCGTTGACCAGCGGCGGCGTGCGGCCGTAGATCGACATCTGCGACTGCGGCGTAAGCGGCTGTCCGGCATCATCGAGCACCTGCATCTCGTACCTGCCGCGCAGGTAGATGCCGCCGTTGCTCTTCGGCGCGACGTTGAACTCCGCTTCGAGCTTGAAGTCCTGGAACTTCTGCTTCGAGACCAGATTGTTGCCGCCCTTGTCGGCGCTGGTCATCGCGCCATCGATCACCGACCAGTTCATCGGATTCCGCGTGTGCTGCACGCCCCACGCATCCATCGTCTTTCCGTCGAACAGCGATACCGGCGCGCCATACGTGTGCTTGCCGTTGGCGTTCAGGTTTGCCGGCCACGTTGGCGGACGCACGCCGACCCATTCGACGATGCTCGTCGTTCCGTCATTCCGCGTTGACGTCGTCGTCCCCACCAGTTTGCCGCCGGCAACTTTCGCGCGCCACACTGGATTCGGTTTCTGCTCAGGGTTGCGCGGGGTGTTCCAGAACGACAGCTCACCGTTTTCGATCTTGACGTTGGCAAGGTCATACGGGCTGCTGAAGCGGTTGAGGAACCGGCCTTTCACAACGCCGCCCTCCTCTGTCACCTGCAGCCAGTAGACGACACCGGCGTTCTCTGCGGTGCCGGTCATGTTCCAACGCCCCATGAACTGGGCGTTGCCCTGAGCGAGGCCGAAGGCCGAGTCGAAGGGCAGCACGCCCGCGAGGGTGAGCAGCGTGAAAGCAATCAGCGTTTTCATTACCAACCCGTCCTGTATTCGCGAGTGAGAAAGCTGTTGTAGTTCGGTCCGTCGGGCGGCGGCGTATTCGTGATCCGCATGTTGGCCGCGTCGTAGTGGATTTTCGCGCCCGCCCTGAGCGCGACGATGCCGAGCAGCATGACTTCGGTGAGCCTGGCCGCGAACTCGATCGGGCTCGAGATCTTCTGTTTGCCCTGAATCGACTCGATCCAGTTCATCTCGTGCCCGCCGCTCATGCCGTTCGGGATCCTCGGCAGCACCTGCTTCGGCACCGGTGTCGAGTCGTGCAGCGACGCCGGCAGCAGGCGCGGGCGCAGCCCATACGTGTCCTGCAGCATCTTGCCCTTGCTGCCGATGAACAGGATTCCTCCCTCGGCGTTCAGCTTCCCGTCGCCGAGTTCGTCCGGCGTCGGTGGCGTGACGTCGCCGTCGTACCACGTGAGCCGCACCGCCGGCTTGTCGCCGCGCGCAGGGAACTGATAGTAGGTCGTGGTCGCATGCGGGTACGAGACGCGATTGAACGGCGTCGACACGGTCTCGATGGTCGTGGGCATGCCGAGATCGAGCGACCAGAACGGATGGTCGACGAGATGCGCGCCCATGTCACCAAGCGCGCCCTGGCCCCAGTCGACCCATCCGCGCCAGTTGAAGGGGTGGTACACAGGGTGATACGCCACGTCGGGCGCGACGCCGAGAAAGAGATTCCAGTCGAGTCCGTCGGGCACGGGCACGACGCCCATGGCGGCGGCAAGGCGGCGATCGACGCCGCGCGGGTCCCAGCGAAGCGGGCGCTCGGGATTCTCGGGCAGCGGGCCGGTCGGCCGCGGCAGCCCCTGCGGCCAGTACGCCAGCGGACGATTCGTCCACACGTGCACTTCGGTCACGCCGCCGATCGCACCCGACGTGATGTATTCGTACCCGAGCCTCGCATCGTCGCTCGAGTGGCCCTGGTTGCCCATCTGGGTCATCAGCTTCGGGTTGTCGGCGGACGCCTTCGCGAGCGCGCGCGCTTCGCTCACACACCAGCAGAGCGGCTTCTGCACGTACACGTGCTTGCCGGCCTGTATCGCGGCGAGCGCAATCGGCGCGTGCATGTGATCGGGCGTCGCGATGATGACGGCGTCGATGTCCTTCTGCTTCTCGAGCATGACGCGATAGTCGGCGTACTTCTGCAGACGCGGCTTGTGCACGGTGTTGATGCGATCGATGTTGGCAATGACGCGGTCGAGCGATTCGACGCGGCCGGTGTTGCCCGCCGTCACCGCGGCCTCGCGGCTCTTGCGCTCGCGGTCGATGTCGGTCGTGTAGCCGTTGAGCGAGCTCTCCATCAGCCCCGCATCGACGTCGCAGACCGCCACCCAGTTCTGACTGGCCACGTTGCGTGTGTTCACGCGCCCCATCCCGCCGATGCCGCACGTCGCGTAATTCACGAGATCGCTCGGCGCCTGAAAGCCCCGGCCAAGCACATGGCGCGGCAGGATCAGCAGGCCCGCGCCTGCGGCCGAGGTAGTAGTCACGAACTTGCGGCGGGAGATGGCCATAATGGGACCCACTATACAATTCCTTCCCTGTGCAGATCATCGAGAACCGCCGCAGCTATGACGTCTGCATCATCGGCTCGGGCGCCGGCGGCGGCATGGCCGCCAAGGTGCTGGCCGAAGGCGGCGCCAACGTGGTCATCCTCGAAGCCGGGCCGATGTGGGATCCCGTCAAGGATGCCTACATGTTCAAGTGGTCGTACGACTCGCCCAGACGCGGGGCGGCCACGCCAAAACAGGAATTCGGCGAGTTCGACGCGTGCTTCGGCGGGTTTTCGCTCGAGGGAGAGCCGTACACCCGCGCGCCGGGCACCGCCTTCGACTGGTTCCGGGCCCGCATGCTGGGCGGGCGCACGAATCACTGGGGCCGCATCTCTCTTCGCTTCGGTCCCAATGACTTCCGCCGAAAGAGCCTCGACGGGCTCGGCGACGACTGGCCGATCACCTACGACGACATCAAGCCGTACTACGACAAAGTCGATGAGCTGATCGGCATCTTCGGCACGAACGAAGGCCTGCCCAACGAGCCCGACGGCATCTTTCAGCCGCCGCCGAAACCGCGCTGCTACGAGCTGCTCGTCAAGAAGGCCGCCGATCGGTTGAACGTGACGTGCGTGCCCAGCCGCATGTCGATTCTCACGAAGCCGCTCAACGGCCGCATCGCGTGCCACTACTGCGGCCAGTGCAACCGCGGATGCGCCACGCATTCCAACTTCTCGTCGCCGTCGGTTCTGCTTCCGCCGGCGATCGCCACGAAGCGCCTGACCATTCAAGCGAACGCGATGGCGCGCGAAGTCACGGTTGGCGCTGACGGTCTTGCGACCGGCGTCACCTACATCGACAGGAACACCGGCCGCGAGAACCACGTCCGCGCCCGCATCGTCGTGCTCGCGGCGAGCGCATGCGAGTCGGCCCGCATCCTTCTGAACTCGAAGTCGACGCGGTTTCCGCAGGGACTTGGAAACAGCACCGGCAACGTGGGGAAATATCTGACTGACAGCACGGGCGTCGGCTTGACGGGATTCATTCCCGCGATGATGAACATGCCGCCGCACAACGAAGACGGCGTCGGCGGCATGCATCTGTACATGCCGTGGTGGATGGACAACCGCAAGCTGGATTTCCCTCGCGGCTATCACATCGAAGTGGGCGGCGGACGCCGCATGCCGAGCTTCGGATTCATGGGCAACGTTCATCTCTATGCCGGCATGCAGGGCTCGGGAACACCGCCGGCCGGCGTCGGCTACGGGAAAAAGCTCAAAGACGACTATCGCCGCTTCTACGGCGCCACGGTGGGCTTCGCCGGCCGCGGCGAGATGATTCCGAACGAACACAGCTACTGCGAGATCGATCCCACGGTCGTCGACAAGTTCGGCATCCCTGTCCTGCGCTTCCACTTCAAGTGGACCGACTACGAGATCAAACAGGCGAAGCACATGCAGGAGACCTTCCGCGCGATCATCGCGGAAATGGGCGGCACGCCGATGGCGCCGATGCCCGGCGCGGAAGCACGCTACGGACTCCTGCCCGGCGGACAGATCATCCACGAACTTGGCGTCACGCGCATGGGCCACGATTCAAAGTCGTCGGTCGTCAACGCCAACTGCCAGGCGCACGACGTGAAAAACGTCTTCGTGGCCGATGCGGGTCCGTTCGTGTCGCAGCCCGACAAGAATCCGACGTGGACGATTCTCGCGCTCGCGTGGCGCACGAGCGACTACATCGTCGACGAGCGCCGGAAGGGAAACATCTGATGGCTCGCATGAATCGGCGCGCCGTGCTGCAGCTGCTGGGTTCCGCGCCTCTGGCCGCAGGATTCGTGTGGACCGAAGCCGAAGTCTTCGAGGCCCAGCGCCGCACGCAACAGGCCCGCAGGCCGGCGGCGCCCACCTTCAAGCCGAAGTTCTTCACAGCCCGCGAGTACGCCACCGTCGTGCTGCTGGCCGAGACCATCATCCCAAAGGATGAACGGTCCGGCGGCGCCACTGATGCCGGCGTGCCTGAATTCATCGACTTCATGATGGTGGATCAGCCGGCGCGCCAGGTGCCGATGCGCGGCGGATTGGCATGGCTCGATCAGGAGTGCAACGCGCGCTTCAACAAGACGTTCGTCGCTGCCACCGATGTCGAACGCCGTCAGGTGCTCGACGAGATTTCGGGACTCGAGCCCGCGCGTCCCGATCAATCACACGGGCTCGCCTTCTTCCGCAGCTTCCGCGACCTGACAGCGACCGGATTCTGGACAAGCAAGATCGGCATGGAAGATCTGCAGTTCACGGGCAACGTCTACGTGCCGGAGTGGAACGGCTGTCCCGAGGAGGCCCTCAAGAAGCTTGGACTCATGCCTGAATGATCGTTCTTTCGTCCTTCCTCGTCCTGTTTCTCGAAGTTGCACTGATTCGATGGATGCCGGCCTACATCAGGCTGCTGTCGTTCTTTTCGAACTTCATTCTGCTCGCAAGCTTCCTCGGCATCGGCGTCGGCTGCCTGCTGGCCGCGCGGCGCCGGCGTCTGTTCTTTCTTTTTCCCGTACTGCAGCTGCTGGTCATCGCCGCCGTGTTCGCCGGCAAACTCGAGATCGCCGTGCCCAGCTCGACGTCGATCTATTTTTCGAGCGGCACCGCCGATCGCGTCAGGCTCGTCGAAAGCACGCTGATTCTGCCGCTGCTCTTTCTCACCGTCGCGGCGCTCTTCGTGGCGCTCGCACAGCGCATGGCGCGCGAGATGGCCGCCATCACGCCGCTGCGCGCCTACACGTTGAATCTTGCCGGCAGCCTCGCGGGTGTTGCCGCCCTGGCGCTCTGCTCCTGGCTGCAGCTGTCGCCCACGGTGTGGTTCGCGGTGGCATTCGCGGCCGCGGGGCCGCTCATCCTCCGCGGCGCGCCGGGCGAGCGGCCGCCGCGGGCGCTGGCGATCGCTCTGAGCATCGCCTGTCTTGCGGCCTCGCTCGGCCTCGTCCACTACATGGCCCGCGGCTCCCTATGGTCGCCCTACTACAAAGTCGATGTGCGCACCGATGGGCCCGACACCGTTATCGAGGTGAACAACATCTTCCACCAGTCGATGGCGCCGATCGATCAGAAGGAGTACTTCTATCAGTGGCCGTACACCGCGTTCGGCGACAGCTTTGAAGAGGTGCTGATTCTCGGCGCCGGCTCCGGCACCGATGTCGCGGCCGCCCTGAAGCACGGCGCGCGGCATATCGATGCGGTGGAAATCGATCCCACCATCATCCAGCTGGGACGCGAGCTCAATCCCGACCGGCCCTACTCGGATCCCCGCGTAACCATCCACAATGACGATGCGCGGCACTTCCTCAGGAATTCGACGAAGAAGTACGACCTGGTCGTGTTCGCGCTGATCGATTCGCTCACCATGCAGTCGAGCTTTTCGGGCGTGCGGCTCGAAAGCTACATGTTCACCGTCGAATCGTTCCTCGCCGTACGGGATCACCTGAAGGACGATGGGCTGCTGGTGATCTACAACTACTTCCGGGAGCCATGGCTGGTCGACCGGCTGGCGAATA
The DNA here is from genome assembly GCA_040902895.1 of Vicinamibacterales bacterium. Lineage (GTDB taxonomy): Bacteria > Acidobacteriota > Vicinamibacteria > Vicinamibacterales > SCN-69-37 > JALYRV01. Next base: position 62,855 of record JBBDWL010000117.1, on the reverse strand, counting down.
CGGCTGCGGAAGCCTTCGGCCAGGAACCGTGGGTGCACGTTCATCAGGAGCGCGCGTATCTGGGCGTGATGATGGCCGGACCGCGGCTGGCCACGATGACGATCCCGCCGGCGATTCCGGATCGTGTGACGGCCTTCGGCCAATCGCACCAGCCAAGTCCCGCGCGCATGCATACCCGCGACACGCAAATCGAACCAGCGAGCGACGACTGGCCGTTCCTCTATCTCAAGAACCGCCACATCCCGCAGCACTACATGGTGGTGCTGGCTATGATTCTGGTGGTTTCGGTCATCACAGTGCAGTTTGCGAGCGAACGGAGCGGGGCGCCGGGGCCCCCGCGAGTGAGCGAGCTAGGCGGGGTGCAGGGGTCCCCGCCGCCAAGAAAAGCTGCCTGGTCGTGGCAGTTCTTTCTGCTGGGCGCCGGTTTCATGATGCTCGAGACCAAATCGATCATTCAGCTCGCGCTGCTGTGGGGATCGACATGGGTCGTCGCATCGGTGGCGATCGCCGCCGTGCTCACCATGGCGCTCGTCGCCAACTTCATCGTGTCGCGGATTGAAGTGCGCAGGGCGTGGCTGGTCGGCGGCGTGCTGCTGGCGTTGCTGGCTGTGAACTATGCGGTGCCCGTCGGCCGCGTCACGTTCGAGAGCCGCGCCGCGGAGTCGCTGTTTTACGCGGTGTTGATCTTCAGCCCAATCGTCTGCGCGGGTCTGTTATTCGGGTCGGCCATCAAACATTCGAACTCGATCGCGCGCGACTACGGCACGAACCTGCTTGGCGCGATGGCGGGCGGCGTGGGTGAATATCTGTCACTCGTAACGGGATTCAACCTGCTGCTGGTGGTGATTGCGCTCTGTTATGTCGGCGCCGTGATTGCGCGCGGGCAGGCGCGTGCGCCTCAGCTGGCGCCGGCAGGCCCTGGCGCGGCATGATCGATCGCATGAAGACCGTCGTGCTGGCTGCCACGTGTGTTCTTGCCGCGCTCGCCTGGAACGCGCCGTCTGTCGTGGGCCAGGCCAGGAAGCCTGCGCAGGCCCCGAAAGGCCCCACCGTCAAAGAGCTTTATGGCAGCATGTGCCAGGCGTGCCATGGGCCCGACGGCAAGGCGCCCATCAAGGAAATGGGCTTCGTCGGCCGGAAGTGGAAGACCAAGACCGTGGCCGAGGCGGCGAAAACCATTCGCGAAGGCGTGCCGGGAACCGCGATGCTTCCATTCGAGGGACGGCTCACCGCACCACAGATCGCGGCGCTCGCGAAGCACGTGCGCGCGCTCGATACGACCGCCAAGCGGCCGAAGAAAAAATGACGCGTGAGATCAACGTCGCGCTGATCGGATACGCCTTCATGGGGAAGGCGCACAGCAACGCCTACCGCCAGGTCACACCGTTCTTTTCGCCGCGATTCACACCCCGCATGAAAGTGATCTGCGGGCGCAATGGCTCAAACGTCGAAGCGGCCGCGCGCCGCTATGGGTGGGACGAGGCTTCGACCGACTGGCGCGCCGTCGTCGCGCGCAAAGACATCGATCTGATTGACGTCAGCACGCCGGGCGACTCGCACGCCGAGATCGCGATTGCGGCGGCAAAGGCCGGCAAGGCCGTCATCTGCGAGAAGCCGCTCGCCAACTCGGTCGCCGAGGCGCAGCGCATGCTGAACGCCGTCGAGAAGGCCGGCGTCGCGCACATGATCTGCCACAACTACCGCCGCGCCCCGGCGGTGATGCTGGCGCGGCATCTCATCGAGGACGGCCGCATCGGCGACATCAGGCACTTCCGCGGCACGTACCTGCAGGACTGGATTGCCGATCCCGCGTTCCCGCTGGTGTGGCGGCTCGACAAGACAAAGGCGGGATCCGGCGCCTTGGGCGACATCGCGGCGCATTCGATCGACCTCGCGCGCTTTCTCGTCGGAGAGATCGCCGAGGTCTCTGGCCATCTCGAGACGTTCATCCAGGAACGGCCGCTCGTCGAGAACCGCCGCAAGCGCGGGCGCGTCACCGTCGACGATGCGGCGATGGCGCTGGTGCGGTTCGACGGCGGCGCCATCGGCACCCTCGAGGCCACGCGCATGGCGCTGGGCCGCAAGAACCACAACCGCTTCGAGATCAACGGCAGCACAGGCAGCATCGCGTTCGATCTCGAGCGCATGAACGAGCTCGAGGTGTACTTCGAGTCCGACCCGCCCGGGATCCGCGGCTTCCGGCGCATCATCGTGACGGAATCGGACCATCCCTTCATCAAAGCCTGGTGGCCGCCGGGACACATCATCGGCTACGAACACACCTTCACGCATACGATCTACGATCTGCTCGAAGCCATGGCCGACAAGCGCGTGCCGTCGCCGAATTTCGAAGACGGCCTGCGCAACCAGCAAGTGCTTGCGGCCATCGAAAAGTCGTCGACGACGCGACGCTGGGTGACCGTCTAGCCCACCTCTGCGCAAGGCGCGAGCGCCGCGCGAAACGGGCGGGTATACACTCTCCGAACATGAAACTTGGCGTCTTCACGGTCCTGTTCGGCAAGAAGCCTTTCGAGGAGATGCTCGACTACGTCGTCGAGCTCGGGCTCGACGCGGTCGAAATCGGTACGGGTGCCTATCCCGGCAACGCGTATTGCAAGCCCGAGGAGCTGCTCGAGAGCGATAAGAAGCTGAAGGGGTTCCGGCAGGCGATCAAGAAGCGCGGCCTGATCATCAGCGCGCTCAGCTGCCATGGCAATCCGCTGCATCCGCAGCAGAAGCGCGCGCAGGCTGACCACGACACGTTCGTGAACACGCTGCAGCTGGCAAAGAAGCTGGATGTCGACACGGTCATCACATTCGGCGGATGTCCAGGGGGCGACGCGAAGTCGGAGCAGCCCAATTGGATCGTCTCGCCGTGGCCGCCCGAATTTTCGAAGATGCTCGAGTGGCAGTGGCGCGAGCGCGTGACGCCGTACTGGAAGCAGGCGTCGAAGGCCGCGCGATCTGCCGGCGTGCGCGTGGCGATCGAAATGCACCCGAACTTCGTGGCCTATAACCCCGAGTCGATGCTGCGCCTGCACGCGCTCGCGCCGAAAGTCATCGGCTGCAACTTCGACCCGAGCCACATGATCTGGCAGCAGATCGATGTGACGTCAGCCATTCGCGCGCTGGCCGGCTCCATCTTCCACGTGCATGCGAAAGACTGCCGCGTCGATACGGCCAACACCATGGTCAACGGCGTGCTCGACTCGAAGAACTACACGCGCGAGATAGCGCGCTCCTGGATCTTCCGGACGGTCGGGTACGGCAGCGATACGCTGTTCTGGAAAGACATAATCAGCAACCTGCGCATGGCGGGCTACGACCATGTGGTCAGCATCGAGCACGAAGACAGCCTGATGTCGGGCGATGAAGGGCTCAACAAGGCCGTCGCCTTTCTCAAGCCGCTGCTGATCGCCGAGCCGGCAGGAACTGCGTACTGGGCCTGAAACTCTACCCGGTTGATTTTTCCCGGTCAGTTTCTTCAACCGGGAAAAATCAACCGGGTAGAATTTCAGAATTTCAGTCCGGGTTGATGAACCGGTACAACACTCGAATCAGCCGGTATGCTTCGGGCATCGTCGGCCGTGTGAATGCGACGGTGTCGGGCGAGACGAGCTCGATCTCGCGGAAGGCGCTTGCGACTTCGGGATAGGTGAAGTTGTTGTACTGAAGCTCGACGCGGTACTGCGCGGCGCGGCGCGGGGTGCCGGCGGCGCCACCTTGCACCGCGGCCACGGCGAGGCGCGCTTCCTCCTCGATCTCCTTGCGCGCCTGGGCAAGCGGTTTCAGCTCCACCGCGCGCACATTGATCGCGCGCTTCACCGCAACGCCACGCACTTGCGGCACCCGGTCTTTCACTTCTTCCACCGCCACATCGTCGCCCGTGACGAGCACGACCGGCACGCCGTGCCACGCGGCGAGCAGCGCATTGAGACCGCCCTCGCCGACCGACTGGCCGTTGATGCGCAGGTCGCGCACGACGCCTGAGCCCGTATGCGCGAACAGTCCTGCCGGTGACTGGGCCTTTGCGTGATAGCCGACGAAGATCACCGCATGAAAAGTCGCATCGAGACCTTCCATCATGCCGAGGCGCTTGAAGCTGTGGCTGATGAGGCGCGCGCGCGGATCGAGATCCTCAGGCAGCAGATTGCGCTGGCCGCCGTGCGAGTCGTTGACCAGGACGTCGGTGGCGCCGCCGGCAAACGCGCCGCGGATGGCGGCGTTCGCATCTTCGGCCATCAGCTTGCGCGACCGTCCGTATTCGGGCTGACCGAGCGACGTCTGATCCGACCCTGAGATGCCGCTGATGCCTTCCATGTCGACCGAGATGTAGACGCGCTTCGGCGGCGTCTGCGCGTCCGGCATCGGGCTGGATGGAACGAGCGCCAGCAGGATGGCCGCCAGCAGCATTTTCATGCGGCATCCGTCCTTCCGCCTTCGGTCTTTGGCCTGAAGGCAATCGCAAAGATCACCAGAATCACGGCCGCCCCAATCGCGGGCACCATCCAGATCTGCCGCCAGTCGTGCAGACCCTCGCCCGTCACATAGGCCTGGACGACGCGGCCTGAGACGAAGGCGCCGATGAAGTAGCCGACGCCATTGGTCACGAAGTTCAACAGTCCCTGCGCTGCGGCACGCATCTGCGGCCCTGCGTGTTCGTCGGTGTAGATCTGTCCGGCGACGAAGAAGAAGTCATAGCAGACGCCGTGCAGGATGATCCCCGTGTAGATCAGCCACATGCCGTCAGAGGCATTGCCAAAGCCGAATGCGAGATAGCGCAGCGCCCAGGCCGCCATGCCAATCAGCATGATCTGTTTGATGCCGAGCCGCAGCAGCAGCGCCGGCAGCACGAGCATGAAGGCAATCTCGCTCATCTGTCCGAACGTCTGGATGAACGCGGGCTCGGGCGCGCCGATCTCATTCAGGAACGGATTCGTGAAGGCGTAATAGAACTGCAGCGGGATGCACAGCAGGAACGATCCCAGCACGAACACCGCGAACGAGGGACGCCGCAGCAGTCCGAGCGCATCGAGGCCAAGCGCATCGCGCACCGCAAAGCCGCTGCCCTTCGCCTTCGGCGGCGTGTGCGGCAGCACGAGGCAGAACGCGGCCATCACCAGCGACGCGCCGGCGGCCAGACGCATGGGCACCGCCAGCGCATCGGCGTGCAGCACCTTGCCGACGATGATGCCGGCGGCAATCCAGCCGATGGTCCCCAGCACACGGATGATGGGAAAGTCCTTCGCCGGATTCTCGACGTGATGGAAGGCCACCGCGTTGGTCAGCGACAGCGTCGGCATATAGAACAGCGCGTAGAGAATGAGCAGCGGATAGAAGCGGGCCCAGTCGGTCTGCAGCGACACCGCGTACATCAGGCCCGCACCGCCGAGATGCAGGATCGCCAGCAGCTTCTCTGACGCGAAGTAGCGGTCGGCGATGATGCCCATGAAGAAGGGCGACACGAGCGCGGCGATGGCCGTGGCGCCATAGGCGAGGCCGACCTGCACGGCCGAGAACCCGAGCGTCTGCGTCAGGTACGTGCCCATCGTCACGAACCACGACCCCCAGATGAAGTACTGGAGGAACATCATCACGGAGAGCCTGAATCTGATCCCGCTCATTTCGTCTCCAGCGCCTGACGGCAATAGTCGTAGCAGCGCTTCACTTCGGCGACCGTCTCGGTGCCGCGATACTCATATTCGATGTGCGCGGGAATGTCCCACTTGCGATCGCGCAACAGCCGGAGCACCGCGACGATCGGCGTGTCACCTTCGCCAAACGGCATGTTCGGTCCCTGATCCTTCTTTCTGTCCTTGATGTGAAGGGCGTTGATGCGGTCGTGGTGTTTCTGAAGGTAATCGACGGCGTCGAAGTTGGCGGCCGTGAAGTGCCCGATGTCGAGTGTGGCGCCCATCATCGGCGACACCTTCATGGCGGCGGCGAAGTCGTCCGGGGTGGCGAATTCGTCCGGCCTGATGTTCGAGTGGTTGTGGAACGACACTTTGATCTTCGCCTTCTCCGCGTGCGGCGCGATGCGCGGCACAACCGAGACCACGGCGGAGGACGTGATGACGGAAACGCCAAGCGCGCGGGCCATCTCGAATGACCGCGCAATCTCCGCGTCGGTCCAGTCGTTCTGATACGGCACGTCATAGGACGTCAGCGTGACGCCGGCGTCGGCGAACTGTTTTCGGATTCCCTCGAAGTGCGACATGGGCACGGCAAGCCGCCACTTGCGCAGCAGCTCGCGCCGCTCCGGCCTGGGCGTTTCGCGCGTTGCCCCAATCACCTGCGCAGCTTCCAGGTGGCCCGACCAGAGCTCGCAGAAACTCAGGCCGACAGCCTTGTAGGCGGCCGGCACCTGATCGAGCGGCCTGTCGCGAAAGCTGTAGGTCTGGGCGCCGATGCGGACGCCGGCGACGATGGAAGGCTTGGATTGGGCCCGCAGACCGGCAAACGGCGCCGTGACCAGGCCGCCAGCGACCAGGGCGTTCCACTCCCTGCGCGTGAGATGCGTCATGGGAGCGGATGCTATTACAGAAAGGCCCGTTCGAGCGACGTGATGAACTTCACGCCCAGCTACTCGCTCCTCAGCACGTCCGCCGGGTCGACGGCCAGTGCACGGCTGGTCGGCCACCAGCAGGCAACGAGCGCGACGGCCAGAATCAGCCCGACCACCAGGACGAAGCTGACGGCATCGAACGGCGACACGCCGAACAGCAGCCCTTCGAGCGTTCTGACGCCGGCGAGCGATGCGCCCGTCCCGATCGCGGCGCCGGCCGCGGCCAGCGCGAGGCCGCGACCGACGAGCATGCTGATCAGACGTCGACTTCCGGCGCCCAGAGCGATGCGGATGCCGATCTCGCGCCGCCGGCGTGTGACGGCCTGGGACAACACACCGAAGATTCCCATCGCGGCCAGCAGCAGCGCAATCCCCGCGAACGCCCCCATCACGGTCAGCAGGAACTGCTGCTGGGCGAACGGCTCGGTGTAGATTTCAGCGCCGGACGAGAACGTGGCCACGGGCTGAAGCGGATCCAGCAGGCGCACTTGCTCCCTGACGGCTGCCGGCACCAGTGCCAGGTCGGATGCTCGGACGATCAGCATCCGGGGCATATACGAGCGTCCGGGCCGTCTGTCCGGCGCCGGCACATCCAGCGCAAGCGGGTAGTACACCTGCAGGTCCGACCGCTGAGCGGCGTCCCAGCGGGACTCGACATTGCCCGCCACGCCCACAACGGTCAGCCAAGGCCCCTTGGATCCTTCCCTCAGCCGTCTGCCGACGGCCGGCTCGTCGCGCCACAGCAGTCGAGCGAATGCTTCGCTCAGAATCACGTGGTCGTCGGCATCGGCGGGCGTGAACACTCTGCCCGCCAGCAGCCGTGTCCCGGTCGTCTCGAAGTAGGTGGGGGACACGCGGTTCGCAAAATATTCCTGCTCGCCGGACAGCGGCTCCTTCGCCTCCGCTTGCAGCACTCCGGACAATGACCCGGCGGCTGGCGGGAGACCCCACGCATGCGCCGAGGCCTCTATACCGCGCTGCCTTCTGAGCGCCGCGTCGAGCGCGTCGAAGAAATCTCGCCGAGCCTGCTCGGTTGGATAACGATGCGTGGGCAGGAACAGTTGCGCCGTCATCACTTTGTCGATGTCGAACCCAGGCTCGAGCGCGTGGTACGCGATGAGTGTGCGGGACATCAGCGTGGCGCCTACGAGCAACACCATCGCCAGCGCGACTTCGGCCACGACGAGTGCGCCGATGCCGGCGCCGAACGACAGACCGCGCTCGGATCCGCGCGCACCGTCGCGAAGTGCGCTCGGGAGATCCACGCGCGAGGCGCGAATGCCTGGCAGGAGCCCGGCCAACAGGCCCGTCGTCAGCGTGACCGCGGTCATGACCGCGAGGACTCTGACATCGATCTCCACTGTCCTCGTGGTCATGAAGGCCAGACCGTCAGGCGCGGCGGCGAGAAGCACGTCAAGCGCGACCTGTGCGATGAGCGCGGCCGCGAGACCGGCGGCCACAGCCAGCAGCATCGTTTCGACGAGACATTCCCGAAGCAGTCTCCACCGGCCGGCTCCGATGGCGGCGCGAAGCCGCAGTTCGCGATCACGGCGCAACGTCTGTCCGAGCGCAAAGCTCGTGACGTTCACGCAAGCGATGAGCAGCAGCAGGGTGACGGCGCCCAGCAGGACGTACAGTGTCTGTCTTGTCGGCAGCGTCAGTGACGCGGAGCGCATTTCGTCGATGCCGAGATACCAGGTGTCTGCGAGCGGCGTCGACTTCACAAGCTCCGCGGCAATAACGTTCGCTCTCTCCCGGGTTTCGCTGGCGTCGAGTCCGGCATTCAGCCGGCCGATCGCGAGGAACCTTGACGACGGTGCCCCCGCACCCCAGGCACTCAGGTCCACCGGAAGCCAGACCGACTCATCATCGGAGAGCAGCGTCGTTCCGCGAGCAAGCACGCCGATGATGGTGTAGCGCTCGTCGTTGAGCACGATGGGCGATCCGAGGGTCGAGGGCGATCCGCCAAACCGTGACGTCCAGAACCCATGCGAGAGGATCGCCACCTTCTCGCTGCCCGGCGCGCCGTCTCCTTCGGCGAACGGACGCCCGATGTGCATTCGGATCCCGAGCATGTCGATCAGACCCAGCGAGACAACTCGCGCCGAGACCCTTTCCGGCGCGGCGGATTCGGTGAGGTCAAAGAAGGCGCCAATATAAGCCTCGAGGCGCTCGAATACCGCCGGCTGCTGCTGCCAGCCGAGAATCTTCTCCGCGCCGAGAAGACCTCCCCCACCTACGCCGTCGGGACGGCTCCGGTCCCGGACGTTCACGAGCCGGTCGGCGTGAATGAATGGCGGGGGGCGCAGGATCAGCTGATCGACGATGCTGAAGACCGCGGCGGCGAAACCGATCGCGAGCGCCAGGGTCAGGATGGTGAGTGCCGTCGGGCCGGACTGGCCGGCGAGGCGCCGCGTTCCCGTCCGGATGTCACTTGCGAGGCCCGACCACACGCGGCCGCGCTGGCGTCGCGTGGTTATCCTCGCGTCGATGGCAAGAAGGTCGCGCCGCGCCGCGGACAAGTCGCCGAACTCCGCCCGGGCCCGCTCGCGCGCCGCGGCCGCGGTCATCCCCGCTTCCCGGAGATCGCGCACGCGGCGCTCGAGATGATCGGAGATCTCGGATTCGATGTCGTCTGAGAGGCGCCGCAGGTCGCTCATGGCTTGACCCCGAGTGCCTTGAACATCGCCGCGGCATGGGCCGACCACTCGCGCTGCTTGCGCGCCAGTGCCCGGCGGCCCTTCGTTGAGAGCCGATAGTACCGGGCGCGCCGGTTGTTCTCCGAGGCGCCCCACGATGCGCTGACCCACCCGCGCTCTTCGAGACGATGCAGAGCGATGTAGAGTGCGCGGTCTTCCACCACGAGCTCGCCACCGGTGGCGTCCCACACCCACCGCGCGACGCCATAGCCGTGCGACGGCCCTTCGCTCAGTGCGCGAAGAATCAGCACGTCGAGATTTCCCTGAAGGAGGCTGGCTTCCTTGGATGGCATCGGATCTCCCCGGAGTTGTTCCGGGGAGATGATGCGCCTCGCGGTGATGGATGTCAAACGTGCTCTGCCGAGCGACGTGACGTCTGGTTGAAGGTAATATCAAGCCATGCTCCGGCTCTGCCGCCTCATGGCGGCCCTCGTACTTGCGACGAATAGTTCCCAGCAGCAGCCAGTCTTCCGCAGCGGTATCGACGTCGTCGCTTACGACTTCACAGCCGTCGATGGCGATGGCCGCGCGATCACCGATCTCACGGCGGCCGAGATCACGCTGCGCGTCAACGGCCGCCCGCGGCCTGTGCTGTCGGTCGAGTTCGTCGCGGCTCCAGCGCGCGCAGGGGTGGAGGCGATCGCGGCCCCGGCGCCCTACTCTTCGAATGCGCGCGCCATCGCCTCACGCACGTTGATTCTCGCGATCGACGATGAGCACCTGCCTGTCGGCGAGCGCGGCGTCATCAACGATCTCGAGGCGCTGCTCGACGGACTCGCGCCCGGCGACAGGGCGGGCCTGATCGCGCTGAAAGGCGCCGGCACCAGGGTCGAAATCACAACCGACATCGACGCCGTGCGCGCCGCGCTTCGCGGCATCGCCGGTAAGGAACAGCCTCGTTTCGGGCAGTTCTCGGTGAGCCCGTCCGAATCGATCGCCGTCCTCGAAGGCGACCGCATTGTGCTGCAGCGCGTGATTGCACGCGAGTGTGGCGCCGGAGCGGGACCTGCCTGCCCTGACCAGGTACGGTTCGAAGCCGAGAGCAACGGCAACACATTCGAGCGGACGACGCGAGTCACGCTCGAAGCGCTTCGCAGTCTGTTCGAGAATCTGGCGGCGGTTGAGGGACCCAAGTCGGTGGTCGTCGTGTCGGGCGGGATTTTCGGCACCCGCCGCACCCGCCCGCTCATCGAGGAGGCGGCCGACGCCGCCGCGCGCGCGCGCGTGAGCGTCGTGGCGCTGCAGCAGTTCGACGCGCTCGGCGGCACGTCCGACCGCCAGCCATCGCAGACAGGGCTCGAGGACGCGAATCGCCGGGGTGCTGGCCTCCAGGAGGTCACCGATCTCACCGGCGGCGCATTCTTCCGCACGGCCGGAAGCGCGAGGCCGGCCGTTGAACGGATCGCGGCGGAGCTCGCGGGCTACTACTTGCTGACGTTCGAGCCCGGTCCCGGCGAACGATCCGCCGCGCTGCAGCGCATCGAGCTCGCAACCACGCGCGCCGGCGTGACGCTCCGCGCGCGGCCGCGGTTCGCCGCCGCTGGCGCCGGCAGCAAGGATGTCCCGGCTACCCGTGATGCGCTCGTGCGTGGGTCGGAAACGCACCGTGCCTTGCCCCTGCGCGTGGCAGCCTATGCGCAGCAGGGACCCGATTCCGGCACCGTGAAGCTGGTCGTGCTTGCCGAGTCCCCTGCCCCATCACCACACCCCATTCCGGCGCGGTTCGCGCTGGTGACGCATGACCTGAAGATGGGCAGCCAGTGGACGGCCACGCTCTCGACTGGAGGCGCGCCACCCGTGCCGACCGCCGCATCGGTGCCGGCCGGCCGCTATCAGCTTCGCGTCGCGGCGATTGGCGACGATGGCAGTCGCGGCACCATCGAGCATGCGGTCAATGCGGCGCTCACGACGGCAGGACCGCTGCAGGTGAGCGACCTCATGCTCGGCGCGGCATCAGGCGAAGCGTTCTCGCCGCGCTTGTCGTTCGATCGCGCCGATGGAGCGGCGGTGGCCTACCTGGAGCTGTACGGGGAACCCGGCAGCGCGACGGTCTCGGTCGTCCTCGAACGCGCGAAGACCGCGGATGGCGCCGCCATCGAGACCGCGCCGATGACCCTGCGCGCCCGTGGCTCGTCATCGCAGTTCGCCACCGGCGGCTTTGCACTCGATGCGCTGGAGCCCGGCGATCACGTCATCCGCGCCATCGTCCACATCAACGGGACGGCCGCCGCGCGTGTCGTGCGCACACTTCGTCTCAGACCGGCGTCTGGTCCATCTCGGTAAGCGCGCGGACACCCCCGCGCATCGACAGAACGAAGATCGCCACACTCAGAAGGACCGCGAGACCGAAGCCAATCAGGAGTGCGGTGACCTCATCGTCCCGCATTACTCGGTTGCGCGAGAGGGCCCGCAGGTAGTGCGCCGACGAGTAACCGAGCAGCGCGATCATTGCGGCGATATAGAGCACCGCGCTGATCATGAACGCGACGCCGCCATACGAGCCGGCGACCTGGTTGATGTTCTCGGCCGCGAACCGCGGATAGCGCGCGCCCAGGCCCGTCGCCAGCCCCACCAGCGCGAAACTGATGAACATCACCGCGACGGCCGTCACCGCCTGAAGAAACGGATCGACGCCCAGAAACCGGTTGCCTGTGATCGTGAGCACTTCCGCGAGCAGCAGCAGCGGCAGCAGGCCGGTCCAGAACTTCGACCAGAGAAAGTCACGGAGCGTGATCGGTGACGACCGGATAATCCAGAAGGCGGGGCCTTCCGACGACACGCCGGGAAACACGAAGCGCACGGCGACGGTGGCCATGACGAATCCGGCCATCGCCAGATTCAGGAACGCGTAGAAGTTCCTGATGGCGCCGCTCATGTACGGTACGCGCTCGAGATCGAGCACGCGGAAGTTATAGAGATAGACGATCACCAGCGCGACGAGCAGCAGCAGCTGCGACCACTGGCTCACGTCGCGCAGGAAGACCTTGAGATCCTTGATCAGCAGATGCTTGCGCGGCGCCGGCATCGGCAGCGCGCGCACCAGCGTCTCGAGCACGCGCAGTTTCGTGAATCGTGCCTTGCGCGCTTCCTGCGCCTTGCTGAAGCCCGAGAAGAACCAGCGGCCATAGGCCATGCGCGCCAGAATCACCAGGCCGAAGGCGGTCGTCCACAGCGCGGCGAGATGCAGCGCGTCGCGGCTTCCCATGAGCCCGGCAAAGAGCGCTTCGCCCGCCCAGAAGGACGGCAGCATCGGCGTGATGGGGGACTGCAGGGTCGCGAAAAACGCGTTGATGTCTGGCAGCGAATCGACCTTCAGCAGGCGCTCCGGCTGCACGAACCGCAGCAACATGACGAGTGCGCCGGCAAACACCAGGCCCATCAGCATCAGCACGTCGCGCGCGCGGCGGGCCGGAAAGACGTTCACCAGCGTCAGCGTAATCAGGGCGCCTATCGCGACGGGGATAATCACGAACGGCACAATCGTCAGGATCGCGGCGCCGTAATAGCCGGCGCCCGCACATTTTGCTGCGCCGATGCCGATCAGAACCGGGACGAGGAAAATCACGACCATCCACGAAGCTTGCAGCACCGCGCGCGTCATGCGCGCGTGAAAGAGGCGATGCCCGGCGACGGGTGCGGCCATCAGCAGCCGCAGATCCTCCGACAGAAAAAACGTCGACAGCGACGTGACCATCCCGCTGAAGGCCAGAAAGGAAAGAAAGGCGAGAAATAGCCATGACAGGCCGAGCCGCAGCAAATAGTCGCCAAGCTCCGCATAGCCGGCAAGCTGGCACGTCAGCCAATAGGCGCTGGAGAACAGCATGACCGCAACGCCCGCGGCGACGCCGCCGAAGAGCACCGTGCGCGTGAAGTCGCCCGGCTGGCGGCGGCGCGCGCGATTGCGCGACGACCACACGGCCGGCGCCAGCAGATACGGGAAGGGAACGTCTTCTCTCTTCGGCGGGGGCCCCTGCGCCCCGCCTAGCCTCGTCCCTCGCGGGGACCCCAATGCCCCGCTCCGCTCCTCGGCGCCTGGCTTTGCCATCACACGATCTCGTCGATTTCCTGAAGGGCGCTGCCGCCGGTGAGCTTGAGGAAGACGGGGGTGAGCTGCTCGTCGGACGATCCCGCAAGCACGCGCAGCTCCTCGACGGTGCCGCGCGCGATGATGCGGCCCTTCAGAATGATGCTGATGCGATCGCACATCTCCTGCGCGACTTCGAGTGTGTGCGTGCTCATGAGGATCGCCACGCCGTGCTCGCTCATGCGCCTGAAGACGTCCTTGATCAGGCGCGCACCGCGGGGGTCGAGCCCCACCATCGGTTCGTCGACGAGCACCGCCTTCGGCCTGTGCATGAACGCGGCGGCCATGACGAGCCGCTGCTTCATCCCGTGCGAAAAGCTCTCAATCAGCTCGTCCTCCCACCGTGCGAGCTCGAAGATCTCGAGCATCTCCTTCGAGCGGCCGGCGACGATCGGTCCGTCCAGACCGTACAGGCCGGCGTGAAAACGCAGGAACTCGCCGGCGGTCAGCTTCTCGTAGACGAACGGCCGATCGGGAATGAAGCCGAGCGACGCCTTCGCATGCTCCGGTGCCGTGGCGGTGTCGTGACCGTTCACCAGGATGCGGCCTGCCGTTGGCTTCAACAGTCCGGCGATCATCCTGATCGTGGTCGTCTTGCCTGCGCCGTTCGGGCCCAGGAAGCCGTGAATCTCGCCCGGCTGCACGTCCAGGCTGACACCGTCGACCGCGGTGAACGACCCGTAGCGTTTGACCAGATCAATCAGTTCGATCATCGATCTCTCCAGCAGCCGCATCCGGCATGCGCGGGAACGGCTCGCGGCGCGCCGGCAGGTACCGGCGTCACGGTCGCGGCCGGACGGCCGGCAAGGATCGGAATCGCGCCCTCGGCAAGCGACATGTCGACCACCTGGATCTTCAACCTGCCGATCAACGGCAGCACGACGGTCTGCTTGTTGAGCCCGCCGCGCGCGATGCGCAGATGCGTGGCGTCGGCGGGAAACTGGTTCAGCGTTGGATCGACCGGCAGCCACTCGGCGCCCGGGCCGCGCGTGAGATACACCTCGGGCCACGCGTGATAGAAGAACGCGCCGTTGACGTAGACAAGGCCGACGGCAATACGCGCCGGGATGCCCGAAGCGCGGGCCATGGCCACGTACAGCGCCGTGTGCTCGTTGCAGTCGCCGATTTTCGTGCGCAGCACTTCACGGGCCGACGGGATGCTCACCGTCGGCTTCTTCTCGAGCAGCGCGTTGACATGACGCACGAGCCGCTCCGCCTGATCGCGCGGATCGCGGGCGTCGCGGATGGCGATCTTCGCTTCGGCGACGATCTCCGGCGCATCGCTTTCGATGAGAGGCTCGGGCAGCAGATAGCCTGGCGCGTCCGGATCAGGCGCGCCCGGGTCGAGCTCGCGCGCGTCACGAATCTCGATCATCTGGACGCCATCAGGCGAGATGGACGCCGTCTGGCCCGCGCCCTGCAAATCGTACGGCGGCACGGCGGCGCCGGTCAGGCGCAGCACGATCCGCCGCACGCTGCGCGGGTCGTCGATGCGATACTTCACGTCGGGCACGATGGCCGCGGTCTCAATGATGTCGCTGCGCGTGCGCTGCGACACGGCCATGCGCTGCGCGACCTCGGGATCCTCTTTGACGACGAGCATGCCGAGCGCGCTTTCTTCGCGCACAACTTCTCCCGTGTCCGTCATCCAGGATGTTGCGCTGAGGCCCGCGAATTCCATCTCGAGCCTGAACGCCGGCACCGGCAGACCGCCGGCGCGGATCAACTCACGGTCGCGCACGGTGATGGTCATCGGTGCGTTGCTGAGGGTGGCAGGATCGAAGATCTGCACCTGATGCCGGTCGCCGCTTCGAAGTCCGGCTGCAGCCAGCCGGCGCCCCAGGTTCAGCGCCAGCGCCGGCGGCTCCGTGAGCGTGCGCGTGTCCGTGCGCGTGCCCGTCGGTGTCGTCACGGTCAGGGCAAGCTGCAGGCCGTCGACCGTTCCGGAAATGCGTGTGGGTCCGGTGCCGGGGTCGAGAGAAAACTCGAACGACTGCAGGGCGAAGCTCTGGTCGACACGCGCCGTGGTTTTCAAAACCGCAACGGTGTCGGCACCGAGCAGCGAGATCTGCATGCGTCCGTCTTCATGCATCTCGAACCCGCCGGCGGTGGGAACTATCTGACCGACGGCAAAGCCGATCTTCTCGCCGCGGTAATAGATGCCGCGCCACTGCGCCTCAGCACCATAGCGCGCGAGATCGGTGGCGAGGTTCGCAGCCGACGCGCTGATGTAGGAGCGGTGCACGAGCAGGCCCGCAACGCCGGCCCAGGCCGCGAGGATGAGGATCGACACGACGCGCGTCACACGCGCAGGAATCGGCCGCAAAAATTTCATGTGGTGGCTGGATTGTAAATGGTAAATGGCGGGTCCGGGCGCTACCGCGCCCGGATCCAGACAGCCATCTCGCCAGGGCCGCGATTCGCCCAGGCGAAGTACGGCACGGCCGTGAAGGTCACGCGGCGCTCGCCGCGCATCGCTTGACCGGTCACGACCTGCACGCCGCCAAGCAGACTGCGGCGAAACGCCGAGTAGAGCCGCGCGTCGGCGGGCACAGTCAGATCGAGGGCCGCGCCGCCGTTGTCGGCCGCTTCGATCGCGTAGACGAGCGGCCCGCGCTCGAAGGCCGTCCTGCCGGCGTTGGCCGCCACTGCCTGGTGCGCGACGACGCGGCGGACGGGCATGTGGAAGCGGACGCGAATCTCGTCGCCGGCCTTCCACTCGCGCATGATTGTGATGTATCCACTGCGGCCCGCGTACGTCGATGAACGTCTCGCCGTTGACCTCGATCACCGGCGGCGGCAGCCGCTTGCCGTCGGTATAGCGGTAGAGATCGCTCTCGAGCGGCCGCTCCGCGGTCCAGGCAGGATGGCGGAAGGCGACCGTGAACATCCGCGGCGTCTCGGGACTCACTCTGATCCGCACGTCCCCATCCCACGGATAGTTCGTTGTCTGCTCGATCGCGACGGGGCCGCGGCCGAGCGGCACGCGCGCGCGGCTGCCCGTGTACAGGTTCACGAAGAGCGTTTCGCCTTCGTGGGCGTAGATGTAGCCGGGCATCTGCGCGATCGTGCGCGCGAGATTCGCCGGGCAGCAGGCGACGTCGAAATACTCGCTGCGCTCGGCGCGGCCGTTCGATTCGAGCGGATTCTGATAAAAGAAGCGATCGCCGCTGATCGAAACCCCTGAGAGCAAACCGTTATAGAGGGTGCGCTCGAGCACGTCGATGTAGGCGCTGTTGCCGGTCGTGAGAAACATGCGCGCGTTCCAGAACACGTTGCCGGCCGACGCGCACGTCTCGGTGTACGCCGTGCGGTTCGGCAGCTCGTAGTCGTCGCCGAACGCCTCCACGGTGCCTCGCGATCCGATGCCGCCGGTGACGTACATCCGCTTCGAGATCATGTCGCGCCAGATGCGCTCGGACGCGGCGAGATACGCCTTGTCTCGCTGCAGGCCCGCCACGTCGGCCATCGCCGAATAGAGATACACGGCGCGCACGGCGTGGCCGACGGCGCGATCCTGCTGCACGACCGGCAGATGATCCTGTTTGTAGGGCCGATCGTTGTACATGGCGAACGGCCCATCGGGATATGGCTTCGTCTCGTGCTGGCCGCCGCGCTGATCGAGAAAGAACCGCGCGGCCTCGTAGTAGCGGGGCACGCCGGTCAGGCGGAACAGCCGGATCAGCGCAAGCTCGATCTCTTCATGCCCGGGAATGGCCCGCAGCGTGCCGGGCCCGAACGTGGAGGCCACGAGGTTCGCGTTCTTCAATGCCACGTCGAGCAGCGTGCGCTTGCCGGTTGCCTCGACATGCGCGATGGCCGCTTCGTACAGATGGCCGAAGTTATAGAGCTCGTGAGATCCGTTCAGATGAACCCATCGCTCTGGCCCCATGCCCGGCGCAGGGTTTGGCGGATCGATCGTGCGCGCCGGCATCAGGTAGCCGTCGGGCTCCTGTGATTTCGCAATCAGATCGATCAGCCGATCGAGCGCCGCCGACAGACTGGCGTCCGGCGTCCGCTTCAGCGAATACGAGGCCGCCTCGATGGCCTTGTAGATGTCGGTGTCGTTGAACCGGCGCCCTTCATACTTCCCCGGTTTCAACTTCGCGGCCTTCTCGAAATTCGCGACGCGGCCGGTCAGCGCGTTCTGCCGCAGGATGTGCGGAATGCTGGCGCTGCGGTTGACGTCGAGCCGATCGCGCCAGAAGCCATCGAGCAACTCCACGTCGCCGTGCTCGACCGGCCGGATCGGATAGACGCGCTGGGGCGTGAGGTCCTGAAGCCCCGCGCCTGCAGCGAGGACAACGACCGCCAGGGTTCTCATCACCTCGTCCACCAGAACGGCGCACGTTTCCGCTCACGCGTTCCGATCTCGTTCAGATCGTGATCGTAGAGCCGCCCATTCACCATCACCATGCGCACCGTTTCGGTATGCCGGATGTTCTCGATCGGATTGCGATCGAGCACCACGAGATCGGCCAGCTTGCCCGCTTCAATCGATCCGAGATCCTTCTCCATCCCGAGCGTCAACGCGGGATTGAGCGTCGCCGTGCGCAGGGCTTCCATGTTCGTCATCCCGCCCTGCTGCATCATCCACATCTCCCAGTGCGCGCCGATGCCGTGAATCTGCCCGTGCGCGCCCATGTTCACCAGCGCGTCGGCGTCCATCAGCTGCTTCGCGCCTTTCGCGATCAGGATGTGGTTGAAGTCGTCCTCCGCGGCCATCATCCGGCGCCGCGATCGCGGCACGATCACGTCGCGCGGCGTGAACTGCAGCAGCCGCTCGTTCTCCCAGACATTCGACTGCTGATACCAGTAGAACTCGCCGCTCAACCCGCCATACCCGACGATCAGCGTCGGCGTGTAGGCCACGCCGCTCTTGCCGTACACCGTCAGCACGTCCTTGTAGAGGACCGGCACCGGGATGTTGTGTTCCACGGTGGTGTGACCGTCAAGCACATGCGTGGCGTTCTGGTAGTACAGCGAGCCGCCTTCGGGCACCACCATCATCTGCTCTTCACGCGCCGCCTTAATGATCATCTGGCGCGAGTCGCGGCGCTGCTGGTTGTAGCTCTTTACCGAGATCGCGCCAACCGCCTTCATCCTCCTGACGTGAAACAGCGCATCGTCATAGTTCTCGATGACCGCCTTGAACGGCGTCTCGGCGCCGTACAGGATCGTGCCGGTCGAGAAGAGCCTCGGCCCGAGCTTGAGGCCTGCCCTCACCATCTCGGCGTTCGTGAAAATTGTCTCCGTATCATTCGACGGGTCGTGCATCGTCGTCACGCCGAACGCAAGATTGGCGACGAGCGGCCAGCTCTGACGGGTGAGGATGCCTTCACTTTCGCCGCCGACGTGCGCATGCGCATCGATGAGGCCCGGGATGATGGTCTTGCCGCGCACGTCAATGCGCTTCGCACCGGACGGAACCGTGACCGATCCAGCGGCGCCGACCGCCGTGATGCGATTGTCCGTAATCACGATCGTGCCGTTCTCGATGACGCTTTGCGGATTGCCGCCGCCGTCGCGCATGGTGATGATGCGCGCGCCCGTCAGCGCGATTGCGCCTTGCGGCTTGTCGGCCTGCGCCGTGAATCCGATCGGTCGCCCTTTGACCTCCGGTTCTGGAATCCCGGCTCCGCGTCGCTCCGCCGTGTCGCCGGCAACAAAGGCGAACGTCCGTGACATCTCCCTCGAGAAGAGCTCCGGCCCCTGCGTCCAGTAAATGCGCCGGCTGTCGGGCGACCATTGCAGGTACCAGCCGGCGTCGCGTGACACGCGCGCCACGGGGAACGCGGCCGTGCGCGGGCCGATGTCCACCGTGCGGCCTGTCATCGGGAACTCCGCGACGTATGTCTGGAAGCGCTCGATGAATGCGACCCAGCGCTCATCCGGCGACGGGACGATCGAGGTCGCATTCGGCGACTGCAGATGCACGCGCTCGTTGCTGCCGTCGAGATCGACACTCGCGAGCACGAAGTTGCTGTTCCGGAAGTCGTTGAAGAACAGCCGCGTGCCGTCCTTGTTGAGGCGCGGGTTGATGCCGCCCTCGCGCACGAGCCGTGGCTCGCCGCTGCCGTCTGCGCGCGCGACGTACAGACCTGGATCGAGGCCGAACGTGATCCCGCGCGTCAGATCGCCGCTGGTCTTCCGGTACGCGATCCAGCGTCCATCGGACGAGAAGGATGGCTCCGTGTAGTGCCCACGTTCCTTCGTGATGTTTCGGACACCCGGTCCGTCCAGGGCGGCCACCTGGATGTGACCTCCCTGCACGTCATGCCAGGCCGCAAATGCGAGCTGCCGGCCCTCGGGCGCAATGGCAGGCGCGGCCTTCGTCCATTCGTCGCCCGGGCTGCCCGACGCGATCCTGCTGACCTGATCGGCACCGATACGCTGCGAGTAGAGGCCGCCGAGCGCGCTGTAGAAAACTGTGTTGCCGTCTGGCGCGACGACGACATCGCGCAACATCCGCACCTGGAACCGATCCGGATGCACGACGACGGGAAAGCGCACGGGCGTGTTCAGGGAATGCTCGACGCGCGCCGTGAATGGCACCTGCGCGCCCGACTTCGCCGCGACATCGACCTTCCAGATCTTGCCTTCGCCCCAGATATAGATGAAGCGGCTGTCGGGCGACCACGCATACTGCGCGTACACCCCGAGCACTGCCCAGGCTTCCTGCAGGTCCTTGTCGAGCCGGTTGAAGATCGACCACTCCTGCCCGCTCTTCAGGTCCTTCAGGAACAGATGGCTCGTGAGATCGACGCGCCGCACGAAGGCGAGGTGACGGCCGTCGGGCGACGGCCGCGGCGCGACCGACCCGCCGGGCCGCGCGACGAACGTGCGCTCCTGCCCCGTCTGCAAATCGCGGCGGATGATCGCGTAGATGATGCCGTGCGGATCCTTGTTGTATTCGAAGTTCTGGCCCGGCGTGACGTCCTTGCTGTAATACAGGTAGCGGCCGTCAGGCGAGATGGCCGGCTCGCCCTGATCCTTCTGAAAGCTCACCTTTTCTGTCACCTGCAGACCGTCTGACCCGCTCGCGTGGAACATCCACACTTCGCCTGCGCCGAGCGACCGTGTCGACACGAAATGCCGGCGCGCGAAGATGAAGCGGCCATCGGGCGACCATGTCGGACTGTTGATGAACCAGCGCTGCTCGCGCGAGACCTGCTTGAGATCTCCTCCCCTCGCGTCCATCGTCCAGATGTTCCAGAGGCCGCCGCGATCGCTCGAAAAGGCGATGCGCGTGCCGTCGGGACTGAACCGCGGCTGCATCTCGAACGCCGGACCGCCGGCAATGCGCGTGGCCTGCGATGCGCCGGAGCCTGCCGACGGCATCACGTAGATGTCGCCCATCAAATCGAACACGATCGTGCGGCCGTCAGGGCTGACATCGACATTCATCCAGGTGCCTTCATTCGTGTCGAACGACACAGGAGAGGCGGGCCCGAACGGCTCATTGACGTTCCACTTAGCGGGCGCGGGCGCGGGCGTCTGTGCCGCGAGCGCGGCGGTAACAAGAAGAGCGAGAGCGAACGACAGCGGTTTGTGCATTTAATCCTCAGCCAGAACTTTCCCGAACAGCGGCTCACCGGCGCGCGCGAGATAGAAGCCGGCGGCAGCCATGAGGCCGACGAGCGCCAGCACCATCAGGCCGCTGATGAAGTGTACGCGGGATGGGTCGAGCGTCGCGGCGATGCCCAGCGTCGTGAAGTGCGCCACGAACGCAATCACAGTCGCGAACATGCCCCATCGCGCTCCGCTCTCTTGCCGGCTGATCAACTCGGCGACCGTTTTCGCGTCGAGCGCGCGCTTGCCCGTGAAGAGCTCATACAGCACGAGGCCGAGCGCATAGATGTCGCTGCGCGCCGTGACCTCGCGGCCCGCGAGCTGCTCCGGCGCCATGTAGGCCGGCGTGCCGGCACGAATGTCCGTCGCCGCGCCTTCCACCGCCGCCAGCGAGAAGTCGGTGATGCGCACCCGGCCTTCCCGGTCGAGCATGATGTTGGCCGGCTTCAGGTCGCGATGCAGCAGACCGCGTTCGTGCGCGGCATGCAGGCCGGCGCAGATCTGCCGCGCGATCTCGATGGCCTTGTCCTCGGGGAGCCTGCCGATGCGCCGGATCAGCGACGAAAGATCCTCGCCGTCGACGTACTCCATCGTGATGAAATGCTGGCCGTCGACTTCGCCGATGTCGTACACGCGGCAGACGTTGCTGTGCGACACCTGCCTCGCCGTGCGGACTTCGTTGTGGAACTGGGCCAGCCTGACCGGATCGCGGTCGAGCGTGGGCGGCAGGAACTTCAGCGCAACGGGCTGTCCGAGCCGCAGGTCATCGGCGCGGAAGACTTCCCCCATGCCGCCGCGCCCGAGCAAGCCGACAATTCGATACCG
This sequence comes from Vicinamibacterales bacterium, assembly GCA_040902895.1. Taxonomy (GTDB): domain Bacteria; phylum Acidobacteriota; class Vicinamibacteria; order Vicinamibacterales; family SCN-69-37; genus JALYRV01. The sequence goes on along the minus strand of JBBDWL010000117.1, from coordinate 41,110 downwards.
GTCGCCGACGATGGTGCCTGGCGCGAAGCGGCCGTGATCGATGTCTGAGGTGCCCGACAGCCAGCCGGTGCCCGACACGGGGCTTTTCGGCTGCGACGAAGGGGTGGCCAGCACGGTTGGATCAGTTCCGCCCGCCGCCGGTGGCGCCGTTCCGGCCGGCGCGTGCGCGAACGCGGCGCCGCACGCCGGGCAGAACCGCGAGCCTGGCGCACATTCTGCGCCGCAGGACGGACAACGCATTGGTAGATCCTACTGTTCACACCGCGCGAGCGCGGTGCTGTGAGTACGACCCCCGTTCAAACCGTGCTTGCGGATTTCCCGCACACGGCTTACCAGGGAGCATTGGGAGTACGACATTACGCAGCCTCCGGGTACCGAATCGTCCCGCGCAGGCGATGCAATCCGAGGGCATGAAAGAAATCCGGCGTCCAGCGGGTCGCCTGGCCGAGGCAGCCCTGGCGACCATGCCGCTTGATGAGCAAGCGTTTGAGTCGCCAGTGCACATAGTCATCGACCTGCTGAAACTTGATGGCGGCATTCCCCGTGCGAAAGTATGCGCCCCAGCCGCGGAGCACCGGGTTGAGCTGCGCGATGGTCTCGCGCAGGTCCCGATGGCACACGCCCCGTGACGTACAGGCTTTCACGCGCTGACGTATCCGACGCATCGCGCGGAGCGCGGGCCAACGCTGGAGGAAGTACACTCGTTGCTGTCGCTTCTCCCAGATGGGACCACTCATGCGCTTGCGCAGGTGACAACCGAGAAAGTCGAAACCCGCCGTGCCTCGTGAGAGGTCGACGCGCCGCGTCTTCTCGGGGTGCAGCTCCAACCCGAGCCGCGCGAGAATCTCGCGCACGTGCTGCTCAGCCTGCTCGCACGCCGACGCCGTGTCACACATGACCACGAAGTCGTCCGCGTAGCGCACCAGCACGCCCAAGTGCGCGTGCCGTTTCGTCCACACGGTATCGAGCACGTGCAGGAAGATGTTGGACAGCAACGGCGAAATCACACCGCCTTGCGGCGTCCCCGCGACTGTCGCGTGGACCCGCCCGTCTTCCATCACGCCTGCCTGGAGCCACTGCCGTATCAGTTTGAGCACCCGCCGGTCCGAGACGCGCCGCGCCACAAGTTTCATGAGCTTGTCGTGCGCGAGGCTGCCGAAGTAGTCGCGGATGTCGGCGTCGAGAACGTGGTTGCCGCCTCGCGCACCGCGCGTGCGCAATGTTTCTAACGCCTGCGTGGCACTCCGCTTCGGCCGGAAGCCGTACGAGCACGGATAAAAGTCCGCCTCGAAAATCGACTCCAACACGAGCGTCGTCGCCATCTGCGCCACTCGGTCTCGGACCGTCGGAATGCCCAACGGCCGTGTTCGTCCATCTGCCTTCGGTATGTATCGACGCTTGACCGCGCAAGGTCGGTAGGTGCCTGCGTGCAGACGCCCGCCAAGCTCTTCCAGAAATCGCTCGACGCCGTACTGCTCGACATCGGCGAGCGTCATCGCATCGACGCCCGCCGCGCCGCGGTTCGCTTTCACGCGCCTCCATGCTTCCCACAGGACGTCACGCCTGCAGATGCGGTCCATCACTGCATGGAAGCGTCGGCCCGGTTGCCGCTTGGCCGCACTCCAGAGTCGGCGTCGCAATTGGCGCACTTTGTCCATCGACTCGCGTCCATGGGTTGTTCGTCACGGGCCTCGTCACTACTACGGTCCCCTCGGACTCCCGCTGCGCCACGCTCGCTTTCGTCGATGACTTATACGAGACGCGCCGCCCCGACGTGGGCTGCGCAGACGGGTCTCTCGTGTTCCGTTCTGCTCCGTGCACGCGTGCTGCGCCCCCTACCCCGCCGAGACCCGATGTGTGTGCGTCTCCGGACTGTGACACATCGGACATGGCCTTCGCCGCGACATGACCGGCTCGGCTCTCGGATTGTGAATGTGTCGAGGCTGCAGGCTTCACTTGATGTTGCGGCCCGCGTGCTGGCTTCCTCCGTGGAGGCTCTTGACACCCCGCTTGGGCCACGGAACTCTCATTCCGTGCCTGGGGTCTGCTACTCGGCGCTCCGGCGCTTACCGAGACGGGACTTACACCCGTAGGAGAAGAACGACGCGATGAGGGCACTCGCGCGCCCTCATCATCACGACGCACCATGGGCGCTCATTCTATCCTCGGCGATAATCCAGCCGATGCACGTGGACTACGCCAACGCCAGACGCCATCTGATGCGGCACGATCCGAGGCTGGGCACTCTGATCAGGAAGTTCGGGCCCTGCGGACTGGACGGCGCTACAAAGGTCGATCGCTTCGCGACGACCGTCCGCTCCATCGTCTCGCAACAGTTGTCGCTCAAAGCTGCCTCGACGATCCATGGCCGCCTGCTCGAAGCGCTCAAGGCCGAACATGCGACGCCCACCGGGATCCTCGCGCTGGAAGCGGAACAGTTGCGGGCGTGCGGACTGAGTTGGGCGAAGGTCGCAAGCGTGCGTGATCTGGCAACGAAGGTAACCGATGGCTCACTCGCGCTCGACTCACTCGATGCGCTTGATGACGCTGCGGTGATCGAGGCGCTCACCGGGGTGCGCGGCATCGGACGCTGGTCGGCGGAGATGTTTCTGATTTTCAGACTGGGACGGCCCGACATTCTGCCGGTCGGCGATGTGGGCGTGCAGCGTGCGATGCGGGCCGTGTATGGACTGCGCAAGCATCCGTCGCCTGCGAGGATGACGGAGCTTGCGCGCCCCTGGCGACCGTACCGATCCGTTGCGTGCTGGTACTTGTGGAGGAGCCTGGGCTGATCGGGGCGCGACGCCCCGAGAGTTCAGAACTCTTCGCGCTCGTTGCCGCCTCGCAGGGAATCCTGCGATGCCGGTTCACCCGGCCGCGACTCAGCCGGCACGCCGTCGGTATTTCCTGAACCCTGCTGCGCGAGACGCTCGCGGCGCCGCGCATGACTGGCAAGCCCGCCCTTACGGCCAGCGTTCCGCGCCTCTTCACTCGTCCATTCGTGCGCGGTTCCCTTCTGATGCGCAGCCTTCCCGCCTTTGCTCGCGATCTCGCGCTGCTTGCTGCGATCCATCGATGCAAATCCGCGATCTTCCTTGGCCACTTGTCATCCCTCCGCTGTCACGGTTGTGGTGCAACGTGGATGCCACGGCCTTATTTAATGGATGTGCTGAGAATTGCCCCTAGGAAGCCGAAACCGACCTCAGGCGTTCGAGGGTTCGCCGACGGCCGAGCAGCTCCATGACCTCAAATAGACCAGGACTCACCGATCGACCCGTGAGCGCGACACGCGCCGGGTGAATCACGGCGCCAACCTTGATGCCGCGATCCGCGGCAAAGGCCCGAACAGAGGCTTCGAGCGCGGCGCGGTCGAAGGGATCCACGCCCGCGAGACGCTCCGCCAGATCGACGAGCAGCTTCGGGGCCTCGGCGCCTGAGAGATGTTTGGCGACGGCTGCGTCTTCGAACGCAACAGCATCAGCGAACAGATAAGGCGTCTCGGTCACGAAATCATGCAGCCGTTTCGCGCGCGGCTTGAGCAGCTCAATCAGCGAGAGCAGCCACGGCCGGTCGGCGTCCTCGAATCCGTCGCGCCAGAGCCCCCGCTCGCGCATCAGCGGTTCGATTCGTCGCGCCAGCTCGGTCGAAGGCAGCCTCTGAATATGCTGCTGGTTGAACCACTCGAGCTTCTCGGGGTTGAACACCGCGTTGCCGCCGCTGATGCCGCCGAGGGCGAACGCCTCGACGAGATCGCCCTTATCGAAGATTTCGCGATCGGTGCCCGGCGACCATCCAAGCAGCGCCAGAAAATTGAAGAGCGCTTCCGGAAGGAAGCCCTGACGCGCGTATTCCATGACGCTCGTCGCACCGTGGCGCTTGCTCAGGCGCTTCTTGTCGGTGCCGAGAATCAGCGGTACGTGCGCAAAGGACGGGACGTCTCTTCCAAGCGCCGTGAAGATCAGCACGTGCTTCGGCGTGTTCGAGATGTGATCGTCGCCGCGCACCACATGCGTCACCTCCATATCGACATCGTCAGCGACGACGGAGAGGTGATACGTCGGATGGCCGTCTGACCGCAGCACGACGAAGTCCTCGATGACGTCATTGGGGAATTCGATCCGGCCGTGCACGATGTCGTCGAAGCCGGTCGTGCCTTCGGACACGAGAAATCTGACGGCGTGCGCGGCGCCTGCGTCGACGCGCGACTGTACGTCCGCCGATGACAGCGCGGTGCAAAGGCGGTCGTATTTCCAGCCGCGGCCGGCCGTCTCGGCTGTCGCGCGCCGCTGCCCGATCTCTTCCGGCGTACAAAAGCAGCGATAGGCGTGGCCGCTTGTCAACAGCTCGGCCGCGAGCGCGCGATAGCGTTCGAGCCGCTGCGATTGAAAGTACGGTTCGTGCGCGCCGCCCGCTTCCGGCCCCTCGTCCCAGTCGAGCCCAAGCCAGCGCAGGCCGTCGAGAATGCCTTGCACCATCTCCCACGACGAGCGTTCTGCGTCGGTGTCTTCAATTCTGAGAATGAAGGTTCCGCCCGATTGCCGCGCGTAGAGCCAGTTGAAGAGCGCCGTGCGGGCCCCGCCGACGTGCAGATATCCGGTGGGTGAAGGCGCGAACCGCAGGCGGGGCGGCGTCAAAACAGTTCCCCGAAGGCGCCCCAGAAGCGCTCGCGGATCTTCGCGAGCAGGGATCGCTTCCGCCACTGCTCCAGATGTATCCGCGAAGACCGCGTTAGGTCGATGTCGAAGTCCTGCGCGAGACGCGTCGCGATCGTCCGATCCGCGATAGCGATGTTGTTCTCGTCGTTCAACTCGAGGGATCGGTTATCGAGATTCGACGACCCGATGACGGACCAGATCCCGTCGACGATCATCGCCTTCGCGTGCATCATCGTCGGCTGATACTCGTAGATCTCGATGCCTGCGGTGAGCAGATCCTCATACCCGCGGCGGCTCGCGTGCTTCACGGGCCTGGAATCGGTCGTGTCGCCTTCGAGCAGCAGCCGCACACGCACGCCGCGCGCGGCCGCCTGCAGCAGCGACCATTTCGTGGAGCCGTCCATCACGAAATACGGCGTCTGCAGATCGACGGTCCGGCGGGCGGCGTTCAGGGACAGCAAATACAGCTTCTTCACGCCGTTGTGCCCGCCGACCGGCGAGCTCCAGACGGGCACCGACAGAATCTCGGTATCCGTTACATCGGCGCGAAGCTCCGGCAGCTCCGAGATGACCGGCATGACCACGCCGGCGCTTTCGATCCAGTTCTCGTAGAAGCAGGCCTCGAGATAGCGCACGGGCGGCCCTTCGATGCGGATCTGCGTGTCGCGCCAGCGGTCGGGCGCGTCGGCATTACCCGCCCAGTAGTCGGCGATCCCGACGCCGCCGGTGAAGCCGACCGTGCCATCGACGACGAGAATCTTGCGGTGGGTGCGGCCGTTGATCTCCTCAGCGTGGCGGAAGGAGATCGGGTTGAACCAGGCGACCGCGACGCCGGCGTCGCGCAGCGTCTTTTCATTGGCAGCCCCGATGCCCTTGGCGCCGATGGCGTCGAGCAGCAGAAACACACGGACACCGCGCCGCGCCGCCGCGGCGAGCGCTTCTGAAAACTGCCGCGCGTACATGCCGTCGGTGAACACGTACGTTTCGAAGACGATGCGCTCGCGTGCCTGCTGGATGGCGGCAAGCATCGCCGGCATGATCTGTACGCCGTTGGTGAGCACCTCGAAGCGGCCGCCGCGCGTGAGCGGGCTGCCCGCTATGGCCGCGACATACGCAGGAAACTTCGGATCCTCCGCGGAGTAGGCGCTCTGAACGTAGATGTATTCCTGGTCCTGGGCGAGCAGCAGGCCGATCGTCACCACCATGACGATGGTGAGAACGGTGATCCAGAGTTTGCGATGACGCAGTCGGCGCACCTGAGGATTGTAGCGGCTCAGGCGCCGGAGCTCAGGGCTCGAGCCAGCCGCGCTCGCGTCCGAGCTCGGTGAGCCGCTGCGCTATCTGGTCGCGGGTGGCGCGGAACCGCTGCAGGCGGTCGGCGCCGGACGCGGCGGCCGGATCGGGAAGCGGCCAGTGCAGGTGCTCGATGCGCGCCGGCCAGATCGGGCACACGTCTTCCGCGCAAAGCGTGATCACGAGATCGACGCCCGAGGGATCGATCGTGTCGACCCCCTTCGATTTGGCGGCGCTGATGTCGATGCCGCGCTCGGCAATGACCTTTACGGCGTCCTCGTGCACGCGACTGGCCATGCTTCCGGCGCTTTGGACGCTGACCCGGTCGCCGAACAGCGATCGGGCCAGCGCCTCGGCCATCTGACTGCGAGCCGCATTCGCAACGCAGAGAAAGAGCACGCCCTGTTTTTTCATGATCCTTTCGTCGCGCGAATGAAGGCGCTCGCGAAGGCCCGGTCGGCCGCGGCCGCGTCTTCGGCCGGCACGCCGGCGGTGGCCAGGAAGCTTCCGGCCTCGTCAGATCGATATTCGCGCGTGATCTCGAACGACACGCCGGCGAAGCCGGCCCGTTCGAGCTTCTCGCGATAGTCCCGGAGATCGAGCGCACCGGCAATGCAGCCGATCCAGTGTTCCATGCTCTGCCGGATGGACGCGGGCACGTCGCGCTGTGCCACGACATCGCTGATTGCGAGCCGGCCGCCTGGCTTGAGCACGCGGAAGGCTTCCGACAGCACGCGGTCTTTGTCGCCCGAAAGATTGATCACACAGTTCGAGATGATCACGTCGACCGTGTCGGACGGCAGCGGAATGTTTTCAATCTCACCCTTGAGGAACTCGACGTTGGTGACGCCGGCCTTCTGCTGGTTCTGGCGCGCAAGTGCGAGCATCTCGTCGGTCATGTCGAGGCCGAACGCCTTCCCGGTTGGCCCCACACGACGGGCCGAGAGCAGCACGTCGATGCCGCCACCCGAGCCGAGGTCGAGCACGACGTCTCCCTTGCGCAGCTCCGCCAGCGCGGTCGGGTTGCCGCAGCCGAGCGAGGCGGCCACGGCCGTGTCGGGCAGCGCCGCTTTCTGCGATGCGTCGTAGAGATTCTGCGTGATCGGGTCGTCGCCACCTCCCCCGCAGCAACTGGTGCTGCAGCAGGACGTTTTCGCCGCCCCATCGAGCACCGCCTGCGCGGCCTCGCCGTATTTCGCCTTTACTGTTTCTCTCAACTCATTCATGGTGACCTCCGGCGAGTCTGCGCGGCCGATCGGCGCGCTAATATATTCGCCAAGGCGAATATATGCCGACTGTCGTTTATTCGTCAAGGCGAATATAACACTCTCGCCAGGACAGGTATGCTCCGCCCATGATTCCCCTCAGCCTAGCTTTCATGCTTGCAGTCGCGCCACCCACCGGCCAGGCGGCGGCACCGCCGGTTCAGACTGTCGCGGAGCCGAGCGCGCGGCCGACGGTCTTTCTCCGCGATGACCGAGGGGTCGAGATCAGGGGCAAGCTTCTGCGCCTGGATATGCGGGAAGCGGTGCTCCTCGTCGGCGACCAGGAACGGCGCTTCGACCTTGCGAAGGTGCGGAGGATCGAGAAACGCGGCGATTCACTGAAAAACGGGGCCCTGATCGGCGCAGCCTTCGGGCTGTTGGGCGGCCTTCTGATCGGCGCCCTCGGCACCTGCGAGCCTCCTCCCGGCGTCGTCACGAATTGTGAAGATGCCAGCCCGATCGCGATTGGCGTGGTGGGCGGTCTCCTTTACGGCGCCGTCGGAGCAGGCATCGATGCCCTGATTCGGGGCCGGACCGTGCTGTATCAGGCGCCGACGATCACGCACCGCACCCCGATCAAGCCCACCTTCATTACGCTGCGCGTCGGCTGGTGAGCTGGCATCTATACGTCAAGGCGAATATAATTGACGGGTGGCGGTCGACCAGCTCAATCACCTCGAAGACCTGTTCAAGGCGCTGGGCGACCGGACGCGCCTGCGCATCCTGGCGCTGCTCGCCGCCGGGGAAGTCTGCGTCTGCAACATCCACGAGTCGTTGAATCTGCCGCAGCCGACCGTTTCGCGGCATCTGGCCTACCTTCGCAGAACCGGGCTCGTCGATACGCGCCGCGATGGTGTGTGGATGCACTATCGGTTGTCGCCGCCCGCCGAGCGTCTGGCCGGTTCGATCCTCGACGCCGCGCTGCACGCGGTGGGACACGCGCCCTCGGTGGGATCCGACCGCCGCAAGCTGGCCAAAGTCGCAGGGCTGGACGTGAAGACGGCCGCCTGCTGCGACCCCGCCTGCTGTTCCTGACCCCAGCGGGTAGCCGGTTCAGATCTGCTCTACTTGCGGTGCCCGCATGACGCCGATCTGAAGCTCCCGGTTGATCTGCGTGATGTGACGGAGCGTGTGTCCCGAGGCCCACTCGCACATCTGGTAGACGGACACCGCCGCCCATGGCAGGCGCACGCAGTAGAGCGCGAGCTCCGTGTCGAGATCCCGAATCGCGGCGCACAGTCTGGCGCTCGAGCTGCGCAAGTGCGCGCTCGCAGCCACCCGGTCGATTCCTGCTGACGGAATGAGAATCGGCGGAGCGGTCGCCGGAGGCGGCGCATCCATGCTCCAGGTGCTGTCGGAATAGTCAGACGTGCCCTGATACGGCGAGATCGGGCCGCTGCATCCCGCGCCGCCTTTGAGGACGCCGAGAAACACATCGTTCGTCAGCGCGACGTGCTCGACATGGCCGGCCGGGGTCCAGCCCCCAGGCAGCGGCCGGTGGCAGGCGTCCTCGGACAGCTGATCCACGAACGACAAAAGGGCTGCCGTGCCGGCGTCCAGCGCGATCCCCGCGCTGGTCATACGGTGCGAATGGTACCAGGTCATGCTTTCCTCCTGAGAAAACGGATTGTTACCCATAAGGCGTTTTCCTGCACCAATGTCACTCACGGCCTCCGAAAGGGCTTGGCCGTCCCGGCCGCGGCGCGATAACATCCCGCGCCTGATGGCCCGAGACAGCTCGGATCAATTCGCCCCGCTCGTCTACGACGAGCTTCGGAGGCTCGCGCGGCACTACATGCGCGGCGAGCGTGGCGATCACGTTCTGCAAGCGACGGCGCTCGTGAACGAAGCCTACGTGCGGCTGGCCGGGATCCACGGCACCGCGTGGCGCGATCGCACACATTTTTTTGCCATGGCCGCGACACAGATGCGGCGCATTCTGATCGATCATGCGCGGAGCCGCGATCGCGGCAAGCGGGGGGGCGGCGTGCAGCTCACGTCCATCGATCGTCACGATGCCGCTGCACCCGAACCCCCGATCGATGTCGAGGCCCTTGACGCGGCTCTGGAGGAACTGGCTCGATTCGATGCGCAGCAGGCCCGCGTCGTCGAGCTCAGATTCTTCGGCGGTCTGACGCTGGATGAAACCGCGCAGGCGCTTGACATTTCACCGGCCACGGTCGGGCGCGATTGGATGTCGGCGCGCGCCTGGCTTTATCACTATCTGACGCGCACATGAGCGGCGCATGATCTTCCGTCCCGAGGACTGGACGCGGGTGCGGGCGATCTTCGACGAGGCGCTTCAGCGCGCGGGCCCGGAACGGGACAGCTATCTCGCACAGGCGTGCGGCGAGCGCGGCGCGCTACGCGAGCAGGTGGACGCCCTGCTCGCCTCGCACGATCACGCATCCGACTTTCTCGAACAACCCCCATCGCTGGTCCGGGAGCTCGCAGGGCAGGGCGAGGATCTCACGGGCCGTACGGCCGGCGGCTATCGCGTCGTCTCACGCATCGGATCCGGCGGCATGGGGGATGTGTACCTGGCGCACGAGGATGCGCTCGATCGCCCCGTTGCGCTGAAGCTTCTTTCCGGCGACGCGCACGCCGACCCGTCGCACCTTCGCCGCTTCCAGCAGGAAGCAAAGGCCGTCTCCTCGCTCAATCATCCCCACATTCTCGTCGTGCATGCATTCGGCGAGATCGACGGGCGGCCCTACATTGTCACGGAGTTCATTGAGGGCTGCACGCTCCGCGCGCGCCTGCAGCATGGGGCGCTAGGCATTATCGAGGCGGTCGACATGGGTATTCAAATCGCGAGCGCCCTCGCCGCCGCGCACGAACGGGGCATCGTGCATCGTGATGTCAAGCCTGAGAATGTGATGCTGCGGCCGGATGGCTATATCAAGGTGCTGGATTTCGGCCTGGCAAAGTCGGTCAATGTTCCGGCAGGTCACGAGACGCAGACGCAGTCTGGCCTGTTGATGGGCACCCCGCGTTACATGTCGCCCGAACAGGCGCGGGGGATGCCGCTGGATCCGCGCACCGATGTGTGGAGTCTCGGCGTCGTGCTGTACGAAATGATCGCGGGCCGCCCGCCGTTCGAGGGACAGACGGTTGCGGATATTCTCGCCGCGGTTCTGACGGCACGGCAGCCGCCGCTGGCCGAGGCGCCGCCCGCGCTCGCCGCGTGTGTGGAGCGCGCCCTCGCGAAGTCGCCGGCCGGACGGTTCGCGAATGCACGCGAGCTGCATGCGGCGCTGATGGCACTGAAGGCCTACACCGGCACCGCGCTGGTGCCGGAGGCGGCGGCCACCCGCCCCCGGAGATCCTCCGCGCGCCGGGGCCGCAAGACCATCGATTCGATCGCGGTGCTGCCGCTGGCCACGCCGCCAGGCGTGGCCGACGTCGAGTACCTCGCGGACGGGATCACCGAGGGCCTGATAAATGCGCTGTCGCGGCTCCCCACGCTCAAGGTGATGGCACGCAGCACGGTGTTCCGCTACAAGGGACGCGACGTCGACGCGCAGACGGTCGGTCAGGAGCTTGGCGTGCGGGCCGTGCTCACGGGACGTCTTCGTCCGGCGGCCGACGGCCTTGTCATCGCCGCCGAGCTGGTCGATTGTCTGGACGGCTCGCAGATATGGGGCGGCCAGCTGCAGCGTCGTGCGGCGGATGCCCTGACGCTGCAGGAGGAGACGGCAGAGGAAATCGCCGAACAATTGCGCCCGCGGCTCACATCGGCGGAGCGGAAACGGATCGCCAAGCGCCATACCTCGAATCCGCGGGCGTTCGAAGCGCACCTGAAAGGCCGGTTCCACCTCGCGAAGCGCACGCTCGATGGTTTTACGAAAGCCATCGCCTTTTTCGAGCAGGCGATAGCGGAAGACCGCAACCACGCGCTCTCGTACGCGGGCCTTGCCGACTGCTGGACGCTTCTGAGCGCCGCCGCGTATGGCGATCCGTCCTCGCGATTGATGGATCGCGCGCGCGAGGCCGCGGAGCAGGCGCTGCAACTGGATCCAACCGATGCGGAAGTTCAGACCACACTGGGATTCGTACGATTCCGCATCGACTGGAACTGGGCGGCCGCCGAACAGGCGTTCGCGCGCGCATGCGAGCTCAGTCCGGGGTATGCCCCCGCGCACCATCGCCTCGCGCTGCTGTTATCGGCGCTCGGCCGTCATGCCGAGGCGGCGTCGGAGATCCACCGCGCGCACGAGCTGGATCCGCTGTCGCTCATCATCAGCACCGCGGTGGGGCGCGTGCTGCATTTCCAGCGCCGTTACTCCGCTGCAATCGCGCAGTGCCGGCGGACGCTCGACATGGATGCGACGTTCGTCCAGGCCCAACTGGATCTCGGCATGGCGTACGCGGCGCAGGGGCGCTACGACGAAGCCATCGCTCAGTTTGAGTCGGCGCTCGCGCCCGACGATCCCCGAAGCGTCATGCGCGCGGTTCTCGGACACATCTACGGGAGTGCCGGACGGGCCCGGCAGGCGGAACCAATCCTCCACGACCTCGAACGGCGATATCGGCGGGGCGAGGCGGCCTCCTACGATCTCGGCCTGGCTCTCGTAGGCCTCGGGCGCGCCGGTGAGGCCCTGGACTGGCTCGAGCGGGCGTGCGACGTCCGATCGGGGTTGCTCGTCTATCTGAAAGTTGAGCCCATGTTCGACCCGATCCGTCACGAGCCACGGTTCACGGCGCTTCTGGATAGGCTGGGATTGCCCGTCTGAGGGGTGGCCGTATACTAAGAGTTTGCAGCATCCCCGCGGTGAGGTGGCTGAGTGGCCGAAAGCGGCGGTTTGCTAAACCGTTGTACGGGCTTAAACCTGTACCCAGGGTTCGAATCCCTGCCTCACCGCCAAACCCAAACGGTTTCTTGCGTGCCGACGTCCAACTCTCGCGATGACTGACTTCCGCCTCGCGTTGCGATCGCTGTACCGCGCGCCGGGGTTCGCCCTGGTGGCCATCCTCACGCTCGCGCTCGGCATCGGCGCGAATGCCGCCGTCTTCTCGGTCGTTGACGGCGTCCTTCTCAAGCCGTTGCCCTACGCAAGTCCAGACGACCTGGTAATGGTGTGGGAGCACAACATCTCACGCGATCGCCGCACGAATGTCGTTTCGCCCGGCAACTACGTCCATTGGCGTGAGCGGCAGACTTCGTTCGTCGACATGGCGGCGATGTTCCAGACGTCGGTGAATCTGTCCGAAGGAGGCGCCCCGGAAGAATTGCGCATGCAGATCGTCAGCGAGCCGCTCTTTCGGATTCTTGGCGTGTCGCCCGCCCTGGGCCGCACGTTCCGTCCCGAGGAGGATGTGCCGCCGCGCTCGAAGATGCTGATCAGCCACGGACTCTGGCACCGGCGCTTCGGCGGCGATCCCGCAATTCTCGGACGGAAGCTCACGATTGCCGGCCAGCCCGTTGAAATCATCGGCGTGGTGCCGACAGGTTTCCAGTTTCTCGATCGGAACGTCGACGTCTGGATGCCGCTCGCGCTGCCTCCTGAGTTGCGCACGCCGCGTGGCCGATCCATCCGAGTCGTCGCCCGGCTGAAGCCGGGCGTGCCAATCGAGCAGGCGCATCAGGAAATGACGCGCATTTCCGGCGGGCTGTCGTCCGAATTCCCGGCCACCAACAAGGGATGGAGCGCGAACGTGCAGCCGCTGAGCGTGCATGTCGCGGGCGACTTGAAGCCGACGCTGCTCGTGCTGCTCGGCGCGGTGGGTTTCGTCGTGCTGGTCGCCTGTGCGAATGTCGCAAGCCTGCTGCTGGCCCGCGCCGCGGCGCGGCAGCGTGAGACCGCCGTTCGTACCGCGCTTGGCGCGACATGGACGCGGCTGGCGCGGCAGGCGCTTGCGGAAAGCCTGACGCTTGCATTCCTGGGAGGCGCCGCCGGCTTGCTGCTGGCCTACTGGCTTGTGCGTGTGCTCCTGGTTGCCGCAGAACGAGGCCTCACGCTTCCGCGCGCGCACGAAATTGGTCTCGACGTCCGGGTACTCGCCTTCACCGCGCTCGTCTGCATCGTCACCGGCATTCTCTTCGGCCTCGCGCCGGCGCTGTGGTCGCGGCGCGCGAGCGTCACCAACGCGCTGAAGGATGCAGGACGTTCAGGCACGAGTGCGCGCGCCGCACGAGCGCGGGCCGTGCTTGTCGTCGGCGAGATTGCTCTCGCAATGGTGCTGCTCACCGGCGCGGGCCTGATGCTCCAAAGCTTCGCCCGGTTGACGGCCGTCGAGCCCGGATTCGAGACCGAGCGCATCATGACCTTTTCCGTTGCACTGCCGCCGGCGCAGTACTCGGGCAAGTCCCGGCAATTCTTCGAGCAGTTGCACGAACGCCTTCGCGCCATGCCGTTCGTGTCGGCTGCGGGCGCGATCAGCTTTCTGCCGATGACCGGGCCGGCCTCGGCGACGTCGTACCGCCCGGAAGGACACCCGCAGCTCGAGGCCGGTGCCATGCCGGTGACCGAAGTGCGCGTGATCAGCGGCGACTACTTCTCCGTGATGGGCATTCCGCTCAAGGCGGGCCGTCTCTTCAACGCCGACGAGCATCGCCAGGATCGGAACGTCGTCGTCATCAGCGAAGCGATGGCAGAGCAGGCGTTTCCGGGCCAGAACCCTATCGGCAAAAGAGTGTCGATCAGTTGGGTGAACGATGACTTTCAGGAAGTGATCGGCGTGGTCGGGGACATTCGCCACGCGAATCTCGGTGAGCCGACGCGGGCGATGATCTACTGGCCGCACGTCAAGAACGCGTATACGACGATGTTTGCGGTGGTCAGAACGACCGGAGATCCGCAGACGATCGTCGCAAGCGCGCGGGCGGACGTGCAGCGGCTCGACCCGGTGCAGCCGATCGCCAATGTCCGGACGCTCGAGCAGATCGTCTCGGCGTCGGTCGCACAGCCGCGATTGATCGCGCGTCTGCTCGCCGTGTTCGCGGCGGTCGCGCTCATTCTCGCCGCCATCGGCATTTACGGCGTGGTGGCCTACAGCGTGTCGCAGCGGACGCGCGAGATCGGCATCCGTGTCGCGCTGGGAGCGTCGCGCGGCAGCGTCGTCAGGCTGATTCTCACGCACGGCGTCATCCTGGCCGCGGCCGGCCTGGCGATTGGTATTCCTTCCGCGCTCCTGCTCGCGCGCGCGATGAAGACGCTGCTGTTCGAGACGCCGCCGGGCGATCCGCTGACGCTCGGCGTCGTCGCGCTCGTCCTCGGCGGTGCCGCCCTGGCCGCCTGCCTCGTCCCCTTGCGGAAGGCGCTACGCGTCGATCCGGCCAACGCCCTGCGGAGCGAGTAGCGACTAAGATCAGTGGGTGTTCGCCGGCGCCGCCGTCATCGTCACCCTCCTGATTCTCGGGACGGCGCTCTACGTCGCGGCCGAATTCGCGGCGGTCAGCGTGCGGCGCAGCCGCATCAGGCGCCTGGCGGAAGACGGCAATGTTCTCGCGCTGCGGCTGCTGCCGTATGTGGACGATGCGCACAAGCTGGATGAGTACGTAGCCGTCTCGCAGATCGGCATCACGCTTTCGAGTCTCGTGCTCGGCGCCTATGCGCAGGCCGTGCTCGCACCGGTGCTCGCCCCTTTCTTTCAGCGTCAGTTCGCGCTCGAGGCCGACCCGGCCCGTTCGGCAGCCGCCACCGCGATTCTGGTGGTGCTGACGGCACTGGCCATGGTCATCGGTGAGCTCGTTCCGAAGTCCCTCGCCCTGCAGTTCCCGACCGAGACGGCCCTCGCGACTGTTTTGCCGATGCAGCTGTCGCGATCGATCTTCAAGCCGTTGATTCTGCTGCTGAACGGTTCCGGATCGCTCGTGCTGCGCCTGTTCGGCGCGCGCAGCTCGGGGCATCGGCACGTGCACTCGCCGGAAGAGATCGAGATGCTGATTGCGGAAAGCCGCGACGGCGGGCTGCTGGAGGCCGACGAGCAGCAGCGCCTGCACCGCGCCCTGCGTCTCAATCAGAAGACCGCGCGCGATCTCATGGTCCCCGAGGATCAACTTGCGATGATCGAGGCGGACGTTCCGCTCGAGGAAGCGATGCAGGTAGCGGCGGCCAGCCCTTACTCGCGTCTCCCCGTGTACCGCGGATCGAAGGACCGGCTGATCGGCACGCTGCGAACCAAGGATCTCGCGCTGCAATACATCGAGGGCGGAACGTTGTCGCTCGATCGTGTGATGCGTCCGATCGAGACGGTCGAACCGTCGGTGCCGGCCGATCGTCTGCTTGCCTTCCTGCGCGAGAAGCGCGTGCACCAGGCCGCGGTCACCGAAGATGGACGCCTGCTCGGCCTGGTGACCGTTCAGGACGTCCTCGGCGCATTCCTGACCGAGACGCGCGACGGCACGGACGGCCCCTGACGATGGAGGCCGCAATCATCATCGCGGTGCTCGTGATTCTCAACGGCCTCTTCGTGGCCGCGGAGTTCGCGATCATCGGCGCGCCTCGTCCAACCGTTGAAGCGGCTGCTGTCAGAGGCGACCGGCTCGCCTCGCGGCTGCTGCGCCTGATTCGATCAACGCAGCAGCAGGATCGCTTCATCGCGACGGCGCAACTGGGCATCACGCTCGCGAGTCTTGGCCTTGGTATGTACGGCGAACATGTGCTGGCCGAATGGTTCGAGCACCAGCTACAAGGCGTGTCGGCGCGGTGGCGTTGGCTGCCGGCGCACGCGCTTGCCAGCGTCCTCGCCGTGACGGCGCTGACGTACCTGCACATCGTGTTCGGCGAAATGGTGCCGAAGTCGCTCGCGCTGCAGCACGCCAACCGGGTCGCGCGCTTCGTGCTCAGGCCCATGCGGATGCTGCAGATGGCGCTGTATCCCTTCATCGTCGGTCTCAACGCGTTTGGCAATTTCACGCTGCGCCTGGTCGGCATCCGCCGTCAGGATGCGCCGGCGTCGCATCTCACGCCCGAAGAACTGCAGTTGATCGTCGAAGAGAGCGAGGAGGTTGGCGTCATCCGCGCCGATTCAGGCGGCCTGCTGCGCGAGTTGTTCGAGTTCGGCGATCTGACCGCCGGCGAGGCGATGGTGCCGCGCGTGCGCGTAGCCGGCATTCCGGTTGGCGCTTCGTCAACAGAGGTGCGCCAGATCGTGCGAGACACGCGTCACACCAGGTACCCCGTCTACGAGTCGGACCTCGATCATATCGTCGGCATGCTGCACGTGAAGGAGCTGCTTCGGCGCCTGATCGCGGACGAGCCGATCAACGCGAAGGACGTCCGTCTGCTCCCGTCCGTCCCTGAGACGATGGCGCTCGATGATGTGCTGGCGATCATGCAGCGTCAGCGCACGCACATGGCGGTGGTGCTCGACGAGCATGGCGGAACCGCGGGCGTGATCACGCTCGAGGATCTGTTCGAGGAGGTGGTGGGCGATATTGATGAAGGCCAGCCGTCGAAACCGCCGCTGGAAATCGAGGCGAATGGCGTGATGCGGGTGCGAGGCACCGTGAGGCTCGACGAGGTTGGGCAGCAATGGGACCTCGATCTCGAGCACGAGGACGTCGACAGTGTCAGCGGTCTGGTGCTGGCGCGGCTCGGCAGGACGCCGAAAGTCGGCGACATTGTCGAATGGGACCGCCTGCGGCTGGAAGTGCTGGAGGTCCGCGGCAAGGGTGTGGGGTCTGCGCGTGTCACGCTTTTACCGGCCGCGGATTGACGGCCTTACTCCCTTACTCGACTTACTCGACTCACTCGACTTACTCGACTTACCAGCCCTTACTCGCGCGCAGCGCGGTAATGTGCGCGACGTGGTGGCGGCT
>JBBDWL010000117.1:0-24031 GCA_040902895.1 Vicinamibacterales bacterium | reverse complement strand
CTTACCAGCCCTTACTCGCGCGCAGCGCGGTAATGTGCGCGACGTGGTGGCGGCTGTGCCATCCGTACAGCTGCACCCAGGTGGAGAGCGGCGTCAGTCCGTTCTCGGGATGCATGAACGTCCTGCCGTAATCCTCGTCCTTCATCGCGGCGATGATCGCATCGAGCCGCGCATGGACGCCGTCAATAATGCCTAGCGACAGTTCAATCGGCAGCTTCGCATCGGACAGCTCGGCCCACAACGCTTCCTTATAAGGCTTGATCGCCGGCGAGTCTTCGGTGAGGGCGAGCTTCACGCGCACGAGGCCGTTCATGTGGCTGTCGGCCACGTGATGCACGACCTGGCGAACCGTCCATCCGCCATCGCGGTAGGGTGTATCGAGCTGCGCATCTGACAGGCCGTTCACCGCAGCACGCATGCGCGAGGGCAGCGCCGAGAGATCCGCAGCCGCCTGACGGCGCACGTCCGGGCCGGGATTCGCAACGGGCTTGAATTTGCCGACCGGATACCGGAGATCCTGCTCGCTCATCGGTTTTTCGCCGCCTTCCTCTTTGGGGCCTTCGTCTTCTTTGGCGCTTTCGTCTTCGCGCGTATCTTTTCGTAGCACGAGATGAAATCGTCGACCGTCGTCTCAGCGATCGTCTTGCCTATCAGCGGCAGCGGAAGATCGTCGGCCGACTTGAATCGGATGCACGACCGTCCCATGTCCAGTTTCTTGCCCGTCGCTTTGTAGGCCTGCTTGAAACGCCGCGCTTCCGCCTCGGTGCTGTAGACGCTCACCAGGTACAGCGTGTGGTAGTTCTTCTGGGCGGCGAGTCCGGCGTAACAGAGTGCCTGTTTGTTATAGGTGTCTGAGTAGCGCGAGAGCGGCACGGAGTAGCAGATCATCCCCCACTGAACGTTTTCCGTGTAGCCCTTTGGCAGGTTCTTCCGGATGACGCTTCGGACCTTCTGAATATCGGCGCGTTCCTCTGGCGTCAGCGCAGAGAGGTACTCGGAAACCGTCGCCGCTTTCCTGATCATCGATGGCTCCTAATTTCCAATGAGTTTGGCGGAGAGGAAGGGATTCGAACCCCTGAGGCCCTTCCGGGCCTAACGGTTTTCAAGACCGCCGCCATCGACCACTCGGCCACCTCTCCTGCATAGCGAGCGGGTGACTCTGGCTCGCCAGAACGATCACCAGACCACCAAATCCATTATCCCCCGATGATCTCAAGACCACGCATGTAGGGTCTCAGCGCCTCTGGCACCACCACCGCTCCATCCGCCTGCTGGAAATTCTCGACAATGGCAATCCACGTGCGGCCGACGGCGAGGCCTGACCCGTTCAAGGTGTGTGCGAAGACCGCCTTGCCGGTGCCGTCGGGGCGGTAGCGAATGCCGGCACGCCGCGCCTGGAACGCCTCGGTATTCGAGCACGAGGAGATCTCGCGATACGTCTTCTGGCTCGGCAGCCACACTTCGATGTCGTACGTTTTCGCCGACGCAAATCCCATGTCGCCCGTGCAAAGCGCCATGGTTCTGAACGGCAGGCCTAGCAATTCCAGCACACGCTCGGCGTCGCGCGTGAGCGTCTCGAGCTCCTCGAACGACTGCTCCGCGGTCGTGATCTTCACCAGCTCCACTTTGTCGAACTGATGCTGGCGGATCAGGCCGCGCACATCCGCGCCGTACGATCCGGCTTCACTGCGAAAGCACGGTGTATAGGCGGTGTAGCTGATCGGCAGCGTTCGGCCGTCGAGGATTTCTTCGCGGTGCAGATTGGTCAGCGGCACTTCAGCCGTCGGAATCAGATACAAATCCCAGTCGCCGCTGATCTTGAACAAGTCCTGTTCGAACTTCGGCAGGTTGCCCGTTCCGGTCAAGGCCGCCGTGTTGACGAGGAATGGCGGCTCGACTTCGATATAGCCATGCTCGCGCGTGTGGAGATCGAGCATGAAATCGATCAGCGCGCGCGCCAGCCTCGCGCCGGCGCCCATCAGCACCGAGAACCGCGCGCCCGACATGCGCGCGGCGCGCTCGAAGTCGAGGATGCCAAGCGCGGCGCCGATCTCCCAGTGTGGCTTCGGCTCGAACTCGAAGGCCCGTGGCTCGCCCACGCGCCGCACTTCGACGTTGTCTTCCGCCGCCTTGCCGGCTGGCACCGATGAATGCGGCAGATTCGGTATGCCGGAAAGCGCGCGTGTGCGCGCCTCGTCAATCTCCGTGACGCGGCGCTCCAGCTCCTTGATGCGCTGACCGCGCGCCTTATTGGCCGCAAAGACCTCGGACGCGTCGCGGCCCTCGCGCTTCGCTCGCGCGACCTCCTCTGACGATGCGTTCTGCTCGCGTTTGAGCGCCTCGACCTCGGGCAGCACGGCCCGCCGCTCGGCATCGGCCTCGAGATAGGCCCTGAGCTCGGCGTCGGCGTCGAGACCTCGACGCCGGAGGCCGTCCTTGACCTCGTCGAGGTGCTCACGAACAAAAGCAGGATCGAGCATGCTGAGATACTATCGAACGTCGCACCCATGGACGCCAGCGAAGTCACCACCGCTATCCGCAAAGCCGTCTTCCCCGCCGCGGGCCTCGGCACCCGCTTCCTGCCGGCAACGAAGGCCCAGCCGAAAGAGATGCTGCCCCTCGTCGACAAGCCGATCATCCAGTACGGCGTCGAAGAGGCCGTCGCCTCGGGCATCGACAACATCATCATCGTCACCGGGCGGGGCAAGAACGCCATCGAGGATCACTTCGACGTCTCTGTGGAGCTCGAGACGTTCCTCGAGTCGAAGGGCAAATCAGAACAACTCGAGGAGATCCGCAAGATCTCGAGCATGTTCAACGTTGCGTACGTGCGGCAGGGAGAGCCGCTCGGCCTTGGCCACGCCGTGCTGGTGGCGGCCCCGCTCGTCGGCAACGAGCCCTTTGCCGTCGTCCTCGCCGACGATGTGATCGATGCGCGCCCGCCGGCGCTCGCACAGATGATTGACGTCTTCCGGGAACAGCGCGGCCCCGTGCTGTGCGTCGAGCGCGTGCCTGTGGAAGACGTGTCGAGCTACGGCATCATTGCCGGGGACGAGATTGCGCCAGGGGTGTTTCGCATCACCGATCTGGTCGAGAAGCCGCCGCGAAGCGAAGCCCCTTCGGATCTGGCGATCATCGGCCGCTACATTCTGACCCCCGACATCTTCAGGGAGCTCGAGGACATCGGCAGCGATCGCACCGGAGAGATCCAGCTCACGAACGGCCTTAAAGCATTGCTGCGCCGCCGCCCGATCTACGCCTGCCAGGTCGACGGCGTGCGCCACGATACGGGGAACAAGATCGGCTACCTGAAGGCGATGGTCTATTTTGCGCTGCAGCGGCCTGACCTTGCGGGCCCGTTCCGCGAATACCTCGTCTCGCTCGATCGCCGCATCGAGGCGCGCACTCGCAAACAGTCAGTCTGACTTCGAGCCGCCCGTGTCGGCCTTCGGAGCAGGAGTCGATTCGGCCTTACTCTCCTTACTCTCCTTACTCTCCTTACTCTCCTTACTTCCCTCACTGCTCTCACTCCCCTCACTCGCCTTACTTCCCTTACTCCCCTCACTCTTGGAGCCGTAGTCGGTGATGTAGAAGCCCGATCCCTTGAATTGAATCGCCGGCGACGACAGCAGTTTCTTCACGTGGCCGCCGCACTGCGGGCATGTTTCCACCGGCGGATCCGAAAACTTCTGGATGCGCTCGAACCGGTGCGCGCACGACTCGCATTTGTATTCGTAGAGAGGCATAAAGGTCTCTTCGCTACCTGATGAGTGCCGTGCCTGCGGCGGTATCGCCTTCGAGCATGGCCTGGCGATGGAAGCCGATGGGGAACACGCCGCCGCCGAGCAGCCGATCGTGAAAGCCCTTCAGCGTGAAGTGGCGCGACGCGGCTTTCGCGTCGTCGCGAAGCTTGAGAATCATCAGCTTGCCCAGCGCATAGACGACGTAGCCCGGATCGAACGTGCCGCGCTCGGCCTCGCGGCGCGCCGCGGCCTCTTCCAGAAACGCGCGCTCGCGAAAGAACCGCACGCCCTGCTCCACTGACAAATCCTGCGTGTGCAGGCGAATGCCGACGATGAGCCGGCACAGACGGACGAGCGATTCGGCGAGCTGGCCCAGTTTGATCGATGGATTCCCGCGGCCGAAGCCTTCTTCGGCCATCAGATGTTCGGCGTAATGCGCCCAGCCCTCGACTGTCGACGTGCTGGCAAACATCAGCGACTTGCGGGCGGGCGAGGCGAGCTTCCTGAGGTGCAGGAAGTGGAGGAAGTGCCCCGGATAGGCCTCGTGTGTCGAGATCGCCCACAGCAAAGCGCGGCTGAAATCGCGCATGTGCTCGCTCTGGCGATCGGCGGGCCACGACGGATCGGCTTCGGTGATGTAGTAGTGCGCGAGCGACGCTCTCGTCTCGAAGGGGCCTGGGGCCCAGAGGCTCGCGAAGGTCCATCGATAGAAGTCAGGCGTGGCGCCCACCGAAAGGCGATCGCCTTCAGGAACCGTCACGAGATCGCGCTGCTCGAGAAATGAGCGAATCTCCGCGAGCTGACCGCTGACCTCGGCGACGAGCTGGCCCGGCTTCGGGTGATCCTCTTTGACCTTCTGCCATGCCCCGAGGGGATCGCCGCCGTTCAGGCGCGCCGCGGTGCGCCGGAATTCCTCGCCCGTGGCTTCGAGCTCGCGCTCGGCGATCGCCAGCAGTGCCTCGGACGACAGCCCAAGACCTTCCTCGAGACGCAGCTTCGCCTCGAAGCGCTCGCGTCCGAGACGAAACGATCCCTTCGCCTGTGGCGCCACGTCTTCCTGCAGGTGCCGGACGTACTCACGCAGCGCGTCGCTGGCGTCGGTGGTGGCGTCGGCCAGGTCCGACAGCACATGCAGATCGTCGACGTTACGAAACGCGCGCGGAAGGTCGACATCGATGAAACGGATCGTGCCGTTCAGAGTTTCGACCGCGGTCTTCACGAAGATGCCGGCCGGTTCGCGCACGTTGGCGCGCGCCGCCCGCAGCAGGCTCGGCACCTGGCGCAGGCGCGAGACGACGCGCCGCGCGCGGTCGGTGGGCACGGCGTGATCGAACAGCACCTGCGACGCGAGGCTGGCCGCGATCAGATCGGCGTAATGGTGCGGATTGCGCTCCCACGTCCGGATCGATTCGAGCTCGTGCGTGCGTCCTTTGATCGAGAGCTCGAGCCAGGGCCGGTCGAGCTTTTCGTCGGCTGTCAGGCTGTCGGGATTGATGGCGGCGAGACGCCGGCCGAAATCATTCAGCCGCCGCACTGATTCGTCGATGGCGCTCCGTGACAGGTCATCGAGATGGTCGTCGTGCGTGTGCACCCCGTCGAAAGTCGCGAGCGTGGGGTGCGTCTCGTGAAGCCAGGCGAGGTAGTGAGTGACGAAATGCTGCA
Organism: Vicinamibacterales bacterium; assembly: GCA_040902895.1. Classification (GTDB taxonomy): domain Bacteria; phylum Acidobacteriota; class Vicinamibacteria; order Vicinamibacterales; family SCN-69-37; genus JALYRV01. Next base: position 18,626 of record JBBDWL010000117.1, on the reverse strand, counting down.
GCGGCTCGGCTGAGTACATCCTGATAGAATCCGCGGGGGTCAGGCTTTGGCCGGCACGCTATACATTGTTGGCACGCCCATCGGCAATCTCGAGGACGTCACGATGCGCGCGCTTCGCGTGCTGCGCGAAGTCGATCTCATCGCCGCTGAAGATACGCGGCGCACGGCCCGGCTGCTTCAACATTACTCGATCGCAACGCCGGCGACGAGTCTTCACGAGCACAATGAGCGAGGGAAAGCGCCGCACCTGATTGCCCGGCTGCAGGCGGGGGCGTCGATTGCGCTGGTATCGGATGCGGGGATGCCTCTGGTTTCGGACCCGGGCGCCTGGCTCGTGACCGCGGCACGCGAGGCCGGCATTCCCATTCAGGTCGTGCCCGGCCCGAGTGCGGTGACGGCGGCGCTCGCCGGCGCGGGCATGTCCGGGCCTTTCGGCTTTCTGGGCTTTCCGCCCTCGTCCGGCCGTCCGAGAAAAGACTGGATGCGCAGGCTGGCGGAAATGGGTGGCTTGACCGTGGTGTTCTTTGAAGCTCCTCATCGGATGGCGAAAACGCTCGGGGAGCTGCACACATTATTGGGCGATAGACCGATTATGGTTGCCAAGGAGCTCACTAAGGTCCACGAATCTTTGGTTGAACAGCCTATATCGACATGGCTCGACGCTCCTGAGGGCCCTGCTCTGGATCGAGGCGAGTTCGTGGTGATCGTTCCGCCGTGGCTGGATGTCGGCGATAACCGAGCTGAGCCGCCAGGCGGCGAAGCGGTCTTGCACGAAATGGGCGATATGACCAATAGACAAGGCATGAAGCCACGGGCCGCCGCCAAGGCGCTCGCGGCGAAGTACCGGCTTTCGGCCGACGACATCTACGAGCTTCACTCAAAGCGCGAAAAGTAGGGGTTCAGACCAAATGCCGCCGGTGCACATCGTTATTCTCGCCGCCGGCAAAGGCACGCGCATGCACTCCGAGCGGTCGAAGGTCTTGCACCGGCTCGCCGGACGCCCGCTCATCGACTATGTGCTCGAGGCCGGCCAGGTGGTCCATCCGGAGTCGATCGCGGTCGTAGTTGGTCATCAGGCCGAATCTGTTAAGGCCGCACTGGAGGGACGCGACTGCCGCTTTGCGCTTCAAGACCCTCAATCGGGCACCGGTCACGCGCTGCTGCAGGCTGAGGCATCGCTGAGAGGTGCCTCGGGCGATGTCCTCCTGCTCTCCGGCGACGTTCCGATGCTTCGGCCCGAAACCCTGGCATCGCTCGTGGAGAAACATCGACAGGCGGCCGCAGCCGCGACAGTATTAACGGCGGAGATTGCCGACCCCGACGGTTACGGGCGCATCGTCAGGGACCGCCCCGACGGGCAAATCGAGCGCATCGTCGAAGATCGCGACGCCACGGCAGAGGAACGCCGGATTCGAGAGATTAACAGCGGCATCTATGTGTTCGATCTGGGCCCGCTGTTTGCGTCGTTACGCGAGATTGGCAGCAGCAACGCCCAGGGCGAGTACTACCTGCCCGACCTGGTGGCGCTTTACCGGCGCCGCGGATTGACGGTTGAAACGATGAGGCTACCCGACGCGGATCAGATCAGAGGCGTGAACAGCCGCGCCGAGCTTGCGGCGCTTTCGCGAGAGGCCCGTCTGCGGAAGTGCGACGCGTTGATGGCGGCCGGCGTCACGATCGAGGATCCGGCCACCGCCTACATCGACGCCGCCGTCGAGGTCGGTCCCGACACCACCATCCACCCAAATGTCTCGCTCGAAGGCACGACGCGCGTGGGCGCGCGATGCGAGATTCATTCTGGCTCGCGGCTCGTGAACGCGGTGGTGGCCGACGATGTGCTGATTCGAAATCACACGGTGGTGACCGACGCGACGATTGACGCGAAGGCGACCGTTGGGCCGTTTGCGCATATCCGGCCCGAGTCGGCCATTGGCCCTGACGCGCACGTCGGCAATTTCGTGGAGCTCAAGAAGACGTCCCTCGGCGCCGGCGCGAAAGCCAATCATCTGGCGTATCTCGGCGACGCCACCATCGGCGCGCGCGTCAACGTCGGGGCCGGCACCATCACGTGCAACTACGACGGTGAGCAGAAGCATCAGACCGTGATCGAAGAGGGCGCGTTCATCGGCAGCGACACGCAGCTGGTGGCGCCTGTGCGCGTCGGCAAAGGGGCCTACGTGGCGGCCGGATCGTCGATCGTCGAAGACGTGCCGGCCGGCGCGCTGGCGATCGCGCGCGGCAAACAGATCAACAAGGAAGGCTGGGTCGAACGCAAGGCCCGCCGGAAGCGCGGCAAGTAGAAGACAAAATTATGTGCGGGATCATTGGCTACGTCGGCGAGCGAAAAGTTCTTCCCATCCTGCTTGATGGCCTGCGCCGCCTCGAATATCGGGGCTACGACTCCGCCGGCGTCGCGCTCGTGTGCAACGGCACCATGGAGCTGCGGCGCAGCGCGGGCAAGCTGTCGAAGCTCGAAGACGTCATCGCGGAGCACCCCATCGAAGGTCTCTACGGAATCGGGCACACGCGCTGGGCCACGCACGGCCGGCCGACCGAAGAGAACGCCCATCCGCATCGCGACTGCACCGGCAAGATCGTCGTCGTCCACAACGGCATCATCGAGAACTATCTCGAGCTGAAGAAAGAACTGCAGGAGCAGGGGCACGCGTTCGTTACCGAGACCGACACCGAAATCGTGGCGCACCTCGTGGAGCGCGAGGTTGCGAGGGAGCGGAGCGGGGCGACGGGGTCCCCGCGAGCGACTGAGCCAGGCGGGGTGCAGGGGCCCCCGCCGGAAATAAAAGACGGTCTCGAATCAGCCGTGCGGCGGGCCCTGTCGCGCCTGCGCGGCCATTTCGCGCTCGTCCTGATTTCGTCCGACGATCCCGAGAAGATCGTGGCCGTGCGCAGCGGCCCTCCCGTGGTCGTCGGCGTCGGCGACAACGAGTACTTCGTCGCGTCAGACATTCCGGCGATTCTCGCCCACACACGCGACGTCGTCTTCCTCGGCGATCAGGAGATGGTCGTCGTCACGCGCAAGGGCCCGCTGTTCACGAACTTCGCCGGCACGGTGCTCGACAGACCGACGCAGCGCATCACCTGGGATCCGGTGATGGCCGAGAAGGCGGGCTACAAACACTTCATGCTGAAAGAGATTTACGAGCAGCCGTGGGCCGTCAAAGAGACGATTGTCGGGCGCGTGTCGTCAGAGGCGGGCGAGGTCTATCTCGACGAGCTCGGCCTGGATGCGAACGCGCTCGGTTCAGTCGAGCGCGTCGTGCTGCTGGCATGCGGCACGTCGTGGCACGCGGCGCTGGTCGCGAAGTTTCTGATCGAGGATCTCGCGCGGCTGCCGGTGGAAGTCGACTACGGCTCGGAGTACCGGTATCGCAATCCCATCGTGGGGCCCGACACGCTGGCGATCGTGATTACGCAGTCGGGCGAGACGGCCGACACGCTGGCGGCGCTGCGCGAGGCGAAGACGAAGGGGGCCCGCACGATTGCCATCTGCAACGTCGTGGGCAGCATGGCCACGCGGGAAGCGGAGGGCACCGTCTATACGCATGCCGGGCCGGAGATTGGCGTGGCGTCGACCAAGGCCTTTACCACGCAGCTTGTGGCGCTGCACCTGCTCGCGCTGCATATCGGCCGCATCCGGGGCGCCGTCGACAAGGCCACGGCCAGCGCGCACATCGACGCCATCTCGCAGCTGCCGCGGCTGCTCGAGCAGACACTCAAGGCCGAGTCACTGATCGAAGAGATCGCGCGGCGGTACTACCAGCGCACAGACTTTCTGTATCTGGGGCGCGGCATCAACTATCCGATCGCGCTCGAGGGCGCCCTGAAATTGAAGGAGATCTCGTACATCCACGCCGAGGGCTATCCGGCCGGCGAGATGAAGCACGGTCCGATCGCGCTCATCGACGAGAAGATGCCCGTGGTGGCGATTGCGCCGGGTGACAGCGTGTTCGACAAAATGCTCGGCAACATCCAGGAGGCCAAGGCGCGCGGCGGATCTGTGCTGGCGATCACCACTGCCGGCAAGGCCGAGCACTTTGAATCGGTGCTCGACAAGGCCAACGACTTTCTGATCACGCTGCCGGAATCGATGGCGAGCCTGTTCCCGGTGCTTGCGGTCGTGCCGCTGCAGCTGCTGGCCTACCACATCGCCGTGCGGCGCGGCTGCGACGTCGATCAGCCGCGCAATCTGGCAAAGAGCGTCACTGTCGAATGAAGATCTAAGATCTCAGATTGAAGATTTATTGGTCAATAAATCTGAAATCTTCGATCTGAAATCTGCAATGCCGCGATTATCCGATCGGTCATTGCTACGGTGCCGATCGTTCCATCGCGGCCAATGTCGGCCGTCCGCAGGCCCGCGGCGAGCGCCGACGATATGGCCGCATCGACAGCCGCGGCTTCCTGCACCAGACCGAGCCCATCCCTCAACAGCATCGCCGCCGACGCGATCGCGCCGATTGGATTCGCGCGGTCCTGTCCCGCAATCGATGGCGCGGATCCATGCACGGGCTCGAACAGCCCGGGACCCTCCCCGAGACTGGCGGATGGCAGCAGGCCGAGCGATCCGCAGATCGCCCCTGCCTCGTCGGACAGGATGTCGCCGAACAGGTTCTCGGTGACGACCACATCCAGGCTTCCAGGGTCGAGCACAAGCCTCATCGCGCACGAGTCGACATACATGTGCTCCAGCGCCACATCGGGATAGCCGGCGGCGACGTCGGTCACGACGCGTCTCCACAACCTCGACGTTTCGAGCACGTTGGCTTTGTCGACCGACAGCACGCGCCGGCGGCGCCGGCGGCCCGCCTCGAACGCCACACGCGCGATCCGCTCGATTTCATGGCGCGCGTACGTCAGCGTGTTCGAGGCGCTGTCGGCCTGCTCGAATCTCGGCTCGCCGAAGTACAGGCCGCCCGTAAGCTCCCGCACGATCAGCATGTCGATCGCGCCGGCGAGATCCGGCCTCAGAGGCGACGCATGGACCAGCGCGGCGTGTACTTTTGCCGGGCGCAGGTTGGCAAAGACCTTCATGGCGCGCCGGAGCTCGAGCAGGCCCGACTCAGGCCGCGTGCCGGCGGGGCGATCGTCGAACGCCGGATCGCCCACCGCGCCGAGCAGGACGGCATCGGCCGACAGGCAGGCGTCGCGCGTCGATGCCGGAAGCGGGGCGTCGCCCGCGCGCATCGCCGCGCCTCCGATGAGATGGCTGTGGAATTCGAAGTGATGTCCGAAGCGCCCGGCAATCTCCTGCAGCACTCTGACGGCCGCGGCCGTGACTTCCGGGCCGATGCCGTCGCCCGGCAGCACCGCGATCCGCGCGGACATCAGACGCCGTGGCCGTAGCCGCGTTCGACGATCGATGCGTGCGGATCGGTCTGCGCGGCGACGACGCTCTGACCGCACGCTGCGGCGGCAATCGCGCGCAGGTCATCGTCGTCGATGGTCTTCACTTTGTCGGCAAGCGTAATCATCGCGCGATAGACGCGGTCGAGATCGCGGCGGCCGAGCGAGAGGCCGATCTGCTCGCAACGCCGGGCGACCGCATGCCGGCCCGAATGTTTGCCGAGCACCAGAGTCGCGCCGGGCACGCCCACGTCTTCGGGGCGCATGATTTCGTAGGTGCGGCGATCCTTCAGCATGCCGTCCTGATGGATGCCGGCTTCGTGCGCAAAGGCATTGCGGCCCACGATGGCTTTGTTGGCCTGCACCGCTTCGCCGGTCAGCTGCGTGAGCAGCTGGCTGGACGGATAGAGCTGCCGCGTGTCGATGCCATTCGCATAGGGAAGCCGATCAGGCCGCACTGACATGGCCATGATGACTTCCTCGAGCGAGGCGTTGCCCGCGCGCTCGCCGATGCCGTTGATCGTGCATTCGATCTGCCTGGCGCCGGCGACGATCGCGGAAAGCGAATTCGCGGCCGCGAGCCCCAGGTCGTCGTGACAATGTGTCGAGAACGTCACGCCGGCGGCGCGGCGGCCGCAGCGATCGATGACGCCCTCGAAGAAATCGGCGATCTCGTCGGGGGTGGAGTAGCCCACCGTGTCGGGCAGATTGATCGTTGTCGCCCCGGCATCAATCACCGCGGCAATGACCTCGGACAGGAAGTCGCGATCGCTGCGCGTCGCGTCTTCGGCCGAAAACTGCACGTCGCTGACGTACGAGCGCGCGCGGGCCACGCCGCGGGCGGCGGCGGCGAGACATGCGGCGCGCGTCATGTGCAGCTTCCGCGTCAGGTGCAGGTCAGACGTCGCGATGAACACGTGGATGCGCGGCTCGGCGGCCGGCGCCAGCGCCCAGGCCGCCTTGTCGATGTCGCCGTCGGCACAGCGCGCCAGCGCGGCCACCGACGCGCGGCGGAGCGATGAGGCCACCAGCCTGACGGCTTCCGCGTCGGCGTCAGAGGCGATAGGAAACCCCGCCTCGATGACATCGGCGCCAAGGGCCTCGAGCTGCCGGGCCATCAGGAGCTTCTCGCCGACGCCCAGGGAAAAGCCCGGCGCCTGCTCGCCGTCCCTGAGGGTCGTATCGAAGACACGGATGCGGTCGTGGCGCGAGGAGGGGTGTCCCATTGCACCCTATGAGACGCTGCCGGGCGCCGCCAGTCAAACTTATAGTGTTTATATTTGGATAAGATTCTATTATCCTTCGCGGCGTGAATCTCGACGACCTCAGGGTCTTCTCGGTGGTGGCCTCTGAGCGCAGTTTCTCGAAGGCGGCTGTTCGGGTCGGCCGCACGCAACCGGCAGTGAGCCAGGCCGTCCGGAGGCTGGAAGAGGCGGTGGGCGACCGGCTCATCGATCGGGCGCAGCGCGACGGCACGCTGACCCAGGCCGGGGTGATGCTGCTCGATTACGCGGCGCGCATGCTGCGTCTGGCCGACGAGGCGCATGCCGCGGTCACCGAGCTTCGCGATGTCGCGCGCGGACGCGTGCAGATTGGCGCGAATGAGGCGGCCGTCCACGTGCTCCTGCCGATCATCAAGGCGTACCTCGATCGCCACCCGCGCGTGCACATCGACATCCGCCGGGTGTCGGCGCGCAGCATTCCGCTCGAGCTGCAGCAGCGCAACATCGATTTCGGCGTGATGACATTCCCGCCTGCGGATCGCGACCTGTCATCGATCACCCTGGCCACCGACGAGCTCGTGCTGCTGGTGCCGCCCGCGCATCCCTTTGCGCGCCGTGGCGAAGTGCCGCTCGACGAGGTCGGGCGCCAGACGATCATTGCGCACAACGATCCGTCGCCGGCGCGCGAGCGGGTGCTGCGCATTTCCGAGGAACGGCACGCACCGCTCAATATCTCGCTGTCGCTTCCAAGCCTTGACGGAATCAAACGCGCGGTGGAGCTGGGACTTGGCGTCGCGATTCTGCCGCGCCGATGTGCGCTGAGCGAGCTTTCGCTCGGGCAGCTGCATGCCGTGCGTGTGCCGGAGCTGCGGGCGCTCAGGCGCATCAGGCTCGTCCACCGGCGTGCCGGCGTGCTGTCGGCGGCCGCGGCCGCGTTTGTCGAACACGCGCGGACCATGTCGGCGCCGGCCCCTACAGGTACGGCAGCTTCGAAGCCACCCGCTCCACCTCGTCGTAGCGATCGAGCAGCAGCGCGGTCGCGTCCCAGGCCCCTGTCGTAAGCGCCTCACGCGCGTTCGGCGGCAGGCCAATCGACAGCGTCGCGTCGGCGACGGCGCCGCCGGCTGCGCCACTCACTGTGCAGGACCCTGACGCCAGATCGATCGACAACCACGTGCGCGGCGCTGCCTCGATCCGCTCCTGCAGCATCGCGACGTCGGCGGGAGCAGCCGTCACGCACGGCATCCCCAGCATCGTCGCGTTCCCGAAAAAGATCTCCGAGAACGATTCGCCCATCACGGCGCGGACGCCGCGCCGGTAGAGCGCCTGTGGCGCGTGCTCGCGCGACGAGCCGCACCCGAAGTTTGCGTTGACGACCAGGATCGACGCGCCCTCAAAGCGCGGATCATCAAAGGGATGCCGTTCGCCTCGAGATGCCAGCGCGGCACGATCGTCTTCAAAGGCGTGGCGCTCGAGGCCCTCGAAGCTGACGGTGCGCAGGAAGCGCGCGGGGATAATCCGGTCGGTGTCGATGTTTGCGCCGCGCAGGGGAAGCGCGCGTCCGTCGATTCGCAGGATCGGTGTCAACACGCGAGCCTCACAACAGCCGCCGGACGTCGGTGACTTCGCCCGCAATCGCCGCGGCCGCCACCATGGCGGGACTCATGAGCAGCGTGCGGCCGGTCGGACTTCCCTGCCGCCCTCTGAAGTTTCTGTTCGACGATGAGGCGCAGACCTCGCGGCCGGTCAGCCGGTCTTCGTTCATCGCCAGGCACATGGAGCAGCCGGCGCCGCGCCATTCGAAGCCCGCCTCGCGGAAGATCTCGTGCAGTCCCTCGCGTTCAGCCTCGGCCGCCACCTGCTGCGAGCCAGGCACGACAATCGCGCGCACGCCCCGTGCGACGCGGCGTCCGCGCGCGATGCCGGCCGCCTCACGCAGGTCTGACAGGCGGGCATTCGTGCACGACCCTATGAAGGCGACATCGACTTTCGTCCCCTGGATCGGCCGGCCCGGCTCGAGACCCATGAACGACAGCGCCGAGGCGGTTTCCTCGGCTGCCCCCTGGGTGCCCAACGGCTCCGGCAGGGGCTCGTCTATGCCCACCGACTGTCCAGGATGCGTGCCCCAGGTCACGGTTGGCTCGATCTCCTCACCGGCAAGCGTGACGCGATCCGCATACCGCGCGCCCTGATCGGAAGCGAGCGATCGCCACCACGCGGCAGCCTTGTCGAAGGCAGCCCCCGTTGGCGCGAACGGCCGTCCACGCAGCCACTCGACCGTGGTGTCGTCAGGATTCACATAGCCGATGCGGGCGCCGCCTTCGATCGACATATTGCAGATCGTCATCCGCTCTTCCATCGACATGCGATCGATCGCGTCGCCGCCATACTCGTACGCGAAACCTGCACCGCCCTGAACGCCGAGCCGGCGGATGATCGTAAGGATCACATCTTTTGCGTACACGCCCCGCGCCAGGGTACCGGTGACGTCGATTCTGCGTACGTTGAGCGGTTCCATGGCGAGTGTTTGCGACGCAAGCACGTCGCGCACCTGTGACGTGCCGATGCCGAACGCCAGCGCGCCGAACGCGCCGTGGGTCGACGTATGGCTGTCGCCGCAGGCGATGGTCATGCCCGGCTGCGTGAGCCCGAGCTCGGGCCCGATCACATGCACGATGCCCTGGCGGCCGCTTTCGAGGTCGAGCAGTCTGATGCCGAACTCGGCGCAGTTGCGCTCGAGCGCGCGCAGCATCTCTTCTGCAAGCCCGTCGCGGAACGGCCGCGCCTGACTTTCAGTTGGCACAATGTGATCGACAGTGGCAATTGTGCGATCCGGCCGTTTCACGCCAAGGCCATGCAGCCGCAGCATGTCGAACGCCTGCGGACTCGTCACCTCATGAATGAGGTGCAGTCCCACGAACAGCTGCATCTGGCCGGTGGGAAGTCGCCGCACGCAGTGCGCGTCCCAGACTTTTTCGAAAAGCGTTGCCATGGACAGGAGATAATAAGTCTTTCCCGCCTATGGAGTTTCTCAGTTCGCTGAATCCCGCACAACAGGAAGCGGTCCTGCACACCAAAGGACCTCTGCTGATTCTCGCGGGCGCAGGCTCCGGCAAGACGCGCGTCATCACGTACCGCATCGCCTATCTGATCGGTGATGGTCATGCGACGCCTGACGAAGTGCTGGCCGTCACGTTCACGAACAAGGCTGCCGAAGAGATGCGCGAGCGCGTGCAGGCGCTCATCGGCGACGCCGGCATGCGCGTGTGGCTGTCGACATTCCACTCGCTCTGTGCGCGCCTGCTTCGGCGCGAGGCTCCCGCGATCGGCCTGACGCGCGATTTCGTCATCTACGACTCATCCGACCAGATCTCCGTCGTCAAGCAGGGCATGAAGAGCCTCGGCATCGACGACAAGATGTTGCCGCCGCGCCAGGCGCTCAGCCGCATCAGCGCTGCGAAGAACCGGATGGAAGGCCCGGCCGACATTCACACGGCGAGCTGGAACCTGCGCGAGCAGCAGATGGCGCGCGTGTACGAGTACTACCTGCGTGTGCTCACCGACAGCAACGCGCTCGACTTCGACGACCTGTTGCTGAAAACGGTCGAACTGTTCGAGACATCCGAAAGCGTACGCACCAAGTACGCACAGCGGTTCAAATACGTGCTGGTCGACGAGTATCAGGACACGAACCGGCCGCAGTACATGCTCGTGAAGCGGCTGTCCGAGATTCACCGCAACCTGTGCGTGGTCGGCGATCCGGATCAATCGATCTACAAATGGCGAGGCGCCGACCTCAAAAACCTGATCGACTTCGAACAGGACTTCCCCGAAGCCGCGACCGTGCGTCTCGAGCAGAACTATCGTTCGACGCAGGTGATTCTCGACGCGGCAACCGCGGTCATCAGCCGCAACCGCAACCGCAAGGAAAAGCGGCTGTGGACCGACAAGGAGGGCGGCAAGCCGATCGTGTACTTCCGCGGCGGCGACGAGCTCGAGGAAGCCGACTTCATCACGAAGGTGATGCGCGAGGCGCGGTCGAGCGACGTCGGCACGCTCGCAGCCGTCCTCTATCGCACCAACGCGCAGTCGCGCGCGATTGAAGACGCGCTCATGCGCGAAGCGATCCCCTACAAGGTGATCGGCGGCGTCAGGTTCTACGAGCGCAAGGAAATCAAGGACGCGCTTGCCTATCTGAAGCTGATCATCAATCCGCATGACGATGTGAGTCTGCGACGGGTGATCAATGTGCCGGCGCGCGGCATCGGCAAGGCGGTCATCGATGCCGTCGAGAAAATCGAGCCCGACGACAACAGCGACCTGTCGCCGCTGCTCGTCGCGGGCCTGCAGGAGGTGAAGTCGGCGCGATCGTTGTGGGCGAAGCTGGTCATCGCTATCGAGAGGAAGCTGCTGCAACCCAGGGCGCTGGCATCGCTGAAGGCTTTTCGCGATCTGATGATCGAGCTTGCCGACGTGGCGCGCACCGACTCGGTCTCGATCGCGATCGGCAAGATGCTCGATCGCAGCGGCTATCTGAAGGCGCTGCGCGAAGAACATACCGAGGATGCGGATGCACGTATCGAGAACCTGATGGAGCTCGTCTCGGCCGCCCGCGAGTACGAGCAGCGCGATCAGGATGCGGCACTCGGCGGCTTTGTCGATCGCCTCTCGCTGTTGTCAGAGACAGACGAGGAAAGCGGCAATCGCAACGCGCGCGTGTGGCTGATGACGCTGCATGCGGCCAAGGGCCTCGAATTCCCCGTCGTCGTCGTGGCCGGCCTCGAGGAAGGCCTGTTCCCGCATTCGCGTTCGGCCGAAGACGAGGACGAGCTCGAAGAAGAGCGACGCCTCTGTTACGTGGGCATCACACGCGCACGCGAGCGGCTGTTCCTGACGAGCGCCGCGCGCCGGCGCGTCTTTGGCGAGTACCAGTCGACGGAACCCTCGCGCTTCATCGACGAGATTCCCGCCAATCTGATGGAGCGGATGGAGCCGGCCTGGTCATCGTCGCTTGCCCGCCGAAGCTTCAGCGAAGGCGGGAGTTTTGCGGGCGCCGGACGCATGTTATACCCACGTACGTTCGAGACGCGCCCGAATCCGTACGGCCGCAGATCGGGATCCGGCGGCGGCCGCACGCGCGAGCCCGAGGCCGTGACCTACGACTACGCCTCGGAAGATCAGTCCCCGGAATATTCGATGAGCGGGATGCGGAAGGGGATGCGCGTGCGCCACCAGCAGTTCGGCGTCGGCATCGTGACCGACATCGAAGAGCACGGCGACGACTTCAAGGTCACCGTGCGCTTCAACACCGCGGGGCTCAAGAAGCTGCTCGCGAAGTACGCTAGGCTTGAGCCGGCTTGAAATCCAGAATCAAACCTCAAACGATGCGAACCGCAGCATCTGGCGGCTGTACGGACACTGATGGCAAAACGCAGCGACTTTGATCCGACTGTTCCCCTACCTAATGGATTGAATGTTGATTCAATCAAGCGAGCGGTTGAATACATCGAAAGAGAGACGGGAGACCTGATAGAGCTCTATCTGGAACAGGTCAATGTGTTCTCGGCGGTCGTTGGGATTTTTGGGACAAAGGCACTTCACCAGTACAGCCAATTTGAAAAGAATAAGAATCCGGACATAGCAGCCCAGAGATTTCCCGACCTCTGCCGACGGGGACGTACAGGCAAGCTCAAGCCAATCGATTGTTTAGAAAGCAAGGGTAGCAAGCGACCTCATTCGATTCAATCGCACTTTGACCATTCTGGCTGGTACATCGTCTGGCGCTACCTCGTCGATCCGTTGACGCAAATTGAAAAGAAGAAGCCGGTCATCATCTGGAGGGTTGATGTCGTGTTCTTGGAAAGATCGGACTGGAAGTACGAAGGTAGTAAGGCCAACGAAGAGGGCGGCGGTCGAACGCACACATTCGGAGTAAAGAAGCCAGCCTCCAAGCTCAAAGGCACGGCCGTTTATAAGCGCAAGGATATTGTGTTGAAGGGCGGCAAGGCTGTCCCGGCCTCCGAATAGTCCTCGCCGGGCAAGACATCAGGGCCTTTGAGATCTGGCAAGACAAGCTATCGCGATATCGTCGACGGGTCGCTAGTTGTTGCTAGCGGTCAATAGGAGTGGGTGCAAAGGCTCAACTGGCCTTGATCGCTGACGCTCAGTTGCAGGAACGCCGAGTGCTGCCAGCTTTGGGATTGCGTTCTTGGCCAGCGCAGCGTATCGACTGTCGGATTCGACACCTACGCTTTGGTAACCAACGGCAATTGCCGCGGCGAGCGTTGAACCTGAACCGGCGAACGGATCAAGCACAACGCCTTCGCCCAAGGGCAGAATCGCTCTGACAAGCTGACGGAGAAACGCCTGTGGCTTTAGGCTGGGATGCGGAGCTATTTGACGTTCCTTGCCTCGGGCTGGCGCGGACGCAATCACATCACTGAAAGGTTTCGTTTCAGAGATTCGCCGCAAACCTCCTGTTTTCCATTTTCGGAGATTGTCCTGAACTCGCCCCTCGACAGGTTTACGGAGGAGTAGCCAAGGCTCGAACATGGAGCGTGGCATCACCGAGACGCCGGGAAACTCTTCATGCGCATTCTTCGGTCTGTCACCTCCGCGCATGGTCATCACAAGACGGATGACTTCGCCTCTCACCTCATAACCCGAGCGCGCGATCGCTCCCGTGATTAGATAGGACACTAGAGGGTTGGCCGCGACAGCTAGGTGCGCACCTGGTACCAGCACCTTCATCAGCAGCTGTGACCACTCGCCGAAGAACGCTTCAAGTCTGACCAGATCCTTATTGCTCAGCGTCGTGAATCGCGGCAACGGCGCGCGCATGTGCCCATCGAACGACGGCGGAATCCTCCAGACTCCTCCCTGTCCGCGTCTCAGCTTTTCCTGTTCCTTCTCCGTGTACTCGACAAGCCCGTAGGGCGGATCAGTCACGACACCGTGGATCGTGCAAGGTGCCTGAGCCGCAAGCCAGGTGAGGCAGTTCGCTTGCCAAAGCGATGCGCGATCTTGGTGAAAGACTCTCTTCATGGCACCGCAAGTCGATAGCGGCCGCGCGTCGGTCGTTCGAACAGGGCGGGCGTATTCAGATTCAAGTACGACCGCACTGATGACGCCGATACACGCGTTCCTAGCTTCTTCTCCACGGCGGCATGAATCTCCGCGACGGCAGCTTCACCGTCTCTCTCTCGTAGAAAGCTAGTAATCGCGTCCCGGACCTGACCTGGGCGTAGGTGGGGCTTTTGGGTCATAAAGACGTCAAGACGTCTTATAGACGTCTCGACGTCTTTTGTCAAGTGCTGGATCTTGCCAAAAGTGCAGCTGATTTGGCTGTCAAGGAGTGCAGGTTCTGCGCAGCTGACTGGTTCTTTAGGGGAAAGACTAACGCGCATGCGGGCATCTGTGCATGACCCAGTCCAAGTTTGCCGAAGGGAGAGCGGGCGCTTGGGAGCGCGCACCCCGGTCTGCCCGTGAGTGCCAGTTTCTGGATCTCTAAAACTGTGCGGATCTCTCGGCGCGCTCGATCTCCTAGAGCCCAAGCACAGACAGGCGGATCGCCATAGCCTGTTCACTGACCTTAAACTCTTTTGCCAAAGCACTTACGTGCAAATCATCTAACTGAGTCGTGCCGAAATCCTGGGCGCGTTCCCTCACTAGGCTGCCCGGCATTAGCAACGCGGCCGCGAATTGGTTGGCCTCAACCTCCATCGGATCCAGTCCAGTAGTGGTATGGGTGCTGCGCGCGCTCACTTTCCATCCTTCGTCAACATGAACGTGGTCCCCGAGCTCCTGGTGTTTCAAACAGAAGTGGCCAATTTCGTGCGCAATAGTGAATCGTTGCCGGACTAGTGGATCGGACTCCTTGACGCAAACTGCTGCGGTGCCGTCTCTTGTGACCAGAAGACCAGATATGTCATCGCCAAGGGCGTTGTACACGACTTGTAGGCCCAAAGACTTGGCGATGTAGTTCACATCGACAGGGGAAGAATTGATTTGAAATCTATCAATCAGATTCTCGGCTGTCCGCCGGGCGTTTTGAATCCGTGGCCTTCGGGTCATCTGTTTCGGCTCCATGCTCGAGTCCAAGTTTTCGCGTGAGTTGCTTTAGCTCGCGCGGGGATAGCTTCAGCCGATGTTGCAATTGCGCTTGTACTTGCTGCTTTCCGCCCTTATCCACGCGAGACGGTCTTTCCCTCATCAGGTCGTCTGGCGACACTTCAAGTGACTCTGCGATCTGCGCTAGGGAATGAGCGAGAACCCGCTGCTTAGCTGATTCGATGTTGGCAATCGAGGCGCGGCTCAATTGTGGAGCGAGACGGGCACCAAGCTCCTCTTGCGTGAGACCTCGTTGCTTACGAAGCTGCTGGATACGCCTACCCAACACCTCGTAAAACCTCTCCACCGGCACTGCGCCGATTGTAGATCTTAACTCGACTTATGTCAATTATTACTGTCGGATGGGGTTTCGGGGCCGAGAAGCTCATCTGTATGATTGTAATAATATCGCAATTTTGGCGTTTGTAATTTTGACAATTACGCCTCAAAGGTGGATAATTGACCTAGGGGCCGCTTCCGGCTCCTAAACCATGAGGTTGCAAGATGCCTGAAACAAAGAAGCCCCACCCGCCTCACCCTGACCACCCCGATCACCCAGACCATCCGCAACACCCCGAGCAGCCCGACCGTCCGGTCAAGCCGCCGCGCACTTTTGGGTCGACCAAGTGAACAGCGAGTTCTCGGCGGGGGTGGCGCAACACTACCCCCGCTTCTCTCGGCTCGAACTCGGTCTTCACGAGTACGAGGAAGTTTGGCAAGGGCCATTGGCGCCGCTTTGTGGAACGCGATTTCTTAGAGAAGTGCTCGCGGATCTCAACGCCGATCGTGAGGTCGCAGTGGCGCGCGACGGTGTTCTGCAGCACAGCGGCTCGTGCCCGCGATCCCACCATACGCTGGCTTCAATGCCGAAGCTCAAGCCGGCGCCTGACTCTTTCCTCGTGCGCGTGTATGTGCCGTCGGCGCCGCGGCATCCAAAAGTGTTGACTTTGTACCCCGAGATTTCTTGGACGAGGTACCCGCGCCACCCACATCTCTCCCTGTTCTTTCAGATACGGGAGCTTCCGGTTGTAAACACACTATGCATCTACCGGCCCGGCGATGGAGAGTGGACTCGCGAAGACGGGTTGGTCCCTTTGCTGGATTTCACATCTATCTGGCTGGCGAAGCACATCGCGTGGCTTCGAAGCATACCCAACGGCGGCGACTTCGGACGATGGTTAGGAAGTGCGGCCTCTCACAACCATCGGGATCTTGTGAATGAACTCAGTCCGGCGGGTGAATGCCATTGTGGCTCTGGGCAGAACTATGAAGACTGCCACCTTGACCGCGATCAGTACGCCGCACAGCGTGTCGACCAAGCCCGCTAGAGGGCCGACCACCGTGCGCTTCAATACCGCGGGGCTCAAGAAGCTGCTCGCGAAGTACGCGCGACTCGAGCCGGCTTAGCGCGGTTCCTCGGGTTCCCCAGGTTCCGCAGGTTCGGCGGGTTCGGCGGCCACCGCTGGCGCGTCGGATTCGTTCGCGAGCCTGACTATCGACACGACCCTGTCAGGCTCTCCGCCTTCTTCGCCATCGGTCGACAGGTTCAACAGCGTGACGCCCTGCGTGGCGCGGCCGATCGTACGGATGTCCGAGGTCGCCATGCGGATGACCTTGCCCTGCTGGCTGATCACCATGATCTCGTCGCCATCGTGCACCCAGGCCGTGCCGACGACCTTGCCGTTGCGCTCGGAGGTCTGGATGTTGATGATCCCCACGCCGCCGCGCGACTGCAGCCGGTACTCGTCGATCGCGGTGCGCTTGCCGTAGCCGTTCTCGGTCACGCTGAGAATCGTGCCGGTCTCGCCGACCACTTCCATCGGCACTACTTCCATCGCTACGACCTCATCGTCATCCCGCAGCGAGATGCCGCGCACGCCGTACGCCGAGCGGCCCATCGGCCGAACGTCTTCCTCCGGGAAGCGGATCGACATGCCGTCGCGCGTGGCGATGAAGACCTGCGCGCGGCCGTCGGTCTGCGCCACCGCGATCACCGCGTCCATCTCTTCGACGCCCATCGCGATGATGCCGCCTGCGCGAGGGTTGCTGTACGCCGTGAGGTCTGTCTTCTTCACGACGCCGCGGCGCGTGCCCATCACCACGAACAGGCGCCCCTCCTCGGTTGGCCATTCGCGCACGGCGAGAAGCGCCGCAATCCGCTCACCTTCCGCCATCGACACGAGGTTCGCGATCGCCTTGCCCTTGCCGCCCGCGCCCGCGTCGGGAATCTCGTGCACGCGCAGCCAGTAGGCCCGGCCGCGGTCCGAGAAAATCATGATGTAGGAATGCGTCGACGCAACGAACAAATGCGTGACGAAATCTTCCTCGCGCGTGCGCATGCCGATGCGGCCCTTGCCGCCGCGCTTCTGGCTCCGGTACGTTTCGAGCGACGTCCGCTTGATGTAGCCGGTGTTCGAGACCGTGATCGCCACGTCCTCGTCGGCGATCAGGTCTTCGATGCGGAACTCGCCCTCCGCTTCGAGAATCTGCGTGCGGCGATCGTCGGCGTATTTCTGCTGGATGGCCCGCAGCTCGCTCACGACAATCTCGAGCAGCAGTGTTTCGCTCGACAGAATCGCGCGCAGGCGCTCGATGGTCTTCATCAGCTCCGTGAGTTCGTCGATGACCTTCTGCCGCTCGAGGCCCGTCAGGCGCTGCAGCTGCATGTCGAGAATCGCCTGCGACTGCATCTGCGACAGGCCGAACCGCGTCATGAGCCCTTCGCGCGCTTCCGCAGGGTTCTTCGATCCCCGAATCAGCCTGATTACCTCGTCGAGATGATCGAGCGCGATCTTCAGCCCTTCCAGGATGTGCGCTCGCGCCTCGGCCTTGCGCAGCTCGAACTCCGTACGGCGTCTCACGACCTCGCGCCGGAACTCGATGAAGCTCTCGACGATCTCGAGCAGGCTCAGCACCTTCGGCCGGCCGCCGACGATCGCCAGCATGATGATGCCGAACGTCGTCTGCAGCTGCGTCTGCTTGTAGAGATTGTTGAGCACCACCTCGGGCACTTCGCCGCGCTTCAGCTCCACGACGATGCGCATGCCGTCGCGGTCAGACTCGTCGCGCAGGTCCGAAATCCCGTCGATGGCCTTGTCGCGCACGAGGTCGGCGATGTGCTCGATCAGCCGCTTCTTGTTGACCTGATACGGAATCTCGGTGAAGACAATCGACGATCGATCGCCCTTCTTCGAGATCTCGATCTCCGACTTCGCGCGCATCGTGATCGATCCGCGTCCGGTGAGATAGGCCTGCTGAATGCCCTGGCGCC
Source organism: Vicinamibacterales bacterium (assembly GCA_040902895.1). Taxonomy (GTDB): domain Bacteria; phylum Acidobacteriota; class Vicinamibacteria; order Vicinamibacterales; family SCN-69-37; genus JALYRV01. Next base: position 659 of record JBBDWL010000117.1, on the reverse strand, counting down.
CGACGATGAAGCCGCCGGTCGGGAAGTCGGGTCCCTGCACCGCGCGCAGCACCGCGCGCCCGCGATTGTCGCGGGTGTCTTCGCGCGCCTCGATGGCGGCCACGACGCCCTCGATGACCTCGCGCATGTTGTGCGGGGGAATGTTCGTCGCCATGCCGACCGCGATGCCCGCCGATCCATTGACCAGCAGATTCGGGAACGGCGTCGGCAGCACCGTCGGCTCTTCGGTGGTCTCGTCGTAGTTCGGGACGAAATCGACCGTCTCCTTGTCGAGATCGGCCATCATCTCGTCGGACAGCGACGCGAGACGCGCCTCGGTGTATCGCATCGCCGCCGGCGGATCGCCGTCGACGGAACCGAAGTTGCCCTGCCCGTCGGTGAGCAGATAGCGCATGTTGAAGTCCTGCGCCATCCTGACGAGCGTGTCGTAGATCGAGGCGTCGCCGTGGGGATGGAAGTTGCCCATCACCTCGCCGACGATCTTCGCGCACTTGCGGTAGCCGCGCGACGACGACAGCCCCATGTTCTTCATGCCGTACAGCACGCGCCGGTGCGCGGGCTTCAGCCCGTCGCGTACGTCAGGCAGCGCCCGCCCGATGATTACGCTCATGGCGTAATCCATGTACGAGCGCTTCATCTCGTCTTCGATGTTGACGGGG
>JBBDWL010000116.1:62246-82716 GCA_040902895.1 Vicinamibacterales bacterium | reverse complement strand
AAAAAAACACCCCCGTCCCCATTTTCGCCATCTGCCGCGATCAGCGCCGCGGCGGTGCGCGTGGCCGCCACGGCCACGCGCACCTGAAGGCCGCGCGCGGCGGCCTGCTGCAGCAGCTCGCGCGCAAGACCCTCGGCCGTGCCGAACAGACGCGACAATCCCGAAGCATCGAGCGCGACGCCGGAGGCGCCGCACTCGATGCGCGGCGAAAAATCCTCGGCCAGCCGGGCGGCCTGGTCACGATCCGCATCGGACAGCGGCCGAATGACCGCAATCATGAGATCACCCGTTTGAAGCCGCGCACGCGCGGCGCGAGCGACGGCCCCTCGAACACGCGGCTCAGGTCTGACGATCCGCGCCAGCGCGCCGGCGCCGGCTGCAGCTCCAGCGACACGCCGCCGGCGCTCGGCGCCGTCGGCTCGTCGACCATCACCAGTGCGGCCGTCCGCGAGCCTTCGACGCTGCGGCCGAGACGAAGCCAGGTGGTAAAAGGCAGGCGCTTGATGACGCGCGCCGGCACGCCGCTCAAATCGAGCACGGCCACCGCAAATCCGCCGGCGCGAAGAATCAGATCGAACGCGCGCAGGGCCTGCGTCAAAGACCGGATAATTTCTCCGGCGGGGACCCCTGCACCCCGCCTAGCTCGGTCGCTCGCGGGGCCCCGGCGCCCCGCTCCGCTCCCTCGCGACACATCAATCCACAGGGAGCGATCGGCCACAACGCCCCGCACCCACAACAGCCGCTCGAGCACGACCCCGCGCGCTGCGGCCGGCACCGGGTCGAACCGATCGGCCGCATCCACCAGCGCCGCCAGCTCCCCTTCGCGCGTGACACGCTCGAGCGTGCCGACCATGAGCGTGGTGCGGCCGGCACCGGCCGGTCCACACAGCTCCGACAGGTGCCCCCGCGGCCACCCGCCTTCCAGACACTGATCCACCCGGGCATGGCCGGTCGGGACGACGAGATCGATTGGGGGGACGAGGACGCGGAGGGGTGGAAAAACAGCAATCGTGCGATCCAGCTTGCGATCTTTGAGGAGGGATTCGAGCGTCGCGCGGGCCAGCATTTTCGCCTTATCTTCGCCTTTCTGACGAAGCATAGCAGAAATCACCAAATCACCAGATCACCAGATCACCAAACCACCAAATACAATTGACGCTCTTGTCGCACCCGTCCCCGACCGACCCCCAACTCGGAATCCAGCTTCCATCACCCCGCGAAGGCTTTCTCCTCCGCGTGTCCGCCGCATTCCGGCATCGCGATTTCCGGGTGATCTGGTGGGGCGCCCTGATTTCGACCATCGGGACGTGGATGCAGAAATACGCGCAGAGCTGGCTCGTGCTCAGCCTGACCGGGTCGGCCTTCTACCTCGGGCTCGACGATCTGCTCAATCAGCTGCCCATCATCCTTTTCACGCTGATTGGCGGCGTGATCGCCGATCGCCACGATCGCCGGCGGCTGCTCGTCGGCTCGCAGATCGTGCAGGCGGCATCGGCGTTCGCCCTGGGCGCGCTGGTCTGGACCGGCCGCATCGAGATCTGGCACGTGCTCGCGCTGTCGTTCATCTCGGGATGCGGCCAGGCCTTCGGCGGACCTGCCTATCAGTCGCTGATCCCGTCGCTCGTGCCGCGCAAGGATCTGCCGAACGCCATCGCGCTCAACTCGATCCAGTTCAACCTCTCGCGCGTGCTCGGTCCGATGCTCGGCACGCCCGTGCTGCTGCTGGCGGGCGCCGCCGGCTGCTTCTTTCTGAACGGCCTCTCGTTTTTTGTCGTGATCGTCGCGCTGCTGTCGCTCAGGGTCGTGCACACGCCGCAGGAGAATCCCGCGCGAATCATGGAAGACCTGAAGGGCGGCCTGCGCTACATGCGTGGTGAGCCGGCGCTGCGCATGCTGACGCTGCTCGTCTTCATGAGCACGTTTCTCGCCATGCCGCTCATCACGTTCCTGCCCATCTTCGCGAAGGATGTGCTGGTCGGCACCGCCGCGCCCGAAACGCGGCTCTCGGGCCTGATGGCCGCGCAGGGCCTGGGCGCGATTGGCGGCGCGTTGATCGTCGCGGGTCTCGGCCGCTTCAGGCACATGGGCCGCGCGCTGCTGTCGATTCAGGTGGGATTCGGGTTGTTAATCGTGATCTTCGCCATGACGCGCTCGCTGACGGTCAGCTATCTGCTGCTGTTCATCTGCGGCGGCGCGTTCATGATGGTGTTTTCGTTGAGCAGCTCGCTGGTGCAGCTCGTGGTGCCCGATCATCTGCGCGGACGTGTGATGAGCATCTACATGCTGGCGCTGCGCGGCGGCGGGCCGATCGGGGCGTTCGCCAGCGGCGCCGCCGCCAGCTATCTCTCAGCGCCCACCGTGCTCATCGTCAACGGCGTGCTGCTGTCGATCGTCGCCACCTATTTTCTGATTCGCAGCCACGGCGTACGCGAGCTGTAGCCGATCGCGCCTCCGGCGGATCATCCAGATGGTGGCGCCGACCAGGCTGCCGAATTCCAGCAGCCCGAGCCAGATTGGCACGGCCCATGGCGCACCCGACGCCATCCCATACCAGACGATGTAGACCGTCGGGATCAGGATGGTCCAGAGCATCAGCGGCGCCGTCAGCGCGGAGATGAAGAACGGCGTCAGCCAGAGCAGGTACCACGGATAGATCACGGGCGAGCATACGAGCGCGGCGGCCATCGGCCAGGCCCACGCGGCGGGATCTCCGGCCGCAAGCCGCTGGCGCATCAGGATCGCGCACGCCAGGCCCGCCGTAACGCCCACACCAGCGGCCAGCCACGGGGTCGACACGAACTCGATGGCCTTAAAGACCGGACCGTTGAAACGGAAGGTGCGCACCATGTTCGTGACCGAGCCGAGCGGAACGGTGTCGCCGCGCGGATCCAGAAACAGCAGATAGAGCCCGCCCAGAATCGCGGCGCCGAATGCCGCATGCGCGATTCGCACGCGCTTCCAGTACAGCGGCAGCAGCACAATCGGCAGGAACTTGATCGCAATGCCGGCGGCAAGCGCGCCTACCGACAGCCACTGGCGCCCGCGCGCAAGCGCGAAGGCGGCAATCGTCACCGCGAGGGCACCCGCGACATCCAGATGCCCGCTGTGTGCGACCTCGAGCACGACGATCGGATTCCACGCATAGGCCATCGCCAGCAGCGGATTGCGGCCCGCGGATCGCAGCCAGAACACAAGGATGCCGGCAATCATCAGATCGCAGGCGACGAGGGCGATTTTCAAGGCGGTGGTCGACTCGTGAATCGACGTCACAGCGCGGAAGAACAACTGCGCCCCTGGAGGATACGGACTCGGGATGTTGGTGTTGTTCATCTTGCGCGTCTGCGGCGTGTGCAGATGCGCGTACTGCGGATTCGCGGGCACCGCGACATAGGGGCTGACGCCGGCGCGCTGCGCGCGCGCGTCCCAGATATAGCGCAGCATGTCGCTGCCGCCGCCGACCGGAATCATCGCCGGCGGCACCCGCATGAAAATGGTGAGGATGGCCACGGCCAGCAGCGCCCAGCGCGTGCACGCCGTGCGTGGCGCGAGGACCAATGCGACGCCGTAGCCAGCTGCGGCAAGGCCGGCGGCCGCGAGGAACCTCGGGGAACCGAGCGGCAAACCGCCAAAGCCGATCCAGGCGATGGCGGCGCTCGCCACGGCGCCGGCAGCCAAGAGGAACTGAAGGTTGATGATCTCGGATTGACGATTCATGAGACGAAGGGCCGTCCGATGATAAGTCGAACCGCCCTCAATGCGAGATCGTCAACCAGCGAGTCTGCAATGAATCAGGGGCTGGGCTCGACGTACTTCGAGGGATCGGCGTCAAACATTTCCTTGCATCCAATGGAACAGAAGTAATACATCTTTCCATTGTGCAAGCTTGTACCGGCAGCGGTAGCCGGGTCGACGTCCATTCCGCACACAGGATCCTTCTCCATCGGATCTCTCCTCGACGCCGGTGCTAGCAGGAATCAAGCCATGTGGACAGGAGACGTGCCGGCCGACGAGCGGTTAAACAGCAAGGGCCGCTCGGTCATAGCCCGAACGGCCCTTCTCAGTAATTCTTAACTTTTAACTCACCAACTCTTAATTTCTTCCAGCGCCGCCTCCGCGGCCTCCGCCACCGGGCGTCGCCGGCGCGGGCCTTGGCACACGCGGATCGAGCGTGCGCGCGATCTGATCGCGCGCGTCGTTGATGTGCGCCTGTGTCGCGGCATCGGTCGGGCGTACGCCGTTCAGCCGCTGGTCGAGCACCCGCAACTCGTTCTTGAGCAGGGCCCGCATCTCGTCGCCGGTGGTCGTGGCGTGGATGCGCGCGTCGAACGTCTCGAGAAACGCCCGCTGGATGTTGCGGCGGAACGCATCCACGGTGGGCGAGGTGCTGGCGTACACCTCGCGCCAGATGCCGTTGCGCAGATCCGCCAGGAACTGCGTCGGCCGATAGACGTCGCCCCTGTCGACCGCCGACTGCTCCACGAGCCGCGCGAAGCGATCGGGATTAAGCAGCGTGTTCAGCACCCGCGCCTGCGCGTTCTGGATGCGATCCATGGTGCCCGACGGCTCCATGCGGCGCAGCAGATCCGGCTTGATCACGAAGTGCGGCGTCGTGAAGGCGTTCTCGTTGAGGAACCTCACCGCCGCCGCCTGCTTGGCGCGCGGCACCAGCTCGAACCGCACGCCGGTCTGTCCGCCGTGCTTCTGCTGCGAGCTGTAGGCGCCGACGATGGCGGCGACGTGGTTCATTTCGAGCGCCCACTGCCCCATCATGCGGCCGTACAGCTCCTGCAGATCGTCGTACGGCTCGCCCGGATACGTGGTGGCCTCGAGCAGCATGTTCGCGACGCGCTCGAGATTCTTCATCCCCAGACGGGTGGCCTCGACCGCGTCGGCGTCGCCGACCGCTTCGGTGAGGTTGCCCGGATCGGACGATCCGGCATCGGCCGTCGTGAACCGGAACCACGGCGTGGTGTCCTGCTCGCGCGCCCACTTGTCGAGCGTCGGCTTTTCCTCATCCGGCGTCTTCGCGCCCGGAATCGGCGCGTAACCCCAGCGCGTCGCCCACTTGTCGTACGGTCCGATCTTCGGAATCAGATCCTCCGGATCGATCTTGTCTTCGGGCTGCGCGACATAGTTGAAGCGCGAATAGTCCATCAGCGTCGGCGTGTGGCCCATCTTCTTCACCCACGCGGGGTCGCGCACCTGCGCGATCGTGTAGGTGGAGCTGGCCTTCATGTTGTGCTGGAAGCCGAGCGTGTGGCCGACTTCGTGCGCGGCGACGTACTCGACGAGCTTGCCCATCAAATCGTCAGGCAGCGGCAGCTTGCCCGCGCGCTTGTCGAGCGGGCCGGCCTGCACGAAGTACCAGTCGCGTCCGAGGTTCATGACGTTGTGGTAGAACTGGATGTCCGCCTCGAGGATCTCGCCCGTACGCGGATCGTTGATGTGCGGACCCGACGCGTTCTCGGTCGTCGACGGCAGCCAGCGGATCACCGAATAGCGCGCATCTTCCGGGCTGAAATCGGGATCTTCAGCGGCGCTCGGCGCCATCTTCGCGATGATCGCGTTCTTGAAGCCGGCCTCCTCGAACGCCTCCTGCCACTTCTCGATGCCCGCCTTCATGTACGGCACCCACTTCGCCGGCGTCGCGCGATCGATGTAATAGACGATCGGCTTCACGGGATCTGACAGCGCGGCGTTCGGATCCTTCTTCTCGAGACGGTAGCGCGTGATGAAGCGGCGCTGCTCGGCCCTCTGCACGTCGAGACTGTAGTCGTACTTCGCGACCGAGAAATAGCCCACGCGCTCGTCGAACAGACGCGGCATCATCGGCTGCTCGGGCAGCTTCACCATGCTGTAGTGCATCAGCACCGTCGCGCTCGGCGGGCGCGGTCCCGCACCACGTCCGCCACGGCCGCCGGCCGGCGCCGGCGCATCGACCGGCGACGTGTAGGTCTGCGTCACCTCGATGTTGATGTTCTCGGGGAACGACGTCGTCTTCTCGAGGAAGCTGCGCGTCGGATCGAAGCCGCGCGCGCCCAGACGCTGGCGCGCGCTGAACTCGGGCACTTCGCTGGTGAACATGCGCGTCGCATCGATCACCGGCGCGTCGTCGGGCCCAATCGCCTCGATGTTGAACGCGAGAATGATGGGGCTGTAATTGGAGGCTTCCACCGCCTCGGCAATCGGCGCCGTCGGATCGGCCACGACGTCGTACGAGATCGAGCGCAGCAGCACGCGGTTGCCCTGCCGCTCCCAGCGCACGACGCGCCGGCCGAGCGCCTGGCCGCCATAGCCGACGCCGAGCGTGGTCTTTTTGATCTGGTTGACCCAGAGGAAGTCCTTGTTCAGCTCGGTCTTCGGAATCTCGAAAAAGACGCGCTCGCCGATGCGGTGCACCTTGAACACGCCGTCATCGGTCTTGGCTTCGCGGGTGATGACGCGCGCGTACGGCCGGGGCTGCGGCGGCGCCTGCCCCGCGTTGCCGCCACGGCCCTGACGGCCGCCGGTTTCTTCACCTTGCTGTGGATCGCCCGCCGGATCGCCCGGCGGCGCAGGTGTCTGCGGATTGGCCTGCGCACGCTCGGTGGCAGCCGGTGCGGGCTCGGGTGTGCTCGCCGGTTTCGCGGCCGTGGCACAAGCCACGAGCACCGCGGAGAGGGTCGAGAACAGCCCGATCTTGAAGATCGATGTCGGTCGGTTCATGTAAAGGAAGCTCCTCGGAAACTGCCGGAGATTATCGGATACAGAGATTACTGGCAAACGGGCCGGAACGTTTATTACGCCCGGCTTATTTTGTCGCGAGCCACCACCCGGACCAGACGCCGAGCAGGCTCAGACCCACTTGCCCGGCGACGTTCCATATCGCCTGGCCGAGGTGACCGTCGCGGACGAGCGCGAGCGTATCGAGGCTGAACGACGAAAACGTCGTGAACCCGCCCAGAAAGCCCACGATCACGAACGTGCGGGCCGTATAGGACAGCTCGAGCCGGTTGTGGGCGAGCAGGCCCGCGATGATGCCAATTGCGAACGATCCGGCGACGTTGACGACCAGAATCCCGAAGGGAAAGGTCGCCGACAGCGCGCGCTGGTGGACGAGATGATTGACGCCGTGGCGCGCCATGGCGCCCAGGGCCCCGCCGGCGCCTATCGCCAGCCAGATCACCGCCTGACCAGCGGCTTCAGCGCTACGCTCCAGAACACCTTCGCCTCATCCGGGCGATAACAGACCTCGTCGTCGCAGGCCTGGTATTTGAGCGTCCCCGTAATTGCCAGCGTGTCATTCGAGGCGGCGCGGCGCCGCAGCTCGGGCGTGAGCGCAATCGTCACGTCCTGCCGGATGCGGAACGGCGCGTCGAAGACCTTGAACGTTTCCTCCAATGGCGCGAAATAGTAGTTCGACGCCTTGGGGAACACCGGCTTCGCGGACGTGAATGCCGGGTCGTCATCGAGATCGAGCTCGATGCGGATGTATCCGCCGGTCTGTTCCGGCGCATAGACGTGCATCTTCGGTTTCGGAAACACGTCGACGTTCAGCGACAGCCTGGTGCCGGGCGCAGCCGTGACGTCGGACTGCGACGTCGTCACAGACAGCTGGCGCGCCTGGATCGTGCGGGGCTGCTTCGCGGGTTTCGGCGCCTGCCTCGACGTGCCTGTCTGAGCGGCGGCGAGCACAGCCGGCGCGGTCTGCCGTACCTGATATTCGGTCTCGAACGCGCGCGAGACGATTCGCCCACGTGTGTCGATGACGAATGTGCCTGGATGGGGAATGCCGGCCTCCCTGTCACTGGCTTCGTGGTTGAGAATCCCCCATCGGCGAATCGTGGCCGACCCGGTGTCGGACAGCAGCGGAAACGCGATGCCGTGCTTCGCCGCAAACGCCGCGAGCGTCTCGCGCGAATCGTAGCTCATCGCCGCCAGGCCAAGCCCCTTGGCGCGTATTTCTTCGAGGTGGCTTTGCAGCTCCACGAGCTGCGTGCGGCAATAGGGTCACCAGTCGGCCGACCGGAAGAACACCAGCATGGTGCCTTTCGGACCGGCGACCGAGGCGAGCGTCCGGGTGCGTCCGTGCTGATCGACCAGCGAGAACGCTGGGGCCGCAGCGCCAACCGCGGGTCCAAGACGGTTGACGTCGACCTGTGCGACGGCCAGCACCGCCAGACTTGCGAAAAGCACTCGCATGGGAGGATTCTAACGCAATGCGAAAGCTGGTCATTCTTCTCGCCGTCACCACAGCGATGGCCTCCACGGGACATGCGCAGACGGCCTCACACGACGTCCTGGTTTTCGTCGCCGACCTGCAGGGCCGATTCGTCGCGCCCGCCGCCATTAAAACAGCGGCCAGCTCCAAAGCGACAGGCGTGCTCGTCGGCAACCGCTTCACGGTGCACGGCAGCTTCACGGGGCTGAGCAGTCCGCTGCGCGATGCGGTCAAGACGCCGAATGACCCTGGCGTTCATCTCCATCGAGGCGCGCCCGGCATCACCACCCCGTACTTTCACGGCCTGCAGGTGAAACTGAACGCCGACGAGCGCAGCGGCATTTTTTACGGCGCCGTCACGTTGAACGACGAACAGAAGAAGGCGCTGCTCGCCACCGACGCCTACGTCGACATCCATACGGTGAAGTTCGGTCCCGGCGAAGTGCGCGATCAGTGGCGTCCGATCGACGTGGCGGCCGCCGCGAAGCTGCTTGCGGCCCTCGGGGATGCGGCGCCCGTCGAACGGGCCGCCTGCCACTCCGCCCTTAAATGAGACTCATCGCATTTTCTAGTTGACCGACTATTTTGGTCGGATATACGATGCTCGCCTAATTGAGACCCTTCTCACTAAGGCAGGTATCGTGATCACTCTTCTCGTGTTCCTTGCGGCGCTGAGCGCCGCATCAAGTCAGCAGTCACCCGCGGCCCCGCCATCCGTCATCGCCGGCCGCGTCATCGATCCTTCCGGCCTTCCGGCGCCGGGCGTCTCGATCGTCCTCACCAATCTCGCGACCCGCTTCGAGCGTGTCGGCGTCACCGACGAGCGCGGCGCATTCACGTTCGCCGGCCTGGCCGGGGGACGCTATCGCGTGCTCGCGACGCTCGACGGCTTCGCGGCCGCATCGGCCGACGCCGAGCCGGGCCGCCGCCTCGAGCTCACGCTCTCGCCGTCGGCATTCAGTGAGCAAGTCACCGTCGTCTCCGCCTCGCGGCAGGAGGCGCTTCGCGAGTCGCTGTCGACACCCGTGTCGGTCTTGACGCGCGACCGACTGACCGACACGGCGCGGACGACGGTTGGCGACGCCTTGCGTGAGCTGCCCGGCGTGCTCACGCGCCGAGGATCCGAAGGTACGGGCGTGGCGGGCGAACAGGTGCAGGGCATCGATTCGCGCCAGGTGCTCGTGCTCATCGACGGCCAGCCGATCGCGGGCGCGCGCGGCATCAAGAGCGGCGCGATCAACCTGGATCGGCAGACCACGCACAGGCTCGATCGCGTCGAGGTCGTGAAGGGCGCGGCATCCGCGCTGTTCGGATCGGATGCGATCGGCGGCGTCATCAATCTGATCCCGCGCGAGATCAACCGGCGTGAGGGAGAGGTGTCGGCGGCCGCCGGCGAGCATGGCCGGCGCGATCTGAGCGTCACGTTCGGGACGCCCGTGGGCGGCGTCGCGCTGTTCGGCAGTGCGTCGCGGTCGGCGCGCGACGCGTTCGACCTCACGCCGTCGACGGCCGACACGACCGGCGCGGCGTTCACGCGCACCGACGCCTTCACGCGCGTGCGGGGCGACGTCCGGCCCGGGCTGCGTGTGTCATTCAATGGATCCGGCTATGACAACACCGAGCGCGGGCGGGCTCTCACGTCGTCCGGCGTCACCAGCGTCGACGTCGACGACACGTCGTTTGCCGGCGGTGCCAGCGCCGAGTGGCAGGCCGGGGCCCGCACGTCGATCGAGGTGCGCGCGTACGGCACGCGCTTCGATGAGTCGTCATCGGCGTCGCCCGACACGCTGTACGAGTCGTTGTCGAAGGCCGACGCCACGCTGAGCCACGCGCGCGGCGAGCGGCATCTTCTTCAGATCGGCGTCGAGGGTTCTTCCAACAAGTATGCGGGCCATAACCGGGTGCGCGATGAGGACGGCCATGCCGCCGACACGGCGGTAATTTGGGCGCAGGACCGCGTCAACGTCGGCTCGCGGATGACGCTGACTGTCGGCGGCCGCTACGATCGCCATTCCATTTTCGGCTCCGCCTTCTCGCCGAAAGCCGCCGTCAACGCGCGCGTGACCGACGCGCTGCGGCTTCGCGCGTCGTTTGGCGAAGGCTTCCGCGCGCCCGATCTCGGGCAGCTGTTCTATCGATTCGTGCCGGCCGCCAATGTCTATCAGGTCATTGGCAATCCGAATCTGGGACCGGAATCGTCGCGCAGCTGGCAGGCCGGCGCCGATTTCACGCCCTCGTCGCGGATGCGCGTCGGCGTCAACGCGTTTCATAACGACGTCGACAACCTGATCGAAGCGGTGTCGCTGGGTTTCCTGAGGTCGCCGGCGCAGCGCGCGGCGGTGCTTGCAGCTGAAGGCATCGATCCTGTGTTCGCGCCGCAGCTCGGGCGCCTGCTCTTTCACTATCGCAACGTCCGCTCGGTCGTCACACAGGGCGTAGAGGTCGATGGCCACACAGAGCTGGGCAACGGCGTGCAGATCGCGGGCGCGTACACGTTTCTCGATGCGATTGACGGCGAGACGGACGAGCCGCTCGCGGGACGCCACCGCCATCAGGGCATGGCGCGTGTGACCTGGGTGTCGCTCGCGCGCGGCGTTCGCGCTGAAATCCGCGGATCGTTTTTCAGCTCGTGGATCGCAACGTCGGGCCGCGGCGGCTCGTCGCCGCTCGAAGAAGCGCCGGCGTACGCGCTGTTCGATCTCTACGCTGCGAAACGGCTGCCCGTTGGGCTCGAGATCTTCGGGGCCGTCGACAACGCCGCCGATAACCGCGATCCCAATACGAATATCGCCGGTGCCGACGGCACGCCGGCGCCGATCTACCGGCCCGAAATCGGCCGCGCGGTGCGCGTCGGCCTGCGATGGAGCATGCGATGAGAATGGTACTGGCCTTTGCGTGCCTGCTGGCGACTGGCGGCAGCGATCGCGTTCCCGCCGATCAAACCGCCCGACGGCCCGGCATCCTGCTGCTCGCGCACGGCGGCGCGGAATCGTGGAACGCCAACGTGCTCGAGATCGTGCGCGCGCTGGATCGCGAGCAGCCGGCGGAAGTCGCGTTCGGCATGGCCACGCGCGCGAGCATTCAAGGCGCGGCAGCCCGGCTCGAAGCGAAGGGCGCAAGCGAAATCGTCGCGGTGCCGCTCTTCGTGTCGTCGCACAGCTCGATCCTGCGCTCGACTGAGTACCTTCTCGGTCTGCGGGCCGAGGCGCCGCCGGAGCTGGCGCGCTACGCCAAGATGGCGCACGGGGCAAGCTCTGTATCGGGCGGCGGCCATGCGGGGCATACCGCCGGGACGGCGGCCGCCGCGGCTGAAGACGGCACGCGACCGATCGACACGAAGCTGCCGGTGCGCATGACCCGCGCGCTCGATGACCATGCGATCCTCGGCGCCATTGTCGCGGATCGCGCGCGTGCGATCAGCCGTGCGCCCGCAACCGAATCGGTGATTCTCGCGGTTCATGGTCCGGTTCCCGACGCCGACAACGTCCTGTGGCTGCGGGATCTGCGCGTGATTGCCGGTCACGTGCGCGGCTACGCCTCAGTGGATGGCGTGTCGCTCAGAGATGATGCGCCGGCACCCGTGCGCAATGCCGCGACCGCCGCGCTGCGGGCGCTTGTCACGAAGCGGCGCGCGGAAGGCCGCGACGTCTTGATCGTTCCGGTTCTGCTCTCGTACGGCGGAATCGAGAAGGGATTGAAGACCAGGCTCGAGGGGCTGGAGTACCGCATTCCCGCGCAGGGCATCGCGCCGGATGCGCGATTGGTGGAATGGGTAAAAACGATGGCGCAGCGTTGAAGCGCTGCGCCATCGCGCGACAGTAGCTGTGGCTACTGATTCTTGCGTCGCGTGATCTGGTCCCAGACCGCCGCGCCGCCGCCGCCGGCAACGGCGCCGATGATCGCGCCCTTCTTGCCGCCGATGAGCGCTCCGACACCGGCGCCCGCTGCCGCCGACGTGCCGATGATGACCGCACTCTTCGTCTTCGAACGAACCGGCCTACGCTCGGTGTAGACACGCTGTGTCACCGTGCGCGGCGCCGATACCGTGCGCACCACGCGAGGCGCGGGTGCGACCGTTCGATACACGACCGGCTGGGCCGCCGGCGCGAACTGCTGCGGCTGTGCCGCATAGCCTGCCGGAGCGAGCTCCTCGGCCGGGACGCAGTCAACCGATGCCACCGGCTGACCGTTCAGATACGTCGTCCGCACCAGCGTGCGCTGATACGGTCCGCAGTTGACCAGCATCTGCTGGTTGCCAACCGTCGCGGTGCCAAGTGGCGAGCCGTTGGCCGCCGTCTGCAGCAACCGCGGATCCCGCTGTTCGGCACGGACGGTGTCGATGCCATTGCCGTTGCACGCAACCGTCGCAATGAGCGCCGCGGAAGCCACGCCGGCTGCCGCGAGACGAGTCAGTCTGTTCTTGTTCGTCATTGTCTCGACTCCTCCATGCTATTCGGCGGGGTCCCCTGCACCCCGCCTGGCTCGCTCACTCGCGTGGGCCCCATGCCCCGCTCCGTTCGCTCGCGACCATGTTCCTGCCGCTCCATAGAGCACGCGCGGTGCCAGGGATACCTCGTCGGTATTTCTCGTTTGTTTGCAGCAGCTAGCGCCAGGATGGACGAGCCGGTTTGCGCTCGAGCTGTCGCGCAGTAAGGTCAGGCGTACGCGATACTCTGTCCAGTAATCAGGATGGCAAAAATCCTTGTCGTTGAAGACGATCCCGATATCTCCGAGCTCATCGCGCACTACCTCACGCGCGCCGGGCATCACACCGATCGACTGGCGCACGGCGGCGAAGCGGCACGAAAGGTCCGCGAACTTTCACCTGATCTGGTAATCCTCGATCTGATGCTGCCTGGCCTGGATGGCCTGATGGTCTGTCAGGCGCTGCGATCGGATCCCCTGACGGCGGCGATCCCGATCATCATGCTGACTGCGCGCGGCGAGGAATCGGATCGCGTCCGTGGGCTCGAACTCGGCGCCGACGACTACGTGACGAAACCGTTCAGCCCGAAGGAGCTGGCGGCGCGCGTGGCCGCGTTGCTGCGGAGATCGGCGCGCGCGGCGGCGCCGTCGGCTGTGCTCCGTTATGGCGCCCTGTCGCTCGATCCGGATCGCCACCTCGTGACGTCGGACGGGCACGAGGTGAAGCTGACGGCGAAGGAGTTCCTGTTGCTCCAGTATTTGATCCAGCATCGCGGCCGCGTACTCTCGCGGGATCTGCTGCTTACCGATGTCTGGGGCTACCAGTACACGGGCGGCACGCGCACGGTCGACGTTCATGTGCGCCGGTTGCGCGAGAAACTGCCGGCGCTGGCGACGGCGATCGAAACCGTCAAGCAGTTCGGCTACCGGCTGTCCGATGCGGCGGCTTAGCGCCGGCGGAATCTGATGACGCTGCGCACGCGCACGGTGTTCAGCACGCTTGCCGGCGCCGTCGTGGCGCTGATCCTGATGTCGGCATTCACGGCGATGGGTCTGTCGCTGCCGCTGGCGTTGATCCTCACATCGATCGCCTGCCTGGCCGCGGCGATCGCGACGTCGGCGCTGGACGCCGCCTCTCTTGCGCAGCGTGTACGGGCCATCAAGACGACGGCGGCGCGATACGCGCGAGGCGACGTGTCTCCTGCCGCGCGCGACTACGGTGACGATGAGATCGGGCAGGTGGCGCGAGCGCTCGACGATTCGGTGCAGGCATTGGGTCGGCGGCTCGAGGAATCGTCGAGAGGCCGGGCGCATATGGAGGCCATCCTCTCGGGTATGTTCGAGAGCGTTGTCCTCGTCAGCGGGTCGGGGCGGCTCCTGCTGGTGAACGCCGCGGCGCGCGAGCTACTCGAGATGCCCGACGCCGCGCTCGGCCGTCATTATCTCGAGATCATTCGGCAGCCTGACATCGCCGCGCTGCTTGGTTCAGCGCTTCGCGGAGAGATTGCGGATCAGGTCGAGGTCACCCTCGGCCGCGATCGGCGCCGTGCGTTTGCCGCGCGCTCGTCGCCCGTTGCAGGTGCTGGCGCCGTCCTCGTGCTGCACGACATCACAGCCCTCCAGCGGGCGAACCAGATTCGGCGTGACTTCGTCGCCAACGTCTCGCACGAGCTGCGCACGCCACTGACGGCGGTGCGCGGATATGTCGAGGCGCTGCTCGACGCCCCTCCCGATCCAGAACAACAGCGCAGGTTCCTCGAGATCGTTGCACGGCACACCCTTCGGATGGAACGCCTCGTCAAGGATCTGTTGCGCCTCGCGCGGCTCGACGCCGGACAGGAGGAGCTCGAGATCGCGGACCTCACGGTTGAAGGCCTGATGAGCGGGATCGAAACGGAGCTCGAGCCGGTGATCGCCGCCCGACGGATGCAGGTGAATCTCGCCGTCGGCGACGGCGCAGGCTCGATCTCGGGCGATCCGGGAAAGCTGCATGACGCGCTGCGCAATTTGGTCGAAAACGCGGTCAATTACGGCGCCGAGGCCACAGCAGTCGACATCAACGTCTCGCGCGAGTCGGACGACATCGTGATTGCGATTGCCGATCGTGGACCTGGTATCCCGGCATCGGATCTCGATCGCATCTTCGAGCGCTTCTACCGAGTTGATCGCGCGCGCACGAGAGCGCCCGGCGGCACAGGCCTGGGGCTCGCCATCGTCAAACACCTCATCGGCCTGCATGGCGGCGGCGTCCGCGCCGAGAATCGCGAAGGCGGCGGCGCGATCTTCACGGTGCGAATTCCTCAGAAGCCTGGTTATCCCCCGAAGACGGCCGACGCACCCCAGTAGCCGAGCGCACCGATGAGGGCCGATGCGGGAATGGTGAGCACCCATGCCCAGACGATCTGTCGCGCCACACCCCACCGCACGGCCGAGAGTCTGCGCGTCGCACAGACACCGACAATCGCGCCGGTAATGGTGTGCGTCGTGGAAATTCCGACGCCCAACGCCGTAGCCGTGTAGATTGCGACGGCCGCGCCTGTCTCGGCGGCGAAGCCACCTGGCGGCTGCAACTTCGTGATCCTGTTGACCATCGTGTGGACGATGCGCCAGCCTCCCGACAGCGTCCCCAGGCCGATGGCGGCATGCGCCAGCAGCACGACCCAGAATGGCACTTCGAATGTCGCGAGGTATCCGCCGGTCACCAGCAGGCCTGTGATGATGCCCATCGTCTTCTGTGCGTCGTTGGCGCCGTGCATCAGGCTGAAGGCGGCGGCCGACAGCAGTTGCAGATGGCGGAACCAGCCCATGACCCTTGCGGGACGCGTGTTGCGGAACATCCAGTAGATCGACGTCATCAGCCCGAGACCCACGGCCAGCCCGATCATCGGGGCGACGACGATGAAGATGAGCGTTTTGGTCCAACCCGACGCGATGAGCGCTCCGACGCCGGCCTTCGCGACCGCCGCGCCGGCATATCCGCCGAAGAGGGCATGTGAAGAGCTGGTTGGCAGGCCGTAGTACCAGGTGATCAGGTTCCAGAGAATCGCGCCCATCAATCCGCCGAAGATGACGGTATGGGTCACGATGCCGAGATCGACCATGCCGGCGCCGACGGTTTTTGCCACCGCGGTGCCGAAGCCGAACGCCGCCACGAAGTTGAAGAAGGCCGCCCAGACGACGGCCTTGCCCGGCGAGAGTACGCGCGTCGACACGACGGTGGCGATGGAGTTGGCGGCGTCGTGAAAGCCGTTGATGAAATCGAAGACCAGCGCCAGCAGGATGAGGGCGCAGATCGCGACGAAGGCGGCATCCATCCTAGCTGTGCTTCACCACGACGCCTTCGAGCACGTTCGCGACGTCCTCGCACTCGTCGGTCGCTCTCTCGAGCTCGTCGAGCAGCTCCTTGAACTTCATGAGGGAGATCGGGTCCTTTTCTTTCTGGAACAACTCGCGGACGGCCACCCGATGCACCCGGTCGGCTTCGTTCTCGAGCCGGTTGATCTCGACGATGTGCGGCGCGATGGCGATTTTTCTGTCGAGCGCGCCGACAGCCGACTCGACGGCGCGCGCGGACGCCGTCAAAAGGCCGCTGAGTTCCCTGGCGCCCGGCGGGATCGTGGAAATCTCATAGTTCGCGACGAGATTGGCACAGTGGTCGACGGCATCCATGCAGTCATCGAGCGAACGGGCCAGCTCGAAGATATCCTCGCGGTCGAGCGGCGTCACGAATGTGCGATGGAGCCGCTGGATCGTGCCGTGCGTCATCGAATCGCACCGATGCTCGATCTCCTTGATCTCCTGGGCCAGGTCGTAACGGGGCGGATCGGTAGCGATCATCTCTTCGAGCAGGGCCGCGCCCTTCGTTATCTCGACGGCAACCGCGATGAAATCGTCGTAGAACTTCTCTTGTTTGGGAATCAGTCTGAATGCCACAGGTCTCCCGTGTGAACCGCTGAAGTGTAGCAGCGGTGCCGGAAGCCCGTGGACCGGCGCTTAAATGGGAACGCCCGGCCAGGCTCGCAAGCCTGACCGGGCCGGTGACAGGTAGCGCAGGCCCTTCGGTCTGCGTTCAACCCTCAGAAGATGATCCGCACGCCGAACTGCGAGACTCTCGGGCCGCCGATGGTCGTCGTGATGTTCCCGAAATCGCTGCTGTCGAAGTTGTTCTCAGGCAGCCCGAAGTTGACGGTATTGAAGACGTTGAACACCTCGAACCGCATTTCGGCTCTCATGCGGCTGCCCAACGGCATGCCTTTGGTAACGCTCATGTCCACGCGCCGCTGCGCGGGCCCGCGCAGGAAGTTGCGTGGCGTGTTGCCGGTCGCGGCGGCCGCCACGAGCTGCGTCACATCGAACCATTGCGTCTCGTCAGATCCCTGACGCGCGGCCGATTCGGCCGAGGCGCCCGGCGCGAAGTCGAGCCGCTGGAACCCGAGACGCAACAAACCGGCTTCGGGACGGAAGACGCTGAACGGCCGCCCCGATTGAAACTGCATGAACGTCGCAAGCTGCCAGTCCCGCAGGAACGCATTCTGCCCGAGCGGCAGCTCCCAGATCGCGCTGAGACTGAAGCGGTGCGGCCGGTCGAAGTCGGCGCGCGCCCAGTTCGATTCGAGATCGCGCGAGTCGTTCTCCACTGAGAAGCCGGTGTTCGGCGTGTCGGGACGTCCGCCGCCTGCCGTGCTGCCCGGGTCGGCCGACATCAGATCCATCGCGCGCGAGAAGGTGTAAGCCGCGTGGAACTGATAGCCGTTCGACATCCGCTTCGTGAGACTTGCCTGAAACGCGTTATAGGACGAACGTCCCTTCGACTGCAGATACAGTGCCTCGGCGTCGTTCATGCCGAGATACAGCGTCCGGATCTCTGTGGAGATCGTGCCGGCCGGGCCGCGGTTCCTGTCGCCGTTGTATCCGTACCCGAGAGCGTTCGGATCCTGTGCCGTCGCCGTCCCGCCGCCGGCGCGGTAGGCCGCCGTGATGCGATCGAGGATGACCTGCGGCACGTTCGGATCGTTCAGATCCCACGGCTCGTTGAGCGCGGTCGCCAACAGCAAATCCCGTCCGCGGCTTGCGTTGTAGCGAAGCTCAATCGCCATGTTCTGCGTGATCTCGAACTGATAACCCAGGTTCCACTGGTGGTAGTACGGCGTCTCGAGATCCTTGTCGATCGCGCGGAACTCGAGGGTCTCGGCCGGATTACCCGCAGGGACGCCTGTCGAGTCGAACAGCCCGTAACTGCCGCTGCTCGGGCTGTAGCGGATGAAGAACGGAAACCACTGATTGAAGTTCGGCACCTCGCCGCTGATGCGCTGCTGCCCCCAGGCGTTCGCGAACGGCACTTGCGCGCTCGGGCGCACGATCTCTGCCTCGCGCAGATGCGGATAATTGCTGAAGATCGTGTTCATGAACGCCGCCGAGATACGGTCGTAGAAGATCCCGTAGCCGCCGCGAATGACCGAACGCGACGAGCGGCCGGGCGTCCATGCGAACCCGAGCCGCGGCGCGATGTTGTCGAGATCCTCGCCGGCGAGCGTGTGCTTCGTGCCGGCGCGCGGCGCGGCGGCAATCGCCGCATCGATCTGCGGGATCCCCGTGTTGCCCGCGTGCGACGGCACCACGATGCCGGCGAGCACGCCGCTGGTGTCCGTGATTCTCGACGGATCGAAGTTGCCCATGAAGCCATCGGCCTCGACCGGCCAGCCGAACCAGTCCCACCGCACGCCGGCCGTCACCGTCAGTTGCGGGCTCACCCGCCATGAGTCGGTGATGAACAGATCGGCGTCGTAGAACTGAAACTGCTTCTCGGTGAAGCCGTACTGCGTGTCGGCCTCGCTGGTGAACCCAAGCAGAAACTGCTGGAAGTTCTCGATCTTCTCGAACTCGGTGGCCTGCTCCTCCGGCAGATTGTTCCTCACGCGGTGCCGTTTGACGTCGCCGCCGAACTGCAGGGTGTGATTGCCGCGGACGAGCGTCATCGCGTCAGACAGATGCAGGGTCTGCTGGTCGCGCCGGTTGAAGGCGTCGTTGGGCCCGCCAAACGACCAGGTGATGGCACGGTTGACGAAGTGGCCGAGCCGTCTCGTCGCATCGCGGTCGTCGAACTGCAGCGCCGGGTTGACGATGCCGAACATCTCATTCGTCAGCGCCAGAAACTCATCGTCAAGCTGGCGCGTGTTGCGGAGTGTGAAGAATCCGGCGCGCGCCTCGTTGAGGATCCCGTTGCCGAACACCTGCGTGTCGCCGATCGATCCGACCTGACCGCGGTTGCTGCGGCGCAGCGTGAAGGGCGACGCCAGCGTCGACGGATCCGGGAACGGATCCAGGCTTGGAAAGTCCGATGCGAAGTACGTGAGTTGCACGCGATTGGCGTCAGTGGCCGCGAGATCGGCGCGCAGGCTTCCCTGCAGCTGCTCGAACAGCGCCGGCACGACCTGCCGGTGCTCCGCCAGCGGATCGCCGCCGATCGATCCGAACGCGCCGATGGTGGCGCGGCGATCGGCGCCCGCGGCCGCGCCCGTCGGCGCCGGAATGAGATAGCCGCCCGTCACAGGGTTTCGCTGATTGAGCAGCGCGAGCGAGATCGGCGAGATCTGCGACGGCGTGAGATTGAACGACGGATTCAGCTGCCGGAAGGCCGCGACGATGTTCTCGGCGGTGCGGTCGCCGCTGATCAATCCGAGCGCGGCGGGCAGCACGGCGCGGCTCGACGCGGTCGGCACGTAGCCGCTCTCGGCATCGGAGTATTGGAGGCTGCCGAAGAAGAAGACCTTGTCGCGGCGGACCGGGCCGCCGATTGTAAGGCCCGTCTCAACGCGCCGCATCTTCGGCTTGTCGATGCCGTTGCGATCGAAGAAGTAGTCGTTCGAGTTCAGCGACTCGTGCTGGCCGAAGGCGTACAGCGAGGTCCTGAAGGCGTTCACGCCGCTCCTGGTGACCAGCTGAAAGTTGCCGCCGCCGCTGCGGCCCGTCGACGCATCGTACAGACTCGTCTGCAGCTTGACCTCCTCGATCATCTCGGGCGCCGGAACGAGTCCTTCATCGAGCGTGCCCTGGTTCGAGAGCATGCTGGTGATGTCGACGCCGTTGTACAGCACGCTGTTGCTCGTCGTCTTCGTGCCGTTGACCGACGGCGAAATCGAGCCGGTGTCGTTGCCGCCGACCGGAGGCAGATCGGCGCTGACGCCGGCCGTTGCGGTCAACAGGTGGCTGAAGTTGCGGGTCGACGATGGGACGGCCGTGATTTCCGCGCCCGAGAGACGCCGCGAGACAGCCGGCGTGGTCCGATTGACCATCGGCATGGCCGCCTCGACGGTGACGACCTCCGAGAGTCCGCCCACTTCCAGTGTGATATCGACAGTGCGAGGCACCGCCGCTTCGACGAGCACGCCCAGGCGGCGCACCGTCTTGAAGCCTTCGAGCTGAATCGTGAGCTCGTATGTTCCCGTGGCGAGACCCGGGAGCGCGTAAAAGCCGTCGGCGTTCGTGACCGCGTGCCGCGTGTCGTTGCGGGCCACATTCGCGGCCGTGACGGTGACGCCGGGAACGCCGGCGTGGCTCTGGTCGAGCACCCGGCCGTTGAGCGTGCCGGTCGGTCCGCTTTGCGCGAACGCCGGATTTGCGAGCGTGAGCATGGCGCAGACCGACAGCGTCCATGCCAACAGGTGATTCTTCACAGTGCGCATCAATTCCTCCGTGGGGACTTCCGTTTCGTGGTGCCCACGGTACGAGCGGGCTGCGACGGCGGCGTAACGGATGCGCTAACGGTGCGTTTAATGTGTCGTACGGGCAAGTCATGCGCGAATAGTCATGTGCGGGGAGGCGGACGGACTCCGACGTTGCGGCGAT
>JBBDWL010000116.1:5298-62146 GCA_040902895.1 Vicinamibacterales bacterium | reverse complement strand
TCATGCGCGAATAGTCATGTGCGGGGAGGCGGACGGACTCCGACGTTGCGGCGATTGCGATGCGTGAGCGTCTACAACATTCCGATCGCCTGCAACCGGTCGACGGCAGACTTCGTATTGTCGTCGCCGCTGATGGGGAAAGCACATGCGCGGCGAGTTAACAGCGGCGAAACGTTCATGACACGCGCGAGAAACGCCGGAGCAGTACCGTGATCCGGGATGGCCGTCACACCGACCCGCATTCTCGTCGTCGAAGACGAAGCGGATATCGCCGGCCTCATCAAGCACGCGCTCGAGCGCGGCGGCGATGCGACGGTGAGCATCGTCGACAGCGGCGATGCCGCGCTGCGTGCACTGCTGAACGGACCGCCAGACCTGATGATCCTGGATCTCAACCTGCCGGTGACGAGCGGTACGGAAGTCTGCCGCGTCGTGCGCACGACGCCGGCCATCAGGAAGCTTCCGATCATCATGCTCACCGCGCGGACCAGCGAAGCGGACCGCGTCACCGGACTCGATCTTGGCGCAGACGACTACGTCACCAAGCCGTTCAGCATCCGTGAGCTGTCGGCGCGCGTGCGCGCGGTGCTGCGCCGGCGGCAGCAGGGCCCGGATGTGGCCGCTGCCGCAACCTATCGCGGCCGTCATCTGAGGGCCGATTTCGACGCTGTCTCGATTGAGGTCGAAGGAAACGCCGTGCGGCTCACGCGCCGTGAGTTCGAGCTGCTGCGGTTCCTGGTCGAAAATCGCAACCGCGTCATTTCACGCGATCGCCTGCTGGAGCGCGTGTGGGGCTACGACAGGCTCGTCGAGACCCGCTCGGTCGACGTCCATGTCGGACGCCTGCGATCGAAACTCGGGATCGCCGGAACGCAAATCGAGACCGTGATCGGCCTCGGCTACAGATTCGTCGAGCTGGCGTGAGCCAGATCCCAGCCTTCCGCCTGCAGCCGCGACACTTTCATCCGCACGGCCTGTTCGACGCGATGCCAGTCTGAGTAGCGCGAGCGATTCAAGACCTGGTCGTCGAGTTCTTCCTTGACGACCCAACCTTCCAGGTTGGCATGTTCGATGACGAAGCGGCGTATGCGGCCCCGGTGTGTCAGCAGCTGGTCATACATGGGACCGCGATCATGCCGCAGATAGGCCAAGCGTACGCGTAAATTCCGTGTAACTCTTTCGCAGGGGGACCCAGATCCTCGCTCGCCTACGTTCCTGTCCGCGGGTCGGGCCCTTCGCCGTCGACGTGATGTCGGACCTCCCGTCGAACGAGCTCCTGACGTATTTGCGCCAGAACGCTCCTGGCCCTTCTTTCAGAGGACAGTTTCGAGGACACGTCTGATCTCAAGGAGTAATGCATCCGGCAGACAGGGCTTCGTCAAGAACCCGTGACAACCTGCTTCGCGAGCTGCCATTGCCTGCGACGTCTGGGTATGGCCCGTCAATGCGATGACCGGAATATTCGCGATCTTTGGATCGGACTTCATACAGGGCACGGCTGCGAAGCACCTCGAACATGGTGGTGAGGAGTTTTTCTGTGTCTACCGGCTTGGGAATGTGCGCGTCGTATCCAGCCTCGAGCGCCCGTTCACGATCGCCTGCCGCAGTCGCCGCATCGGTCACGATCTGAACGATGCGCTCGCGATCCAGTTCGAACGCGACGCTGGTGCTTTTTGGGACACACAAATCGCGAATGGACGAGGCAGCCCGGATGTCTGATCCCAAGAGCACTCGCGGTGCTAAAATCAGACAGTGTCAGCCTTCAAATCGGATACCTTCACCGGTTTCATCGCTGCACGGATTGACGCCGATCGCGATGCGCTCGCCGCGCGCTGGCTCAATCGGCTCTCGGCACTGATTCCCCGGCCCGCCATCGAGATCTTTCCGTCGGCCACCTTGCTCGATCACATTCCGGAGCTCTTATCCTCAATCGCCGGCTTCGTAGACGCGCCCGAAGACAATCTGACAGACACACGGATTACCGCAAAAGCGCGCGAGTTAGGCGCGCTTCGACATTCGCAACAGGCGTCCATTCATCAACTGCTCCGCGAGTTCGAACTGCTGCGGAATATCCTGGAATCATTCGTCGTCGAGGAAACCGGCCGCGAGGATTCATCAATACCATCTGCCGACGTCATTCGGTGCCTGCGGCGCATCAACCAGGCGCTGGCCATCCTGTCGCAGACCACCGTTGATACCTTCGTCGAACGCTACGACGCGACGATCGCCGAACATGCTCGGAAACTCGGGATCTTCACTCGCATGGCGAGTCATGAGATTCGTCAACCACTTTCAGCGCTTTCTGCTGTGGCAGGGCTGTTGCGCGTCAAGATGGCGACGAACCAGGGGCATGATTGCGGCAGGATACTCGACACCATGGATCGAAGCGTTCTCGAGCTCACCGAATTGATCCGCACGATCTCGAAGGCATCATCATTGGCATCAACGGAGGACGCCCCGGGCGCACAGCGCGTTTCGGTGTCTGCAGTTGCTCAGGAGGCGGCGCGACGCCTTCGGGAGTTTGCGCGCATGCGGAACGTGGAAATCTTTGTCGAGCCCGGTATGCCACACATCCTCACCGAGCCTGGGCAGCTGGAGCTGATTTTCCTGAATCTGCTGTCGAATGCGGTGAAGTACAGTGACCCATCAAAGACTGCCTGCCGCGCTGAAGTCCGAAAGATTGAATGCGACAGGACCGAGTGCCTCGTCGTGGTTCGTGACAATGGACTCGGCATGGATCAGCGACAGATCGATCGCGTATTCACACCCTACTTCCGTGGCCATGCCCGGCGCGATGCGGAGCTGCACAACGACGGCATGGGGCTGGGCCTTTCGATTGTTCGCGATTGCGCGGCGGCCATAGGCGCGACCGTGAGCGTCGAATCCGTGCCGCAGGCCTTCACAGCCTTCACGATCTCTCTGCCATTACCCGCGACCGATTCACACTAGAACACGGCGCATATTTGTACTGCCACCAACGGTTCGAGCCAAGGCAGCCGATCTGCATCGCTCGAATCGCTCCCCCAAGCCAGCGGCGTTTGTCCGCTAAGAGCAGGATGCAAGATGGCAGCAACTCATCAACCCTTCCCGCATCGCGAAACAATTCTGCCGACACCCGCAACCCCAACGGAAGGCGGCCGAGCTATTTGCACGCGCGATGGCTGATCGGGCGCACGCGCCATGGGAAGCGCGCGGTCAAGAAGATGGGCACGATAAAGAGGACTGGCTGGAGGCCGAGAAACAATTGAAAGGACCCGTCGGCTCAGGCCCAGCTTCCCGTTATCGGTTCGTCATCGACGGCGGTTCATAGGCTTCAACACAGGTCTGCGAGGATGCCGGCAAGTTCATCAGCATCCAACGGCTTGCGAAGCGAACGGGCGGCGTCAATCAACGTTCCCGCGCCCGATACGGCCACGATAGGAATGGCGGACAGGTCGGGATCGCGTTTCAGGGGGGCGCTGAAGTCCCATCCATCCATATCCGGCAGGATGAGATCGAGCACGATGACGTTCGGACGGCGGCCGTTCCGAAGATGCGCCCATGCCTCAGCGGCCGTCGCGGCCATCGTCACCTCGAATCCCGAATCTGTGAGCAGGGCGGCGAGGACCTCTCGGGCGGCCGCATCATCTTCAACGACAAGGACATGACATGTCGACTTCATGGGCGCGGCACCCTCCTCTCGCGGGCTCTCCTCTCGCGGGCTCTTCGCACGATCGTGCGGCGATGGTTGTCGGGGAGCTCTCTGACGAAACAGACCGTAAGGTGCCTCACGGTTTGCCATAGAGGCCGCTCCAGGTGGAGACAGACAGCCTTCAGAAGAGCGCGAGTGTCGTCTGGGAGGCGGAGGGTGACAGTGGCGTAGTCACGGACGCGCTCACCTGGACGCACGCCTTCGCGTGGCCGGCCGCGTGCTCGTGGAGAAGGAGCCCCGCGGCGCTTTCCTGTCGGTGGCATCGAAACCCTTGCCCGTTCGCGTTGGGGAGACGCGATCGGCGTTGTTGGAGAAGCGTGCGAAGGCGCAGGGTGTGGCGACACCTGAATATGCCATTTGTGATAACTTGCTGTCAAGAATGATCTGTGTTAAAACAGGCGCCTTATGAGACACACAAAAGCGCGCAAAGCCTCGGAGTCCTTGCTCAAGCCAGGCCGGCCTCCTGCGGGCGAGCTCGGCGAAAAGATCAGTGACTACGCGCAGATGACCCTGCGGTTGCCTCACCGCACCAGAGCTCGTCTGGTTGCACTCGCAGGCATGACCGGCATGCCACTTTGGCGCGTCGTCGACCAGGCGCTCCAGGCCTATGTCGTGCGCATGTCCACCGGCGACCGGCGCGTATTACTGCAGATTCAGGAGCGGCGCGCGCGAGAACATTAGGTGTTTGCAGCGCCGTGCGCCGGTTCAGCTGCCAAGCCCTCCGCGATCATGTCTTCTGAACATGGTTCGCCAGTCTTCCGATTCATCAGCCGCATGGTGATGTCCGCGCTCGCGTCGGTCTGTGCCACGCGCGCCAGCGCCTCGCGGGCAGCGTCTCGATCTTCGGGCGACACGCATTTCTCGAGCGAGAGGGTTGACGTCGGGGGTTGCGGCGACAAGCCGAGAAGCGCGCGGCCCGCCGCATTCACGAAGCGGATGCCGCCGTCCTCAGACAGGAAGCGGTCGTCGGAGAGCGAACGCGGCCCGTCTGACTGCGTTTCTTCTCGAAGTCGGATCTTCATGTTCGCATGGGCGATTGTGATGTCAATAATTTTCGTAAGCTGAACCGGACGGTATCGCTGATGTGGCGTAAGTAGAACGGTTCTTGCAAATTGTGACTGTCGAAATGCCGATCAAAAAAGCGCGGAAGAAGCCCGGCCGTCCGGCGACGGGCCCCGGAGGGGTTCGTGTGAGCGACTACCCGCAGGTGATGATCCGTCTGCCGCAGACCACAAAGGCAACGCTCGATGCGCTCAGCAGCGTCACCGGCGTTCCGGTATGGAAGCTCGTCGACCGCGCCGTCCGCGCGTACGTCGAAGGACTTCCGGCCCGGGACCAAAAGCTCATCGGAGCTGTACAACTGGCGCGGCAAAAACCACCTGCGCATTGATTGTGGATATCGATATCTCCGCCGCTATCACCGAGCGCTTGGGTAAAAGCTGCACTCTCCGTTCGAAGTCGTACAGCGCGTCCGCTGTTAGGTCATCTATAACTGTGGCTTGCTGCATCGCCAACTGCCGCCACAGGACCGGCCTGCCGACCCTCGCCCCTCGCGCAATCTGATCCTGGCGGCGTTGCCCGCGGCCGATTACGCACGCCTGGCACCCGACATCGGGACCATTGAACTTTCATCCAGGCAATACCTGCACAGGGATGGAGAACTCATTCGAACGATTTATTTTCCATGGGGAGGCGTCTGCTCGATGACGCGAGTCATGCGCGACGGTCGCATGGCGGAAGTCGGGACGATTGGGCGGGAAGGCGTTGTCGGTTTTGCCGCAGGCTTTGGTGAGGATCGCGCCACGTCGGATGCGATGGTGCGGATCCCGAATGGCGGCGCCGAGACGATGTCTGTGAGGGCGTTCCGATCGGAGATGGAACGGCAGGGTGCGCTGTTCCGCCTGGTAACGCGCTTCATGCATGCGTCGCATCTGATGGTCGCGCAGCTCGTTGCCTGCAACGCCCTTCATAGCGCCGAGGAGCGCTGTGCGCGATCGCTCGTTCTCTCGCACGATCGGGTCGGACGCAACAACTTCAAACTGTCACACGAATTTCTCGCGGTCATGCTCGGCGTCCGTCGCCCAACCGCCACCATCGTCGCCGGGGCCCTGCAGAGGGCCGGTCATATCAGTTACAAGCGGGGGCAGATGAAGATCCTGAACCGGCGAGGTCTCGAGCAGGCGTCGTGCGAGTGCTATCGCACGATGCAGGAGCACTACGAACGGCTGCTCCCCGGCGGCTTGCCTCTCTGGGGGGCACAGCCACGGTGAGTTCCTCACGACAAACATCGAGGTCCGGGACTGTACCCGTCGTTCTGCTCGTGGATGACAATCCCGACACCCTCGACATGTACGCACTGGGACTCCGACACGAGGGATTCGAAGTCGCGACGGCACCGAGCGCTGAGGTTGCATTGCAGGCCGTGCGCAACGAGCGTCCCGACTGCATCGTCGCGGACATTCGCCTGCCTGGAATGACGGGACTCGACTTTCGCAGGAGCCTGAGTCGATCGGCCGCAACATCCGACATCCCCGTTATCGCCTTGACCGGCAACAGTGCCAGGGCCGAGATCGAGGACGCGCAGGCTGCTGGATTCGAGGAAGTCATCGTGAAACCCTGCCTGCCGGAAGCACTGGCGCGACAGATCAGGGTCGTGCTTCAGCGAAGCCGAAAAGCGCGGAGCGAGGGGTAGGGACTTCGGCCCGGCTCGTCATCGGCCACCCGGGAGCTTCGTGGTGAGGCACGCACCCTTCTCGAAGCGGATCGCGCGACACCTCGTCAGGCTGGACCGAAGCGCGGAAAGCGACGCAGACGCTGACCTACTTCTTCGGCATCGCGTACTCGAGGTAATCCGCGACCATGTGTGCGTGCGTATCGAGCAGAATCAGCGCGGTACCGATGAACCGGTACTGCAGGTCCTCGGTTAGTCGCGGCAACGTCTGCAGGACGTCGGGAGGCACGCTCGTGACCGGGACGCTGTCGGGATAAGGCGCATTGACCGCGAGGACGGCCCCATCGGGCTGATTCTCGTCCATGATTGAGGCCCTCATTTCCTTACTGTCAGGCCCATCGAACACCCGAGCGAGTAAGCGCAGAATCACCGGGCGAGCCTCCGGCGTGAACAGATCGCCCGGCTTCGCCGACGCCCGCGCTTGCGCCAACAAGCGCCGCAGATCCGCCTTGTGTCGATTGAGCTGATCGGACGTGGCATCGTTAGGCAGTTTCGGCAGCGACCGTTCGAATTTCAGGTGCAGCTCGACGTACTGCCTTATGCGATCGTTCATCGTCGCCAGCGCGCGCGCGTCCTCGGGGCTGAGCGGCCCAACGACTCGCTGAGTCGGCTGCGCTGATTGAGGGGACGCGGAGGTCGCCGGCGGCGAACGAGGCGTCTCGTTCAGGGAACAAGCGCACGTAGTGGCGACCGCTGCGAGAACGCCGGGAATGATGGGCCGAATTCTCGAGACTTTCATGTACTCGTCCGTATTCAAGGGCCACAGTGTGTTTCAGCAAGGGCCGTACCGACACGGTCACTTCAACCGCGCTGGCCCGCATTCGACTGGGCTCCGTGCGGTCGCGGGTTTGTGCAGCCGCAAATGATCGGGATGCGCCGGCAGCATGCCGGCTCCTTCAAGTGCCACCTATATGTGATACCCTGCGCGCTTCTTCTCTCTCCACACAATTCCTCCCGGGCGTGTGAGTCGATTATGCCAGGAACGTTTGATGCGATGCAGGAGGCTCGCCGAAAGATTG
The DNA here is from genome assembly GCA_040902895.1 of Vicinamibacterales bacterium. Taxonomy (GTDB): domain Bacteria; phylum Acidobacteriota; class Vicinamibacteria; order Vicinamibacterales; family SCN-69-37; genus JALYRV01. Next base: position 54,705 of record JBBDWL010000116.1, on the reverse strand, counting down.
CGGCTTTGGAGCTGCGACGACCCACGCGCGAATTGGGTGTGAGCCTCCGCGTGGCGCTCATGGAACTGGACGGGGCCATCGAGCGCGCGGTGCGCCACGCCGTCGACAAGCAGGTTCCACTCGAAGATCAACGGGCCGTCGATGCTCGCGTAGCGTTGGTCAGCCGGCTGCACAAACCCGAAACACCCGAAGCGCGCAAGGAGCTTCGCTCGATCATCAGATTGGTGGAGCGCGCCATCCCGGGGCACAAGTCAATCCATTAGACGCGCCTGCGGGCTGACCGCTGAGACCACAGCGATGTCCCGACGCGTGTAAGCCACAGCCGGGCTTCTCCTCCTGTCTCCTGTCTCCTGTCTCCTGTATTCTTTTTTGATGAACGATGTCCTGACGCTCATCCTGGGCGGCGGCCGCGGCACACGTCTTTTTCCCCTGACCCATCAGCGATCGAAACCGGCGGTCCCCATCGGTGGCAAGTACCGCCTCATCGACATCCCGATCAGTCTGTGCCTGCATGCCGGGATTCAGCGAATCTTCGTGCTGACGCAGTTCAACTCGGCGTCGCTCAACCGGCACATCTCGCAGACCTACCGTCTCGACGTGTTCTCGGGCGGATTCGTGGAGGTGATCGCGGCGGAGCAGACGCCCGACAACGCCGATTGGTTTCAGGGCACGGCAGATGCCGTACGTCAGGCCGCGCGTCACTTCGAGAGCTACGACGCCGAGTACTTTCTCATTCTCGCCGGCGATCACATCTATCGGATGGACTTCGGCGAGCTGATCGACGCGCACATCGAGAGCAAGGCCGACATCACGATCGCGGCACAGCCGGTCACGCCGGACGATGCGACCGGCATGGGCATTTTCAGATTCGACAAGACCGGCCAGATCACGGCATTCGAAGAGAAGCCCGACGCGGCGCGGCTCCGCCAGATCGGCAACAGTGTGCCTCAGGGCGCGACATTCGCGCGCACGAACAGCGAACGACCGTTCATGGCGTCGATGGGGATCTACGTCTTTTCGCGCAATGTACTGCTCGATCTGCTCAGCCGACCCGGGATCGACTTCGGCAAGGAGCTCATTCCGGCCGCGCTCACGACGCATCGCGTTCACGCGTATTTCTATCGAGGCTACTGGGCCGACGTCGGCACGGTGCGCGCGTTCTATGATGCGAACCTCTCGCTGACGAAGCGGCCCGCGCCTTTCAGTTTCTTTGATCCACGCCGTCCCGTGTACACACACCCGCGCTTTCTTCCCGGCACCAGAATCGACGGCTGCAGCATCGACCGTTCCATCGTCGCCGAGGGTTGCGACCTCGATGCCTGCACCATCACGGAGTCGGTCGTCGGCATCCGCATGTCGGTGAGACAGGGCGCACGGATTACACGCTCCGTGCTGCTGGGCGCCGACATTTACGAGGATGCGGGTATGCCAGGCGTGCCGCTTGGTATCGGAAAGAACGTCGTGCTCGAGGGCGTCATTGTCGACAAGAATGCCCGCATAGCTGACGATGTGCGTCTCGTGAATGACGGCAGCGTAGACGAGGCGGACCGCGAGGGCTACTACATCCGCAGCGGTGTGATTGTCGTGCCGAAAGGGGCCGTCGTCACGCGCGGGATGTAAACGGGATTTAACCTGAATGTAACGCCACTAATACGTCCACGTAACACCCTGGCGATACGCTGCGCCCATGCATACGAGAACTTTCTTCGCCATCGCGCTTCTCGTTCTGTCAACAGCCACAGCGGCGGCCCAGGATCTCAAGCCAGGAGTCGCCGAGGCGCCCGCACAGCCGGCCCCTCCTCCACCGCCCTATAAGTTGTCGGGCCTGATGTTCGGCGACTATTACGTCTTCGCGAAGCAACACCTTGACGCGTGGGAGGGCCAGCACGGCCTCTGGCTGCGACGCGTGTACTTCACGTACGACCACACGTTCACTCCGAAGCTGTCGACGCGCCTGCGGCTCGAGATGAACAGCAACGGCAAGTTGGCAGGCGGATCGCTGACGCCGTATGTGAAAGACGCCTATCTCCGCTGGAATTTTCGTGGCCGGCAGGCGCTGACGCTGGGCATTCAACCGACGCTCACGTTCGAGCATGTGGAGGCCGTGTGGGGGCTCCGGCATATCGAGAAGACGCCGCTCGATCTCTATCGCGTCGACTCCGCGCGCGATTTCGGGGTCACGTTGTCTGGGCCCCTGAATGCCCCGCAGACGATCAAGTACGCCGTCCAGTTCGGCAACGAATCGGGAAACAACGCCGAGACCGATACCTTCAAGAGCTATCGCGTCTCGACACGCTACGAACCGAAGCAGGGCCTGACCGCTGAAGTCATGCTCGGACAATTCGGCCGCCCGAACGACGGCGACCGGACCACCGCGCAGCTGTTCGCTGGTTATCGGGCGCCGAGGGGCCGCCTCGGCGCCCAATATTCGTTTCAGAAACGCCGCGCGCCGGATGGGTCGACAGCGCCCGACACGGACCTGGACATCTTCTCTGGCTTCGGCGTGTTCGATCTGATGCCACGCAGGCTCTCCGCATTCGTGCGCGCGGATCGATATGCGGACCCGTGTCCCGACTGTGCCGGCATCGACTATCTGCCGATTGCAACGACGCACCCGTTCACCATGACGCTCGCAGGGCTCGAGTACTCCCTGCAGCCTTCGGTACGCTTCAGCCCGAACGTCGAGTGGGTGGCGTACTCCAATCGCGGCGGGGCGATCGCGGCGCGGCCGGCGAACGATGCCGCGGTGCGCTTGACGTTTTACTGGACGTTCTGAAATTCAGAGCGATCTGAGCATTCGCGGCTGTGCGAACCACACGAGGTGCCCCGGCGGCACGGGCGGGAACTTCTCGAAGTCGATGCGGCAGACGCCGCCTTTCTTGAACACCAGCGGCGCGCGCGCGCCGATCAGGAACGCGGCCAGCTGACCGAGGTCGGGCTCATGGCCAACGAGCGCGACCCGTTCCTCTTTCTTCTTCGACTTCGACCTAAGCAGATCGATCAGATCCGCAGGCTTGCCCCCGGGCGCGAGCAAGGCGGTCTGCTCGAGCGGTGTCGTCCCGCCAACACCTTGCTGCAGCAGCTCGGCGGTCTGATGCGCGCGGACCAGCGGGCTCGTGAGGATCAGATCGAAGGTGACAGCGAGCTCCTTCAGCCCCGCAGCCACTTCGGCCAGGCGCGCAATCCCTTTCTGGGTCAGCGGGCGCTTCGAGTCGTCGGGCCATTCTTTGCCCCGCTCAGCGGCGATCCCGTGACGAATCAGATACAACTCGGCCATCTAAACTTTCCGGCGGGGACCCCTGCACCCCGCCTAGCTCGGTCGCTCGCGGGGACCCCTACGCCCCGCTCCGCTCGCTCGCGTGCTTTCTTGCGCGCCCCGGCCGGATCGGAACCGCAAGCCGCAGATTGAACAGCCTGCGTCCCACGTCGGCCAGAGCGGGCGCCATCTTGAGATACCCGGCGTGCAGTCGCCGGCACTCGCGATCATATGCGGAGGCGAGCAATTTCAGCCCCTGCGCGCCGGGCGCGGCCGGCGGGGTGACGTCAGCCACGGCGCCGACATGCTCCAGCAGCACCTGGTAGTCATGCATCCGGCCAAGGATGCGCTGGGCCCGCTTGAGCAGCCGAAGTTCATCGGTCACGACCAGCAACTCGCTCGCCGCGACCACTTCGAGGCTGTAGCGCAGCTTCTTCACGGCGATCCGCACCGCGTGCAGCCGCTCCGGATCGTACAGCGTCCCGGCGCGCGCGATGGCCTGGTCGAGCGTGCGGGCGCGGACGCGGACGCGCCGTGAGAGCGCCTCGGCACCGTAGGAAATCATCCGGGCCGGCGCCGCCCGGGCCACACGCTCCACACGCGCCGCAGCGGTGCTGAGATCGATTCGCTCCAGGCGTGTCAGCATTTTTTGCCGGCGACGCTCCCGTTCGGCGAGCACGTGCGTCCGCACGCGTTCGATCGTCACGCGAGGAATGCGGATGCCGTCGAGCCCGTCCTCGAGATGCACCAGCGCGACGTCGAGCTCGCGAACGGGACCGAGAGCACGGGTCAGTTGGCGGAAGGTCTTCCGCGCGCGCGATGCCGTGAGCCGCGCGGCCGTCGCGCCGGCCACCGGAAGTGACTCGCGCAGGCGCCGTGACGCGACACGGCCTCCGTGGATCCCGCGGGCCTCGCCTTTGACGGCGGCGGCGACATGCCGGATCAATTCACGAGTCCGCTCCCGCAGCAGCACTGAAAAATCGGCCATATTTCAACATGATAGGATGCCTCACGGTTGAGTCCCGCACGAAATTCAGCCGTGTAAACCCCTTGTAAACATGCGGATAGCGGCCATCGACATCGGCACCAACTCGATCCACATGATCGTCGTGCGTATCCGCCCGGACCTGTCCTTCGAAGTCGTCGACCGGGAAAAAGAAATGGTGCGGCTCGGTGCCGGCGGTCTCGACGGCCGGCAGCTGCAGCCCTCTGCGACGGCCGCCGCGCTGCAGACCCTGACGCGCTTCAAGCGCCTTGCGGATGCCCATCAGGTGGACGAGATCACGGCCGCCGCAACCAGCGCGGTGCGCGAGGCCGAGAATGGCGGCGACTTCATCGCGCGCGTGCGCCGTGAAACCGGGATTCGCGTCCGGGTCATTTCCGGCGCCGAGGAAGCGCGGCTGATCCACCGCGCCGCCGGCTACGGCGTCGATATGAGTGAAGGCCCCGCCGTCGTCATCGACGTAGGCGGCGGCAGCGTGGAAATCACGCTGGGATCGCCGCACCGCGTGGCCATGGGCCGCAGCTTCAAGGCGGGTGTCATACGGCTCACCGAACGCTACGTGAAAAGCGACCCGGTGTCGCCGCGTGACGAACAGCGTCTGGTGCGCTACATCCGGAAGGAAACGCGCGACTACATCCGGGAAATTGCACGGCGCGGCTACACCCGCGTGTTCGGCACGTCGGGCACCGTTCTCAGCCTCGGCGCGCTCGCGGCAGGCGTCGGCCGCGCGGCCGACGCGCGCAACCTCCGCGTATCCGCAAAGGCGCTCCGCCGTCTCCGCAAGCGGCTCACCGGCCAGACGCTGGACGAGCGCCTCAAGATGCAGGGGATGGATCCGCGCCGCGCCGACGTGATCGTGTCAGGCGCGATCCTTCTCGACACCCTCATCACCGACCTGGGCGCCGAGGACATCACGTTGTGCGATCTCGCGCTGCGCGAAGGGCTCGTGCTCGATTACATCCAGAAAAACAGCGCGCACATCCGCAAGGTCGAGCGCATTCCCGACGTCAGGCGCAGGAGCGTGATTGAGCTCGCCGAGCGCTGCAACTATTCCGCGGACCATGCGCGACAGGTCGCACACGTCGCAACGACGCTGTTCGATCAAACGCGAAGTCTGCACGGGTTGGGTGACCGCGAGCGCGAATGGCTCGAGCTGGCCGCTCTGCTTCATGACATTGGCGTGCACATCAGCTATGAGGATCACCATCGGCACTCGGAGTACCTCATCCGCAACGGCGGACTGCGCGGATTCGAAGCTCAGGAAATAGACGTGATCGCGCTCATTGCGCGCTACCACAGGCTCGTCACCCCGAAAAAAACGCATGCCGAGTTCGCCAAGCTGAAGAGCTCGAGCCGCCGTGTAGTCAAGGCGTTGGGGGCTTTTTTGCGCCTGGCCGAAGGTCTTGACCGCAGCCACGCTCAAGTGGTCCGGAATTTGGACGTGCATGGCCGCAAGTCGCATCTGTCGGTCCGTTTGACGACGGCCGGAGATGCTGAGCTCGAGCTGTGGGCGGCCTCGAGACATGCGCCACCGTTGAGCCGGGTGCTCGGGATGGATCTCCGCTTCGAGGCGCCCGAGCCCGTGCCGGACTCTGACAGAATGGACAGGGACGCTCCTCCAAATGTTGAACAATCTCACGACGCCGCACACGTACCCGGGCCGCCTCTTCGTAGTCGAGGGCATCGACGGGTCAGGAAAAACCACGCAGCTCGGCCTGCTCGCAAAGTGGCTCGCCGCGACCGGCCACCGCGTCTTCGTCACTGAGTGGAACTCGTCCGTACTGGTCAAGGCGGCAACGAAGCAGGGCAAGAAGAAAAACACCCTGACGCCGATGACGTTCAGCCTGCTTCACGCGACCGACTTCGCCGACCGCCTGCTGTATCGCATCATCCCGCCGCTGCAGGCGGGGATGATCGTGCTGGCCGATCGGTATTCGTATACGGCGTTCGCGCGCGACGTGGCGCGCGGCGTCGATCGCCAGTGGGTGCGCGATCTCTACAGTTTTGCCGTGCGGCCCGATCTTGCAGTCTATTTCCGCGTGCCGATCGACGTGTCGCTCGATCGTCTGATGGCACGGCGCGAGAAATTAAAGTTCTACGAAGCCGGCATGGACATGGGCTGGAGCACCAATCCCACAGAGAGCTTTCGTTTGTTCCAGTCTCGCGTGCTCGAGGAGTACGACCACCTGGTCGACGAGTTCGGCCTTGGCGTTGTCGACGCGCGCGGCAGCATCACGGATCAGCAGCGGGTGTTCCGCCGCATGGTCACCGATTGTCTGGAGTCGAGTCGTGACAAATCAGCAGCAGCAGCCGCCGCCAGCTAATCCGGCCGAAATCACCGAGAACGGCGCGCGCGCCGGCGCGGCGGCCGGCGAATGGTACGGCCGCGGCCTGCCGTACCTGTCAATCGATGAGTACCCGGGAAAGCTGATCGCTATTGAGGGGACGGATGGCGTCGGCCGCTCCACACAGATTGCCATGCTGCGCGAGTGGCTCGAGGTGCAGGGCTATGGCGTGGTCGAAACCGGGTGGGCGCGATCCGAGCTGATGCAGCCCACAATCGAGCTCGCGAAATCCAGCAACACGCTCAACAAGCTCACGTTCACGTTGCTGTATGCCACCGACTTCGCAGATCGGCTCGAAAAGGAAATCATCCCCGCCCTCAAGGCCGGCTTCGTCGTACTGGCCGATCGCTACATTTTCACGGCGCTCGCCCGCGCCGGCGTCCGGGGTCTGGATCGCCAATGGAATCGCAATCTGTATGGGTTCGCGATTGCGCCGCACCTGGTCTTCTATCTGCGCATCGACGTCGACACGCTCGTTCGCCGCGTGCTCGAGGGGGGCGGGATGGATTACTGGGAGTCGGGGATGGATCTGAAAGCGGGCGACAGCATCTATGAAAACTTCCGCACCTATCAGCGGGCGCTCCTCAAGGAGTACCAGTCGATGGCTGAGGAGTTCGACTTCCGCCTGATCGATGCGAAGAAGTCCATCAACGCGATTCAGACCGAGCTCCGCCGCCAGATCGGGCAGTTCCTTGCGGAGAATGAGACACCCGCGCCCGGAAGAATAGACCTCGAGCCCGTCCCGTCGCCGCAATAACGAGGTCTTTACATACTTGTTACATGCGGGAAACTGGCGCGAAACGATCCTTGCATAGGCTGAACCCATGACACGAGTTCTTGTCGGCCTGCTTATCGCCTTCTCCGTCACCGCCGCCTGCGGCCGCGGTGATTCCCAGCAATCCGGTCAGCCGGCGCCTTCCGTCATTGCCATTGATGGATCGTCCACCGTCTTCCCCATCGGCGAGGCGCTCGCCGAGGAATTTCCCAAAACGTACCAGGGCGCGCAGGTCACCGTGGGCCAATCGGGAACCACCGGCGGTTTCCAGAAGTTCTGCCGCGGCGAAACGGACATCTCGAACGCCTCGCGGCCCATCAAGGCCAGCGAGGTGCAGACCTGCGCGGCCGCCGGCATCGAATTCGTCGAAATCCCGGTCGCCTATGACGGGCTGTCGGTGGTCGTGAATCCGAAGAACACCTGGGCGCAGTCGATGACCGTCGCCGAATTGAAGAAGCTCTGGGAACCCGCCGCGCAAGGAAAGATCATGCGATGGAGCCAGATTCGAGCGGGGTGGCCCGATCGCGAGATTCACCTGTACGGCGCGGGCACCGACTCAGGGACATTCGATTCGTTCACCGAGTCGATCGTGGGCAAGACCGACGCAAGCCGCGGCGACTATACGGGCAGCGAAGATGACAACGTCCTGGTACAGGGTGTTGCGGGCGACGAAAACGCGCTGGGCTACTTCGGCTACGCCTATTACGCGGAGAACAAGGACAAGTTGAAGCTCGTCGCGATTGACGATGAGAACGCCGACAACGGAGCGGGGCCGGTGCTGCCCTCTCCTGAAACCGTTCGAAACGGCACATACCGGCCGCTGTCGCGTCCGCTCTTCATCTATGTGAGTACAGCCAAGCTTCAGCGTCCCGAAGTCAAGGCGTTCGCTGACTTCATCGTCACCAACAGCGCCAAGCTCGCCGGTGAAGTCGGCTATGTGGCGCTGAGCGACGCGGAACAGCAGCTTGTCAAGGATCGCTGGGGCACCGCACGCGCCGGGTCGATGTACGGCGAAGGCGTCTCGGACACGACCCCACTTGAGCAGCTTCTGAAGAGCGGCAGATAATAGCGTCGTGCTCCCGCGCCGCTATCGCCGTCCGGCCGAGCGAGTCATCGAGGCCGTGCTGTTCCTCTGTGCCGCGGGCTCGGTGCTCGTCACGGCCGGGATTATCTTCGTCCTCGTGGTCGAGACGGGCGCGTTCCTCGGGGAAGTGCCCATTACGGAGTTTCTCTTCGGGACCGTCTGGACGCCGTCCTTCAGCGACAAGCATTTCGGCGTGCTCCCGCTCGTGGCCGGCACGGCCCTCACGTCGGCCATCGCCATGGTCATCGCCATACCGGCGGGCCTGCTGATCGCGATCTACCTGAGCGAGTACGCACCGTCGGGGCTGCGCCGCGTGGTCAAACCTGTGCTCGAGATTCTTGCCGGCGTCCCGACCGTGGTGTACGGCTACTTCGCGCTCCTGTTCGTCACGCCGCTGCTGCAGCAGTTCATTCCGGGTCTGGCCAGCTTCAACGCGCTCAGCCCGGGCATCGTCATGGGCATCATGATCCTGCCGATGGTGTCATCGCTCTCCGAGGATGCGCTGCGAAGCGTCCCGAACGGACTGCGCGAGGGCGCGTATGCGCTCGGCGCCACACGTCTGCAGGCGACGATGCGCGTGCTCGTGCCCGCGGCGTTTTCAGGGATTTCCGCTGCGGCGATTCTTGCGGTCTCGCGGGCGATCGGCGAGACCATGATCGTCGCGATTGCGGCGGGCCAGCAGCCGCGGCTCACCGGCAGTCCGCTGGTGCCCGTCGAGACCATGACCGCGTTCATCGTGCAGATGAGCATGGGTGACACCGAAGCAGGAACGCTGGAGTACCGCACGATTTTCGCAGTTGGCATGCTGCTGTTCGTGAGCACGTTCGTGCTGAATCTCATCAGCAACCTGCTGCGCGAGAAGTTCCGCGAGGAGTACGCATGATCTCGACGCGGCGGCGCCTCATCGAAGATCGCCTGCTCCAGTCCATGGGGATTCTGCTGCTCCTGCTGGCGCTCATCGCGCTGGCCGCATTGGTCGTCGACGTGGTGCGCGACGGCGTCCCGCGTCTATCCTGGGCCTTCATCACCGGCTTCCCGTCGCGCTTTGCCGAATCGGCGGGCATCTGGCACGCGCTTGTCGGCAGCGTCTTCGTGATCGGTCTTACCGCCGCGATCGCGCTGCCGCTCGGTGTCGGTGCCGCCGTCTATCTGGAGGAGTACTCCGAAGGCGGCCGTCTCTCGCGGCTCATCGAGATCAACATCTCGAACCTCGCGGGTGTGCCGTCGATCATCTACGGGCTGCTCGGCCTCGGGCTGTTCGTCCGGTGGATGGGGCTCGGCTCGAGCGTGCTGGCCGGCGCGCTCACGCTCTCACTGCTGGTGCTTCCGGTCGTGATTCTGTCCACGCGCGAAGCGTTGCGCGCCGTGCCGAAGTCGTTGCGCGAAGGGTCGTATGCGCTCGGCGCCACCAAGTGGCAGACGGTGTGGACGCAGGTGCTGCCCTCGGCGTTGGCAGGCATCCTCACCGGCCTGATCCTGGCTCTCTCGCGCGCCATCGGCGAGACGGCGCCGCTCATCACCCTTGGCGCGCTCACCTACGTGGCGTTCACGCCCGACAGCATCTGGTCGCCGTTCACGGTGCTGCCGATTCAAATCTTCAACTGGGTGTCGCGCCCGCAGGCGGCATTCGCGGAAAACGCGGCCGCCGGCATTGTCGTGCTGCTCGTGCTGCTCGTCGCCATGAACGCGGTGGCTATCGTGCTGCGCGATCGCTTCCAGAGAGACCGCATCGCATGACGACGCCATCCGGGACGCCCGCAGGACCTGCCGTCACACGCCCGAAGGTCGAGCATCGCGCGGTTGACACCCCAGTCACCAAGGTCAAGATCGAGACCGAGCGGCTGAACTTCTATTACGGCGAGAAGAAGGCGCTCGATGACATCTCGCTGACGATCCGCGCGAACCTGGTCACGGCCTTCATCGGTCCTTCCGGCTGCGGCAAGAGCACGTTCCTGCGCACGCTGAACCGGATGAACGACATCATTCCTGGCACGCGCGTCGAAGGCCGTGTCTGCATCGACGAGAGGGATATCTACGCAGCCGGGACCGACGTCGTGGCGCTACGGCAGCGCGTGGGGATGGTGTTCCAAAAATCCAATCCATTTCCGAAATCGATCTTCGACAATGTCGCCTACGGCCTCCGGATCAACGGACTGGTGAGCAGCAAGGGCGAGTTGACAGATCGCGTGGAGGAAAGCCTGAAGGCGGCGGCCATCTGGGACGAAGTGAAGGATCGGCTCAAGGAGTCGGCGAATGCGCTGTCGGGCGGCCAGCAGCAAAGGTTGTGCATCGCCCGCGCATTGGCCATCCGGCCCGAGGTGGTGCTCATGGACGAACCCGCGTCCGCGCTCGATCCGATCGCTACGCAACGCATCGAAGAGCTGATCTACCAGTTGAAACGCGACTACACGATCGTCATCGTCACACACAACATGCAGCAGGCGGCGCGCGTCTCTGACGAAACCGCTTTCTTCTGGCTTGGCAAACTCGTCGAGTTCGGCGCGACCGAGACGATCTTCACGAACCCGTCCGAGTCGCTGACGGAAGACTACGTGACTGGGAGATTCGGATAATGACAGAGCGTCATCAGAGACATTTCCAGGACGAGCTGGAGCTGCTCAAGACCCGGCTGCTCGAAATGGGAGGTCTTGCCGAAGAGCGCGTCCGGCTGTCGGTCCGCGCCGTCGTCGAGCGCGACGCGAAGCTGGTCGACGAGGTGATTTCCGGCGATGCCGCGATCAACGCGCTCCACATCGAGATCGACGATCGGTGCTTCAAGCTGATCGCGCTGCATCAGCCGATGGCGGTCGATCTCCGCGCGATCGTTGCGGCAGTGAAGATCAATACGGATCTCGAGCGCGTCGGCGATCTGGCGGTCAACATTGCCGAGGCCGTGCGGCGCTATCTGCGGAATCCGCCGGTCAAGGAACTGATCGACATTCCGCGTATGGCCGACATTGCCCAGTCCATGCTGCGCGATTCGCTCGACGCGTTCGTGAGGCGCGACACCGGTCTCGCGCAAAGTGTGCTCGAGGCGGATGACTCGCTCGACGCGCTGAAGACCCAGGTCTTCCGCGAGCTGCTGACGTACATGCTGCAGGACCCGCAGACGATCGAGCCATCGCTCGATCTGATTCTGATCTCGCGCCACCTGGAGCGCATCGGCGATCACGCCACGAACGTCGCCGAAGACGTCATTTTCATGGTCTCCGCCAGAGACGTCCGGCACGCGGCTCACGAAGAGGACGAGAAGGACTGAGGGCCCTCAGTCGCTCCGAAGCGTCTGCGCTGGTTCAACAGAGGACGCCCATCTGGCTGGCAGATACAGGGCGCTGCACCCAACGGCCATTAGCACACCGCACACGATCGCCAGCGTAACCGGATCGACTGCACCGAGACCGAGCCATCTGCTTCGCGCGAGCTGTGTCATGGTGACGCTCGCCGCGACGCCAATCACCAGGCCGGCTGCGAGAAAACCGGCTCCTTGTCGAAGCACGAGACGGCGTACATCTCCCGGCGTGGCGCCCAGCGCGGGCCGCACGCCGAGCTCTCGGCCCCGCAGACGCACCCCGTAGGCAATGACACCGTAGAGCCCGACACCGCTCAGAAACAGCGCCAGGATGGCCACGACCGTCAACGCCAGTGCGGGGGCCCGCCGTTGCTGTGACAGCTGACGGAGCAGGTCTTCCATGGTGCGCAGATCCACAATTGCCAGGTCCGGGTCCACCGCACGAATCGTCCGTTGCACCTCCGGGACGAGAGGCTGCGGTTCGCCGTGTGCCCGGATCACGATCGTCATCCGGGCTGAGTACTCGTGCGGGAACAGCTGATAGAACGCCGGCCGTGGCGACAGCTCCGCGGTGCCTGTCATGTCCGACACGACTCCGATTACTTCGAAATGCCTCTGGCCCTCTGCCCCAACCTTGAACGTCCGCCCCAAAGGCGACACGCCGGGCCACACTCGTTTGGCCATGGCCTCGTTGACGAGCGTCGCGAGCGGTTGTGACGACGTGTCACGATCCAAGGCGCGTCCCTGACGAAGAGTCAACCCGACGGTCTGAAAGTAGCCCGACGAGACGAGCATCGCATCCGAGAGGACGGCATCGCTGGAGCCGACTCCTCCACCCGCATCAGCGATGACGGTCACGGAGCGGCCTGGCCTGAACGGCACATCCCGCGTAAGCGCGACGGCGGCAACACCAGGAATGGCGGACAACCGCTCCATCGCGTTCTGATACAGCTGACTGCCCGACGCTCGATCCAGCCGGAGCTGCTCGAGATCCAGGGCGGCAACCAGCAAACCCTCTGTGTCGATAGTCGTGCGAGTCGCTCGTGTCTCGAAATAGCTACGTCCCACCGTGGCGGCCGCGACGAGTAGCATCGTCGAAACGGCCAGCTGCGCAACGACTAACGTATGGAGAGCGCGCAACGATTCCCTCGGCCGGCCGCGCGCGGAGGACTGCTTCATCATCTCGAGGACATCGACTCGTGCTGCGAGACGAATCGGGGCAATGCCGCACAGCAGCACTGTCGCGAGAGTCGCGAGAGCCGAGTACGTGAAAACACGCAGGTCCGGTTCCACGTTGATCGCGTAGCTCACGTACTGAAAGCCTGTAGGCAACGCCGCCACAAGCGCCCGGGTCAGCCAAAGCGCGGCGAATATGCCCGCCAGGCATCCTGCAAGCGCCAGCACGGCACTTTCCGCGAGCAACTGCCGCGCAATCCGTGTCCGCGATGCACCGAGACCCAACCGGATCGCAATCTCGCCACTGCGACCTGCGCCGCGCGCCAACACCAGGGCCGCGACATTGGCGCAGGCCACCGCGGTCAGCAGCCCCATCACGACATAGAGAAGTGCCGAGAGGTTCAGGAGCGATCCAGCCACCGCTATCGGAACGCCGAATCCGGATGCAGGCGCGATCACCACGGCCACTGGGTGGGGACTGTCAGCGAACGCCGACGTGAGGCGCGCCGCTGCCTCGTCGCGCGTAACCTGAGGCTCTAGACGAGCCATGACGCCGAACATGGGGACTTCGGCGGCCCGCGGCGAATCAGCAAGCTGGGAATACATGATCGCAGGCAGCCAGAGATCGGCAGTCACGAGCTGCGTAGCTCCGACGAATCCTGGCGGTGCGACGCCAGCGATCGTCACCGCCCGCCCGTTGACGCGGACGGTTTGCGCGACGATGCCGGGGTCTGCCCCGAAGCGCAGACGCCAGACTGTGTGGCTCAGAACTGCCAGCAGTGCGCTGCCTTGACGGTCGTCGCTTTCGTCGAAAAAGGTTCCTAGAAAGGGCTTAACGCCGAGTGTGTCGAAGTAATTGCCGCTGACAAGCTCGGCCTGGGCCATCCTCGCGCCGTCGCCCGCGGCGAGGCTGAGTGGAAAGAACGTCCTCGCCAGCAGCATACCCGGCACGTCCGCCTCGCGCACTACTCGGCGATATTCATCGAGCGCGAACGGACGTGTGAGCGCTTGTTGGGGATCGCGCAACGCCACCATCACAAGCTGTTCCGGCTGCTCGAAAGGGAGGGGCCGTAGGAGCAGGCCATTCACAAGGGTAAAGGCCGCGGTGTTGGCGCCGGTAGCGATGCCCAGGCAGATGATCGCGGCGCCCGTCCACCCAGGTCGAGCCGCGAGCGTCCGAACCGCCAATCGAAGATCACCCGCGATCAAGTTCAGCATCTGGCCCTCATGCGTAGCTATTACGCCGTCGTTTCCAGGAAGGTTCTGAGGGTCCTGTTTATTCAGTAGAATGTCCTGATGGCCGACGCCCCGATGTGCCCGTACTGTCGGCGGCGTCCTGCTACGTCCGAGTTCGCGCCCTTTTGCAGCGAGCGCTGCAAGATGGCCGACCTCGGGCAGTGGCTCTCGGGCGCCTACCGCGTACCGGCGGTCGAGGGACCCGATGAGGGCGCGGCAGGCGACGATGATGTGGCTCCGACCGCCAATGAAGGCGAACCGACTTCCTGACCGTTCTCACAATGGCCGACACGCTCACCATTACCGACAACCGCACCGGCAAACAGTACGAGCTGCCGATTGAAGACGGGACCATCCGCGCGCTCGACCTCCGCCAGATCAAGACCGGCGAGGATGACTTCGGGCTGATGACGTACGACCCGGCGTTCACCAACACCGCGTCGTGCCGCAGCTCCATCACCTACATCGACGGCGACAAGGGCGTGCTGCTCTATCGCGGCTATCCCATCGAGCAGCTCGCGGAGCACAGCACCTATCTCGAGACGGCCTATCTGATTCTCTTCGGGGAGCTGCCGACGGCAGCGCAGCTCGAGACGTGGACGCGCGACATCACGCTCCACACGATGCTGCACGAGAACATCAAGAAGCTGATGGAAGGGTTCCAGTACGACGCACATCCCATGGGGATCTTCCTGACCACCGTGGGTGCCCTGTCGACGCTCTATCCCGACTCGAAGAATATCTTCGACGAGCAGTCGCGCCGCGTGCAGACTATCCGGCTGATCGCGAAGGTGCCGAGCATCGCAGCATACGCCTACCGCCACAGCATCGGCCGTCCGTACGTGTATCCCGACAACGATCTGAGCTATCCGGGCAACTTCCTGAACATGCTGTTCAAGATGACGGAGCTCAAGTACCAGTCCAATCCGGTGCTCGAGCGCGCGCTCGACGTGCTCTTCATCCTCCACGCCGATCACGAACAGAACTGCAGCACCAGCGCGATGCGCGGCATCGGCAGCTCGCAGGCCGATCCCTATTCGTCGCTGGCCGGGGCGGCCGCCGCCCTGTACGGCCCTCTGCACGGCGGCGCGAACGAAGCCGTGCTGCGAATGCTGCGCGAGATTGGCGACGTCTCGCACGTGCCGGCCTTCATCAAGAAGGTGAAGGGGGGCGAAGGCCGGTTGATGGGATTCGGCCACCGCGTCTACAAGTCGTACGACCCGCGCGCGAAGATCATCAAGCGCATCGCGGATCTCGTGTTTTCGGTGACCGGCAAGAACCCGTTGCTCGAGATCGCGCTGGAGCTCGAACGGATCGCGCTGCAGGATGACTACTTCGTCAGCCGCAAGCTCTATCCGAACGTCGATTTCTATTCGGGCCTCATCTATCAGGCGATGGGCTTTCCCGAGGATATGTTCCCGGTGCTCTTCGCCATTCCGCGCACGGCAGGCTGGATCTCCCAGTGGGAGGAGATGCTGCGCGATCAGGATCAGAAGATTGCGCGGCCGCGCCAGATCTATACCGGCGCCGGCCCGCGCGACTATGTCTCGAGGGACAAACGCAAATGAACAAGATTCTTGGCGTCACCCTGCTGCTCGTTGTCGCGTGCGCGGAAGCGGCTCCGCCTCCGCCTTCGCCTGCTCCGCAGGCTTCGGCGGACACGTCCGCCGTCCCTGCGCCCGTGACGCAGGCCGCCGCCGATGTCAGCGGCGAACGCGCGTTCGAGCAACTGAAACAGCTGGTCGCGATTGGCCCGCGTCCGGCCGGCTCGCCAGGCATGCAGCAGCAGCGCGCGCACATCACGACGCAGATGAAGGCGCTCCGGCTCACGGTCACCGAACAGGCCTTCATGGCGACGACACCGGTCGGCCAGGTGGCGATGGCGAATCTGATCGTCACGCTGCCCGGCACGCGGCCCGAGCGCATCCTGATTACCAGCCATTACGACACCAAGCCGTTCAACGACATCGTGTTCGTCGGCGCCAATGACGGCGGATCGAGCACGGCCCTGCTCATGGAGCTGGCGCGCGTGCTGAAAGACAAGCCGCGCGAATACACCTACGAGCTGGTGTTCTTCGACGGCGAAGAGGCCTGGGGCGACTGGACCACCGGCAACACCTTCGGCAGCCGCCACTACGTCGAGGCCGCAAAGAAGGCCGGCACGCTCGGCAGCCTCAAGGCGATGATCCTGCTCGACATGATCGGCGAGCGCGGCCTCGAGTTGAAGCAGGACACGAACTCGACGCGCTGGCTCAACGATCTGTTCTGGCGAACCGCGGGACGCCTGGGACACACCAGGACGTTCGTCGCGAACATCACGACGATCGAGGACGACCACATTCCGTTCCGGGACGCCGGCGTGCCGGTCATCGACTTGATCGACCTCGAGTACGGCCCGAATGCCTCGCACTGGCACACCGCCGAGGACACGCTCGACAAGATCGATCCGCGCTCGATGAAGATCGTCGGCGATGTGGTGGTCGCCGCGCTGCCCGAGATCGAGAAGCGCCTGGCCAGCGGCGGCTAGTCCACTGCCGATCTGAAAGGAAGCGCCGGTGACCGGCAATGCCTACCTCGTCGTCGATCGTGGCCCGCGCCCAGCCTACAGCGCCTGTCTGATTTCCTCTTCGGTCAGCACCGTTGAGGACTGCTTGGCCTTCTCGAAGATCCGCTCCACGCGCTCGTCGGTAGCCTCGAGCCCGCGGCTCTCGAGCCAATAGACGACGTTCGACTTGCCCGACATTGGACCGACGTCGATCTCCTGCGTGCGCGCGACGAGAGTCGCCGGCACGCCGGAATAAACGGCATCGACGAGCGCCGGATCATTTTTCTTGAAGGCTTTAATGACCGCGGCGGCATGCACGCCCGTGGCCGTGCGGAAGGCGTCGCGGCCGAGCACGGGATAGTTGGCGGGCACGGGCACGCCGCAGCCGTGCGACACGGCCTGCACGTACTCGCCAAGCCGTGACAGGTCGCGCTCCAGATATCCCATGAGCACGAGATTCACGAGCAGCAGGTCCATCGGCGTATTGCCGACCCGCTCGCCAATGCCAAGCCCCGCCCCGTGCACCCGCGTGGCGCCGGCGTCGATCGCGGCAATCGAATTCGCCACGGCGAAGTCACGATCGCGATGCCCATGCCAGTCGATGCCGACACCTCCGCCGCACGCGTCGACGATGCTCGCGATGAAGCGCGTGACGGCGGCCGCGCCGTGCGGCGTCGAGTGGCCGACGGTGTCGGCAATGCACACACGCTTGGCCCCGGCGCGGATGGCGGTGGAATAGAGCGCGCGCAGGGAATCCGGATCGGCGCGCGTGGTGTCTTCCGTTACGTACATCACGTCGAGCCCCTGCTTCACGGCGAAGCTCACGGCTTCGTCGGTGAGACGCTGCAGCCGTTCGATCGTCCAGTCTTCGGCGTACTGACGAATCGGGCTCGATCCGATGAACGTGCACGCTTCGATCTGCAGCCCCGTGCGCTGCGAGATGTCGGCGATGGGGGCGATGTCGGCGATCAATGTCCGCGACGCGCAGTTGGCGGCGACGCTGAGCTTCGCGTCGACAATCTCACGCGCAAGGCGTTCGACGTCACGCACGACATGCGGACCTGCGCCAGGCAGGCCGATGTCGGCCGTGTCGATGCCAAGCGCATCGATCAAATGCAGGATCCGGATCTTTTCGTCGATGTCGGGGCACCGCACCGACGGCGACTGCAGCCCATCCCGCAGCGTCTCATCGTCGAGCATCACGCGCGGGCCGGAAGGCGCGGGACGCTCGAGCGAATTCCAGTCGTAGATAAGTGGGTGCTGTTTCATTTTCGATTCGACAACAGTGCGACCGTGGTCCAGCCCGCAGCGATAATGAATGCGGCCCAGAGGCTGGCCTGAATCGCGGCATTGCGGCCTTCGATGGCCATGACCTCGCGCAGGTCGGCCGACTTGCCGGGCGGGGGCTGGATGCCGAGCCGCAGCTCAGCGTTCCTGTACAGATATTCCTTGTGCCCCCGCGTATGCACGTAGTCGAACACGCCAAGCCATACGACCGCGCCGACGCCCAGCCACAGGAGTAAGAGCCACCGGGCCCGCGTTGTCAGTGCTGGCCCTGAGCGCAGTCCAGGCTTCATGCGCGAGCGGGGTCGCGATAGCGGACGACGACCACCGTGATGTCGTCGCTCTGGGGCGCGCCGCGGGTAAACGTCTTGAGCGATTCGAGCAGCGTGTCGACCACCTGCTGCGCGCTCTCTCGGCCCGCGGCGGTTACAGCCTCGATGAGCCGCTCGTCGCCAAATTCGTCGTCGCTCGCCGACATGGCCTCGGAGACGCCGTCGCTGAAGATGACGAGCAGATCGCCGTGCTCCATCCGGCGCTCTTCTTCCCCGTACTCGGCCGAATCGAACAGGCCGACGACCGTGCCGCCTTCGGTGAGCCGCGCCACGCCGGTGCGCGATACCAGCAGCGGCGGGTTGTGGCCGGCGTTGCAGATCATCAGCTTGCCGTCGGGATCGAGGTGGCCGGCGAAGAGCGTGGCATAGCGCGATTCGATGCCACGGCGCGTGAGCGCGGTGTTCATGCGCGACACCGCGAGCGCGGGGCCGTCGACGCCGGTCGCCTGTGCCGCGAAGAGCCCCTGCAACAGCGCGCTCAGCAGCGCCGCGGGCGGGCCTTTCCCGGCCACATCGCCAAGCGTGAAGGCGAACGAGCCGTCGGGCCGCACCATCCAGTCGTAGAAGTCGCCTCCAATGGAGCGGCAGGCCACAGCGGCCGCCGCCGTCTCGCAGAACGGCAGCGTATTGCCCGTCTTTGGCAGCAGCGCCTGCTGGATTTCGGCGGCGATGCGAATTTCCTGATCCGTGCGCGCTTTCTCGATCGTCTGTCGATAGAGGCGCGCGTTCTCGATGGCGACGGCCGCTTCGGTCGCGAGCGTCTCGAGCGCCGCGCGTGTGGCAGACGACAGCAGGTCTCCCTTCTCCCGGCTGTCGAGATAGAGCACGCCGATCCGCCGTTCCGCTTCCGCGGCGGCGCTTCGCGGATCCCGGCCTGACCGCTCCGCTTCCTGACGATCGACGTAGCGCACGAGGTTGAGGGGCACGCACAGCACGTGGCGGATGCCGAGGGCGACGGTGCCGGCGTGCACGTTCGCCAGATCGCCGTCGAGCAGGTCGGCCACGAGCCTGGGCTCGCCGGTGCGGAAGACTTCTTCGGGAATCTTGCGGCTGGTGTTGAAGCTCGCGTCGCTCAGCGTGTGGCGATCGCGGCCGCGCGCGAGCTTGAAATCGAGCTCGCCTCCATGCTCGCCGAGCATGATGAAGCCGCGATCGGCGCGCGCGATCTCGATCGCCGTGTCGAGCACGAGCGCGAGCACCTCGTCGAGGATGCGGCCGGAGCCGAGGGCGCGCAGTCCTTCGAGCAGCGCGGCCACCTGCCGGAGGTCGTTGACGCCGCCGGTGCCCGACGTGCCGAGGTTCGTGCCGAGCTCGTCGGCCACGATCAGATCGGCGCCGCCGCCGCGTCCCAGACGAATGCGATCGCCCGGCTTGAGCACGTGGTCGGCGGCGGGCCCGCCGTTGACGAACGTGCCGTACCGCGACGCGCGATCGCGCAGGATCCAGTCGTCGCCGCGCCGCACGATCTCGGCATGGTCGCGCGACACCTCGCTGCCCGTCAGCTGCAGATCGTTGCCTTCCCGGCGTCCGATGCGGAAGATGTCGGCCGTCACCGACGAGAGATCGATGTGGCGGCGTCCCTGCGCGTCGATGACTTCGAGATGCATGTCGATCAGCGCTTCCTAAAGAACGCGGCTCCCATTGTGCCGAGCCCGACGGCCGCAATGCCGGCAGCGGCGGCGTCAACGGGCGTGACGCCCGGCGTGACGACCGCGACTGCGATTCCGGCGCCGGTCAGCAGCAGGCCGAACAGGGTGAGCGGCAGCGACGGCGTCTTTTTCACGTACGGACGCCGTACCGGGTCAGTGGTCGCCGCACCGCAGCGGAAGCAAATCAGCGCCTTCTCGGCGATTTCAGTGCCGCAGGAACGGCATCGCATGGGAGACAGAATACAGCGGTTTAGGTTCTCGCCCGGATGTCGCGCGAGACGAGGGCGAGATCGATGAGCAGCTTTTCGAGCAGGCTGTCGTACTCGAGCGGCGGCATCATCAGGCGCCGCTTCTTGAGTTCGTCGATGTCGGCGAGCAGGGTGTCGCGGCGCTGCATCAGCCGAAGCAGCGCGGGATCGGTCACGATGGCCGCGCGATCGACGTCGAGATAGGCCAGGCTCGCGCGCTGGCCGTCCTGGCCGTCCGCGCCGGCTTCGCGGCCCTTGCCGTCGCCGTCATCCTCGATCATCGCGCGCTCGGTGGCCAGCTGTCCCCGCTGCTCATAATGCTGCCGCACGCGGCGCGAGGCATAGGCAAACGCTTCATAGACAGAGCGCCGGCCGTTGCGATCGATGTCCGCCTCGCTCTCTGCCAGACCTTCGATGAAGTACTCCGCGAACACGGTGTGGAAGCGCTGCGCGGGCATCGCGGTCGCGGTGATGACGATGTGGCCCGTGCCCGACAGCGACGACAGAAACGGCGAGCTCGCACTGGCCGTGTTGACGAACACCAATTCGCCCGGCAGTTTCTCCGCGAGCGTCTTCCAGTCGTCGGCCGCAAGGTCGGGACCGACCAGATTGAACTTCGCGACCTCGCCGTCGAACGTGCCGTGACCGATGAGCACGACAAGCGCGATATCGCCGGCACGCATCGACGCGCCCAGCTTCGCGAACGCCGCGCGCACGGCGTCGGCGGTGGCGAGACCATGCGGGTGCATGGATGCAGCGTTGGCGGCATCCGCGGCGGCGCTCTTCGATCCGGCCAGGATCACCAACTGCTGCTCGGGAATCTTGTACGTCTCGCGCAGCACTTTCGCGAGCCTGTCGCGCCACTCGGCGTGCTGCTCCGCATACTTCGCCTCCCCCGGCGCACCTTCGACGATGATCGCAAATCGCTCTTGGGCCGACGTCAAACCCGGGCACGCGAGAACAAGTATGAGCGCAACAGCGCGGCAGTAATTCACCTGAGTCCCCATCGCCGTCGCAGGCTCCATTCGATTGACAGCGCCGCAATGAGCGCAAAGAAGATCGCGGGATGGTTCCAGAGCTCCTTCTCCCGCAGCTCGGGCGCGCCGGCCGCTTTTTCGAGCAGCGCCGGCAGCGTGTCGAGATCCGACTCGGCGACGAGTGCGCCGCCCGATTCCTCGGCAATGCGCGCCAGGGCGGCGTCGTGCCGCCACGGCTCGGTCATCTCGGTGTCGGCGCCGCCGACCAGCACCGACGTCGACGCCGACTCCGTGCGGCCGTCGGGCCATTTCACGTCGGCCGTGATGCGATAGAGGCCATCCTGCGAGGGCGTGAAGATCGCGCTGTGCAGTCCCGCCTCTTCTGACGGCGCGGGCATCGGCGCTTCGCGCTCGCCCGCCGGACCTTCCACCGCGAGGTTGATCGACGAGGCGGCCGCCGGCTCGAAGCCGGCATTGCGCACGCGCAGCGCGATCTTCACCGGCTCGCCTGCCATCGCGTCGACCGGGCCATGCAGCTCCACCGCGCGCGGGCTCGCGCCGGCGAGCCAGCGAATGCTCTGACGCCAGAAGCTGTCGTAGGTGCCGTCGGTGGCCGGCATCAGCATGCGCCACCGCCACGCCGCTTCGCCGCCAAAGATCATCGACCGCCCCTCGCCGTAGCGCTGCACGGCGACGAGCGGACGCCCGAGGCCGCCGGCGCTGCCCGCGGTGGCCAGCACGACCGCGCCCGGCCGCGGGCCGCCAAGCCCTGCCGTCGACGACAGGCTGGGCGCCTCGAGCCAGCGCTGCCGCGACGCGTCGCTGTCGGGCGCGACGCGCATGATCGGATGCAGCAGCCCGTCGGCCGTGAGCGTGAGGCGGTTGGCGTCGGCGCGCCCGCCGCCTGCGCCGGGATCGTCGCCGCGATCGGTCAGCGAGACCGGCAGTGCCGGCTCGATCGGTGTATCGCGCAGACCGTTGCGATCGAACGACCGCGCGCCCAGCACGAGCAGGCCGCCGCCGCGCTTCGACACGAAGGCCTCCACCAGATCGAGCTGCGCCGACGACAGCGCGTCGGCCTCGATGTTCGCGAGCACGACCGCGTCATAGCGGAACAGCGCTTCCGGCGATGACGGCAGCCCGGCGGCAAGCGCAGGCGCGCGATCCGACGTGGCCTGCACATAGAACGTCTGCTCGCCCGATTCGTTCTGTCCCTTGCGCACGACCGCGTCGACTTCGAGCGCCGGATCGCCGATGAGCGATCGCTTCAGGAAGCTGTGCTCGAATCCGGGCGCGCCTTCGACCAGCAGAACAGCGCGGCGGCGATCGGCGGGGCGCACGAGCACCGCGCGCCGGTTGTTGGTCCGCACCGTCTCTTCCGGATGCTCGTCGATTTCGACGGCATAGACGGCGGCAGCGTCGCGGGGCGGCGCGACCGGCACCACGATTCTCACCGGTCCGCCGCCGCGCATCGGTTCGATGCGCTGGCTGTGCACGGCGCGACCGTTTTCGAGCACGCGCACCGAAAAAGGATCCCCCGTGCCGCGCGCGGCAATCACGATGGAGAGATCGATGAGCGACTGCAGCTGCGCCTCTTCATCGATCGCCAGCGAGACGACCTCGCGATCCAGCGCGGGCTCGCCCGCCCCGACCGCCACCGCGAACACGGGCGCGCCGCCCGCCGCCGATGACACGAGACCGCCCGTGTCGGCCCCGTCAGACAGCAGCACCGTGGCGGCGAGCCGCTTGTCGCGATACCGGCTGCGGATCTCGGCGATGGCGCCGCGCAGATCGCTGCGACGCTGGATGGCGGCCGTCTCTGTCAGCGGCGCGTCGCTGACTGACGCGCCGAACGTGAACACCGACACATCGAAGCCGGACGTCAGCGCGGGCCGGATGCGCTCGTCGACAAGCGCGCGTGCCCGCGCGAGCCTCGACTCGCCGGTGTCGTCGATGCCCATGCTGCGCGACGCGTCGACGAGCACCGCCACGGCCGTGCCGCCGGGCGGCAGCGGTTCGAGCCTGACCGGTTTGAGCAGCAACAGCAGCAGCGCGATCAGCGCGACTGTGCGCAGCGCGACCAGCAGAGCGACCTGGCGCCGCGAGAGTGATTCCGGGACGTGCCGATAGGTGGCAAGCGCCACCGCGGCCAGCGCGATGACGGCCGTCGCGAATATCCAGACAGGAATTGGTGCGGCGAATGTCAGCGGTTCCTCCGTCGCGCGATGGCTTCGTAGTAATCCGCCACGAGCTTGCGCCACGCTTCGGGCGTGCGCGCGTCATAGCCCGCATGCACGCGCTCCTGCGCGAGCGTCTCGGCGAGCTTCGCGGTGACCGAGGCTTCGTACGCCTCGAGCGCCTGCGCCACGTTCTTGCGCATCGACTCCCACTTCGAGAAATCCTGCTTCCACTGCTGCGTGCCAGGCGCCGAGCGGCTTGGCGACCACGCCTCTTCAGGCGTCCCGCGCCGGCCATCGTCCTGGCGTCCGTCATCTCTTCCGGAGGTGCGGTTGCCGCCCTGCTGATTTCGGTCGCCGCCGTCTTGACGCGCATCGCCGCCCTGGCCCTGGTTGCGCTGACGGTTCGCGAGTTCCTGCGCCCGCTGGGCTTCGCGCCCGAACTGGCGCTGCAAGTCTTCGAGCCGGCGGGGCGCAGAGCGATCGGCCTGTCCCGGCGTGCCGGACTCGGCCTGGCGGCGAAGATCGCTGATCTGGCGTTCGAGATCGGCCAGCCGCTCGCGTGTGGCGCGCGCCTCGTCGAGCTGATTCGCGAGGCGGCGCGCGTCGGCTTCGCCGGCGCCGGAGGGCGGAGCGCCCAGACGCCGCGCGAGCTGTTCGAGATCGGCCGCCATCCGTGATTCGCCGTCGGCGAGCCGTCCTGTACCCTGGCCGCGGGAGTTGGGTTGGCCTTGCTGCGCTCCCTGCTGCCCGGTCTGCGTGCCCGGCTGTCCCTGACGGTTGCCCTGTTGCGAGTTCTGCCCCGCGCCCGCACCCTGCCGCCAGTTCTCGGCGCCGGCGCGCTGCTCCCGCGCCAGACGACGAGACGCGGCGGCGGCATCGCGGGCGAGCTGATCGGATTGATTCGATCCCGGAGGCCGCGCGGCGCCGCGCTGCCCCGCGCTCGAGTCGAGCCGCCGGCCGAGGGCGTCGAGCCGTTCGGCAAGGCGCTCTTTCTCACCCGCGAGCCGGCGCGCGGCGTCGGGCGTAGCGCCGTCTCTCGCCACACGCGAGGCATCGTCGGCAAGACGCCGCTGCGCTTCGGCAAGCTGCTGCGCTTCGAGACGCGCGTCGTTCATCGACCGCGACTGGCCATCCTGGCCGCTCTCGCGAAGCTGGCGCTCGAGATTTCGCAGCGCGTCGGCCGCGCGCGCGCTTTGTTCACCGGCGCGCTCGAGATCTTCGCGGCCGAGACTTCCGGCTGCCTCGCCCATCGCGTTCGCCGCATCGCGAGCGCTCGATCCGGCGTTCTGCTGTCCGCCTCGTCCACCCGCCTGACCCTGCTGCCCTTGCTGCCCTTGCTGGCCCTGTTGGCCTTGCTGGCCCTGCTGGCCCTGCTGGCCCTGTTGGCCCTGCTGGCCCTGTTGGCCCTGTTGGCCCTGTTGGCCCTGCTGTCCTTGCTGCGCCTCCTGGCCTTGCTGGCTTTGCTGCCCTTGCTGGGCCTGCTGGCGTTGCTGATTGAGCTGGCGCGCGAGCTGATCGACCTGCCGCTGCAGTTGTTCCTGATCGCGCTGCAGGCGCTCGAGCCGGCGCTTACGTTCCTCGGCGCTCAGATTCGCGCGCGCCAGCTGCTCCTGTTCGCGGCGCAGCGCTTCCTGCCGCTGCGCCATCTCGCGCACCCGGCGCAGCGCCTCGCTTTCCTGCTCCTGCTCCTGCTCCTGTTCCTCGGCGCGCGCGTTCGCGCGGTTCTCATAGTTGGTCTGCTGCTGGCGCTGCAGCTCGCGATCGAAAAGGGCCGACAAATCCTGCGTGCCGGTCTGTCCGCCGCCGCCGCCGCCCGCCGCCTGGTTCTGCGCCTGCATGATCTCGCGGCGCCGCACCTGCGCTTCGATCCTCAGCAGCTCATTCAGCGCGGTGTTCTCGTGGTCCAGCGCGCTCTTCGGCCGGCTGCCATCGAGCTCCGCCGATGCGCGCTCCATCGCCTCTCCGGCCCGCTCGAGCAGCACGGCCGGCTGCTCCTCTTCGGATGCACCGGCCGCCGGCTGCGGCGGCACTCCGCGGCGTCCTCGGCTGCTCCGCTGCGACGGGTCGGGCGCGCCGGCGCGTTCTGCCGCCTGCGCGGTGCGCTGTCTCAGCTCGCGCTGCGCCTGCGCCACGGCCCTCAAATCGGCATCGGAACGTCCCACCGCCGATCGCCGTTCGAGCTTCCAGGTGGCGACGATGATTTCCTTCTGCGCGGCGGCGAGACCCTGCAGTTGCCGCGACGCGGCGCCCGCGCCGGCTTGCGCCATGCTCTGCGCGGCCGCGAATTCTTCTTCGAACGGCTTCACCTCGAGAAAGAAGATGTCGCTGCGTCCTTCGGTCGACTGCTTGCCGCGCGCGACATCGCGCGCGCGCGCATAGAACGACACGAAGTCGCCCGGCTTGACCGCGAGGTCTTCGAGATAGATCAGATGCCGCCCTGAAACCGCGCGCTCGCCGGGGCCTGCAAGCGGCACCACGTGCTCGTCCTGGCCGCGAACCGAGTACACCAGCTCGAGACTGCGCACACCATGGTCATCGTCAGCGCGCGCCTCGACCGCCACTTCGGCGAGCGAGGTCACTCGCTGATCGCCTGCGGGCCGCACGATGCGCACATCAGGCGGCGCATCGTCCATGAGCCGGATGAAATACTCGGTGGTGTCATCGGCCGTCAGACCGTCGGTATCGGTCACTTCGACGCGATACGAGCTGTCTTTGGAAACCGTCAGGTTCGTTTCGAGGATTGCAGGATTGGTCGAGATCGCGAGCGGCACGCGCGTGCCATCCGCCATCACCAGCACGGCTTCGCGCGCGGGCTTGTCGAATCGCACCTGCATGCGCACGGCGGTGCCTTCGGGTCCGTACACATCCCCAGTGTCTTTCTCTTCGCGCGGCTCGAGTCCGCTCCACGCTGGATACTTGTACGAAAGATCGATCCCTTCGACGTTCGGGAACGGCAGCGCCTCGACGCGGTACTCGCGCGAGGTCACGCGGCCGAACGAGACCTTGTAGGTGAAGCTCTCGGTCACGGGCGGTGTGACGTGCGAATAGTCGAAGTTCGCCCCAAACTCCGGAGCCTCCAGCATGTCGCCCGACGCCGTGCCGAGCGCGGTGGTGATCGTCAGCGTCGGCATTTCACGCAGGTTGGCCCGCGGCAGCGCTGACGCCCTTACCGCGATCATCACCGGCCGGCCGATTGGCACACGCGCGTCGCCCGGTTCTATCGACAGCTCGAGCGAACCCGGAAATGCGAGGATGCGCGCCGTCGTGCCCGCATCGCGCAGCGTGGGCCACGCGGCCGCGAACGCGATGATCAAGGCGAGGGCGGCACCTGCGGCCAACCGCATTCCACGCCTGGCACCGGCATCGTCATTTGTGATCGGGAGGTCAGTAATCTCAACCTGCCGGGTGGTTTGAACCAGTACGAGATCGTCGAAGATGCCCGGCGCCGGCCGTTCGACGAGGTCGACCGCCGTTTTCACCCTGTCTTCGAACGCCGGTTGCTCCGTGTCGGCGAGGGTCGCGATACGCGTGCTGCCCTCGCGGCGAGACGCGCGCAGCAGCAGTACGCCGGCGATGGCGGCGGCAAGCAGAAGCGACGCGAAGGCCAGCGCCACCAGCGGCCATCCTGACGGCGTCATCAGACGATCGGCGATCGCCGCGAGGGCGAACGCCCCGGCGAGCGCGACGAGCCCGGCCGCTGCGGCACGCCATAGCGCGGCCCGCCGGCGGCGGCCCGCTGTTGCCGAGATCCAGAGCTGGAAGTCGTTACGTCCGGACATAAGAGCCTCGTCCAACCAATCCTTCGGCCAGCAGCATCGCCAGCATGGCGACAATGACGTAGCGCCACAGCGGATTGTCCGCTTCGCGCTCGCGCTTCTCGGCGGCGGCTTTGTCTTCCATTCGATCATCGACGCCGATGCGGCTTCGCGCTTCGGCATCGAGGAACATCGCGCTGTCACTTTCGGCGGGATCCACGTTGACGGCCGTGCGCCAGCCCGCCTTGCCGGGCGCCGCGGCGATGCCTGGCGTATTCGACGGCGCATCAGGCGATCCGATGACGTACTCGCGCGCGCGCCTTGGCCGCCCATCGAGGTGCGTCGTCATCTCGTGCAGCAGGGGCACGAACGCGGGATGCAGCGCGAGGTCGTTCCACGCGTTCGCGATGTCGGTGGTGAGCAGCAGCGTGCGCCCTTCCTGCGCGGTACGGCGGCGCTCGGCAAGCGCAGGCTCGCCGCTCGTGTACCGGGCGAGCACGGCCAGCCGCGGCGACTCGACGAACATCCCGCGCGTGACGCGCACCGATCCAAGCGCCCCGGCAAGCGGTCCGAGCGACGCAAAGATGGGATGGCGCGCATCAGACAGCACCAGCGCCTCGGATCGCGCCGTGCCGGGAACCGCGCGCGTCTCGCCGGCGTCGAGCATCGCCGCGAGCACGGCCGGCTCCGCGGTCGGTCCCGCAACCAGCAGCACACCTCCGCCGCTCTGCCGGAACGCCGCAATCGCCGGCGGACCGCTGCGCTCGATGCCTCGCGTCGACAGCACGATCGCCACATCGGTATCGTTGAGCGCCTCGGCAAACTGGTCGCGTAACGTCGTACCACCGGCAATCGTGACATCGATCCGGCCCGTGCCCGGCGCGGCCGCCAGCGCATGCCGCGCATAGTACGCCTCTCGATCCTCGTCGAGGCCAGACGTGACGATCAGGACTTTGCGTGCCGGCAGCGGATCCAGCACGAGGTGCCGCACGTCGTCAGCCGGCAGACCGTTCTGATCTGCGACCGTGACCGTGAGGTTGCCTGCCGAGGGCAGCGGCTCGGCGAAGTCGATGACGTGCGTTTGTCCCGGCGCGATCTCGATATCGCGCGCGCCGAGCAGCGTCTCGGCGGCGCCATCCGCGGTGCTGGCTTTGAGAGACACGCGCGTCGCGGCGGCCTCACGTCCGCCGTTGATGACCGTCGCGCGAGCCCGCTCGCCGCGAACGGCCAGCGCCGTGACCGCGAGGTTCCGCGCCGGAGGCTCGATTGCTACCCACGCCACGTCGACACCACGAGGAACGCGCGCGGCCGCCTCGCCTGCCCATCCGGTGCGCTGGCGATCCGTCACGATGACGATGCGGCCGGTAGCGCGATCGAAAGCGTCAGCTGCGCTCGTCACCGCGGCGGCATAGCGCGTCGCGCCGAAGCCGGGCTGCAGCCGGTCGATTGCCGCGCGTGCCGCGCCGCGATCGACCTGCGGCAGCAGCACGGTACGCCCGCTGTGATCGAAAGCCGCGACGGCCACGCGATGGCCCTCAGGCGCCTCGTCGACGGCCTTGCGCGCGGCCTCGCGGGCCGATTCGAAGCGCGCGTCGCCGCTCATGCTCGCGGATACGTCGAGCGCAACGACCGTGACGGGCGCGGGAGATGCGGCCTGCGCGAAGAACGGGCGCGCGAATGCGATCGCGAGCAACGCCACCGCCGCGGCGCGCAGCATGAGCAGGAGGATGTCGCGCAGCCGCCGCATCGACTTCTGCTCCACCGGCGCCGCCTTGATCAGCCGCACGGCCGTGAACGGCACGATCGGCGCGCGATGCTGGCGCACCAGGTGCAGCCAGATCGGAATGGCGACTGCGGCAAGACCGGCGAGAAACAGCGGCGCCAGAAACTGCATCAGCGCCTCCGGGCGCGCGCGCTCAGCCAGGCCGAGAGCGCCGCATCCAGCGGCTCGTGGGTATCGAGCCGTACATATTCGATGCCTGCCGCGCCGAACGCTTCAGTGTAGCGATCGAGCAGCGTGGCCAGCGACGCGAGATATTCGTCGCGTACGGCCGCGGGCCGCGTCAACACCTCCGCGCCGGTTTCGAGATCCTTGAACTGCGTGGAGTCCTGAAACGGAAACGTCATTTCCGCGCGATCGAGGAGTTGAAAGACGACGACGTCGGACCCGCGGGCGCGGAGCAGCTCGAGGCCCCGGATGACATGCGCGGGCTCATCGAGCAGATCCGAGATCAGCACGATGATGCCGCGCCGCACGAGCGCCGCCGCCAGTTTTTCGAGCGGCTTGCGCATGTCCGACTCGCGGCCTTCGGGCAGCGTGTCGAGCTCGGCCAGCAGCACGCGCAGGTGGCCGGGCCGCGCGCTCGACGGCACGCGGCGCACGATGTCGTTGTCGAAGGCGAGCAGACCGGCGGCGTCGCGCTGCCGCTGCATCAGATAGGCGAGACACGCCGCGAGCGTCGCGGCATAGTCGCGCTTGGTCATCGCCCCGGTGCCGTAGTTCATCGATCGGCTGATGTCGACGAGCAGGTGGCACTCGACGTTGGTTTCTTCCTCGAACTTCTTGACGAAGTGGCGGTCGCTGCGCGCGTAGACTTTCCAGTCGAGCGTCGCGAGATCGTCGCCAGGCAGGTAGGGACGGTACTCCGCGAACTCGACGCTGAAGCCGCGGAACGGACTGCGATGGAGCCCCGAAATGAAGCCTTCGACAATGGCGCGTGCCTTGAGCTCGAGCGAGCCGAGACGCGCGATGACCGCCGGGTCGAGATGGCGCAGACCCGGAGCGGTGGTGGCTTCGCTCACGGCGCAGGCACCGCGGCCATCAGCTTCGTGATGATGTCGTCTGCCGAAATGCGTTCCGAC
The DNA here is from genome assembly GCA_040902895.1 of Vicinamibacterales bacterium. Taxonomy (GTDB): domain Bacteria; phylum Acidobacteriota; class Vicinamibacteria; order Vicinamibacterales; family SCN-69-37; genus JALYRV01. The sequence goes on along the minus strand of JBBDWL010000116.1, from coordinate 24,709 downwards.
TCGGCATAGAAGTTCGGCACGATGCGATGGCGCAGCACGGGATGCGCGAGCGCGCGAATGTCGTCAACCGACACGTGATAGCGCCCATTCATCAGCGCGCGCGCTTTCGCGCCAAGCACCATCGCCTGCGAGGCGCGCAGACCGCCGCCCCACTTCACCCACTTCGTGATGAAGTCGGGCGCAGTCGCCCCCGGACGCGACATCGCCGACAGGCGCACGGCATAGCGGGCGATCTCTTCCGCGATGACGACCTGTCTCACCAGCTCCTGCGCTTCGAGAATCTCGGCCGCCGACATGGCGCGTTCGGCCATGGGGCGCGCCGTACCCGTCGTGGCCGTCGCCACCCGCACCTCATCGTCTTCCGACAGGTACGTCATCACGAGATTGAACATGAAGCGATCGAGCTGCGCCTCCGGCAGCGGATAGGTGCCTTCGAGCTCGATCGGATTCTGCGTCGCGAGCACGAAGAACGGCCGTTCGAGCTGCATGGTGTGGCCCGCGGCCGTCACGTGGTACTCCTGCATCGCCTCGAGCAGGGCGGCCTGCGTCTTCGGCGGGGTGCGATTGATTTCATCGGCGAGGATTATGTTCGCGAAGATCGGGCCCTGCACGAACCGCATCGCGCGCGTGCCGCCATGCTCGTCGAGAATCTCGGTTCCGGTGATGTCGGCCGGCATCAGATCCGGCGTGAACTGAATCCGCTTGAACGACAGATCCAGAATCGACGCCAGCGTCTTGATCAGCAGCGTCTTCGCAAGCCCCGGCACGCCGGTGATCAGGCAGTGGCCGCCGGTAAACAGCGCGATCAGCACCTGCTCGATCACATCGTCCTGGCCGACGATGACTTTGCGGACTTCGGCGAGGATGCGGGCGCGGCCGGCCGCGAGCGCCTCGGCTCTCGCGGCAACGTTTTCTGCAATAGGCGTCATCACAGTTGGTGATCTGGTGAATTAAGAGTTCAGAATTCGCCCGTCAATGCGTCAGCGCGTAAATGATTTCGTTGATCTGCATACGGTATGACTCGGCCGTGTATTTCAGGTACCCGGGATAGTCCTGCGCGTTGGACCACTCCCATGCATCGGCCATGTCGGTGTTCCAGTTGATCAGCACCATCGCGCGGCCGCGATCGTCGACGATCGCGCGCAGGTGTGCTTCATAGCCGCCCTTTTCCCATGTCCGGCCGTTCATGAACGATCCGATGCCGGGAATCTGCGGATAGGCCTCGATGTCGTAAAAGCACTTGAAGATCGGGTGATCAGGCGGCAGATCCACGATCTGCCGGTCGGGGAACACCTTGCGCAGCTCGTTCTCCAGATTCGCCCATTCGTACGGACCGTGAAAATCGTCGAAGGTCACGGTGCCGCCACGCAGCAGGAACTCGCGAAGGTTCGCCGCTTCCGTCTCGCTCAGATTGAGATTGCCTGGTTCGACGACATAGAGCCACGGATGCTGCCAGAGACTCTCGTCTTCGAGGCCGACGACGATGGGGTCGTTGACCTTGATGGTGGTGACGGTGCGAATGCGGCGCGAGAGATTCTGCTCGGCGGCCGGCATATCGATCGTCCACGGGTTGTCGAAGTCGCCCCCGCGGAACATGCCGCGGCGCCCGCTGCCCATCTGCGACGAATAGCGGACGCGCGCGAAAGTCCATTCCAGGCCGGCGAACCTGGGATCGGGCGCGGCGCCTTCCTGCGCGTCGGCACGCGACGCGAAATCCGACGCGATCGGCAACGTCAGCAGCAGCGCGGCGATTGATGCGGCGGCCAGCGTAAGACGGCGGCGCAACGTCACTGCATTTTCCCTATGGCTTTGAGCAGCAGCGTCTGCGCGCGCTCGAAGGTCGGCGCGTTTTCGAGCGCGCGCACGGCGTGCTGCCGCGCCTCGTCCTTCTTCCCGAGCTCGAAGAGCGCCTCGCCGAGATCGGTGTGCGCATCGGGCAGGTTCACGGCGCCGGCGGCAATCGCGGCGCGGAACTCGCGCTCCGCGATGTCGAACTTCCGCTCGCGCATCGCGGCGCGGCCGGCATGCGCGTGGGCGGCCGGGTCGAATGGGTCGATCTCGATGATGCGCGTCCAGGCGGCGTGCGCCGCCTCAGCGTCGCCGTCCTCGTCGGCCAGGGCCGCCAGGCGGCGCGCAATCTCGACGTTCGCGTAGTCCGCGTCGAGGGCGCCGCCGAGGGCGGCGCGCGCGCGGACGCGATCGCCGGTCTTCAGCGCGACATCCGCCAGCCGCATGTGCGGACTCATGTCGCCCGTGGCGCGCGGCACGAGCGCCGCCGCCCGCTCGTACGCGGCGCGCGCGCCCTCGGCGTTGCCGTCCGCGAGCAGCGCGTCGCCCGTCATCAGCAGTCCGGCAAGCGTGTCGGGACTCGGAGGCGCGCCGGTGAATGGCGGCGCCGGCGACAGCGCGCTCATCAGCGGCGCGTACTCGGTGCGCATGTCGGCGAAGAAGCGTGTGTCGAGCGCGGCGAGTTTCATGCCGAGCACGCGCTCGATGGCCGCATCGGTCGAGAGCCCTTCGCCGTAGGCCTTCAACAGACGGCGGATCGCATCGATGCCTTCGTGCTTCTCGATGTGCTCGACCAACAGCGACGCCTCGTAATAGGCAAGGCCGATCGTATTGGGCCGCATGAAGCCGCCCTCGAGATCGGTCAGCTTCAGCGCCTCGTCGGTGGCCAGCGCCTGCGCAAACTGCAAATCGCCCTGGCGCCCCCATCCGGCGCGCGCACGGCGTTCCTCGTAGACCGAGATGCCCTCAGTCAGCCAGCGCGGCACGCGCTGATTGGAGAGCTGCAGCGTCACGACGTGGGCCAGCTCGTGCCAGAGCGTTTCCTGCCACGAATACGAGCCGGGCTTGCGCGCTTTCGGCGAGACCATGGCAACCACGCGGCCGAAACAGACGCCCAGCGCGTGCGTGAGCACGCCGGGCAGTCCCGCCGTGCGCACGGCGAAGTCGTCGTGCTGATTGAACAGCTGCACGTGCAGAGGCGCGGGCGGACGATAGCCGTAGCGTTCGGCAAAACTGTCGAGTGCGGACGTCACGATTTCGCGGACGTACGGCTCGAGCAGCGCCTGTTCGTCGGGGTGCAGCCGGATGGTGGCAACGTCATGCGAGATGCTGGCAAACGTGCCGAGCGTCTCGAGCATATTAAGAAGGTTGTAGGTGACCGGATCGTACGGGTCGGCGCGAAAGGCGCGCGACAGCGCGTCGTAGGCAGCCTTTTCGTCGCCGGCGCGCGCGAGATGCAGTCCGAGCTCTGCCCACGCGCGGATATCGTCTTCGTGCGCAGCCACGGCCTTGCGGCCAAGCTCCACCGCGCGATCGAACTGATACTGGCGCGCCGCAGCCGCGGCGGCAATCCTGAACACTTCGCCGCTGGCAGGACGCCGCTCGACCAACGCGGCAACCCGGGCATCGAAGTCGGCGGTTCGATTGTCGAGCAGCGCCATCACCGCGTGACGCGTCTGGACGTCGTAGCGCGCACCGGCCACCGCCGTGGCCTTCTCGAGCGCGGCCGCGGCATCGGCCCGCCGATCGGCATCGAGCGCGCGGTCCACGGCCAGCAGGTGGGCATCAACCAGGTTCGGATCGATCGAAAGTGCCTTGGCGAGGGCGGCCGCCGCGGCGGCGGGCTCCGTCTCATCGAGAGCCCGTGCCAGGCCAAGATGCGCGGGCGCCCAGCGCGGATCGCGCTCGAGCGCGTCGCGATAGGCTCGCGCGGCTTCGGCATTCTCGTGCCGATCGAGAAACAGGTCGCCCCACCACGCGTACATCAGCGGACTGTCGGGCGCGCGCGTCGCGGCGGCGCGGTAAAGCGCATTGGCCTGACGCGGGTCGCCGACGGCCGCGACAGCGCGCGCCGCCCGCGCGTACGAGAGCCCGGAATCGTTCGGACCGAACGCGCCGCCAACGGCGCCGAACGCTTCGCGCGCATCGCCGGTCTTGCCGTGCTGTAGATGAATGAGGCCCAGTTCGAGCGCCGCATCGACGCTGCCCCGAGACGCCGCGGTCTTCAAGTGCTGCATCGCCGCGGGCTCGTCACCCCGCGACCACGCAAGGAGGCCGAGGGCGGTCAACGCATCAGGATGTGAGGGATTGGCTGCGGCGAACTGTTCGATGGCGGTGCGATCGCCGTGCGCCAGCAGCGCGCGCCAGTCGACCGCGGGTGTCTGCGCCACCGCCGTCGAGGCGACGGCACACATGGCTATGACGGAGAGCAGCAACCCTTTCGGCCGCCGCGCCCCACGCACGCGCCGCGCCGGTGGTCGCACTCGCATGGAACTCACTCGCGATTATAGCGTTAGACCGCGGGGGCTCAGGGCTGGTTTGCCACGGCCGAGCTCCTGTTAACTCCCTGTTAAGCGCCGGTCAGCGGATACCCAGCGCGCGCTCTTCCACCTGAATGCGGCGCCGCATGACCTCCAGGAACGCCAGCGTGCCGAGCACGCCCGAGACCGGCGCGGCGAGCATGACGGCCGCGCCAATAAGCTCACCGGCGACGGCCACGTAGTTCGGATGCCGCATCCAGCGATACGGCCCTCGCGTGACGAGCGGCGCGCCAGGCAGGACGAGCACCCTGAAGGACCAGCGGGCGCCGAGCGAGACGATCGCCCACCCTTTGACGGCCTTTGCGCAGATCCAGACCGCAAAGCCGGCGAGAAACCACAACTGCGACGGACCGCCGCGGAACCATCCTTCGACGGCCATCGCGATGAAAGCTGCGGGATAGGTGGCGGCCATCATCGGCCAGACATCATCGACAGGCTCGATGGCGCCGCGCGCGCGCAGGATGCGTTCATTGCGCATCGAGATCGCGAATTCAAAGAGCATGAAGGCGGCCACGCCGAAGGCGGCGGCCCAGAGCAGCGTCACGCCGCGTCTCCCGCGATCGCAATGAGTCTGCGCACGATCGAGGGCGCAAGACGCGCGCCCGCGCTGGCCATGCCGACACCCGCCGGATGATCGACCAGGGCCGCGAGCGTGCGGTTGAAGCGCCATTTCGGCGCGAACAGCGCGCGGCGGCGGCGCGTCAGCTCCTGCCAGGCCGTCACCACGTCGCCGCCATCGAGTGCGGAGAGCGCGGCATCCGCGGCCAGGCGAGCGCCCGCGAACGCGAATCGCAGACCGTCGCCGGTCATCGGATCGATGAAGCCCGCGGCATCGCCCGCCAGCAGCAGTCCCGGCGATCCCGCAACGGGCGCATCGACGGCAAGTGGACCGAGCACCGCCACAGGCGTCACCCGGCGCGCCCGCGCGAATCGTTCGCGAATGCCCGGCTCACGCTCGATCGCGCGCTGGAGTTGATCTTCCGGATCGCGCCAGCCCGATCGCCGGCTTGTGACGAAGCAGGCATTCGTGAGTCCGCCAGGCAGCGGCGCGAGACCGAGGTAGGCGCTGCCGCGCACATGCATCTCGCCGGTGTCGCCCATGGCGTCGACGTCTTCAAAGTACGCGCCGACGGCCCAGCGCCGCCGCTGCGGATGCCGCGCGAGTCCCAGGCGCATGCCGATTGACGACCGGCGGCCATCGGCCGCAATCGTGAGACGCGCGCGAACGGCCACGGGCTCTCGCTTCGACGGGCACAGCACCGACACACCGGTGACCCGTCCCCGATCGTCGACCAGCGGACCGGTCACCCGCGCGCCGAACTCGATACGCGCGCCGGCGGCGCGCGCAGCATCGGCAAGCAGCAGGTCGAGCACCTCGCGAGGGATCGAGAGACCGCTGAGCGGCGATGGATAGCAGCCGTCGACCACCGCTCCGCCGGGACCGGTGACGCGCATGCCGGCAATCGGGATGGCGTGCGGACGGATACATCCGGCCACACCGGCGAGCTCGAGCTCGCGCACCGCACCGGGATTGATCGTGTCGCCGCACAGCTTGTGACGCGGAAAACGCGCGCGCTCGAGCACCAGCACGCTGGCGCCCGCGCGTGCGAGCCGGAGGGCCGCGACCGATCCCGCGGGGCCCGCGCCGGCAATCACCACATCGATCATTCGACCCGCCCGAGCACGATGGCCGAGTTCTTCGATCCGAATCCGAGGCAGTTGCAGAGCGCGGCCTCGATCTCGACATCACGGCCACGGTTGGCGATGAAATCAAGCCCGCACTGCGGATCGGGATCGTCCTGATTGATGGTCGGCGGCAAAAACCTGTGGCGCAGCGCCAGGGCCGTGGCCGCCAGTCCCGCCGCGCCGCTCGCGCCCTGCGGATGACCAATCATCGACTTGGTAGAGGATCCGGGCACGCGCTCCGCGCGATCGCCGAGCAGCGCGCGCACACAGCGCGCTTCGACCGCGTCGTTCAGCTGCGTCGAGGTGCCGTGATAGTTGATGTAGCCGATTTCATCGATCGATCGGCCGGAGCGTTCGATCGCCAGCGTCATCGCGCGCACGATCTCGGTGCCATCGGGATCCATCTGCACGCGATGGTAGGCATCGCATGTCGATCCGTACCCGTCGACGCTGGCATAGGGCGCCGCGCCGCGCGCGCGGGCGCGCGACTGGCGCTCGAGCACGAACATCCATGCGCCCTCGCCGAGCACGAAGCCGTCGCGGCCGCGATCGAACGGACGCGAGGCCCTCGACGGCGCTTCGTTGTACGCCGTCGAGACGGCGCGCATCCGCGAGAACCCGAAGATCATCCCCGACGTCACGCACGCGTCGGCGCCGCCGGTGACGAGCACGTCGGCCTCGCCGCTGCGAATCAACGACGCCGCGTAACTGACCGCGTCAGTCGAGCTGGTGCATCCGGTCGACAAGACGTGGCTGATGCCATGCAGACCCAGCGCGATGGAAATCTCGGACGAGATCATGCCGACGATCGACACGGGGATGGCGTAGGGTGACACGCGGTTCAACGCGTCGGAGAAGAACTCGCGGTACTGCCGCTCGGCGACGTCGACGCCGCCGGCGCCGCTGCCCACGATGACGCCCGCCGTGCGATCGACACCGTTGAGGCCGGCGTCGGCCCACGCTTCGCGCGCGGCCTGCACCGCGATGCGCGACGCCTTCGAGTACCGCCGCGGATCGGCACGGCTCGTCCCGCCGTCGCCTCCAGCCTCAGTGGCCGGCGACTGTGGGCCGGCATCCTCGCCCGGATCCTCAGGGTCGGCGTCGGGCACCGCGGCGGCGACACGGCATGAATAGCGCGACACATCGAAATCCGTGATCGCGCGCACGCCGCTCTCGCCCGCGCGAATCGACGACCAGAAGCGATCGCGCCCCGCGCCGAACGGCGACACCACGCCGATGCCGGAGATGACGATGGGATCGGAGTCGCGTCGCGGCATCCTTCCTATAATATGGCCTCCGTGATCGCGCGCGCCTTCTCCGTTGCCGGCGGTCTGCTGTTCGCGGCGTCAATCGTCGGCTTCTTCTGGTTTTATCTCTTCAATCTCGAGACGCGGCCGGCGCAGGCCGAGCTCGGCCGCGCATTTACGTGGAACGTCACGCTCTTTTCGATCTTCGCACTTCACCATTCCATTTTTGCGCGCACGCGGGTCAGATCCTGGATGGCGCGCAATGTCTCACCGCGTCTCGAGCGCAGCATCTATGTCTGGATCGCCAGCCTGACGTTCGGCGCGGTATGCGTGTTCTGGCAGCCGATCGGCGATCCGTTGTGGGTCACTGACGGATCCGCGAGACTCGCGCTTCGCACCGTGCAGCTGGCCGGTGTCGCGTTCACGCTCTGGGCGGCCGGTGCCCTCGACGGACTCTCACTCGCCGGCATCCGCCAGCTCGATGCGCCGTTGCCTCCGTCGGGCATCGAGCCTTCGTCGACTGCACTGCGCTATACCGGGCCGTACGGCGTCGTTCGCCATCCGATCTATCTGGGATGGCTGCTCATCGTCTGGCTCGCACCCACCATGACGCCATCGCACCTGCTATTTGCGGCGGTGAGCACGGCGTACCTCATCGTCGCGACGTTTTACGAGGAGCGCAGCCTGCACGAAATCTTCGGCCCTGCATACGCCGACTACGCGCGCAAAGTACGGCGAAAGATGATTCCGGGGATTTACTGATTTACACTCAGGTGAATGGCCACCGCCGAACCTGATCAGGACGCGCCGCTTCCGTCGCTGCCGTCCGAGCTGCCCGTCGTGCCGCTGCGCAATGCCGTCGTGCTGCCGCTGACGGCGGCGCCGCTGTCGGTGAGCCGGCTGATGTCGGTGGAGGCGGTAAATCGCGCGCTCTCGGGCGATCGTCTCGTGCTGCTGCTCCTGCAGAAGAACGATGTCGACGAGCCGTCGCCCGACGATCTGCATCGCGTGGGCACGGCGGCCATCGTCCGCCAGATGGCGAAAGGGCCGAACGGCCTTCGCATTCTCGTCGAGGGCGTGGCGCGCGTGCGCGCCGAGTTCATCTCGCAGGCCGACAATCTCACGCGCGCGCTCATCAAACCGCTGCCCGAGCCGCAGCAGCGGACGATCGAAACCGACGCACACGTGCGCCGGATGCAGGAGCTCGTCGACCGCGCGCTGTCGCTGGCCACGGGCCTGTCGCCCGATGTGCGCACGCTCGTCGCCAGCCTCGAGGATCCGCTGCGGGTCGCGTACCTCGTCGCGAGTCTGCTCGACATGAAGGCCGACGACAAGCAGCTGCTGCTCGAAGAAGACTCGCTCTCGGTCAAGCTCAATGCCGTAAACACCGCTCTCGCGCGCGAGATCGAGATTCTCGAGCTGAAAGGCAAGATCGAGTCGCAGGCGCAGGCCGAGATGACCGACGCGCAGCGGCACTACATGCTGCGCCAGCAGCTGAAGGCGATTCAGGCCGAGCTCGGCGAAGGGGACACGGAGATCGAAGGGCTGCGCGAACGCGCGGCGAAGCTGAACCTGCCCGAGAAGGTCGTCGACGCGGTGGCGCGCGAGACCAGCCGGCTCGAGAAGATGACGTCGGCCTCACCCGAATATCAGATGCTGCGCACCTATCTCGACTGGGTGCTGGAACTGCCCTGGTCGACAGCGACCGAGGATCGGCTCGATCCGATCGAGGCGCGGAAAGTCCTCGACGAAGACCACTACGATCTCGAGAAGGTCAAGGACCGCATCGTCGAGTACCTGGCCGTCCGGAAGCTCAAGGGCGACATGAAAGGACCGATTCTGTGCTTCGTCGGTCCACCGGGTGTGGGCAAGACGTCGCTCGGCCAGTCGATCGCGCGCGCGATGACCCGCAAGTTCGTGCGCATCTCGCTTGGCGGCGTGCGCGACGAGGCCGAGATTCGCGGCCATCGCCGCACGTATATCGGCTCGATGCCCGGACGCATCGTCCAGGCGCTGAAGCAGGCCGGATCGATCAATCCGGTCTTCATGCTCGACGAGATCGACAAGATGGCCGCCGGCTTTCAGGGCGATCCGGCCGCGGCGCTGCTCGAAGTGCTCGACCCGGCGCAGAACCACACGTTCCGCGATCACTATCTCGAGATTCCTCTCGATCTCTCGCGCGTGCTCTTCATCGCCACCGCGAATTCACTCAGCTCCGTGCATCCGGCGCTGCTCGATCGCATGGAACTCATTTATCTGGGCGGCTACACCGAGGAAGACAAGGTCCACATTTCGCGGATCTATCTCATCCCCCGGCAGGAGTCGGATCACGGCCTGCCAAAGGATTACCTGAAGCTGACCGAGCCGGCGCTGCGCCGTGTGATCACGGAGTACACGCGCGAGGCGGGCGTGCGCAGCCTCGAGCGGCAGATCGGCACGATCGCGCGCAAGGTGGCGGCGCGGCTCGCGGTGGCAACCGTCAAGGATGAATCGACGCAGCCACAGAACATCGACGTCAATGACCTGCGCGAATACCTCGGCCTGCCGCGGTTCCGTCCCGACGGCAGCTTCCGTCTTTCACGGCCTGGCGTGGTCACGGGCGTTGCGTGGACCGAAAGCGGCGGCGACGTGCTCTTCATCGAAGCGCTGCTGCTGCCGGGCGGCAAGGGCCAGTTGACGCTGACCGGACAGCTGGGCAACGTCATGCAGGAATCGGCGCGCGCCGCGGTGAGTCACATCCGCCAGCAGGCGGGCCCGCTGGGCATCGATCCGGCGTTCATGAGCACCCACGATCTGCACGTGCACGTGCCGGCCGGCGCCATTCCGAAAGACGGCCCATCGGCGGGCATCACAATGGCCACCGCCATCGTCTCGGCGCTTCGGAATCAGAACGTGCGCGCGGATGTCGCGATGACGGGCGAGATCACCCTTTCGGGGCTGGTGCTGCCGGTCGGCGGGATCCGCGAAAAGTCGCTGGCCGCGCGCCGGATGGGTGTCACGACGTTCGTGCTGCCCGAACAGAACATGATGGACGTCGAGGATCTGCCGGCGGAGGTGAAGAAGGGGATGACGTTCATGCCGGTCAAGACGCTGGAGGAAGCGCTGGCCATCGCGCTTCCGGCGGTCATCGACAAGGCGGCCGCGGATCTGACGGCGCCTCCGCCCGCCGATCCGGCCGAGCGCGCCGCATCGGCTGAGGAGCGGCTCGGCCAGCCCGGCTGAGCGTGAGCGCCTCGACGTCGGCAGGCCACGCCAGTTCACGCGCGCGCGCGCCCATTGTCTTCTACATCTCCTCGCACGGCTTCGGACACGCGGTGCGCGAGATCGAGATCCTCAATCAACTGCAGCCTGTGCTCGGCGCCAGCGGCGCGGCGCATACGATCGTGCTGCGGACGGCGGCGGATCCGTGGCTGCTCGATCGCGCGCTGCGCGTGCCGGTCGAGCGCATGCCGGCCGAAGTCGATACCGGCATCGTGCAGATCGACAGCCTGCGTCTGGACGAGCGCGCCACGTTCGCCAAGGCGCGCGACTTTTATGCGACGTTCGATGCCCGCGCGCGCGACGAGGCCGACCTGCTGCGGGCCCTCGAGGCGAGGCTGGTGGTATCAGACATCGCCCCGCTGGGTTTCGAGGCCGCGCACCGGGCGCACGTTCCCTCGCTCGGCATCAGCAATTTCACCTGGGACTGGATCTACGAGGGCTATCCCGAACATGCGGCGCACGCAGGCATGGTGATCAGCACGATCCGCGTGGCCTATCGGAAGGCCACGCGCGCGCTGCGGCTGCCGATGCACGGCGGCTTTGACACGTTTCCGATCATTGAAGACATTCCGTTCATTGCCAGGCATGCCGCGCGCGCTCGCGAGGACGTGCGCGCGGCGCTGGGCATTCCCCCACACCGGCCGGCGGTGCTCGCGTCGTTTGGCGCGTACGGCGTCGAAACGCTCGCCGAGGGATCGATCGACTGCCTGCCGGCGTGGACGCTGGTCGTATCGAACCGCACGATGCGGCAGACGTCGCGCGAGGGCCGAGAGGCTGACTGGCGGGGGCGAGCCGCGTCGGGCGGCGACAACTCCGTCGTGCACGTCAGCGAAGACGATCTGTATGCGCGCGGGTTTCGCTATGAGGATCTCGTGGGCGCCGTCGATGCCGTCCTGACGAAGCCCGGATACGGCATCGTGTCTGAGTGCATCGCGAACGGCACCGCCATGCTCTACACGTCGCGTGGCCGCTTCCCTGAGTACGACGTCTTCGTGCGTGAGATGCCGCGTTATCTGAGATGCGCATACATCTCACCGCTGGACCTGGGCGCAGGCCGGTGGCGGACGGCACTCGAAGAAGCGGTGTCGCAGCCGCAGCCGGGCGCCGTACGAACAGACGGCGCTGACGTCGCGGTGGCGAAGATCATGGAGATGCTGGGATGAGCGAGAAGTGCTTCGACTGCTGACCAGGCTGCCGCAGTTGTCCGGCCGCGCGGCCGTCTTCACGCTTCTGTACGCCGCCGAAGGCGCGCCCATCGGATTCATCTGGTGGGCGCTCCCGGCGATGCTGCGCGCCGACGGCGTGGCGATCGAGCGCATCACGGGCCTGACGGCAGTGCTGCTGCTGCCGTGGGTGTTCAAGTTCGCGTGGGCGCCGCTCGTCGATGCCCTCCGATCGCCGCGATGGGGCTTCCGCGCGTGGATCATGAGCGCGCAGGTGCTGATGGGCCTCACGCTGGCACCGCTCATCTGGCTCAGTCCCGCGGATCATTTCGAGGCCTGGCGCCTGCTGCTCCTGCTGCACGCCTTCGCGGCCGCGACCCAGGACGTCGCCATCGACGCGCTTGCCATCAACAGCGTGCCGCCTGCCGGCCGCGGATTCCTCAACGGCTGCATGCAGGCGGGGATGCTCATGGGCCGCAGCGTCTTCGGCGGCGGCGCGCTCCTTGCGGCGGCATGGTTCGGCCGCCCCTGGCTGATCGCCGCGCTCGTCGTCTGGGTGTGGCTCCCGCTGCCGGTCGTCCTGTTTCTGCGGGAGCCGGCAGCCGCACGCGCGCCGCTGACGGGCCGCGCCCGGGCGTTCGGCGCTGTGCTCGGATCGATGTTTCGGACCAGGACGATGTGGCTGGGTCTGGCGTTTGCGCTGGTCTCGGCTGCCGCCTTCGAGGCCACCGGCCAGCTAGCCGGCCCGTTCCTGATCGACCGCGGCGTCGCCGGTTCGACGATCGGCGTGTTCTTCGGCCTGTTCGTCGTGGCCGCGACGCTCGCCGGCGGCCTGATCGGCGGACGCATGTCGGATCGCCAGGGCCGCATTCGGACGGTCGCCGTGTTCCTGGTCGGCTTCGTCGCGATGATCGCGGCGCTCGCCGCCGCCGATCTCGGCGGCGGCCCTCCCGTGGTGCTGATGGCCCTGCTCACGGGCATGTATTTCTTCGTCGGCCTCTTCACCGCCGCGTCGTATGCCCTCTTCATGGATCTGACCGACCCGCGCACCGCGGGCACGCAGTTCAGCACGTTCATGGCAGCCACCAATGGATGCGAATCGTGGTCGGCGCTTGCGGGTGGGCGGGTCGCGGGCGGCGCCGGCTATCCGGCGGCGTTTCTGGTGATGAGCGTCGTGTCGCTGGCGAGCCTGCCGCTGCTGCGCGCCCTGCGGCGCGAGGGGCGGACAGGTGAGGCTAATCTTTGATGCAGGTCACCAGCGACCACCAGCGCGGAATGTTGACCTTCTCGATCGAGACCGGCTCGAGCTCCGCTTGCGCGAGGAAGGCCGGCAGGTCGAGGTCCGACTTGAAGCCGATGTGAATGGTCGCCGGTGACATCCACCGCTCGACACGCGACATGATCGGATTCGGGCTGATGAAGTGATTCAGGATGATGATGCGGCCGCCGGGCCGGCAGACGCGGCGCATCTCGCGCGCGACTGTCACCGGGTCGGGGACGACGCTGATCACATACGGCGCATATACGATGTCGAAGGCGTTGTCGGCGAACTTGAGATCGGCGGCGTCCATCTGCAGCAGCCGCGCATTCTTCACGCCTTTGCGTTCGACGCGCTCGCGCGCCTTCTCGAGCATCGCGTCAGAGAAGTCGATGCCGGTGATGGTGCAGTCCGTCGGGTAGAGCGCGAGATTGATTCCGGTGCCGACGCCGACTTCCAGGACGCGATCGCCAGGCTGAATGCCCATGCGCTGAATCGCGGTGAGGCGTCCCGGGTGAAGCGTGGGCCCGAAAAAGAGATCGTAGCCTTTCGCGATCTTCTCGTAGACGCCTTCGACGAACGCGTTCTCGACCGAGGCCACTGACAGATCACGACTGGCCAGATCGCTGGCGGTGGAGCGGCCTGCAGTGTCGTCGCGCCGGTTCATTCTCATCGCTATGCAATCCCCTTGCAGTGACTCACTTTACAGCACTTTGGCGCGGATGGCGTCCGCCGCGTCCGCAAGCGCGTCTGCGCCGCTCAGGACAATCCCGGACACCAGGCCCGCCATGGCCCCCGCAAGCTCGACGGCGATCTGGAGCCCTTCGCCCGCGGCCCTCCCTTCGGCTTCGGCTGTCCGCATCCGGGTGAGAATCGCATCCGGGATCCGCACACCAGGGACTTCGTTTGCAAGAAACTCCGCTTCCCGGCAGTCCGCCAGCACGTGCAGGCCGGCAAGCACCGGACGGTCGGCAGCCACAAGCTCTGGCATCGCGTCGGCCAGGCCGGCCGTATCGAACACCGGCGGCAGCACCACGAATTCTGCTCCGGCCTCCTGTTTGAAGGCGAAGCGCCGTTGTTCCTGGTCGGGACTCACCGCGAACGGATTGAATGCCACACCGATGTGGAACGACGTCGGCCGGCCGATCGTCTGGCCGCCCACATCGAACCCATGATTGAGCCGCGTCGCCATGTTGGTCAGGCCAATGGAGTCGACGTCGAAGACCGACGTCGCGTCGGCGTAATCTCCTGCCCTTCCCGGCTCCCCAGTGACGACCAGCACGTTTCTCAACCCCAGCGCGTGCGCGCCGAGCAGATCGGCCTGCATGCTGATGAGATTCCGGTCGCGGCAGCTGTAGTGCAACAGCGACTCGGCGCCGGCCCGCTGCTCGACGAGTGCGGCCGCGAGCAGCGCGCTCATCCGCGCGCCGCCTGTGTGATAGTCGGGCACCGCAATCAGATCGATGCCGCGCCGTTTCAGATCGCGCGCGGTCGCGACGAAATCCTCGGTCTCGTACCCGCGCGGCGGCAGCAGCTCGGCTGCCACTACGAACTGCCTGCTCGCGAAAGCCGCCGCAAGCCTCGACTTCTCGCGCGTCGCGATGGCCGGAGCGGCCGGGCCGGCAGGAGGCGCCGCCGCCGTGGAGGCTGTTCGGGACGCCGCCGCCGCTTCGCGCGTCCTGAACGTGCGCGTGGCCGGCAAGGCGCGCACGGCCTGGCGGATGTGCTTGATGTGCTCAGGCGTCGTGCCGCAGCAGCCGCCGACGAGTTTCACGCCGTGGCTGACGAAGCGCCGCGCGTACGAGGCCATGTACTCCGGCGAGCTCAGATAGATGTTGCGGCCCTCGACATCGCGCGGCCGTCCGGCGTTCGGCTGCGCCGACAACCGCAGCGCCGTCAGCCGCGACATGCGCTCGAGCGTCTCGAGCATGGCCGCCGGTCCGACGCTGCAGTTCAGGCCGATGACGTCCGCACCGGCCGTCTCGAGCGCCGGCGTAAATGTTTCCGGGGGCGTGCCGTCGAGCGTGTTGCCGTCTTCCTCGGTCGTGACCTGCGCCACGATCGGCTTCGCGCTCACGGATCGCACCGCGCGGATAGCGGCCTGTACTTCATTCAGATCCCTGAACGTTTCGAGCACGAAAAGGTCGACACCGCCCTCCTCGAGCGCCTCAGCCTGCTCGCGGAACAGTGCTTCCGCCTCGTCCGCACCCATTTTTCCCCACGGCTCGATGCGCACGCCGAGCGGCCCGATCGATCCGGCCACGTACGCGTATTCGCGCGCCGCGTGCCGCGCGATGCGTGCGCCCTGCAGATTCATCGTGTGGATGGAGTCGGCCAGCCCGAAATGCGCAAGCTTGATGCGGTTGGCGCCGAACGTGTTCGTCTCGATGACGTCGGCGCCCGCGCGCACGTAGGCCTGATGCACTTCGGCGACGAGATCCGGCTGGGCGATGTTCAGCTCGTCGAACGATCGATTCAGGAAGACGCCGCGCTGGTACAGCATCGTTCCCATCGCGCCGTCGCACACGAGGACGCGATCGTCGAGGGCTTCGAGGAAGGGTTTCAAGTCAGGCCGCGCCTAAGCCCGGAAAGCACTTGACATGACGTGGTAGGTTGCGAGCCCGGCATCGTGCGAGTCGCGCGAATACCACGTCATGTCAAGTGACTTTCCGTTCAAGCACGGGGTGCGGGTGTCACGGGCCCCGGAATGAGCAGGTCGGCTTTGTCCCACACGAAGTCGTCCTTGCTGTAGACAGACAGCTCGTAGTCCTTGCCCATGAAGATGGCCGACACCGGGCAGGCCTCTTCGCAGTACCCGCAGAAGATGCAGCGCGTTTTGTGAATCTGATAGATCTTCGCGTAGCGCGGGCCGGCCGCCACGGTGCCGTCGTTTTCCGCCGCTTCGAGATAGATGGCGTCGGCCGGACACGCCACGGCGCACAGACCGCAGGCGACGCACTTCTCGAGCCCGTTCTCGTCGCGCATCAGCACCTGTTTGCCCCGGTACTTCGGGAACATCGGCATCTTGTCGGTCGGATAGTCGATGGTGTTCGCCTTCCGGAACATGTGCCGGAACGTCGTGACGAAGCCGGTAATCAGGGGCCGAATCATTGCCCTCGAATGATATCAGCCATCCTTCCAACCCTCCAACCTTCCAACCTCGTACAATCACCCCCGTGCGCCAGGGCGTCTCTCTGTCGGCCGACCAGTTTCTGCTCACGACCCTGATCTTCAAGGTCGCGGTCGTCGCGATCCTGGCCACCATGCTCGCGCGCTTCCGCTTCTTCAGGCGCATCCTGCTCACCGAGCGGCGTGACTGGCCCGAGCGTCTGACGTTTGCGGTCGCGCTGGGACTGCCGCTTGCGGCCGGCGTGATCTCACGCCTGCTGCTGGGATTCAACGCGGCCGACATCTCCCTGTCGGGCCCCTATCTCGCGGGACTCATTGCCGGCCCGTACGCCGGCGCCATCGTCGGCCTCATGGTCGGGCTGCCGGCGCTCGCCGGCGGAGAGTTCATTGCCCTCCCCTTCGCCGTCGGATGCGGATTTGCCGGCGGCGGCCTGCGCGAGATCTGCCCCAAGGAAGCAATCTGGAAGGTCTCGCCGCTGTTCTTCACGACGCTGCATCGCAACGCGTGGCGGCTGGTGCGCAGCTTCACGGTCGACTGGCAGATCGTCCTGCTCGCCGCGCCGGTCGCGCTCGAAGTGTTGCGTCAGGCACTCGGCCACCGCTTCGGCGCGCATCGGCTGTTTTATCTTCCGCCGTCGAACTGGTGGCTCTGGCTGCTGGTCCTGCTCTCAGCCGTAATGTGCGTCGTCATTCCGATCAAGATCTGGAATACGGCGCGCATCGAGCACCGGCTGCAGGAGCAGGAAAAACTGCTGATGTCGGCACGCGTCGAGGCGCTGGCGAGCCAAATCAATCCTCATTTCCTGTTCAACACCCTGACGTCGATCAGCTCGCTGATCCGGTCGGAGCCGGAAACGGCGCGGATGCTGATCGTGAAGCTGTCGGGTCTGCTGCGGCGGCTGCTGCGCGCGCAGGAACACTTCGTGACGCTGCGTGAAGAGCTCGAGGCGGTGGACGAATACCTCGATATCGAAAAAGTCAGGTTCGGCCCGTCCCTTCGCATCGAAAAGCAGGTGGCGCCCGACACCCTCGACATCGTCGTGCCGAGCATGCTGCTGCAGCCGCTGGTGGAAAACTCCATCAAACACGGCCTCTCGAAGAAGCTGGGCGAAGGCCGCATCACCATCCGCAGCGCCCGAAGAGATGGCCACGTCAGCATCGAGGTCGTGGATAATGGAGTGGGCATGCCGGCCAGACAGCTCGATCCCCGCAGCGGCACCGGGATCGGACTTCGGAACGTGGACGAGCGTCTCAGGGTGATATACGGCGCCAATTACCAGCTGAAGCTCGAGAGCGTGCCCGGCCAGGGCACATGCGCCCGCGTCGAAATCCCTGAGCTGGTGGTCGCGGCGCCCAACACCGTCTGACGCCCATGGACCTTCGAACGGTGGTGGTCGACGACGAGCAACTGGCGCGGGAAGAGCTGTGCTTCCTGCTCGAGCGCGCGGGCGGCGTTGAGATAGTCGGGCAAGCGGGCAATGGCGTCGATGGGTTGCGGCTCGTCGGCGAGAAGAAGCCCGATATGCTGCTGCTTGACGTCCAGATGCCTGGACTCAACGGCTTCGAGGTGGCGCACCGATTGATGGACGCCGGGGTGCTGCCGAATCTGGTGTTCGTCACGGCGTACGATCAATATGCGCTCGACGCGTTCAAGGTGAACGCCGTCGACTATCTGCTCAAGCCGGTTGACGCCGGCAGACTCGACGAGACGCTCGAGCGCGTCAGACGCAGAGTCGAGACGGATCAGCGCGCGAAAGATGCGGTCGGCCGCGAAGAGCTCGAGCGGGTGTTGCGGGCGGTCTCAGAGGCGCCGAAGGGCCTGGACCGGGGCGCTGGGCATGGCCGGCACGACCAGTTTGCGATCAAGACCGGGGAAGAACGCTTCCTCCTGGTCTCGGCCGACGAGATTGTTTACGCCTCGATGGTCGACGATGCCATCGTGGTTGTAACGAACACGGCGTCCGGGACGTCTAACTATCGAACGCTGGACGAGTTATCGGCCCGGCTCGACGCGTCGGTATTCTGGCGGGTGCACCGGTCGCATCTGGTGAACATCACGAAGATCAAGGAGATAGTCCCCTGGTTCAGCAGGAATTACATCCTCAAGATGAAAGACCCGAAGGCGACCGAAATACCGGTCAGCCGGGCCCAGACCCGTCGGCTGCGGGAGTACCTGAGGCTGTAGCGCCCGCCGCGCCAGAGGCTGACGCCTCTCTCGAGGTTTACCCGCGCCCTGGATCGCTCGAGGCGCTGCGCCTGTCGATGGCCGACGCCGGCCACGCGCTGCCGGCGGCCGAGGGCAGCTATGCCCTCTCGCCGGCGGATCCCGCACACCTGCTTCCGCCCTCCGGCGGCACGCATGCGCTGCCTGCGGCCGAGGGCGACGTCGCGCGGCTGCAAATCGATCGGCGGTCGGCGTCGCTGGCCCGGATCGGCGAGGAATTCGTCACCTGGTTCAAGACGCTGGTGTCAGCGCTTGTCTATGCCACGCTGATCGTCACCTTTGGATTCCAGGTCGCGCGCGTTGAGGGCCAGAGCATGGCGCCCACGCTCGAAGATCAGGATCGTCTCATCGTCAACAAGCTCGCGTACCGGCTGCACGATCCTCAGGTCGGCGACATCGTGATGCTCTACTACCCCGTCAACCCGGAGAAGTCGTTCGTCAAGCGCGTGATTGCCGAGGAGTTCGACGAGGTCCGCATCGTGAAGGGCCAGGTCTACCGCAACGGCGTGCTGCTCGACGATGCCTACATTCCGCCGGAGTATCGAGACGATGATGACTTCGGGCCCGATACCGTGCCCGAGGGGTATTACTTCGTCATGGGCGACCATCGCAACAACAGCCTCGACAGCCGCCACTGGAAGTACGTGCCCAAGAAATACATCATCGGCAAGGTGCAGTTGCGCTGGTGGCCGCTGAATACCGCCCGCGTTTTTTGATCGCCGCCGCGCGGGCATCCGCGCCTGGACAACTAGTTCGAGAGAACGGCCACCATGATGCCGATGCCTGCGATGGCAGCTCCAATCAGCAGGAGCAGCATCAGCATGGGCCTGCCAAGCCGCTTCTGTTCCGCACCGCCCGGCTCAGCGGCCACAATGATTTCAGTGTCTGCGGGCAGCTTGTCGTCAGCCACGGTCCCTCCTAGATGGGTGCGTTTCCGCCATACATCGTTTCGATGATGTCCTTGTACTTCTGTTCGATGACCTTGCGGCGCACCTTCAGCGTCGGCGTCAGCTCGTTCGCTTCCTGTGTCAGCGGCTTCGGCAGAAATGCAAATTTCTTCAGCTTCTCGAACTGACCCAGCTCGCGATTGACATCGTCGAGCGCGGCCTGGAACA
>JBBDWL010000116.1:0-5198 GCA_040902895.1 Vicinamibacterales bacterium | reverse complement strand
AGCTTCTCGAACTGACCCAGCTCGCGATTGACATCGTCGAGCGCGGCCTGGAACAGCGCGCCCGCCTCGGGCCGCGAGGCGAGCGTCGCGGGATCGGTATCGGCCGGCGCCCCAATTGCGGCGGCCAACGCCGGCCCATTCGGCACGAACAGCGCCGACACGAATTTGCGGCCTTCGCCAATCACAATCGCTTCAGCGACCACCGGATGGGCCTTGAGCCGAGCCTCAATTGGCTGCGGCGCGATCTTCTTGCCGCCGGCGGTGACAATCAGATCTTTCTTGCGATCGGTGATGTGCAGGTATCCGTCGGCATCGATCGAGCCGATGTCGCCGGTGTGGAACCAGCCGTCCTTCAACGCTTCCGCGGTTTCTGCCGGCTTGTTGTAATAGCCCTGCATGATGTTCGGGCCGCGCGCCAGAATCTCGCCGTCCTCCGCGATGCGGAGGTCGACGCCGGGAATGGCTTTGCCAACCGCGCCGAAGCGCACGGCGGTGTGAGGCGTGACGGTAAGCACGGGCGATGTCTCCGTGAGGCCGTACCCTTCCATGATGGTCAGGCCGCAGCCATAGAAGAACTGGCCGATGTGTGCGGGCAGCGCCGCGCTTCCAGACACCATGAACCGCACCCGGCCGCCGACAGCCTCACGCACCTTGTGCAACACCAATTTGTCGGCAAGTTTCTCCGCGAGGCCCTGGAAGACCTCGGGAGCCTGGTTCGTTCCAGGCAGCCTGCGGCCGCGCTCCTGTGCGAGCTTCACGGCCCACTGAAAGATCTTTTTCTTGAGTCCCGCGGCCGCCGCGCCCTTTTCGATGATGCGCGCATAGAGCTTTTCGTACACCCGCGGCACGCCCGTGATGACGGTCGGCTTGACGATCTGCAAATCGCGCGCGACGGTCTCCATACTTTCCGCAAACACGATGGTGACGCCGACGGCGAGATACAGATACGACGCGAGGCGCTCGAACGAGTGACTGAGCGGCAGGAACGACAGCGCGGTGTCTTCGTGCCCGACGCGCAGCAGTTCCGCGGCAGCAATGAGGTTCGTGACGAGATTGTTGTGCGTCAGCATGACGCCCTTGGGCTCGCCTGTCGTGCCTGACGTGTAGATGATCGTCGCCAGATCGCCCGGCTGCACCAGCTTCGCGGCGTCGTTGTATTCCTTGACGACGCCCCAGCCTTCGCGGATGCGGGCACTGCCCTGGTCCGCCAGCTCCGTGAGCGACAGCATCGCGAAGTTCTCGGCAGGCTCGCGGGCCCAGCCGGCGTCGAGCATGATGACCGTCCGCAGCAGCGGCAGGCGTGGCGCGACCTCGCGAACTTTCGCCAGCAGATCGCGCGACGACAGGACGGCGAACCGCGCGCTGCAGTCGCGCAGGATGTATTCGGTCTGTGAGGCCGACAGCGTCGGATAGACGGGCACGTCGACAACACCCAGACTCTGCGCGGCGAGATCGACATACAGCCATTCAGGCCGGCTTTCGGAGATGATGGCGAGCCGATCGCCCCGTTTGAGGCCGAGCGCAGTCAGACCGAGCGCGATGTCGCGCACGCGGTCGCGCAGCTCGCGCGCGCCGAGCCCCGAGACTTCCCCGCTCGACACGCGGCCGACCGTCAGCGGCTTCGGATGCCGGCCGGCCACCCATTCGGTGAGGCCGGCAAGCGTCGGCGGCAGTCCTGCCAGGTCGGTGCGGCGGCCATCCATGGTGGCGAGGATTCTATCCCGGGTGCGATTCAGTAACCTGCCCGCTTGTCCACCACGTTCTCGAGCGGCTCATCCTTGCGCCAGCGCTCGAAGTTGCGCGCAAACAGCTCCACCGTGTCTTCCCAGAATCGCGCGCCGAAGCCGGCAATGTGGGGGCTCACGATCACATTCTCCATCTCCCAAAGCGGGCTGTCTGTGGCGAGGGGCTCGCGCTCGAAGACATCGAGCGCCGCGGCGCCGGGGCGTCCCTGTTTCAGGCCATCGATCAACGCGGCCTCATCGATAATGCGGCCGCGGCCCGTATTGATCAGGAGCGAGCCTGGCTTCATGCGCGCCAGCATCCCGCGATCGAGCAGCCGGTCCGTGTGCTTCGTGTGCGGCACCGTGATGATGACGATGTCGGCGTCTGGAAGAAGATCGGGAAGGCTTTCCGCGCCGGGGATCCCTGCGCGCGCTTCGCGCCGCACGCCATCGACGCGCATGCCGAGCGCGCCGAGCAGCCTCGCCGTCTCCTGACCGATTGACCCCATGCCGACGACGAGCACGCGCACGCCGGCGAACGGCGGCGCCTGCAGCGTCGACAGCTCGTCCTGCGACCAGATCTTCTGTTGCTGCCGTCTGAGGGCGATGTGCAGGCCGCGGCGCCACGCAAGAATCATCGCCAGCACGTGTTCGGCGATCGAGGCCGACTGGATGCCTCGGGAGTTGGTGAGCACCACGGGACTCTCGATGAGCGCCGGAGAAAGCGTGGCGCCCACGCCGGCGGCGGACGAATGAATCCATCGCAGCTTGCGCGCGCGGGCGAACACCGATTCGCGGATGAGCGAGCTGAAGGCGACATCAGCGTCGCCGATGATCGCTTCGAGTTCCGAATGTGACTGCGCCTGCAGAAAGCGCACGTCGGGAAAACGCGCGCGAAGCTGATCGACGTACTTTGGATCGAGGGTCCACGTGGATGGCGAGTAGATGCCGACGGCGACTGTGATCGGCACGGATTACCGCTTGAAGTCGCGCTTGCCGCCCGTTTTCTCGACGAGCCTGATTTCGCCAATCACCATCTGCTGGTCGACCGCCTTGACCATGTCATAGATCGTGAGCGCGGCGACGGCGACCGCCGTCAGCGCTTCCATCTCTACGCCGGTGGGTCCCGTCGTGCGCACCGTCGCGGTGATGTCGTAGCCGCGCCTGACCGCCGCGAGCTCGACGTCGACATGCGTGAGCTGCAGCGGATGGCATAGCGGAATCAGCTCCGCCGTCCGTTTGGCGGCCATCACGCCGGCCAACCGCGCTGTCGACAGCGGATCGCCCTTCTTCAGCCGCTTGTCGCGAATGGCCCTGCGCGCGTCCGCGCTGAGCGCGATATGTCCCCGCGCGATGGCCTGACGCGCCGTGCTCGCTTTGGCCGACACGTCCACCATGCGCGCGCGGCCGGCCGGGTCGACATGCGACAACGCGCGTGTGGGCTTAGTCATGGTGCTGCTCTTCGCGGGCCAGGAAGAATGACAGGCTTTCGAGCGAAACGGTGAGATCGACGTGCTTGAGCTTTACGTCCGGTGGTGTCCGCAGGGTGCCGGGCGAAAAGTTCAGGATCGCCTTGATGCCGGCGGACACGGCTTGATTGACCACGGCCTGCGCCGCCTCGGCGGGTACGGCGACCACCGCGATGTCGATGGTTTCCTTCTTTGCGACCTTCAGCAAATCGTCGATGTTGAGAATGCGCACGCCGCTCTTCGACTTCTGGCCGATCTTCGCGCGCTCGGTGTCGAACAGCGCCACGATCGAAAAGCCTTCCTGTCTGAATCCCGGATAGTCGGCCAGCGCCAGCCCGAGATTGCCGGCGCCAATCACCGCCACACGCACGCGGCGGTCGAGACCCAGAATCTGCCGCAGGTGCCGCTTGAGCTCTTTCACCGTGTAGCCGACGCCCCGCACGCCGAACTCGCCGAAGTACGCCAGGTCCTTGCGGATTTGCGCCGCGTTGAGATGAAACTGCTCGGCCAGCGCCTTGGACGAAATCGTCTTCACCCCGGCCGCATCGAGGGTGTTCAGGCAGCGCAGGTACACCGACAGGCGGTTGGTGGTCAGCTCGGGGACCTGTTCGGGTTCCTTCACAGGCCCCGAATTATATCGTTGGCCCTGCGGGCGCTTTGCTACGATCGTCTCGTGCGTCCGCTGGCGTCCATACTGCTGCTCCTCGCCCTGACCGCCGCCAACGCGGCGTCGATGCAGGCGCCCGTCCGGCACGTGACCACGGCGCACGCATTGTCACAGTACGGGCACTTCTTCCACGGCGCGCAGATCTCGTTTCTCGGCACTGTGACAGAGGCAGGCGGTCTGCCGGTCGTGTCGATCGGCGAGACGCAGCATGCAGCCGTGACCTGGCAGCAGCCGCAGGCGCCTGACGGCCAGGTTGTACTGCGGGGCACGTTTCTCGATCTCGGCCGGCTCGAAGCGAACGACCCCCGTCTCAACAACATCGATACGCAGAGGATTCTCGACACGCTCAACGAAGGACGCTGGCCCGGCCGGGATCGGGTGTTCCTGCTGACCGGCGCGTCGTATGAAAAGTACGAGCCGGCCGTGCAGCCGAATCTTCGCGCCATCGCGCTCGATCCGGCCCGGTACGTCAGCAAGCAGGTCACGATCTCGGGCCGTTTCAGGGGAAAGAATCTGCTCGGGGACCAACCCGTCTCGCCTGGGAAATCGCCGCACGAATACGTGATGCGCGTGGCCGATGCGTCGGTATGGGTCAGCGGCCTCAGACCGCGCGGACGCGGCTTCACGCTCGATCCCGACTCACGCCGCGATACGCGCGAATGGGTCCGTGTCACCGGCATCGTCCGTCATGCGCCGCCGCTGGTGTGGATTGAGGGCAAGACGATCGATCTCGCAAAGCCCGAAACCGAAACCGCGCGCGACGTTCCCGCGCCGCTGCCGCCGGGGCCGCCGCCGGAGATCGTCTTCAGCGCCCCGCTCGACGGTGAAACCGACGTCCCCACCAGCACCGTGCTGCGCGTGCAGTTCTCACGCGACATCGATCCGGCGTCGCTCGAGGACCAGGTCGCGGTCGCCTATGGGCTGCGCCCTGATGGATCGTCGCCCGGCAGGGCGCCGGGAGCCGAGACGAAGTACCTGCCCGCCAACCGCGCGGTCGAGATCCGCTTCACCGAGCCGCTCGCGCCGTTCACCACCGTCATGGTGGCGTTCGGGAATGCCATCAAGGCGACTGACGGCGTCGCCATGAAGCCGGCGCGCATCGCGTTCGTGACCGGACGGTAAGGGCAAAGGGCAGAGGGCAGAGGGCAAAGGGACGCAAAGGTAAAAGGGCAAAGGTCAAGGGGCAAGGCCAGCGGTCCGACCGGCCCGCGCCTGTGCCCTTTCCCTGTTCCCTGTTCCCTATCTTTTCCTTTGCCCTATGCCCTTTGCCCTTTCCCCTGACTCCAGCGCCGTCTTGCCCATCTGATGATGAGCGAGATGAAGATCAGGATGGTGGCG
>JBBDWL010000115.1:0-2343 GCA_040902895.1 Vicinamibacterales bacterium | reverse complement strand
AGGTGCGCGTCCCCCAAGAGCGGTCGGAGCGCCCGGCGGATGCGGCGGCTGTTCACCCCGCCGAAATAGCAGCCCAGCAATGCCTCATCGACCTCGCGGGTCCGTCGCGCATACCGCGGCAACACCGTGCTCTGAAATTCGGTCGGCGCGCCGTCCTGGCCGCGCAGGCGCGCCCGCGGCACCGTGAGGGGACGCGTCCCGTCGCGGGTGGTGACCGTCCGCTCGATCGTGCCGTGACGATACCCGCGCCGCCCCGACGTGCGCTCAAGCGCGTCGGCGCCCAGCGCGGCCAAGAGCTCTTCCTCGAGGACCGTCTCGATGGCTCGACGCACGCCATCACGAAGCTTGGTTTGGAGATCCTGACGAAACTGAAGAACGGGCGAAAGGGCTGTGCTACTGTCCGACATGGCGTAATCCTCCGTCGCCGTTGTTAGCGGCGAGCTGCTGTTTGAGATTCAGCAGGAGGTTACGCCATTTTCAATTTCTACAGGACTCGGGACGGATCCGCTCAAGGATGGCGAACACACTGGCGCCACCCCGGGCCGATTCGTCCGTGGGCCAGGGTATCGTCCGGCGTCGTAGACGAACGACGCTAGTCGGCCAACAAGTTGCAGCCGTCGGCGGGCTGGGCGCAGAATGAGCCGAAGACGGAGGCGCTTGTGAAATACAGATCGGTTTGGCGTCTTTCGGTTATGTCGATTCTCTCCGCAGCAATCCTCGCTTCGCCGAATCTGCTCGGCTGGAGCGAAGGCCGTGAGATGCAAGGTACGGCGACCTTCGACTGCGCCGTCACGAAACCCAATGGAATCAATGCGGGTGACGAAGGAGACCCGAACAGCTACGGGAACCACGAAGTATCCGTGGGGCCGTTTGGATTGTGGCCAGACGGAACGGTGGTGTTCAAGCCAGGCGGCGCAGGATTCCTGACGCGGGACGGCTCGCTCGGCATGAAGTTCGGATGGCAGCGAGGTGTTTCGGGTCAGCTGAGAATCGAGGGACGTCGCCTTGACGCCACGGCGCCGCCATTGCGATCGGAAGTGCCGGGCGGCTACCGAGATCGTGGATTCCAGGCGAGCTACGTGATTTTTCCAACGCCAGGCTGCTGGGAAGTCACGGGCCGCGTCGGCCAAGCCAGCGTTACCTTCGTGACCAGGGTCGTCAAGGTCGGCGACGGTCCCTCTTGGCGGAGAGATGTTCCGTAGATTCACCGGAACAACGCTTATCGCAATCCTGGCCATCGCGGAAGTTCTCTCGACGGTTGCCGCGCAACCAGCTGCAATAGTGGTCCGCGTCGAGCGGCTTCTCGATCGCCCGATCATCACGCCGGCGTTGCATCCGAGTCTCGGGCCGAATATTCAAGGGCCGTCGCTGATCCGCGTTCCGGATTGGGTGCCGAAACGGCTCGGCACGTATTACTTGTATTTCGCCGACCACAAGGGCCGCTACATTCGTCTGGCTTACGCGGATAACTTGCTCGGCCCTTGGCGCATCCATGTCCCAGGCAGCATGCAACTCGAAGGCTCGCACTTATTGACCGAACCGCCGACGGGTCCCGCGGAGCAATTGGCGAAGCTGCGAGCCGCGCCGCAACCCGCCAACCTGTCGCATGCCGCGTTCACCGAGGCTACGACGCCGCACATCGCGTCACCGGATGTGCAGGTCGACCACGAGAACCGCCGCATGGTGATGTATTACCACGGCCTGAATGGGCTCTCGCAGCAGGTGACGCGAGCAGCGACATCGAGTGACGGCATCAACTTCGTGGCACGCCCTGAGATTCTCGGCCGCACCTACTTCCGGGCGTTTCAACATGACGGGCTGACGTACGCCATGGCGATGCCCGGACAGTTCTACCGGTCGAAGAATTCAGTGAGTGGCTTCGAAGAAGGGCCGCTGCTGTTCAATCCCAACATGCGCCACGCGGCGCTGCTGAAGCGTGGCAAGACATTGTTCGTGTTCTGGACGCAGGTCGGCGACGTTCCGGAGAGAATTCTGCTCAGCACGATCGACCTCGGAGGCGATTGGAAGGCGTGGTCGGTCACGCCGGCCGTCGAGGTGCTGCGCCCCGAGCGCGAGTGGGAGGGCGCCACGGCGCCGGCCCTGCCGTCGAAGCGGAGCACGGCCTACGGTCGCGTCAACCAGCTGCGCGATCCGGCAGTATTCGAGGAGGGTGGACGGACATTCCTCCTTTACGCAGTGGCGGGCGAAAGCGGTATCGGCCTCGCCGAGGTCAAGTTCGAACGGTAACGCGCGCCTGAGCTGATTGCCGGTTGCCGAACACTGCTAGTATCAGGATATGGCGAACGCGTCTCTCGCCCCCGTCCTGCTGGTATCGATGCCGCA
>JBBDWL010000114.1:0-2392 GCA_040902895.1 Vicinamibacterales bacterium | reverse complement strand
CGATCGTCGCGTATGGCCCCGGCGACAGCTCGCTCGATCACACGCCGAACGAGCACCTGCAACTGGATGAATACTGGAACGCGGTGAACGTGCTGGAGCAGGCCTTGATCGCGTATGCACACATTCTCTGATCACGTACGCTAACCACGGAGGGCACGAAGCTCACGGAGACATTCTTTTCAAATACCAAAGCTGCTTAGCAGCACTGGCGTCTAGAAAGAATTCTCCGTGTGCTCTGTGCCCTTCGTGGTTAACGTACGTGACAGCCTGGTTGGGTCGTAACGTGATACAGCCGCCCCTCGAGAAGGTCCCGGTCCTCAACCGAGGCGGGTGATGCCCGGCACGCGATCGAAGCCGGCGTCGAAGCTCATGATCCGCGCGATCCGCTCGCGCATCATCACCGACACGTGCAGGGCGTCGCGCGCCGACAGCGCCCGGGTTCCGACCACCAGGTCACGCGCGCGCGCCACGTCATCCTCTTCGATCGCGAAGACCTCGTCGGCCACATCCAGCAAGGCGTCAAAGGCCGGCTGAATGGCCTCGCGCCGGTCGATGGCCACATACCGGTGCAGGATCTCCTGCAGCACCTCGGCGCTGGTGACGAGGCGCTCGTTGGCGGCAATCGCGGCTTCGAGAAGCACCTGGGCCTCGGCCTTGTGCGGATGTGGCTGGCCAACGAGATACATCGGGATGTTCGAATCGATGAAAATCATCAGGCTTCGGGCGTGTAGCCGCGCTCGATCTCCCGCAGCATCTGATCGATGTCGGCGGTCGGGAAGGCATGCCGGGCCGCCGATCGCACGGCGCGCAGCTTGGCGGGGGCGCCGGCCGACGCTGCGGCGCCCTGCCGGGCCGCCCGCAACGCCTGACGCACCCATTCGGCGGTCGTCATCCGCTGCTGGCGGGCAAACCGCTGGATCTCGGCGAGCTCCCGCGCGTCCAGCACGACCTGCAATCGCTTGCTCATGGTCGTAGTATAATTAACTCACTATCATGAGTCAATCAGTGTCAGTGTGGTACGGTCAGCGCGGCATGGTCATCAGCGCCGCGAAAATGTCGATCGCCTCCCAGAAGTGGCCGACGCGGATGTTCTCGTTCGCCGCGTGCTGGTTGTTGTCGAAGTTCACCACCGCCAACCCGATTGTCGGCAACGCAAGCGTGTCGCTGAAGGTGGCGAACGGCAGGCTGCCGCCGATGGTCGGCATCTGTACCAGGCGCTGATCGAGCGCGCGGATCGCCTCGGCGGCCTTGACGGTGATCGGATGGTCCATCGACGTCTTCGCCACGGGGAATCCGCCGCCGCCACCGCGCGTGACCCGGGCTATCAGCGGGTACTTGCGCCGCGTCGCCAGGTCGGGCTCGGCATCGATGACGTGGAATCCCTGCTCGCGGATGTGCGCCACCAGGCGGTCGAGTTGTGTCGCCGCCGTCAGGCCCGTGACCAGCCGCATCTCGATGCGCGCCGACGCCGACCCGGGTATGGCCGATCGCGTCCCGGTATACACGTTGCCCGATTCGAGGCCGAGGATGCTGAGCGTGGGCCGGTTGTGCTGCATCTCGATGCGGCTGTCGGGATGCTCTGCTCGCGCCAGGCCGAATTCCTCGAGCAGTCGCTGATCGATATTCGGCATCTCGTCGATCGCGCGCCGCTCGGTCGGCGTCAGGGGCACGATGTCGTCGTAGAAGTTCTTGATCGTGACGTTGCCACGGTCGTCTTTCATCGACGCCAGCAGCTTCGACAGCTGCATCGCGGGGTCGGTGACGAAGTTCCCATAGTTGCCACTATGCAGATCGCCGAGCGCGCCGTAGACCTTGATGGTGGCGCCGGCGCCGCCGCGGCTGCCGTAATACACGGTGGGCAACCCGCTCGCGTGCCGCGGGCTGTCGACGATGATCGCCAGATCGCTCTTCACGTCGGCGGCACGCTGCTGCATCGTGGGGTCGAAATTGCGGGAACCGGCTTCTTCCTCGCCGTCAAGCACGACCTTGATCGTCCACGGGATGTTCGCCTTTCCCGCGAGCAACCCATCCATCGCGGCCAGCAACGCCGCGATGGGTCCCTTGTCGTCGGACGCGGATCGTGCGTAGATGCGGGTGTCGGGATTGACACCCGCGGACTGCGGCGCGATCGTCACCGGTGTGTCGCCGAGATACGCGCCTGGACTGTACGGCGCGCCGCGCGTCCACTCCTTCGGGTCGGAGGCCTGGCCGTCGTAGTGGAAGTAGAAGATCACCGAGCCGCGCGCGTTGGCCGCGTCGCGCCGCGCGAATACGATCGGCGAGCCCTTCGTTTCCCAGCGCGACACCTGGAAGCCGCGCCGCTCGAACATCGACGTCAGCAGGTCGGCGTTCCTGGCGATGTCGGCGCGATTGGCGGCGACGTTGGGCAGCG
>JBBDWL010000113.1:0-16857 GCA_040902895.1 Vicinamibacterales bacterium | reverse complement strand
GAACCCGTAGAACTTTGAACCGAACTCATGGAACCTGTGGAAACTGTGGAACGTGCGGAACGGATTCCCCACGCCAACCTCTTGATATTCAAGAGATGCTTCGGCGAGATGTTGTCTGACGTGATGTTGCCGCCCCAGCCGCCGCAGCCGAGCGTCATGGCGGGATCCAGGCCGGTCGTCAGGCCAATGGAGCCATGCGTCGTCGGCGTGTTCACGCAGATGCGGAACGCCGGTTTCTTCAGCCCGAACTCGAGAATGATCTTCTGATCCTCGGAATGGATCGCCATCGTGTGGCCCATGCCGCCGTATCGCAGGATCTGCATCGAGCGCTCGCAGCCTTCGCGCCAGTCGCGCACCACATAGGACGACAGCACCGGGCACAGCTTTTCGATCGAGAGCGGGAAGTCGCGGCCCACGCCCGTGAGCTCGGCGATGAGCACGCGCGTGCCCTCCGGCGCTTTGATGCCCGCCTGCTCGGCAACGTACATGGCCGACTTGCCGACCAGTTTTGGATTCGGCAGCCGTTGCGGCGTGACGAGCACCTTCGCGAGCTGGTCGGCCTCGGCGGGCGACAGGTAATACGCGCCGCGCTTCTGAAACTCGCGCTTCGCCTCGGCCGCAATCGGCTCGTCCATCACCACCGAGTTCGGTGACGAACAGAGCACGCCGTTGTCAAAGGTCTTGCCGATGATGATGTCGTCTACCGACTGCGCGATATTCGCGGTGCGCTCGATGAAGCAGGGCGCGTTGCCGGGGCCCACGCCGTACGCCGGCTTGCCCGCGCTGTAGGCCGCGCGCACCAGGCCCATGCCGCCCGTCGCCAGAATGACGGCCACCTCGCGCGCCTTCATTAATTCCTGGGTGCCCTCGAGCGTAACCGTCGTCATCCAGTTAATGGAGCCCTCAGGCGCGCCGGCGCGGCAGGCCGCTTCGCACATCACTTCAGCGACGCGCGTGATCGATTTCGCGGCAGACGGATGCGGGCTCAGCACGACCGGGCACCGGGCCTTCAGCGAGATGAGGATCTTGTAGATGGCCGTGGAAGTGGGATTGGTCGACGGCACCACGGCCGCGACGACGCCGAACGGCTCGGCGATTTCGATCACTTTGCGATCGTCGAAGCGCGCAATCACGCCCACCGTCTTCATCGGCCGGATGAAGCGGTACACCGTCTCGGACGAAAACAGATTCTTCTGAACCTTGTCGGCCACGACGCCGTAGCCGGTCTCGTCCACCGCCATCCGCGCAAACACGTCGGCGTGCGCGGTGGCCGCGGCGGCGCATGCGTCGACGATGGCGTCTATCTGATCCTGGGTGAGCTCAGCAAGGATGGGCGCGGCGGCTTTCGCGCGGCGCGCGAGCGTACGCGCCTCCTGCGTCGAAACAAGGTCACGATCGCGATCGGAAGAGGTTGCCGTGGCCACGGCCGTCTCTTACCCCTTTCCGGGTTTACCCGCCGAAGCTCCGGCGCCAGCCGGAGCGAAGGCGGGAGGTGCGCCAGGCAGGATGCGCTCCAGCTCCGCGTGCGGACGCGGAATCACGTGCACCGAAATCAGCTCACCCACGCGCCGCGCGGCCGCCGCGCCGGCATCGGTGGCGGCTTTCACCGATCCGACATCGCCGCGCACCATCACGGTGACATATCCCGCGCCGATGTATTCCTTGGCGACGAGCTTGACGTTGGCGGCCTTGACCATGGCGTCGGACGCCTCAACGGCGCCGATCAGGCCTTTTGTTTCGATCAGTCCGAGCGCGTCACTCGTCATACCTGTCATGAATGGGCTGCAAGCCTAACATATTGCAGGAGATACGAGAAAGCCGTTACGATACGTTTTTCCCCCAGCCTGAGGACTTTCTGACGATGAGACGCTTGTTCGCCTGCGCCCTTCTGGTTGCTGCCGCGGCCTGCAGCGGAGCGGAAGAGGCGACACCCGTTGCCACCCCTGGTTTCTCGGCCTCGAAGACACGCATTCCCCTCGGCAGCCCGGTCGACTTGACGTACTCCTTCGACGTGGCGCCCGCCGCGCGCATCGACGGCGACTATCGCGTCTTCGTGCACTTCCTCGACAGCGAAGGGCAGCAGATGTGGACCGACGATCACGATCCGCCGGTGATGACGTCTGACTGGAAGCCGGGGCAGAAAGTGCAATACACGCGCACCGTCTTCATGCCAATTTTTCCGTACCAAGGTCCCGCCACGGTGACGATCGGTTTGTATAACGGGCCGCGGATCGAGAACCGTCTGCCGCTCGCCGGTGAGGGCAAAGGCCGCGAATACACAGTGGGCACGCTTGAATTTCTTCCGCAGTCCGAGAACATCTATCTGACGTTTCGCGACGGCTGGAACAGTCTCGAGATGGCGCCCGACGCTCCGGCACGCGAATGGCAATGGATGAAGAAGACCGGCACGCTGGCGTTCCGGAATCCGAAACAGAACGTGACTTTGTATCTCGAGGCCGACGGCCGGCCGGATCTGTTTCCGGGCGACCCGCAGGTGGTGACGGTGTTCGTCAACGGCGTGCAGGCGCATCAGTTCACGGTGGATCACAAGGATCCCGTGCTGCGGCGCCTGCCCCTGTCGGCAGCGCAGCTCGGCACGGGCGAGACGGTGGAGATCAAACTGGAATCGGACAAGGCGTTCGTGCCCGCCGAGCGTCCCGGCCTCGGCGGCGACCCGCGCGAGCTGAGCATCCGCGTCTATCACGCGTTCGTTGAGGCAGCCAGATGAAACTGAGAACTTCAAACTCCAAACTTCAAACTCAAAACTAAGTTCATAGTTTTCAGTTTTTAGTTTTAAGTTTTCTGATGCAGTACCGGTGTCGAGTCGGGACCGCGACCGGGGAAGTGATGGAAGCGACCTACGTCGCCGACAACGAAGTGCGCCTGCGCGCCGACCTCGAAGACAAGGGCCTGTACCTGCTCAAAGCCGATCGGCTCGACGGCCTCGCCGGCCTGCGCGTGCCGGGCCTGGCGCTGCAGTCGCGCGGGTCGCGCGCGCGCATCCGCACGCCCGAATTCCTCGTGTTCAACCAGGAGCTGGCCACGCTGCTCAAGGCAGGCATGCCGCTCGTGCAGTCGCTCGACATCCTCCGCCAGCGCGTGCCCAATCCTGCATTCAAGCTCGTGCTCGACGATGTCTATGAGCGGGTGAGGAGCGGCAGCGCGCTGTCGGAAGCATTCGAGGCGCAGGGTGTGTTTCCCGGCGTCTACGTCGCATCGCTGCTCGCGGGCGAGAAATCGGGAAGCCTCGAGCTCGTCATCCGCCGCTACGTGCACCACGTGCGGATCATCACCGCCGTAAAGAAAAAGACGGTCTCGGCGCTGATCTATCCTGCCATCCTCCTCACCCTCTCCATCGTCGTCGTCAGCATCATCGTGTTCAAGGTGTTGCCGGAGTTCGGCGCGTTCTACGTGCAGCAGGGCGGCAATGCGCAGCTGCCGTTTCTCACGCAGGTGATCATCGGCTTTTCGACGCGCGCGGCGGCGAATATGGCAGTGATCGCAGGCGTCGTCGTCGCCGTGGCGGCGGCGATCGCCATCTGGGTCAGGCAACCCGGCCAGCGCGCGCGTCTCGATCGTCTGATGCTGCAGGTGCCGTTCTTTGGATTCGTGGCCCGGCGGTTCGCGGTGGCGCAGGTCGCGCGCACGATCGGCACGCTGCTGGGCGGCGGCATTCCGCTCGTGACGGCGCTCGAGACATCGGCGCGCTCGATCGGCAACCGGTACATGGCCGGGGAGCTGACGGTCGTGGCGCAGCAGGTGCGCGAAGGGCGATCGCTGGCGGGGGCGCTCGGCGATCGCGGCCTGTTTCCGGACGTGGCCCTGAAGATGGTCGAGGTAGGCGAGTCCACTGGCGCGCTGCAGGATATGCTCACGAGCGTGGCCGACTTCTATGACGAAGAGAACGAAACGGCCCTCGGACGTTTCGTAACGATCATCGAGCCCACGCTGCTCGTCATCATGGGCCTGGTGATTGCGGTGCTGCTGCTGGCGCTGTATCTGCCGCTGTTCGAGCTCTCGCAGGTCATTCACCAATGAGCGTGTCGTTCAACGCCGCCGCGGAACAAACCGAAGCGCGCCGGCGCGCCGAGCGGTACCGGCTCGAGTTCGTCGATCTCGAGCAGTTTCAAATCGACCACGATCTGTTCCGCAGCATTCCGGCCGAGCTGATGCTGCGCTATCACTTCGTGCCGTACCGGCGCGAGGGCAATGCGCTCGTGATTGTCGTCGCCGATCCCAGCGATCTGCCGACCATCGACGAGCTCGCGCTGCAGCTCGCCACGCCGCTCAAAGTGCGCGTCGCGACGCCGTCGGCGATCGAGCGCATCCTGAAGCGCAGCGAAAGCGGCCAGCGCGTGCTCGAAGAGGCGACCGAGAACTTCCAGATTCAGGTCGTCCGCGAAGACGAGAAGGGCGACGAGACGCTCTCGGTCGACAAGATCACGAGCGATCAGAGTCCGATCATCCGGCTCGTCGATTCCACGATCTTCACCGCGCTGCAGCGGCGCGCCAGCGACATCCACATCGAGACGCAGGACGATGCGGTGCACGTGAAGTACCGGATCGACGGCGTGCTGCAGGAAGCGATCAATCCGATCGACAAGCGGTTTCACTCGACGATCATCTCGCGCATCAAGGTGATGGCCGAGCTCGACATCGCCGAGAAGCGCGTGCCGCAGGACGGGCGCTTCAAGGTGCGCATGGGCGGCAAGAACATCGACTTCCGCGTCTCGATCATGCCGAGCGTGCACGGCGAAGATGCGGTGGTGCGCATCCTCGACAAGGAATCGATCAGCGAGCAGTTCCGCGAGCTGCGGCTCGACATCCTCGGCTTCCCCGAGGCCGAGCTGCGGCAGTTCCGCAAGTACATCGCCGAGCCGTACGGCATGGTGCTCGTGACGGGGCCGACCGGCAGCGGCAAGACGACGACCCTCTATGCGGCGCTGTCGGAGATCAAATCGGTCGAAGACAAGATCGTGACGATCGAAGATCCGGTCGAGTATCAGCTCAAGGGCATCACACAGATCCCGATCAACGAGAAGAAGGGCCTGACGTTCGCGCGCGGCCTGCGGTCGATTCTGCGGCACGATCCCGACAAGATCATGGTGGGCGAGATTCGCGATCCGGAAACGGCGCAGATTGCCATCCAGTCGGCGCTGACCGGACATCTCGTCTTCACCACCGTCCACGCCAACAACGTCGTCGATGTGCTCGGGCGTTTCCTGAACATGGGCGTGGAGCCGTACCAGTTCGTCGCGGCGCTCAACTGCGTGCTGGCGCAGCGGCTCGTGCGGAAGATCTGCGACAAGTGCCGGAAGCCGGTGAACGTCTCGCGCACGCTGCTCGAGGAATCGGGGCTCGATCCGGCCATGGCCGAGGCGCAGGTCTTCTATGAAGGCACCGGCTGCATCGAGTGCGGCGGCACCGGCTTCAAGGGGCGCACGGCGATCTGCGAGCTGCTCGATCTGAACGATCGCATCCGCGAGATGATTCTCGAGCGGCGGCCGACGTCCGAGATCAAGCGCGCCGCGCGTGAAGACGGCATGCGGTTTCTGCGCGAGTCGGCCATCGAGCGCGCGATGAGCGGCGTCACGACGCTGCGCGAGATTAATAAGGTGACGTTCGTCGAATGAGCAGCGAGGCCGGGCGAACGGACGGGCCAGAGGGCAGAGGGCAAAGGGCGGGTTACTCACGCTGGCTCTCCAGCGACGCGCCGTCGGCCGCCATTGAGATCGCGGCGCGGCGGGTGACCGTCGTGGGGCTTGCGAAAGCGGGCGATGGTCCGGCGGTCCAGGGATGGGCGTCCGAGCCGTTGCCCGAGGGCGCAGTTGTGCCTTCACTCAACGCGCTGAACGTCCAGGATGCCGCGACCGTGACATCCGCGGTGCGGCGCGCGATCGAGGCGGCGGGCATCAAGGGCCGGCGGGCGGGACTCGTGATTCCCGACCTGGCCGCGAAAGTGACGCTCGTGCCGTTCGAGAAAGTGCCCGAGCGGCGGCAGGATCTCGCGGGTCTCATCAGCTGGCAGGTGCGCAAGGCGGCGCCGTTCCGGATCGAAGACGCGCAGATGTCGTTCATCGAGGGCGCGCGCCACGGCGACGCGGGCCGCACGTTTGTCGTGACGCTCGCGCGCAAGGATGTTGTGCGGCAGTACGAAGACGTGTGCGCCGCCGCCGGCGCCCACACCGGCATCGTCGATCTCGCGAGCTTCAATGTGATCAATGCCGCCCTGGCGCCCGGCGCGGCGCCCGCGAGCGATTGGCTCCTTGTCAACACGACGCCGGAATCGCAGACCCTGGCCATCATGCGCGGCGAGACGCTGATGTTCTTCCGCAACCGGCCGATCGAGGGTGACGAGACGCTGCCGGATCTCGTGCACCAGACGGCGATGTATTACGAAGACCGGCTGCAGGGCGCCGGCTTCGAGCGCGTGGTGCTCGCCGGCGGCGCGGCGTGGAGCGGCGAGGCCGTGCGGCGCGGATTGTCGGAGCGCCTGCACGCGCCCGTCACATCGCTCGAGCCGCGGCAGGTGGCGCAGTTTACCGGGCGCGGACTCGACGGCCTGCAGCCCGCCGCGGCCGACGCGCTGCTCGCGCCGCTGGGGCTGTTGCTGAGGGAGAGGGGTAGCGCAGGCCTTTAGGCCTGCGGCCATCAATGCTGCGAACCAACCTCTCCACCCGCCCTTTCTATAACGAGCGCCGCGTGCACGTCGCGGCCGCGATTGTCGCGCTCATCGTCGTGGCGTTTACCGCATGGAACGCGACCCAGCTGATCACGCTCTCGGCGCGCCGCGGAGAGCTGCGTACGGAGACCCAGCGTGACGAGCAGGCGGCTGCGGACCTGCGCCGCCGGGCCGAGGCGCTGGAGCGCAGCGTCGACACGGCCGCGCTCAGGCTCGTGGCCGAATCGGCGCGCGAAGCGAGCGCGATCATCGGGCGGCGCACGTTTTCGTGGACCGCCTTCTTCAATCGTCTCGAAGAGACGCTGCCGCCGGGCGTGATGCTGGCGTCGGTGGCGCCGCAGATCGAGCACGGCGAGGTGGTGGTCTTCATGACCGTCATTGCGAGGCGGGCCGAAGACGTCGACGAGTTCATGGAGCAGCTCGAGGCGTCGGGCGCGTTCACCAGCGTGCTGCACATCAATGAAACGGCCGGCGAGGACGGCCGGCACCGGGCGTCGCTCAGAGGCACCTACCGATGATTCCTTTCGAGCGCGTGTTCCGCGAGAAGCGGTCGCTGATGCTGCCGCTGATGGTCGCGCTGGCGGTCAACGCGGGACTGCTCGTCCTGGTGGTGCTGCCGCTCACGCAGAACGTCGCCTCGGAAGAGAGCCGCGCCATCGCGGTGGCGCAGGATCGTGCCGCCGCGCAACAGGCATTCGCGCGCGCGGAGGCCATGGTCGGCGGCAAGTCGAGAGCCGACGCGGAGCTCGCCGAGTTCTACGAGCAGGTACTGCCGCCCGATTCAACCGGCGCGCGGCGCATCGCGTATCTCAACCTGCAGCAGCTGGCACGCGCGGCGGGCCTCACGTTTTCGGGGCAAACGACGACCATCCGCGATCCTGAACAGGCATCCGCTCTCACGAAATACAGCACGGAGCTCACGCTCGAGGGCAGCTATCGCGGCATCCGGCAGTTCATTCACGCCGTCGAGACGCAGCCCAACTTTCTTGTGATCGAGACGCTCGGTCTCGTGGCCGCGCCCCACAGCGACGAGCCGCTCGCGGTCACCGTGTCGCTCGCCACGTATTACCGGACGGTCGATGGCGGCTAGGCAGGTCTCTCCGCGCGTGCTGATCTTGCTGGCGCTCTTGCTGGCGGCGGCCGTCGTGTTGTTTGTCTCGTGGCGTCCCGGTGGACGCTATTCGACCGGCGGCGTTGGGGGAGACCGGCGCGATCCTGTCGCTGCCGGCCAGTCCGATCCGGCGGTGCCGCCTCCGCTCGGGCTCGACGCGATGGGGGCCGAGCGTGCGGCGCCCGCGAACAAGCGCGATCTCTTCAGGTTCGGGCAGGCCGCGCCGGATCCCGCAACCGCCGGCGACGGCACGCCTCGGGCGCCGGGCAGAGCCGCCCCCCCGCCGGTGCAACCCAATCCCGAGCCGGCCCTGCCGCAGCTCGAACCGATCCCGCTGCGCTATGTCGTTTTCGCGGAGACGCCGGGCGCAGGCCGCGTGGCCGGCCTTTCCGACGGCCGGTTCATCTATAACGCCCGCGAAGGCGACGTCATCGAAGGGAAGTGGCGGGTGGTGAAGATTGGGCCCGACGCCGTGATCATCGAGCGCGTCGACGGCACCGGCCGGCAGACGCTCCGGCTCGTCGGAGGTTAACGGGCAGGCCACCTGGCTATTTGGCCGTCCGGAACGGTCGATATTAGATAGAACAGGCGGATTCATACAATGCAACGGTTCGTGATTCCTCTTCTGATTGCGGCCACGCTTGCGGGCTGCGCGACGAGCCGCGCGTTCCGGCGGGGGCAGGACGCTGCGCGCCTCGGCGACTGGGACGCCGCCGTTGTCCATTACCGCCAGGCGCTGGCCGACGATCCCGATCGTGTCGACGTGCGCGTGGCGCTCACGCGCGCGACGCAGTCGGCTGCCCTCGACCATCTGACACGCGCGCGCACGCTCGAGTCGGAAGGTCAGCTCGCCGCCGCCGCCGCCGAGTACCGCCGCGTGATCGAGCTCGAGCCCGCCAATCAGCTCGCCGCCGCGAAGGCGACCGAGATGGACCGGAAGCTGCGCGACGAGATCGACGCGACGAGGCCGAAGCCAGAGATCGATCGGCTGCGCGAACAGGTGCGCAAAGAGCAGGAGACGGCCGCGCTGCCGCTGAACCAGCGCCTGCCGCGGTTCAACTTCGCCGGCGCGACGCTGCGCGAGGTGCTCGAGTTCATCGCAGAAGCCTCGAACGTCAACATCATCATCGACCCCGAGATGCAGGCGGGCGAGCTGAATCGGCCGGTCGTGCTCACGCTGCAGGACAACACGGTCGACGAGGTGCTCCGGTACCTGTCGACGATCTACAGGCTGTTCTACCGCACGCTCGATCAGCGCACCATTCTGGTGGCCGTCGACAACGCGCGTTCGCGCCTGCAGTACGAAGAGCAGTCGATCCAGACGTTCTATCTGTCGCACTCGAAGGCGATCGAAGTCGGCAACATCCTGACGCAGATGCTGCGCAGCGCGCCTACCGCCGGCGCCGGCTCACTGCCGATGATCATCGCGCACGAAGGCAACAACACCGTCACGGTGCGCGCGCCGGCCGGCACCATGCAGATCGTGGAGCACATCGTGCGCACCAACGATCGGCCCAAGGCCGAAGTGGTGATCGAAGTCACGATTCTGGAAGTGGACCGCGCGCGGGCGAAGGAGTACGGGCTCGATCTCTCCAGCTATGCGGTCGGCGTGACCGTGTCGCCGGAGGTCGTCCCTTCCGACGCAGCCCCACCGCCTCCGATCAACGCCGACACGCTCGCGCAGGGCATCAGGCGCAGCGATGTGTACCTCACTGTGCCGGCGGCAATCGTCCGCTTCCTCGAGCAGGATACGAACACGCGCCTGCTCGCGAAGTCGAATTTGCGCGGGCAGGAAGCCGCGACGCTCACGCTGAACCTCGGCGACGAGGTTCCCGTTCCCACGACGACGTTCGGAACGGCCGCCGGCGGAGGCCTGGCCACCATCCCGATCGCGCAGTTCGACTACCGGCCGGTCGGCATCAATCTGGTCGTCAAGCCTGACGTGACGTACGAAGGGGAGATCATTCTCGAGCTCACCGTTGAAAGTTCGGGTCTGGGCCCCAACATCGTGGTGGCCGGTCAGGCACTCCCGTCCTTCAGCGCCCGCAAGGTGCAGACGACACTACGGTTGCGCGATGGCGAGTCGAACATGCTCGCCGGACTGTTGCGCGAGGAGGAGCGCAAGACCAGGCGAGGCCTGCCGGGCTTGATCCGCGTGCCCTTCCTGCGCGAGCTGTTCGCCAGCAACGACTCGCGCGTCGACACATCCGACATTGTGATGCTGCTGACACCGCGCATCGTGCGCACGCACGAGATCACGGCGGACGACATCCGCCCCATCAATGCCGGCACGTCGCAGAACATGAATCTGGGCGGCGCCGGACCGGTGTTCAGCGGGCTGGCCACCACCGGCGAACCGGTTCCGGCAATGGATCGCACGATTGCCGGCGCGCCCTCTGGCGGCGTGCCTGCACCGCCCGTGGCGGCAGCGCCAGGCGCACCACGCGGCGCGCTCGTGCCTCCCGCTGGAGCGGTGCAGCGGCCCGTCGCGGATCTGCCCGCGGCGCCCGAACAACCGGCGAGGCCGCCCGCGCCCACGACGCCCGCGGAAGTCGTCATCACCGCCGCGCCGATGACCGTCGGCACGCTGGCGGCCGTGCCCATCACCATCGCGAACGCGTCACGTCTGTCGCAGGTCACGATCTCGGTGGCGTACGATACGACCGTGCTGCGCGCGCGCGGCGTGACGCAGGGGCCCTTCATGGGGCAGGGCGGGCAGCAGGTCAGCATGCTGCCGCGCATCGACGAGGCCGCGGGCCGCATCGAGATCGTACTGGCGCGTACAGGCGATACCGCCGGTGTCTCTGGCGCCGGCCTGCTCGCGAGCATCCAGTTCGAGCCGATCGCGGCAGGGGAGGGCTCGCTTGCCGTCACCGGCGCCGCCACATCTCCGGAGGGACAGATGCTGCCGGTGCAGTTCGTGCCGGGCCAGTTCAGAATCCGATGAGGCTTCCGCTCCGCTCGTCTGCCGGCTACACCTTCGTCGAGCTCCTCATCGTCGTCACACTGCTGATGATTCTGGCGTCGGCGGCGATGCCGCTCGTGCGCGTGACGGTGCGGCGGCAGAAGGAAGCGGAGCTGCGGCAGACGCTGCGCGAAGTGCGCGGTGCGATCGATCGCTACAAGGATGCGGCGGATCGCGGTGTGATCAGCCGGCTCTCCGTGCGGCAGGGCAGTGAAGGTTACCCGCCCGATCTGAAAACACTCGTCGAGGGCGTGCCGAGGGCGAACGATGCGAGCGGCGTACCCTTCAAACTGCTGCGCCGCATCCCCCGCGATCCCATCATGAACTCGACCGACTGGGGTCTGCGGTCGTACCAGGATGCGCCCGACGCCACCACATGGGGCGGCCAGAACGTCTTCGACATCTACAGCAAGGCCGACGGTCGCGGCCTGGATGGGATACCGTACCGCGAATGGTGATGCGTCGTCAGTCCGGCTTCACGCTGATCGAGCTGCTGATCGTAATCACGCTGATCATGATCCTGGCGGGGATTGCGATGGTGCAATACCGCACGTCGGTGACGGCGGCCGAAGAAGCCGTGCTGATGACGGATCTATTGCGGATGCGCGACGCCATCGATCAGTACTATGCCGACAAGGGCAAGTATCCGGCGTCGCTCGACACGCTGGTGTCTGAGCGCTATCTGCGCGACATTCCGGTCGACCCGACCACGAAGCTGCGCGACACGTGGGTGACCGAGCCGGCCACTCCCGACCCGTCGAATCCCTCGGGGCTCCCAGGCATCTACAACGTCAGGAGCGGTTCCGATCGCACGGCCTTGAACGGCACGCGCTATTCGTCCTGGTAGGGTGATCTGGCTCAAGACGGCCTGAGCGCTACCGTGACGGTCGCCGTTTTCGTGCCGACCGTTGCCGTGACTGTCGCGTCGGCGGTCGTCGAAAGCAGGACCGACGCTTCGCCTGCCGGGTTCGTGACGGCGCTGCCGGCGCTGAGCGTGCCGCGCGTGCTCGAGAACTGAATCGTCAGCCCCGGCAGCGTGTTGCCGCTCGCGTCGAGCACGGTTGCCGTGATCGTGCTGGATCCGCCCGTCAATCCAATGGGCAGCTGCGTGGCTCTCAGCGCGAGCGTTTCGACAGCCGCGGTGCCGACCTTCAGCGTCGTCTCTGCGCGCACGGCTCCGGAGAATGCCAGGATCGTGGCCGTGCCGGATCGTCCATCGCCCACGAATCGCACCTTCACCGTGCCGTTGTCGGTGCGTGCTTCAGCGGGCTCGATCCGGCCAAGATTCGTGATGAAGCTCACCAGCGTGCCGTCTTGCACCGGCGTGCCGGCCGGACGGCCATCCGTGCTGGTCGTGTCGGCAGAGCCGCCCTGCTCCATGAGCACCGCGACGATCTCGACTGACCCGGTGGCAGCCACCGAGCTTGCGCCCGCAATCAGAAAGATAACCGTGCCGTCGGGAGCAAGGGGCGGGGGATTGCAGGCGGCAACGGCCATCGCGGATGCCAGCACAACCGGACCAAGGGTCCGACGACGGCGCGCGCCCGCGACTCGACCGTGTATTACCATAGAGACATAAGCATCCTACTGCCATGCATTTAGAGGGTCAACGCGGGCGCGGCACGATCGGAAGCGAAGCGGGGTTCGCGCTCGCGGCGATGCTCGTCGCGATTGCCATTCTCTCGGTAATGCTGACCGTGGCGCTGCCGACATGGCGCCATCAGGTGATGCGCGAGAAGGAAGCGGAGCTCGTGTTCCGCGGTGAGCAGTACGCGCGCGCGATCGGGCTCTTTCAACGCCGGTTCGGCGGCGCGTTTCCTCCAAACCTCGACGTGCTCGTCGAACAGAAATTCCTGCGGAAGAAATATAAGGATCCGATCACCGGCGAAGACTTCGTGCCGGTGTATGGGAACTCACCCGAAGGGATGAGCGCATTGCGCCAGCGTGGTTTTGTAGCCGAGGTTTCGGGACGAGGCACGCCGCCGGGCCGTGGGAGAGCGCAGGTTCAAGTGCCCGGGCCGCCACCCGGCCGCGGGAGAGCGCAGGTTCAACCGCCCGGTCAACCGCCCGGCGGTGGGAGAGGCCAGGGTCAGCCTTCCGGAGGCGGGGTGCGCATCGAATCGAGGCAAATCCAGGGGCGGGTTGAAATGCGCATCGTGCAGGCCGAGGTCAGAGCCGTCGGCCCCGGGTTGGTCACCGGCATCGTCGGCGTCGTCTCGAAATCGAAGGATCAGTCGATACGCTTGTACAACGGGCTCGACCACTACAACCAGTGGATCTTCGTGTCGACGGTGACGTCACCGCAGCCCGGTCCGCCTCGACCGCCCGGCACGCCGCCGCCTCCACCTCCGCCAGGACGCGGCCGAGGCCGCGGCCAGTAATTTTCAGCTCGCGGCTGCGTCGTGCCACGCACGCCGCACGGCCTGGATCGCTTCGTTGTCCCGCGTCGGATGCACGCGGTTGGTGAGCAGCGCGAAATATCGATCGCGAGCTGGATCGATCCAGAGTGACGTCCCGGTAAAGCCCGTATGACCGATGGCACGAGGCGACATGTGCGCGCCGCATGACGATGTGGGCAGCATCGTGTCCCAGCCAAGCGCACGTGAGCTCTCAGGCACCTCCGACCGCCGCACGAACGTCTGCATGAGCGGCGGCGTGCCGAGTGCGGTGTCTTCACGAAACGTGCGCAGCACCAGCCGAGCGAACGCGCCAACGTCAGACGCCATCCCGAACAGGCCGGCATGCGCGGCGGCGCCGCCAAGCGCGAAGGCGTTCTCGTCGTGCACCTCGCCCACGCAAAGGCGCCCGCGCCACGGATCGAATTCAGTAGGCGCTACGTTCGTGGTGCTCTCGACGCCGTAGCGGAGCGTGTCGGGCAGGCCGGCAGCCATTCGAAACTCATCGAAGAGCAGATCGAGCGTGGCACCGGCGGTCGCTTCAATGATCTGGCCCAGTACGATAAACCCGAGGTCGCTGTAGATGCTCTTCGTACGGGGCGGATATTCCGGCGCGAGCGCGGCAATCGCGCGCCGGTACTCCTCGCGTCCTTTGTGCGATTGAAACAGCGGCAGCCATGCCGGCAGCCCCGACGCGTGCTCGAGCAGGTCTTGCACGCGCACGCGCGCGAACGGGCCGGTTCGCCATTCCGGCATCCAATCAGAGGCTGGAGCGTCGAGTGACAGCGCGCCGCGCCGCACGAGCCGCATCGCGAGACTGGTGGCCGCGATCACTTTTGTGAGCGACGCAAGATCGTAAGTCGTTCGCGGCGTCGCATGCGGCGCTTCCGGTTCGTACGTCAGATGACCGGTCGCGTATTCCCACAACATGCCGCCAGTGGATCCCGTTTCGGCGACGGCGCCGGGAAACGCTCGCGCGGCGACGGCGGCATCGAGCACGCTGCCGGCCCGCATTCGCGGATCGGCTGTCACCTCACCGCTCCGCCTCGGCCGTTGCCGGTCCCGGCGCGATCGTCGCTGCAAGGTGCGCCACGATGGCCGTGACCGATGACCCGACGAACGCGTACCACGTGAAGCCGGTCATCGCGTTCCACCAGACGACGAACAACACCACGAAGCCGGCCATCATCCCAATCAGCATGTGCGTCGCGCCGATGCGCCGGCTCAGCACGCCAACAAGGAACGCGCCCAGCACCGGTCCTGCCGCCAGCGACAGCACCGCGAGCCCGCTGTCGAGCACCGATCGGATCCACTGCGCGCCGAGCGCCACGCCCATCTGCGCGACGCCCCAGAAAATGGTCGCGGCGCGCGATACGCGCATCAGCGTCGCCTCGTCGGCGCCAGGATTCACGTACTTCGCGTAGAAATCGTTGACCGTGGTTGCCGCCATCGAATTGATCGAGGGCGACAGCGCGGCCGCTATGATGGCAGCGACGATGAAGCCGGCGGCGCCGTGCGTGAGCGAGGTCACGACAAAGGTCGGCAGCACCGCATCGTTGGTGGCCAGCGCCGACGTCATCGGGTTCAGCTGGTAGTAGCGCCAGAGCATCACGCCGATCGTGAGAAACAGCGTGAACTGCGCGAAGACGATGACGCCGCTGAGGATGAGGCCGGCCTGTGCCGCGCGCGCCGACCGCGCCGAGAGCAGGCGCTGCACCAGAAACTGATCCGTGCCGTGCGTCGCGAGCGTCAGCGCGATGCCGCCGATGACACCGGCCCACAGCGTGTAGGTTGTCTTCGGATCGAAGCTGAGATCGAACACGCGGAACTTGCCGGCGGCCTGTCCGGCCTCCCAGACGTCGTGCATGCCGCCGGGAATCATGCCGTGCAGGGCAAAGAAGACCACGAGGGCCCCCGCGATGTACACGAACATCTGCACGACATCGGTCCAGATCACCGCGGCCACGCCGCCGCGCGTCGTGTAGATGATCATCGCAAGGCCAATCACGACGATCGACCATGGCACCGGCACCTGCGTGACGATGGAGATCACGAGCGCCGTGGCGAAAAGCCGCACGCCGTCGGCAATCGTGCGCGTGATGAGGAAGATACCGGCGGCCAGATCTTTCACCCGCGGCCCGAACCGGCGCTGCAGCAGTTCGTACGATGTGAACAGCTCGCCGCGGAAGTAGGCCGGGATGAAGATGACGCTGACGAGCAGGCGGCCGATGATGTAGCCGGTCGCGAGCTGCAGGAAGGTCATGTTGCCGGCATACGCGGCGGCCGGAATGCCGATGAAGGTCAGCGTGCTGGTTTCGGTGGCGACGATCGTG
This sequence comes from Vicinamibacterales bacterium, assembly GCA_040902895.1. GTDB lineage: Bacteria > Acidobacteriota > Vicinamibacteria > Vicinamibacterales > SCN-69-37 > JALYRV01. The sequence goes on along the minus strand of JBBDWL010000113.1, from coordinate 1,370 downwards.
AAGCAGATGCCCCACCACGGCACGCTGCGATCGGTCAGGAAATAGTCGCGCGTGGTCTTCTGAAACCGCGCGAACCACGAGCCGAACGCCGTGATGGCGGCGAGATAGAGCGCAATGACGAGATAGTCGATAACGGACAGCGTCATCCTGAATTCAAAGTTGGTAAATTAAAAACTCAAAATTGAGAACGCGGCCCGTGCGACGTCGGTGAGATACCGATGGCCCGCGCGGCCTGAGGAGACGCTGTCGTATGAGAAGAGCACGACGCCGGCGGATCCGGCCTCGCGCGCTTCGCGGATGCGCGATGCCGTCTCGATGGCCGTGAGGCGGTAGGCGCCGATGCCGGTCCAGACCGGCACCCTGCCGGCCGCGTTGTGCACGGCGTCGACCTGCGCGGTGAAGGTGCCGCGATCCTCCGCGTACGCCATCGGACACAGCGCGTCCACGATCCCGCGGCTGGCCCAGGCTGGCCAGTCCTGAAGCTTGCCGGCGAGGGCGGCGGCGGGATCCGGCACAACGGCCGCTGAGATGATGATGCCGGGCCGCTCCTGCCGTGCCGCGCTCGCCATCGCGGCAACGACCGCGGTGACACGCTCACGCCGGAAGGCGTTCCAGCGCTGTGGAAAACGATCCGTGAAGAGCGCCGGGGCGGTTCGCGCGCGCGCATCCAGCGCGGCGAGCGCCGCGGGCTCGAGATCGGCACCGATCGCGGCGCGGAACTCCGCGAGCGCCGCGGCGCTGTAATCGAAGCCGTCGTGCGGATAGCGCACGTAATCGAGATGAAGCCCGTCGACCGCGTAGCGGCGGGTCAGGTCGCGCGCCAGCGACGCGGCATGCTCGCGCGCGGCTCGGGGGATGGGCGAGACGTAGAGTCCCTCGACCTTGGCGATATTCGCGCGGGTCCATCGGGCGAGCGCGCTGACAAAAGACGGATCCCGCGGCCGCGTGCGGGCCGCAACAGCCGCAAGCTCGCGCGGCACCATCAGCCATTCGGGATGTTGCCGGACGATGTGCGTGGCCGCCGCCGGCAGCCTGGGCGCATCCGCCACGAGGCCGACGTTCACCCAGGCATGCACCGCGATGCCGCGCGCGTGCGCTTCGCGGATCACGAGCGCGAGTGGATCGAACGCCTTCGGCTGGTTCGCGAGCAGCGCGCCGCGCGGTTCCAGCGCCGACGCGTAATACGCATCGCCGCGTCCGCGGACTTGCACGAACAGCGCGTTGATGCCCGCGTTGTCGGCCGCCGCCACCATCTTCAGTACGGATGCAGGGGATGTCAGCGAGGTGCGCACGACCCAGAGGCCGCGCACTTCGTTACCCGCCTCCGCTTGCGCTCCGGCGTTACCCGCCTCCGCTTGCGCTCCGGCGTT
>JBBDWL010000112.1:0-87912 GCA_040902895.1 Vicinamibacterales bacterium | reverse complement strand
GCCAATCTCGATGCGCTTCGTGCGCGGAAGATCGACGCCTGCGATACGTGCCATGCTTGTCCTCTATCCCTGCCGCTGCTTGTGCTTCTGATTCGTGCAGATCACGCGGACCACGCCGCGGCGGCGAACGACCTTGCACTTGTCGCACATTCTCTTGACCGACGCTCTGACCTTCATAACTCTCGCTCCAGGCCCTAGGCCCTAGGCCATGGGCCTCAGGCCTGAGCCGGTCGGGCCGCAGCCCTCCCGGCTATTTCTCTTTCCTCACCACGCGCGCTCTCGTGGGGTCGCCCGGCATCAGCGTCACGACGACCTTGTCGCCAATCAGCAGCCGGATGAAATTCCGCCGCGCACCCGATCCCGGATGCGCCGTCACCATCCGTCCGTCTTCGAGCTGCACGCGATACAACGCCGCCGGCAGCTGCTCACGAACGGTTCCGGTGACGTCCTCAATCTTCAATCTCGGATCTTCGATCTTCAATCCTAGCTGGCTCGCCGTTCCTTCGCCGCGCCGTTCACGCGCCGCGTCAGCACCAGCGGCCCGTCGCCCGTCACCGCCACCGTGTGCTCGAAGTGCGCCGACAGGCTGCCGTCGCGCGTCACGGCCGTCCAGCCGTCGGCCAGAATCCGCACGTCGGGCCTGCCCATCGCCACCATCGGCTCGATCGCGAGCACCATGCCTTCGGCAAGCCTGGGACCGCGCCCGGGCTGGCCGTAATTGGGCACCTGCGGATCCTCGTGCAGCTCTTCGCCGATCCCATGCCCGACGAACTCGCGCACCACCGAGAACCCGTGCGCTTCGACGTGCGCCTGCACGGCGTGCCCGATGTCCGACAGCCGCCGGCCGACGCGGACTTCCGCAATCGCCTTCTCGAGCGATTCCTGCGTCACGGTCAGCAGCTGCACCGTGCGATCGTCGACCTTGCCCACCGGCACCGTCACCGCCGAATCGCCGAAATATCCTTCCAGCTTGACGCCGATGTCGAGCGAGACGATGTCGCCGTCGCCGAGCGCCCGCTTCGACGGGATTCCGTGCACGACCTGCTCGTTCACCGACGCGCACAGCGTCGACGGATAGCCGCGATAGCCCTTGAACGCCGGCACGGCGCCCGCGGCGCGCGTCAGCTTCTCGGCCAGCGCGTCGAGCTCCGCGGTGCTCACACCGGGCGCGACCGTCGCCTCGAGCTCCGCCAGAATCGACGCCACCAGCTGGTTCGCCTTGCGCATGCGCTCGATCTCGGCCTGCGACCTGTAGACGATCACGCCATGCCTCCTGCTACCGCCGTGACGGCCTCGCAGATCGCCGCCTGCACGTCCTCCGGCGCCTTCGTCCCGTCAATCGCGCGGAAGCTCGGACGCCCGCGATAGAACTCCACGATCGGCGCGGTCTGCTCCACATAGATGCGCAGCCGCTCGAGCACGATGCCGGCGCTGTCGTCGATTCTCACGACCAGCGCGCCGCCGCATTTGGGGCAACCCCGCTCGGCCGGCAGCGCGCTGTGCCCGCACTGCTCGCACATCCGCCGCGAGGCCAGCCGCCGCACGAGCGCCTCTTCAGGCACCACGATGTCGACCACCACCAGCGGCTGCGCGCCCAGCATCCCGTCGAGCGCCACCGCCTGCGGCACCGTGCGCGGAAATCCGTCGAGCACGAACCCGGCCTTCGCATCGTCGCGCAGCAGCCGCTCGCGTACGATGCCGACCATAATCTCGTCGCCCACCAGCCGGCCGGCATCCATGACCGCCTTTGCGGCGCGGCCGAACTCCGTGCCCGACGTGACCGCCTCGCGCAGGATGTCGCCGGTCGAAATCTTCGGCACCTTGTGCTTCTGCGCGAAGCGCTCGGCCTGCGTTCCCTTGCCCGCTCCAGGCGGACCCAGCATCACGAGATTCAGCGGCATGATCGGCTCGCCGATCACCCGCGGCGGCCTCTAATCCGCGTCTTCTTCATGAAGCCGTCGTAGTGCCGCATGATCAGCTGCGACTCGACCTGCTGCACCGTGTCCATCGAGACGCCGACGATGATCAGCAGCGACGTGCCGCCGAAGTAGAACGTCACGCCCATCCCGTCAGTGATGAAGCGCGGAACGACCGCATCGAGCGACTCGCCGACCCACGGCAAGTAGTTGACCTTGAAGCCGCTGATCAGGAACTCGGGCAGCAGCGCCACCAGCGCGAGATAGACCGCGCCGACCAGCGTGATGCGCGCCAGAATCGTGTCGATGTGCTCCGCCGTGCGCTTCCCGGGCCGGATGCCGGGCACGAACCCGCCATACTTCCGCATGTTCTCGGCCACATCATCCGGGTTGAAGATGATCGCCGTGTAGAAGTACGCGAAGAAGATGATCATCGTCACGTACAGCAGCACGTAGAGCGGATAGCCCATCTGCAGCTGCTGTAGCAGGTCCGGCAGCCAGCCCGTACTGCCCTGCTGCACCCACATCTGGCCGATGGTCGCCGGAAACGCGAGAATCGACGAGGCGAAGATGACCGGCATCACGCCGCCCGTGTTCACCTTCAGCGGAATGTGCGTGCTCGAGCCGCCGTACATCCGGCGCCCGACGAGCCGCTTGGCATATTGCACGCTGACGCGCCGGTGCCCGCGCTCGACAAAGACGATGGTCGCGATAACCAGCGCCATCATCAGCATCAGCAGCACCAGCACGATCGGGCCGATCTGGCCCGTCTGCAGCTGGCCGAGGGTCGCGATGACCGCGCGCGGCAGGTTGACAATGATGCCCGCGAAGATCAGCAGCGACATACCGTTGCCGATGCCGCGCTCGGTGATCTGCTCGCCGAGCCACATGACGAGCATCGAGCCGGCGGTCAGCGTCAGCACCGTCATGAGCCGGAAGCCCCAGCCCGGGTCGTACACGAGCTGCATACCGCCCGGCATCGCGCCGCTCTTCTCGAGCCAGATCGCAATGCCGAAGGCCTGCACGATGCTGAGGAACACGGTCCCATAGCGCGTGTACTGCGTGATCTTGCGGCGGCCGAGCTCGCCCTCTTTCGAGAGGCGCTCGAGATAGGGCCAGACGACGGTGAGCAGCTGCAGGATGATCGACGCGCTGATGTACGGCATGATGCCCAGCGCGAAGATCGTCATCTGCGACAGGTTGTTCCCCGAGAACATGTCGTAGAGGCCGAACATCGTGTTGCGCGTGCCCTCTGCGAGCTGCGCAAGGGCTGCCGTGTTCACACCAGGCGTCGGAATGTGGCTGCCGACCCGATAGACCGCCAGGATCCCGAAGGTGAAGAGCACGCGTCTCCTCAGCTCGGGGACCGCGAACAGATTCTTAAGAGCGTTTTCCATTAATGACCTGACTACGCGAGCACTTCGGCCGTGCCGCCCGCCGCCGTGATCTTTTCCTGCGCCTTGCCGCTGAACTTGTGCGCGCGCACCGTCAGCTTCTTGCTGATGTCGCCGCGCGCCAGCACCTTGACCTTCTTGCGGGCTCCCGCGATCAGGCCGCGCTCCTCGAGCAGCTCCGGCGTCACTTCCGATCCGGCATCGAAGACGTCGGCAATCGTGTCGAGATTGACGACCGCATACTCGATGCGGAACGGGTTATGGAACCCGCGCTTCGGAATGCGGCGATGCAGCGGCATCTGGCCGCCTTCGAATCCACGCTTGTGTGTGAAGCCAGACCGTGACTTCGCGCCCTTGTGGCCGCGGCTCGCCGTCTTGCCGTGTCCGGATCCCTGGCCGCGTCCCACGCGCTTCTTCGCGTGCTTGGCGCCCTTCGGAGGTTTCAATCCTGTAAGAGACATCGCCTATCCAACCTTCACGAGGTGACGAACTTTATGAATCATGCCGCGCGTTTCCGGCGTGTCGGCCAGCTCCACCGAGTGGCGGATGCGGCGCAGGCCCATGCCCTGCACCACCGCGGCCTGATTCCTGTTGAAGCCGATCGGGCTCACGACGAGCGTGACCTTCACTTTGTCCGCGGCCTTCTTCGCTGCTTTCTTCGCCATCACGCGCGCACCATATCCTCGAGGTCTTTGCCGCGGAGCCGCGCGATGAACGCCGGATCCTTCAGCCCGAGCAGCGCCGCGAACGTCGCGCGTACCACGTTGTGATGGTTCGCCGATCCGAGCGACTTGCTCACCACGCTGGTGATGCCGGCCGATTCCACCACGGCGCGCACGCCGCCGCCCGCGATGATGCCGGTGCCTTCGGGCGCCGGCTTGAGCATCACGCTGCCCGCGCCGAAGCGGCCGACCACCGGATGCGGCACGGTCGTGCCCTTCATCGGCACGCGGATCAGGTTCTTCTTCGCTGCCTCGATCGCCTTGCGGATGGCCGAGGGCACTTCCTTCGCCTTGCCCACGCCGAAGCCCACCACGCCGGCGCCGTCGCCGACGACGACCAGGGCGCTGAAGCTCAGGTTCTTGCCGCCCTTGACGACCTTCGTGACGCGGCTGATCTGCACGACCGTATCCTTCAGGTCGAGCTGCGAGGCGTCAATCTTTTCGCGACTGCCAATCTTTTTCATGTGAACATTCTCTCCGGCGGGGACCCCTGCACCCCGCCTAGCTCGCTAAAACTCCAGCCCCGCCGCGCGCGCCGCGTCGGCGACCGCGCGCACGCGCCCGTGATACAGATAGCCGCCGCGGTCGAACACCACGCGCGTCACGCCTTTTTCCTTCGCGCGCTCCGCGATGGCTTTGCCCACCGCCGCCGCGCCCGCCGTGTTGCCGGGCGTTGCGCCCTTCGCGAACGCGCCCTTGAGCGCCGGCTCGGTCGACGCCGCCGACACGATCGTCGTGCCCGACATGTCGTCGATCACCTGCGCGTAGGTGTGCGAGAGGCTGCGGAACACCGCCAGTCGCGGACGCGCCTCGGTGCCGCTCATCTTCTTGCGCTGCCGCAGATGGATGCGCGTACGCTTGTCTTTCTTTGTCTTAATCCGCATAAGTCACCAGATCACCAAACCGCCAGATCACCAGATCCGGCGGGCGCCGCTAGGCGCCCGTCTTGCCCGCTTTCTTCTTCAGCACCTCGCCCGTATATCGGACGCCCTTCTGCTTGTACGGATCGGGCTTGCGCAGCTGGCGGATGTTCGCCGCGGCCTGGCCGACCTTCTGGCGATCGACGCCGGTCACGGTGACGTGCGTGAGCTTCTCGATGACCACGTCGACGCCCTGCGGCATGTCGAACACCACCGGATGCGAGTAGCCGAGCGCGAAGTGCACCTGGCGGCCCTTGACTTCCGCGCGGTAGCCGACGCCGACGATGTCGAGCTCTTTCTTGAAGCCTTCGGTCACGCCCTTGACGGCGTTGGCCACGAGGCTGCGCGCCAGCCCGTGAAACTTCGCGAGCTGCGCGTCGTCGCGCTCGAGCGACGCCACGAGCTGATCGCCCTCCTGCTGAAACTTCACGCCGGGCGGAATCGCCTGCTTGACGGCGCCCTTGGGTCCCTTGACCTCAATCGCGCCGCCGCTGACGGCGACCGTCACGCCCTTGGGCACCGGAATCGGTTTCTTGCCAATACGAGACATTGCTGGTTCCTCTAAGGTCGCCGGAGCTGAAGCTCCGGCCTACCGCCTACCACACGTTGCACAGCACTTCGCCGCCGACACCCTGGCGCACGGCGTCCTTGCCGGTCATCACGCCGCGTGATGTGGTCAGGATGCTGGTGCCGAGACCGGCGAGCACGGGCGGCACCTCGTGCCGTCCGAAATAGACGCGGCGGCCGGGCCGGCTCACGCGCTCGATACCCGAGATCACGCGCTCGCCGCGCGGGCCGTACTTCAGCGCGATGCGGATGACGGCGAACGGCTGCGTCGGGTCGCTCGGGCCGCCCACGACCTTGACGCCGGCGATATAGCCTTCGAGCTCGAGGATCTTCGCGATCTCCACCTTCAGCGTCGACGCCGGAATGTCGACGCGGGCGTGTTTCGCCTGCGTGGCGTTCCGGATGCGGGTCAGCATGTCTGCAATCGGGTCTGTCATATCTGTGAATCCTGTCGCCACTACCAACTGCTCTTAATCACCCCTGCGACTTCACCGTCGAGCGCCAGCTTGCGGAAGCAGAGGCGGCACAGAGCGAACTTGCGCATGTACGCGCGCGGCCGGCCGCACAGCTTGCAGCGGTTGCGGCGGCGGACGGCGAACTTGGTCACCGTCGCGTCTTTCACCATCTTGGCGGTTGTAGCCATTACGTGATCCTCACTGCGCTCTGAACGGCATGCCCATCAGCTGGAGCAGCCGCCGCGCTTCTTCATCGGTCTTCGCCGTCGTCACGACGGAGATGTTCATGCCCCGGTTCTTGTCGACCTTCATGTAGTCGATTTCCGGAAAGATGATCTGGTCGCGCAGGCCCAGCGTGTAGTTGCCGCGGCCGTCGAATCCGCGCGCCGAGACGCCGCGGAAGTCGCGCACGCGCGGCAGCGCGATCGAGATCAGGCGATCGAGGAACTCCCACATGCGCTCGCCGCGCAGTGTGACCATCGTGCCGATCGGCATGCCCTGGCGCACCTTGAACTGCGCGATCGACTTCTTCGCGCGCGTCACGACGGCCTTCTGGCCCGCGACGCGCGTGAGCTCGTCGGCGCCGGCGTCGACGATCTTGGCGTTGCCGGTCGCCTCGCCCAGGCCCATGTTCACCACGACCTTGTCGATGCGCGGCACGGCCATGACGTTCGTGTAGCCAAACTCCTTCTGGAGCGCGCTGACGACGTCTTTCTTGTAGCGATCCTTCAGGCGGCTCATTTGTCGACCACTCCCTCGCACTTGCGGCAGATGCGCACTTTCCGGCCGTCGTCGAGCACCTTGTGCCCGATGCGGGTCGGCGCGCTGCACTCGGGGCACACGAGCTGCACGTTCGAGGCGTGCAGCGGCGCTTCCTTCTCGAGGATGCCGCCCTTCACGCCGCGGCCCGGATTCGGGCGCGTGTGCCGCTTGACGAAATTGATGCCTTCGACGACCAGCCGGTTCTTGTCGGCAATGACGCGCAGCACGCGGCCCTTCTTGCCGCGATCCTTGCCGGCGATCACCTGCACGCTGTCGTTGCGCCGAATCGGCGTCTGCAACCGTGACATGTCACTCACTCCTAAAGCACTTCTGGCGCAAGCGAGACAATCTTCATGAACCGGCGCTCGCGCAGCTCGCGGGCCACCGGCCCGAACACGCGCGTGCCGATCGGCTCGTTCTGGTCGTTGACCAGCACCGCGGCGTTGCGATCGAACCGGATGTAGGTGCCGTCCTTGCGCCGGTATTCCTTGCGCGTCCGCACGATGACGGCCTTGACGACCTGGCCCTTCTTCACCGTGCCCTCGGGCGTCGCCTCTTTGACCGACGCCGTGACGATGTCGCCGAGCCGCGCGTAGCGTCCGGTCGATCCGCCAATCGGATTGATCACGGCAATCTTGCGCGCGCCGGAGTTGTCGGCCACGTCGAGAATCGTTCGCATCTGAATCATGGATTCACCTAGATTCCCGTGGCCTTCTCGACCACGCGCGTGACGACCCAGCGCTTGCGCGCGCTGAGCGGCCGGGCCTCGACGATCGCGACGCGATCGCCGACTTTCGCTTCGTTCGCCTCATCGTGCGCCATGAACTTCGAGGTGCGGCGCAGGGCCTTGCCGTACAGGCCGTGGCGCACCTGACGCTCGACCTTGACGACCACGCTCTTGTCCATCTTGTCGCTCACGACGAGCCCGAACACTTCCTTCTTCGTCCCCGCAACATCGGCTGCCATCGGTTACTCGCCCTTCTCTTTCAGCAGCGTCCGGATGCGCGCCAGGTCCTTGCGCATCGGCCGCAGCTTCGCCGCCGACTCGAGCTGCCCCATCGACTTCTGCAGCCGCAGCCGGAACAGCTGCGCGTCGAGCTCCTGGGCCTTCTGCTGCAGCTCGTTGGCGTTCAACTCGCGCAGTTCTGCCGTCTTCATGACGCTTTCTCCTGGGCGAACCGGGTCGCGAATTTCGTGAGAATCGGCAGCTTCGCCGCCGCCAGCTTCAACGCCGCGCGCGCCTCGATTTCGGGCACGCCTTCCATCTCGAACAGAATGCGGCCCGGGCGCACGACGCACACCCACTCTTCGGGCGCGCCCTTGCCCTTGCCCATGCGGGTTTCCTGCGGCTTCTTCGTGATCGGCTTGTCGGGGTACACGCGCACCCAGATCTTGCCGCCGCGCTTGATCGACCGCGTCATGGCGACACGCGCCGCCTCGATCTGGCGCGCGGTCATCCAGCAGGGCTCCATCGCCCGCAGCCCGAAGTCGCCGAACGCGACCGTCGATCCGCGCCACGCCTTGCCGGTCATCCGGCCGCGCTGCTGCTTTCGGTACTTAACCTTCTTGGGCATCAACATGGTGCTGAATCCTTGTATTTGGTGATCTCGTGATTTGGTGATCTCGTGATTTCACATCACCAGATCACCAGATCGCCAGATCACAAAATCCTCTATCGCGCCCCTGGGCGATCTCCACGGGGCCCACGATCGCCCCTGTCGTCGCGGCGCATCGGCGCCCTGTAATCTTCGTCGCGGCCGGTCTTCGGCGTCAGGCGCTCGCCCTTGTAGAGCCACACCTTCACGCCGATGCAGCCGTAGGTCGTGAACGCCTGCGCAAAGCCGTAATCGATGTCGGCGCGCAGCGTCTGCAGCGGCAGCTGGCCGTGCAGATACCACTCGGACCGCGCGATCTCGGCGCCGTTGAGCCGTCCCGACACGCGCACCTTGATGCCGCGCGCGCCGAAGCGCAGCGCCGACTCCACCGCCTTGCGCATCGCGCGGCGGAACGCCACGCGCTTCTCGAGCTGCATCGCCACCGACTCGCCAATCAGCTGCGCGTCGAGCTCCGGCTTCTGGATCTCCTGGATGTTGATGAAGACCTCGCGGTTCGTGCGCTTCTGGATTTCCTGCTTCAGCTTGTCGACTTCCGTGCCCTTGCGCCCGATGATGATGCCCGGCCGCGAGGTGTGGATGTCGATCTTCAGCTTGTTCGCCGCGCGCTCGATGTCGATCTTCGAGACGCCGGCATGCGCGAACCGCTTCTTGAGCGACGCGCGCAGCGCGAGATCCTCGTGCAGCAGCTTCGCGTATTCCTTGTCGGCGTACCAGCGCGAACGCCAGGTCTTGTTGAACCCGAGGCGGAATCCGTACGGATGTACTTTCTGACCCATGCGTTATGCCTTCGCCTTTGTAGTCTTCCTGGAACCACGTGCGCTGGCCTTCGCGGCCTTGGTGCGCTTCGCCGCCGGCTTTGCGCCACGTGCGCGCGTCGGCTGGCTCTCGGCTCTGCCGCCGTCGGCAACCGGCGCCGGCACCGCCGCGTTCACCTTCTCGGGCTTCTCCGCGACTTTCACCGTCAGATGCGCCGAGCGCTTCACGACGCGGAACGCGCGGCCCATCGGGGCCGGACGCACGCGCTTGAGCGACGGACCCTGGCCGGCATACGCCGCCGCGACATAGAGACGATCGACGTCGCCGCCGAACCCCTCCTTCGTCGACGCGTTCGCAATCGCCGACCGCAGCACCTTCTCGATGTCCTTCGCCACCGACTTGCGCGCGAACGCGAGCGTCGAGAGCGCGGTGTTCACGTCCTTGCCGCGAATCAGCTCGAGCACGAGGCCTGCTTTCTGGGCCGATGTGCGGATGTATTTCGCCGTGGCTTCAGCCTGCACGGCCATTAGCCACCTGCCTTCGGCGCGCCGCCGCCAGCACCAGGGCCGCCGGCCGGCGGAGCCGCCGCGGCCGCCTTTTCAGCCTTCGTCGTGTGCCCCCGGAAGTGCCGCGTGGGCGCGAACTCGCCGAGCTTGTGGCCGACCATGTTCTCGGTCACGTACACGGGCACGAACTTGTTGCCGTTGTGCACGGCGATCGTGTGGCCAACCATCTCGGGCACCACCGTCGAGCGGCGCGACCAGGTCTTGATGACCTTCTTGTCGCCCGCGCGGTTCATCGCTTCCACCTTCTCGAGCAGGTGCAGATCGATGAACGGGCCCTTTTTCAGTGAACGACCCATTAGCGCTTCCTTCTCTGCACAATGAAGCGATCGGTCTGCTTCGAATTGCGCGTCTTGTAACCCTTGGTCGGCACGCCCCACGGCGTCACCGGATGGCGTCCGCCCGAGGTCTTGCCTTCGCCGCCGCCGAGCGGGTGATCGACCGGGTTCATCGCCACGCCGCGCACGTGCGGCTTGCGCCCCTTCCAGCGCGAGCGGCCCGCCTTGCCCACCGACACGTTCTCGTGATCGATGTTGCCGACCTGCCCCACCGTGGCGAAGCACTCGATGCCGATCAGGCGGATTTCACCCGACGGCATCTTCACCGACGCGTAGTCGCCTTCCTTGGCCACCAGCTGCACCGACGATCCCGCGCTGCGCGCGATTTGTCCGCCCTTGCCCGGCTTCAGCTCGACGTTGTGAATCATCGTGCCGAGCGGAATGTTCTTCAGGGGCAGACAGTTGCCCGGCAGGATGTCGACGTTGACGCCCGCGATGATCGTGTCGCCCACCTTCACGCCCACCGGGTGCAGGATGTAGCGCTTCTCGCCGTCGGCATACGTGACCAGCGCGATGCGCGCCGAGCGGTTCGGGTCGTACTCGACCGTCGACACCTTGCCCGGAATCTCGAGCTTGTCGCGCTTGAAATCGATGATGCGGTACTGCCGCTTGTGGCCGCCGCCGCGCCACCACGACGTCACTTCGCCGGTGTTGTTCCGGCCGCCCGTCTTCTTGAGCGGCTCGAGCAGCGGCTTGTGCGGCGTCGATGTCGTGATCTCGTCGAACGTCGGCCCCGTCTGGAAACGGCGGCCCGGCGAGGTCGGGTTGTAGTCTCTAATGGCCATGTTCTATGCGCCTTCCAAAAACTCAGGGACCTTCTCGCCTTCGCGCAGCCGGACGAAGGCCTTCTTCCAGTCCGAACGCTGCCCGATGAACTTGCCCTGCCGCTTGAACTTGCCGTGCATCGTCGCGGTGCGCACGTTGGCGACCTTCGACCCGAACAGCTTTTCGACCGCCCGCTTGATGTCGACCTTCGTCGCGTCGCGCGCGACCTCGAACACGAGCGTCTGCCCGTCTTCGCGCTCCCGCATGAGCGTCGACTTCTCGGTAATCAGCGGCCGGCGAATCACGTCTGTGATCTTCATGACTTTTTCCCTGAGCCTGGGCTATCCCAGCACTTCCTGCAGACGCTCGACGGCCGCCTTCGTGGCGATGATGCGCGTCGTATCCATCACGTCGCGGGCCGTCAGCCGGCCGCTCGGCACGAGCGTGATGCCACGGATGTTGCGCGCCGAGGCGGCGAACATCTCGTCGGGCTGCACGTCGACGATCAGCGTCTTGCCGTTCGCGCCGAGCCGCTTGAGCAGCTCCGCCGCCGCGCTCGTCTTGCGCTCCGTGGCCTTCAATTCCTCGACGACCGTGACGACGCCGTCCTTCAGCTTCGAGGCGAGCGCCGCGCGCAGCGCGCCTTTCTCGACCTTCTTCGGAAGCTTGAAGTCGTAGCTGCGCGGCTGCGGGCCGAAGACGGTGCCGCCGTGCCGCCAGAGCGGCGTACGGCTCGATCCCACCTGGGGACGGCCGGTGCCCTTCTGCCGGTATGGCTTCTTGCCCCCGCCGCTGACCAGCGCGCGGTTCTTCGTCGCGTGGGTACCGCGGCGCTCCGACGCGTTGAGCCGCGTGACCGACTCCCAGATCAGGTCTTTCTTGATCGCGCCGCCAAAGACATCGTCTTTGAGCTCGACCGACCCGACCTTCTTGTTGTCGCTGTTTACAACGTCGAGTTTCATGGCTATTTCTTGCCCTTCTTAACCTTCTCGACCTGCGGTACGGGCTCGGGCTTCGCGGCAATCGCGCGCCGGATGACCAGATATCCGCCCGGCGAGCCGGGCACGGCGCCGTGCAGCACGAGCAGGTTGTTCTCGGCGTCGACCTGCACGATCTTCAGGTTGCGCGTCGTGACGCGGGTGCTGCCCATGTGGCCGGCCGCGCGCATGCCCTTGACGACGCGTGACGGAAACGACGATGCGCCGATCGAGCCGGGCGCGCGATGAAACATCGAGCCGTGCGTGGCCGCGCCGCCGGCGAAGTTGTGGCGCTTCATGACGCCCTGGAAGCCCTTGCCGCGCGTCGTGCCAATCACGTCGACGCGATCGCCCGCCTTGAACATCGTGACGTCATATTGATCGCCCGCCTTCACTGACGTTTCGGCGTGGTCGCCCGCCTTCACTGACGTTTCTGCGTGGTCGTCCGCCTTCGGCGCCTCGGCGCCCTCTTTGGCGTCCTTGCCTTTGCCGTCGGGGCCGGCCGCCGCGAGCGGAATCTCGCGACGCACGCGCGTCGGAGGCACGCCGGCCTTCTTGTAATGACCGCCCAGCGCCTTGTTCGTCTTCGCCGGCTTGTCTTCGACGAGACCCAGCTGCACCGACTCGTAGCCGTCGGTCTCTTTGGTCTTCATCTGCACGACGACGCAGGGACCGGCCTTGATGACGGTGGCAGGCAGCGCCGATCCATCCTTCTGATAGACCTGCGTCATGCCGACTTTCTTGCCGATGAGTCCCATAACCATGTGTCACTCCGCGGAGCCGAAGTCCCGCTCTACTTGTGATCCTTGCCGAACGCCTTGATCTCGACGTCGACGCCGGCCGGCAGATCCAGCTTCATCAGCGCGTCAACCGTCTGCGGCGTCGGCTCGAAAATGTCGATGAGCCGCTTGTGCGTGCGGATCTCGAACTGCTCGCGCGACTTCTTGTCGACGTGCGGCGATCGCAGCACCGTCCACTTGTTCTTCTCGGTCGGCAGCGGTACGGGGCCGGCCAGCCGCGCGCCCGTGCGCTTGGCCGTCTCCACGATTTCGCTCGTCGACTGATCGAGCACCCGATAGTCGTACGCCTTCAGGCGGATGCGGATCTTGTCGCTGAATGTAGTTGCCATAGTTGCTCGCTCACTTCGTTCGCTTCGCTGTCAGGCCTTAGGCCCTAGGCCTTAGGCCTGATGCCGGCTCGCACAACGGCTCGCCGGCATGTCTCTATCAGGCCTATGGCCCAGGGCCTACGCCAGAATCTCGGTCACCGTGCCGGCGCCGACCGTGCGGCCGCCTTCGCGGATGGCGAAGCGGCTGCCCTTTTCAATCGCCACCGGCGCCATCAGCTCCGCCGTGATCGCCGTGTTGTCGCCCGGCATGATCATCTCGGTGCCTTCCGGCAGATGCATCGTGCCGGTCACGTCCGTCGTCCGCAGATAGAACTGCGGCCGATAGCCGTTGAAGAACGGCGTGTGCCGGCCGCCCTCGTCCTTGCTCAGCACGTAGACTTCCGCCTTGAACTTCGTGTGCGGATTGATCGTGCCCGGCTTGGCCAGCACCATCCCGCGCTCGACATCGTCCTTTTCCGTGCCGCGGAGCAGCACCCCGACGTTGTCGCCCGCCACGCCCGAGTCGAGCAGCTTGCGGAACATCTCGACGCCCGTCACGACCTTCTTCTGCGTCGGCCGGAAGCCGATGATCTCGACCTCTTCGCCCACCTTCACCGTGCCGCGCTCGATGCGGCCCGTCACCACCGTGCCGCGCCCCGAGATCGAGAACACGTCTTCGATCGGCATCAGGAACGGCTTGTCGACTTCCCGCTCCGGCATCGGAATGTAGGTGTCGAGCGCCTCCATCAGCTTGAGCACCGACGCGACGCCGTCCGGCTCGCCGTTGAGCGCCTTGAGCGCGCTCACGCGCACCACCGGAATGTCGTCGCCCGGGAAGCCGTAGCTCTTGAGCAGCTCGCGCACTTCCAGTTCCACCAGATCGAGCAGCTCCGCATCGTCGACCGCGTCGACCTTGTTGAGCGCCACGACCAGATACGGCACGTTGACCTGGCGCGCCAGGAGCACGTGCTCGCGCGTCTGCGGCATCGGGCCGTCGGTGGCCGCCACGACCAGAATGCCGCCGTCCATCTGCGCCGCGCCCGTGATCATGTTCTTGACGTAGTCGGCGTGGCCCGGACAGTCGACGTGCGCATAGTGCCGGTTCGGCGTCGCATACTCGACGTGGCTGGTCGCAATCGTCATGACCTTCGTCTCGTCGCGCCGCCCCTGCGACTCGCTGGCCTTCGCCACCTCGTCGTACGACACGAACTTCGCCCAGCCCTTGTCGGCCGCCACTTTCGTCAGCGCCGCCGTCAGCGTCGTCTTGCCATGGTCGATGTGCCCAATCGTGCCGACATTGACGTGGGGTTTCGACCGATCGAATTTTTCCTTCGCCATGTGTTTTCGTCTCCGCTACACCTTTCCCGAAACCCGGGCAATGACTTCGTCAGACACCGACTTCGGCGCCTGATCGTAGTGATCGAAATGCATCGAGTACGTCGCGCGCCCCTGCGTGCGCGAGCGCATGTCGGTCGCGTAACCGAACATCTTCTCGAGCGGCACGCGCGCGTTGATGACCTGCGATCCGCCGCGCGCTTCCATCGACTGCACGTGGCCGCGCCGGCTGGTCAGATCCCCGATGATCTCGCCCATGAAGTCTTCGGGGACGACCACCTCGACGCGCATGATCGGCTCGAGCAGCACCGGATGCGCACGCTTGGCGGCGTCCTTGAACGCCATCGAGCCGGCAATCTTGAACGCCATTTCGTTCGAGTCGACGTCGTGGTACGAGCCGTCGTACAGCTCTACCAGCACGTCGTCCATCGGGTAGCCCGCGAGCACGCCCGTGGTCATCGCCTCGACGATGCCCTGTTCGATCGGCTTGATGAATTCCTTGGGAATCGAGCCGCCGACGGTCTCGTTCTCGAACAGGAAGCCCTCGCCGGGCTTGCGCGGCAGCAGGCGAATCTTCGCGTGGCCGTACTGGCCGCGGCCGCCCGTCTGCTTGATGTAGCGCCCTTCGCCGTTGGCGGCCTTCGTGATCGATTCCTTGTAGGCCACCTGCGGCGCGCCGACGTTGGCCTCGACGTTGAACTCGCGCTTCAGGCGGTCGACGATGATCTCGAGGTGCAGCTCGCCCATGCCGGCGATGACGACCTGGCCGGTCTCGTGGTCCGTCTTCACGCGGAACGTCGGGTCCTCGGCCATCAGCTTCGCGAGGCCCATGCCGAGCTTTTCCTGATCGCTCTTGGTCTTCGGCTCGATCGCGAGCGAGATGACGGGCTCCGGGAAGTCCATCGCCTCGAGCACGACCGCGTGCTTTTCGTCGCACACCGTGTCGCCGGTCGAGACCGACTTCATGCCGACGGCCGCGGCGATGTCGCCCGCGTAGACTTCCTTGATTTCCTCGCGCTTGTTCGCATGCATCTTCAGCAGGCGTCCGATGCGCTCGGTCTTGCCTTTGGTCGCGTTATAGACGGACGAACCGGTCGTCATGACGCCTGAGTACACGCGCAGGAACGTGAGCTGACCGACGAACGGGTCGGTCATGATCTTGAACGCGAGCGCCGACATCGGCGCGTCGTCTGACGCCGGACGCTCGACCAGCGTCTTCTCGGCCTTGTTCGGATCGATGCCCTGAATCGCCGGCACGTCGAGCGGCGACGGCAGAAAGTCGACGACCGCGTCGAGCAGCGGCTGGACGCCCTTGTTCTTGAACGCCGAGCCGCAGATGACGACGACGAAGGCCGTCTCGCCTTCCTTGCGAACCGATTCCATGACGCGCTTGCGCAGCGCCCGCTTGATCTCGTCTTCGGTGAGCTCCTGCCCGTGCAGGTACTTCTCGAGCAGCTGATCGTCCGATTCGCTGACCTTCTCGATCAGGTGATCGCGCCACGCCTTCGCCTGATCAACGAGGTCGGCGGGAATATCCTCGATCAGGTAGTCGGCACCCATCGTCTCGTCCTGGTAGACGATGGCTTTCATCTTGATGAGATCGATGACGCCCTTGAACTTGTCTTCGTTGCCGATCGGCAGCTGAATCGCGACCGGATTGGCGCCCAGCTTCGACTTGATCTGGTCGAACGTCATCTGGAAGTTCGCGCCGATGCGATCCATCTTGTTGACGAAGCAGATGCGCGGCACGCGGTACTTGTCGGCCTGGCGCCAGACGGTCTCGGACTGCGGCTCGACGCCGGCGACCGAGTCGAACACGGCAACGGCGCCGTCGAGCACGCGCAGCGACCGCTCGACTTCGGCCGTGAAGTCGACGTGGCCCGGCGTATCGATGATGTTGATGCGGTGATCGCGCCACGTGCAGGTCGTCGCGGCCGACGTGATCGTGATGCCGCGCTCCTGCTCCTGCTCCATCCAGTCCATGACGGCCGTACCTTCGTGGACTTCGCCGATCTTGTACGTGATCCCCGTATAGAAGAGGATCCGTTCCGTCGTCGTCGTCTTGCCGGCATCGATGTGGGCCATGATGCCGATGTTGCGACAACGATTGAGGTTTACCGTTCTAGCCATTTCCGTAACGTCTTTACCAGCGGTAGTGGGCGAACGCCTTGTTCGCTTCGGCCATGCGGTGGACGTCTTCCTTCTTCTTCACGGCGCCGCCGCGAAGGTTGGCCGCGTCCATCAGCTCGTTGGCCAGCTTTTCTTCCATCGTCTTGCCGTCGCCGCGATCGCGTGCGAAGCCGACGAGCCAGCGGATCGACAGCGAGAGGCGCCGGTTCTGGTTCACCTCGATCGGCACCTGATAGTTGGAGCCGCCGACGCGGCGCGACTTGACCTCGAGACTCGGCTTGGCGTTCTCGACGGCCTTCTTGAAGACCTTGAGCGGATCGTCGCCGGTCTTCTCTTTGATCATGTCCATCGACTTGTACATGATGTTCTGCGCCGTGCTGCGCTTGCCGCCGTACATCAGCGTGCTGACGAACTTGGTGACGAGCGAGCTGCCGTAAATCGGATCGGCGGGCACTTCGCGCTTTGCAATTTCTCGTCTGCGTGGCATTGGCTAACCTGACTCCCTTACTCGTCTTACTCGTCTTACTCGACTTACTAGGCCTTCGGTCTTTTCGCTCCGTACTTCGACCGTCCCTGCTTGCGCCCCGCGACGCCGACCGCATCGAGCGTGCCGCGCACGACGTGATAGCGCACGCCCGGCAGGTCTTTGACGCGGCCGCCGCGGATCAGCACCAGCGAGTGCTCCTGCAGGTTGTGGCCGACGCCCGGAATGTAGGTCGTCACCTCGATGCCGTTGGTGAGCCGCACGCGCGCGACTTTGCGCAGCGCGGAGTTCGGCTTCTTCGGCGTCTGGGTGAAGACGCGCACGCAGACGCCCCGCTTCTGAGGGCTCTTCTGCAGCGCGGGACTCTTCGTCTTCCACTCGACCGCTTCGCGGCCCTTGCGCACGAGCTGACTAATCGTCGGCATCTGTTTCTCTCTCGGGGCTCTGCCCCGAACCCCGGCTCGTCGCTCGCGGGGCCCCATGCCCCGCTCCGCGTCCTCGCGGGCGTGCTTGCGCACGCCTTGGCGATCTCTTCCCGGGCAACGGCAACAACGCCGCAGCTCGCGGGAAAAGAGAAATGCAGCAGGCCTAGGAGCCGAAGCTCGGCGCCTGCAGCGGAAAACCCTAAGGAAATTGTGTCGGAAGGACAGGCAATACGTTCAGCCTGTCCGGAGGAGGCACAGATAGGGTGTCCTGTGCCCGTCCAAACCTTGCAAGTTTACCAGAGCGAGCGCGCAACACGCAACCGGGCGCGCGAGCTCTGCCCGCCGAAGCGCGTAGCGCGAAGGTGGGCCCACCTTCGCCCGCTCGGCTACGGTGGGCAGGCGGATTGCGTTACTGCCGCCTGGAGGTACTGACTATGAACCGCGACGAACTGGACGGCAAGCTGGACCGTGCCAAAGGTGAGGTCAAACAGGCCATCGGCCATGCGACCAACGACGAGCGCCTGCACGACGAGGGTGTCGTCGACGAGGCGTCGGGCAAGGTGCAGGAGGGCTTCGGGAAGGCGCGCCGGAAGGTCGGCGACGCCATCGAGGATGTCGGCGAAGACCTGAAGAGATAGCGCTCTATCTATTAAAGGAGGGTGAGCACCGCCTGCTCGCCCTCCACGCACCCCTCATGTCGCAGCAGCCACGCTTTGCGCGCCATCCCACCGCCATAACCGACGAGCTTCCCGTTCTTGCCAATGACCCGGTGACACGGCAGCACCAGCGGAATGGGGTTGGCGCCGTTGGCGGCGCCGACAGCACGCACCGCGGCCGGTGAGCCGATACGCCGCGCGAGATCCTGATAGGACCAGGTCTTGCCGGCGGCGATTTCTCGCAGCGACATCCACACGGTGTTTTGAAACGGCGTGCCGCCCGGATCGACCGCTAACGTGTCGAGCGCCGCCGTATCGCCCGCGAAGTACCTTTCAAACGCCGCGCGCACGCCGCCTGCTTCGCGCGCAGTCATCAGCTTCTCGCCCGGAAACCGTTTGCGAACGTAGTCGAGCGTCCCACCCGAATCCGAGTCGAACGCCACGCCGACCAATGTTCCGTTGCGCACGATGCACGCGAGCTCACCGACAGGTGAATCGATGTCGAGTCTTTCCATAATTTTCAACTTTCAACTTTCAACTTTTAATTGCGCCGCTCCACAGATACATGGCGGCGTAGCCGCGCCATGGCCGCCACGCCTCAGCGGCTGTTGCGACATCCCGCTCCGAGGCGGGCGCGCCATTGCCGAGCGCCTTCCGTAATCCCAGATCGCCGGCGGGAAATGCGTCGGGCTCGCCAAGCGCACGCAGCGCGATGTATTCGGCCGTCCACGGGCCGATCCCCTGGATCGAGCACAGCTCGCGCACGGTTGCGTCGTAGCCCTGGCCGATCTCGAGCCGGATGGCGCCGGCAGCAAGGCCTGCGGCAACGCGCTTGACGGTCGCCGCGCGCGCGCCGGGCATGCCGATGTTCGAGAGATCGGCAGCGGCAACGGCGCCGGGCGCTGGAAACAACCGCGTGAGTCCGTCGAACGGCGTCTCGATGGGTGTGCCCGCGCGCTCGACGATCCGTCCGACAAGCGTCGACGCGGCTTCGACACTCACCTGCTGGCCAACGATCGCGCGCATCGCAATCTCCCACGGGTGCCACGCGCCAGGCACGCGCAGGCCGTGGCGCGCGCGAATGGCGGCGGCAAGCCGTGGATCGGATGATAGCGCGCGCTCGATCGTGGCCGGGTCGGCGTCGAGATCGAACATGCGGCGCGTGCGGGCCGCGACGTGCATCAGATGCGGGCCAAGCGACGGACTCGCGCGCACGACAAGGTAGCGCACGCCCTGGCGTCGGCCTTCCTTGTTCGAGACTTCGATCCATCCTTCACCGCCGGCGATGGCAACCGTTCGCCGGTAGATGCCGTCTTCGACGCGCTCCACACCAGGCGCCGCGCGCCCGGCCAGCAGCTGCATTAGCCATACGACATCCAGCGGCGGACGGAATCCGAGCCGGAGCGTGATGGAATCGCGCGTGGGACGGGCCCGCGATCTCAGCGTCCGCGGCGCCGCCTTGAACGTCTGCTGAAACGCGTGATTGAACTGCCGCACGCTTCGAAATCCTGACGCGAATGCGATGTCGGTCAATCCGAGCGACGGATCGTCGAGCAGCATGCGCGCGAAGTGCACGCGCCGCGTGCGGGCGATGTCGGTGGGCGCGGCGCCAAGATGCGTTTCGAACAGCCGCCGCACCTGCCGCGCGCTCAGACCGAGGCGATCCGCAAAGCGATCGATGCCGTGTTCATCCAGCGCTCCGTCGCGAATCAACCGCAGCCCGCGCGCAACCGTCGCCGGGGCGCCCTGCCAGGCGGGCGTGCCGGGTGCGGTGTCGGGCCGGCAGCGGCGGCATGGCCTGAATCCGTCGGCTTCCGCAGCGCTCGCGCACGCATAGAAGCGCACATGGGCGCGCGATGGCGTTCGCGCAGGACAGATCGGGCGGCAATAAATGCCGGTGCTGGTCACGCCTGTGAAGAAACGGCCGTCGAAGCGCGCGTCGCGGCTGGCAAGTGCGCGATAGCAAATGGCGGCATCCAGGGTCACGCCACAGTTATACGCCGGCCAGGCCGGAACGACTGGCAATATTCGGACATGGCGGTGCGGTGGGCGGCCGGCAAGCGGCCTGGCGCGAGGTCGCGCAAACAGGGCTTGACATATACGGCTACTCCCCTAGTAGTATAGCGGCAGCACACAGCCATTCTGCATGGTCTTGAGGGGTGCCCATCCTCTCTCCTCGAGACGTGGCTGTGTGCTGTTTCTTCCTTCAAGTGCCGTCGCGTCTTGACAGGCGCGACACTCACAGGTAGTATCCGGCGCGTACAGGTTGTATACCGATACCCGGTACCAGCCGTTTAGCAACTCGCCTCTACGCCGGAGCGATTCGATCATGAGAACTTCCACTTGGAGAGTGGTTCTTTCGGCCCTGGCCGCGCTGCTGCTGTCGACCGCGGCATTTGCACAAGGCTCAGCAACATCCTCTATTACGGGTGTCGTCCTCGACGTGTCGGGCGGAGCGATCCCCGGCGCGGACGTCGCCGTGCGCAATGCCGGAACCGGCGCGACCTCCACCGCCGTGACGTCGAACCAGGGGTCGTTCACGATTCCCGCGCTCAACACCGGCACCTACACGGTCACGGTTTCGCTCATGGGCTTCAAGACCCGCGTTCTTAATAATGTCGTCCTCACGGCCGGCAGTCCCGCCAACGTGCGCGCGGTGCTCGAGGTGGGCGGCATCGATGAAACCGTGACGGTGTCGGCCGGCGCGGAGATCATCGAGACCAGCTCGTCGACGGTGTCCACGACCCTGAATGTGAATCAGGTGTCGAACCTCCCGCTCGTCAGCCGCAACGCGATCGACTTCATTACGTTCCTGCCCGGCGTCTCGACGCCCGGCGGCAACCGCGATTCCACGGTCAACGGCCTGCCGCAGAGCGTCATCAACATCACCGTCGATGGTATGAACGTGCAGGACAACCACCTGAAGACCACCGACGGCTTTTTCGCCCGTATGAGTCCACGGCTCGACGCCGTTGAAGAAGTGACGGTCACGATGGCGGCCCAGGGTGCGGATGCCGCAGGCCATGGCGCGGTGCAGATCCGGTTCGTGACGCGCTCGGGCAGCAACGACTTCAGCGGCAGCCTCTATCACTATTTCCGCCATCACTCGCTGAATGCGAACACGTGGTTCAACAACCGCGACGGGCTCGACAAGCCGGAGCTTGTCCAGAATCAGATCGGCGGGCGGACTGGCGGCCCCATCGTCATTCCGGGTCTGTGGGACGGCCGGGACAAGGCGTTCTTCTTCATCAACTACGAAGAATTCCGCCAGCCGACCGACGTGCGCCGGAACCGCACTATCCTGCATCCGCTCGCGCAGCAGGGGATCTTCCGATACAACACGACCGGCGGCGTGGTGCGTGAAGTGAATCTGCTGGCGCTGGCCGCGTCCCGCGGGCACACGCAGACGCTGGACCCGACGATCGCGAAGCTGCTGGCCGACATGCGTGCGACCACGAGCGACGGCACGGTCACCGATCTGGACGACCCGAACCTCCAGCGCTTCTCGTTCCTCACGCCGCAACGGTCGCACAATCGCTATCCCACGGGACGGCTCGACCTGAATCTGTCGAACGCCCATCGTCTGTCTGGATCGTTCAACTATCAGCACATCAACTCGAATCCCGACACACTGAACAACCGCGACCCTCGGTTCCCAGGATTCCCCTCGACCGGCACCCAGGACTCGCATCGGTACACGACGAAGGTGTCGCTCCGCTCGGCGATCGGCGACAGCCTCGTGAACGAGTTCAGCATGGGCGCGACGGGCGGGCCGACGTACTTCTCGAATGAGCTGAATCCCGGCATGTGGGGCGGCACGTCGATCGGCGATCAGGGCGGATTCCATCTCGACATCGATACGGCCAAGATCGACAACGCCTCGAACGGTCCGACGGTGCAGTGGCGCGAGGCATCGACGAAGGTCGTCGAGAACACGGTCAACTGGATCAAGGGCTCGCACAGTCTGTCGTTCGGCGGATCGTGGACGCAGGTCGATCTCGCCCTGTTCAACCAGACGCTCGTGCCGGAGCTCGATTTCGACATCATCAGCGGCGACCCGGCCGCGTCGCTGTTCACGACGGCGAACTTCCCGGGCGCGTCGAACACGGCGCTGGCCGACGCCGGCGATCTGTATGCGGTGCTGACCGGCCGGGTCAGCGGCATCTCGGGCGATGCGCGCATCGATGAAAAAACCGGCGAGTTCGTGTTCCTCGGCCCGTCGATCCAGCGCGGCCGCATGCGCGAAACGGATTTCTTCGTGCAGGATGCCTGGCGCGTGCGTCCGAACCTGACCATCAACGCCGGGATGCGTTACGTGCTGCAGTTCCCGTTCTATCCGCTCAACAACAGCTACTCCACGGCCACGCTCGACGACCTGTGCGGTGTGTCGGGCACCAACCCTGACACCGTGTGCAATCTCTTCCAGCCGGGCAACATGCCCGGCAAGCTGCCGGAGTTCATCAACTTCGGCGAGGGAACGCACGCCCATGAGACCGACTGGAACAACTGGGCGCCGAGCATCGGTGTTGCGTGGACGCCCACAGCAGGCGGCGGCTGGCGGCGGCTGATCGGCAACGATGGCGACACGGTCGTCCGCGCCGGCTTCGCCGTGGCGTACAGCCGCAACGGCACGTCCCAGTTCACCGGCGTGTACGGATCGAATCCCGGCGTCGCGATCTCGGCGAACCGCAACCTGAGCCTCGACAATCTGGGCGCGCCGCCGATTCTCTTCCGGAACCGCGACCTGCTCGGGCCGCCCGAGATTCCGCGTGCGCTGGCATACCCGTTCCGCGACGACGTCACGGGCGACCTCGAGATGTTCGATCCGAATCTGCAGGTGCCCTATGCCCGGACGTGGACGGCCGGGATTCAGCGCGCCATCTCGCGGAACATGGCCGTCGAAGCCCGGTACGTCGGCACGCAGAGCGGCGACTCGTGGCAGGAGATGGAATTCAACGAGATCAACATCATCGAGAACGGGTTCCTCGACGAATTCCGCGCGGCCCAGGCCAACCTGCAGGCCAACATCGCCGCCGGCCGTGGCAGCACGTTCCAGTACTTCGGCGAGGGCACCGGCACGAGCCCGCTGCCGATTTTCCTGGCCTACATCCGCGGCGCGGGCGATCCGAACAACCCCGCGCTCTACACGTCGAGCCTGTTCCGCAACAGCGACTTCGTCAATCCGCTGGCGCTGTTCAATCCCAATCCGATCGGCGCGGCAGCGGAGCTCTTCGACAGCGGCAGCCGTCGTGCCAACGCGTTGCGCGCCGGCCTTCCGGCCAACTTCTTCGTCGTCAATCCTCATCAGCTCGGGGGCGCGGAGCTGACGACGAACGAGGGGCGGTCGCGGCATCACTCCTTACAGCTCGAGCTGCGCCGGCGCCTCGTGAACGGCTTCCAGTTCCAGAGCAGCTACGTCCTGGGCCGGACGTGGCAGTCGAACTTCTTCTCGTTCCGCAAGCCGCGGCTCTTCCGCCGCGACACCGGATCGGAGGGCGAAACGTCGCACGCGTTCAAGGCGAACATTGTCTACGAGCTGCCTTTCGGACGCGGGCGCCGGTTCGGCAGCAACGTCGGCGGGCTGGTCGATCGCCTGATTGGCGGGTGGTCGATCGCGAGCACCGTGCGCATCCAGTCGGGCCGGCTGGTGAATCTCGGCAACACGCGGCTGGTCGGCATGACGCCGGAGGAAGCCGGTGATCTCTTCAGGCTGCGATTCGACAGCTCAGGCCGCGTCTTCATGCTGCCGCAGGATGTCATCGACGAAACCGTCAAGGCGTTCAGCGTGAGCGCGACCTCCCCGACGGGGTATGGCACCCAAGGCCCGCCCAGCGGCCGGTACTTCGCTCCCGCGAACGGTCCCAACTGCATCGAGCTTGCGGGCGGCTTCGGCGATTGCGGCGTCGGCGAGCTCATCGTCACCGGGCCGATGTTCCAGAACTACGACATCAGCGTCACCAAGCGCGTGCCGATCGTCGGCCGCGTGAACGCGGAGTTCCGCGTGGAGCTGCTGAACGCGTTCAACAACGTCAACTTCATTCCGGTCGGAGGGCTTGGCAACGATCGGGACGACTACGAAGTGACGGGGCTGACCGGCACGCCGACCAGCCGGATCGCGCAGATCGTGTCTCGCATTACCTGGTAGGCCGGAGCTTTAGCTCCGGCATCCATCCCACCGGATCGCGGTGGGACGACGGTCCGACCCGGCGGCGCAACGCGCCGCCGGGTTTTTTCATACCCGCCGGGAGTGTGAAGGCCGCAACGACCGGCACCGCAGCAACGTAGTCATGATGACTCGCATGGCTGCCTCCAGAAATCCGCTTCCGCCGTCCTCGCTGATCTCGATTCCAAAGAGCTGGCTGATTGGCCTCGGTGTGCTGTTCATCGCGCCCTGGCTGATTGCCGCCGGCATCTATGCGCGCGGCACGGCCACGGAGGCTCCCGGCGCGGCTGCCCCTTTGCCTCTCTCAGAGGGAGGCGGAACTGGTCCGTGGGGACAACTGACCATCACGCCCATTGTCATCTCGCCCCCGCTGGAGTACATCAGCGACGACGAGGGTGCGGCAGAACCGATCGTCTGGCGGATGCCGAATACGACATCGGATGTAGCGGCGAGCTTCCTTGCCTGGTCAGGGATGCCGGCGACCGATGCAGCGCGCCTGCTGCAGTCGGCGAGGCCGGATCCGTCAACGGCGGGCATTGCGTTATTCCCGGATGCGGCGCTGCTGCGCAGCCTCACGCCGGAAGTGCGCGCGCGGCTGTATCTGCAACTGGCGAAGTCTCGATTCAATTCCGCGCAGGCCGAGTCGTATCGCTTTCTTGGGGCCTCCGCTGCCGACTGGTTCGCCGGCAGCCTCGTCAGTCCGCGCACGCGCCAAATCATCGAGCCGCTGGTCTATCGTGACGGCCCGTTTCTGCATTTTGCCGACCTCGACATGGTGAAGTCCGAGATCAGCGATGAGGAGGAATGGCACGGGCTCCGCAAGGCGCTGATGCGCAACAGAACCGTCCTCGTGCGGTTGAACGTCGAGGCGCCAGCCGAAGTCGAAGCCCTGACGCACTATTGGGGCATTTCAGGCCGGCGCACCGACATCAGGCCGCTGCTCGAATCAATCGCCGGAGCCGGCCCTGCCGGCTCCATCGACGTGGTGCACCTGCTGCCGGCGCTCGCGCGCAACCTCCTCTACCGCTATCCGAAGCTGTCGGCAGGCGATCTCGACAAGCCGATCATCGCCAACTGCCTGTGGTCGTCGCTCAACTTCTTTGCGGCTGAACCCGACGACCGCTTCCTCGACGTGACGACGGCGCTCAACACGCTGAAGAGCGACTACTACCTGATCGAAAGCGGCCATCAGCTCGGCGACGTGATCGCTTTTCTCGACGGCCACGACACGATCTTTCATGCCGCCGTCTATCTGGCGGATGGTCTCGCCTTCACGAAAAACGGCACGTCACCGATGGCGCCCTGGACCATCATGTCGGTCGACAACATCAAGGCGTTCTATCGCGCCCGCGCCGACAACCCGCGCCTGATCTATCACCGCAGGAAAGATCTCTAGGCGCCAACCTTCAGGTTGTTGACCACGCGGATCACGCCGGGCGTTTCGCGCGCGATTTTTTCGGCTTCGGCGATCTGCGCGGCCGTCTTGACGTTGCCCGTCAGCGTCACGACCTTGCCGCTCGTGTCCACATCGATGCGCAGCCCGGCAACGTCCCGATCCGCCAGCAGACGCGTCTTCACGGCCGCCGTAATCCCGGCATCCGCGACAACAGGCGACGCATCCTTTGCGGCCTGCGCTACGGCCTCGCCCGTTGCTCTGGCGGCATCACCAATCTTCTCGGCCGCATCGCCGGCCTTGTCTGACGCGCTGCCCGCCGTGCCCTGCGCGCGGCCCGCGGCATCCGATCCCGCCTCGCCGAGCCGGTTGTCGAGCGTGATCGCCGGATTCACGGTCAGCCGATCCTCGACCCGCGCAACGCCATCCGTCTCGCGCGCGAGCTGGATCGCGCGATCCTTCGCCGCCTGTGACTGCACCGCGCCGCTCAACGTGACGACGCCTTCCGACGTGTCGACATCAATTTGATACGCCTTGACGGTTTCGTCGGCAGCGAACTTCGTCTTCACGGCCGTGGTGATGCCGGGATCGGACGACGCGCACGCCACTGCGGTCGCGATCGACGCAAAAAGCACGAGTCCATGGAACCTACGCATGATGGTCCTCCAACGGGCGCTCAAGGCCCGACTTTCAGGTTGTTGACGACGCGCGTCACGCCGGTGGTGTCACGCGCGATGTTGCCGGCCTCGGTCTTCTGCGCGGCCGTGGCCACTGTGCCGGTCAGGGTGACGACCGTCTCCCGCGTGTCGACATCGATCTTGAGGCCCGCGACGTCGGGGTCGGCAAGCAGCCGCGTCTTGACGGCCGTCGTGATCCCGGCATCCGTAAGCGCCGCGCCGGCGTCGCCCGGGCGCTCGACGGCATCTCCGGCCTTCGCGGCCGCGTCGCGTGCCTGCTCCCGGGCGCGCTCGTCGATCGTGCCCGCGGCATCCACGGTGAGTCGATCGTCGACGCGCGTCACGCCGTCGGTGCCGCGCGCAATCTCGAGCGCACGATCCCGCGCGGCGGCGGTCGCCACCGTGCCGGTGAGCGTGACGACGCCCTGCTGCGTATCGACGTTGATCTGGTAGGCCTTGACCGTATCGTCGGCGGCAAGCTTCGTCTTCACGGCCGTGGTGATACCGGGATCGGACGCAGCGCATGCTGCGGCGGCCGCGATCGCGCCTGCGAGAATGAACAGAGAAATCCTGCGCATGTGACACTCCTCCGGAGATCCGGTTGAGCATCAGTCATGCCATTGCTCAGAGACGATACGATTTACAATTTACAATTTGCGCGGCAGCTCAGCGGCGCGGACGGCGCCTGGAGGCAAGATCGACAAGACGGCGCAGTTCCTTGATGGGGTCGGGATTGTCGTCAACCTGCAGGCGCAGGACGACGTCATTGTTGAGCCAGACGCCGGCATCCTCTTTAACAATGAGCAGCGCGGCCGACTGCATGCCTCGTGTGTCTCCGCCGGCCGCCTGCCCCGCCTCGAGTGCGGCCATCAGCCGCAGAGATAGGTGTCCCTCGGTCTTCTCGAAGGCCTCGACCATGTTCGTGACGACGGGTTCGCCCGCGAGAATATTGCCTTGCGCCGTACAGTACTTCCCGGCCTTCTGGCCGGCCCAGGGTGTGGCCTCCGGTCCCGTGAACGCCGCGTATTCGCCTTTCGCGTTCATGACCGCGAACTGCCGTCCGGCTTTCGGCCAGCGCTGTCCGCGATAGCCCGGATCCGGATCGGCCTCGTAAATCTGTTTGATAATCGTGGCGGGCGGGATGCCCTTTTTGAGCAGCGCAAGTGCCTGAGGGCCGTAGCTGACGTCGACGATCGCCTGGGTGGCGACCGCGCCGACGCCGGCTTCGGCCCAGAGCACGCCGTTGCCGACGGAGAACACGCGGGACTGCACGGCGCCGCCGATTTCGCCAGTCGCCGGATCGAAGCCAAGGATGGAGAAGGTCGCGACCGGGTCGGCGGCCTGCGTCAAGACGGAAGACGGAAGACACAAGACGACGGCAAGACACAAGACTGAAGACGAAAGCCGCAAGACGCCTCCGATCGCCGCCGGTGTGTATCTCATCTCAGCGCAGGTGCAGCGTCTCGTCTGGATGATCCGCGAAGGGCTTCGACCGCCGCTGGCGCAGCGTGTAAACCACGAACCCGCCGGCCGCGCCGACGACCGCAGCCAGCGCGAACATGCCGAATCCGAAACCGAATCTGCCGAGGCTGAGCACGAGAAGGGCGACCGCGAGGAACGTAAGGGCGCTGACGAGACGGCTGGCGTCGACGTGCAGACGTGTGGCCATGAAAGCCTCCCCTGAATGCAGGTGTACCTGCGCACAGGATAGCACCCCTCAGCGCAAGCGTAGCGTCTCGTACGGATCTACGGAGAAGGGCGAGCCGCCATGGAAGTGCCGCCACATGAGGAACGCCGCGGCGCCCACGATTGCTCCGCCAATGCCCCAGCTCATCAACGCTCGGCCCTGTGGAAAGATCCACGCCATGGCCGCAGCCATCGCGACAAGACCCAGTCCGCCAATGCCGATGACGGGAATACTCGCGATGTTGATGGTGCCCGCGCTGGCCGGCGCGCGCTCGGATGTGAGCGCCGCGCCGACGCCGCGACGCGATCGAAGGGCGGCGACAAGCGCGCCGCACGCGGCGCCCACAACTGCCGCGATCGAGAACGGCGCAAAGCCGCCGCCGGCGACCGTCGCAAAGCTGAGAAGCATGACCGCGATAGCAAGAAACGAGAGGGCGCTGACGAGACGCCTGGCGTCGACGTGCAGACGTGTGGCCATGAGGGCCTCCCCTGGAAGGTGAATCTGCGCTCAGGATAGCACCTAACTGCCTCACTCGCCTCACTCGCCTCACTCGACTTACTCGACTTACTCGACTACTCGACCCAGGGCACCTGCGGCGATCGGTAGAAGTTGATGCCGAGCGCGGTCCAGCGCGGCGCCTGCGCCGCCAGGCGAAGGCGATAGCTTTCCCAGTTGCGCTGCGCCTGCGGCGTCCAGCCGATCTCGGCGATGCCCGCGAGGCGCGGGAAGACGAGATAGTCCAAATCGGCGCGGCGCGCCACCGTCTCGGTCCACAGCGGCCCTTCGACGCCGAGAATCGCGGCTTCCGTGACGCCGGGCACCATCGTGGCCGGATCCCAGTCATAGCCGTCGCGCACTTCGATCCGTCCCGCCCAGTCGAGGCCAATCGCCGTCGCCCGGGTGTACTTCATATCCAGATACAGCTTGTTCGCCGGCGAGAAAATCACGTTGCCGGTCTGACCGAGCTCGCCTTTCGGCGCGCCTGGCCGCCAGTACTGAATGATGGAGCCGGGATCGAGCTTCAACGCGGCAACCTCGTCCCAGCCGATCATCGTCTTGCCGTAGCGGCCCACGATCGCCTCGGCGCGCTTGACGAAGTGTTCGTACTGCGCGGGCGTGAGTTTTTTGACCTCATCGCCGCCGATGTGAAAGTACCGGCCCGGCGTCATCGCCCCGATCTCGCGCACCACATCGTCGACGAAGCGATACGTCGCGTCTGATTCGGCGCAGAGCGTGCTGAAGCCGACCTCGATGCCGGTGAACAGCGGCGGCGCCACGCCATCACAATTGAGCTCGGCATATGACGCCAGCGCCGCATTGGTGTGGCCCGGCATGTCGATCTCGGGAACGATGGTGATGAAACGATCGGCGGCGTATCGGACGATCTCGGCGAACTGCGCCTTCGTGTAGAACCCGCCAGGCCCACCACCGACTTCGGTGCCGCCGCCATGGCGCGTGAGGTTGGGCCAGCTGTCGATCTCGATACGCCAGCCCTGATCGTCGGCAAGGTGCAGGTGCAGCCGATTCATCTTGTGCAGCGCCATCAGATCGAGGAGCCGCGTCACCTCCTCGACGCCGAAGAAATGCCGCGCGACGTCGAGCATGGCGCCGCGCCATGCGAATCGCGGCGCGTCGGTGATGCTCACGGCCGGCACCGACAGCGTCTTGCGGCGCAGCCACTCGTGTTCGACGGCGGCCGGCAGCAGCTGACGGAGTGTCTGCACGCCATAGAACAACCCTGCAGGATGCGACGCTGTAATCACCACCTGCGTGGCGGTCGATGCGAGCGTGTAGCCCTCTGCGGCCATGGCCGCGCCGGGCCGCAGCTGCAGCACGAATGCGTCTTCGGGCAGCGGTCCTGCCTCGATCAATTCCACCGATATCGCCGCGGAAGGCGCAGCGGCGATGAGCCTGGCAAGGAACGTGGCGACCCCAACGGCTTCCCTGTCGTTGACGATGATGCGCGTGCGCGGGGTGACTGTGAATGGTGCGGCCCCGGTTGCCGTGAACGATATCGGCGCGGGAATCAGGCTATGCGGAGCCGCCGCGGGCGCGGGCGGTGTGGGCGCCACGGTCATCTTCGGCTTGCCGCAGGCGGCAGCGACTGCGAGGGCGAGGCCGACGAGGGCAAGCGGCAGCGAACGCATGGGCGCCAATGCTAACATCCGGCGCAGCTCGTGGCGGCGAATCTCAAGGGGAAGGGGCGCCACGGTCGGAGCTTCATCGCGGCACTCGCGCAGGCGTGACGCCCGTCCCGTACTTCACGATCGTGCGCGCCTTCATGTCGTAGACGTCGCCCGGTGAGAGCACGTAGTACGGCTTCTCCCATGGCTGGTACACGCGCGTGTTGTCATGTACCGCCACTTTCCACTTCCCCATCACCTCGAACGTGTCGCCGGTGACGATGACGGCGGTGCCCTCCGAGAGGCCGATGCCGAGCAGGTTCGGATACTTCTGGATGACTGGAATCAGATCGTCCCAGCGATTGCGCGCGTTGATGTGTTGATCGATCGCCGTGCGCCGGAGGAAGTTGAAGCCGCGTTCGTGCTCCGGCTCAGGCGTCATCATGATCTGCGGCCCGGCAATCGCGCCGCGAACGAGATAGTCACCCTGGATCGTCGCGCCCGCGGAGCTGCCGCCAATCACGCCGCCGCGCTCGAGCACTTTGTGAAATTCTCTGTATGCCAGGGTGTTCGCGTACGAGTCGACAATGTTCCATTGCCGTCCGCCGTTGAACCACACGCCCGTGGCGTCGCGCAAGTGCCGGACGAAGGCGTCGGCGTCGGCGACTTTCGGATCGTGCGTGTGCAGCATCGTCACCTGCTTGACCCCGCGCCGCAGCCAGCCCGCGATGACCTCTTCTTCCTTGTAGGGCCGCACCGATCCGTCCCGATTCCGGTTGCCGGCCGCAGTGGGGACGACGACGATCCTGGCGTTGGGGCCGCCGGCGAGCTGGATGAACCGCTCCATGATGCCGGTGCCGTCGAGAGTGCCGCCGCCGACGATCACCAAGGTGCCCTTCGCGGGACCGTAGTTCTGCGAGAAGGCAGGGAAGACTGAAGACGGAAGGCAGAAGACCAAAGACAAGACGGAAGCCAGGAAGACCAAAGAAGACCGGCGCCGGGTTGTTGCCATTGCTGCATCCTAGCGTAAGATGCGCGGCATGCGGGTGACACGACGGAGCTTCGTCAGGGGCGCGGCGGCGGGCACTGCGGGTCTGTATCTCGGTCCGCTCGGGGCTGCCGGCGCT
The DNA here is from genome assembly GCA_040902895.1 of Vicinamibacterales bacterium. Classification (GTDB taxonomy): domain Bacteria; phylum Acidobacteriota; class Vicinamibacteria; order Vicinamibacterales; family SCN-69-37; genus JALYRV01. The sequence continues at coordinate 56,853 of JBBDWL010000112.1, read as the reverse complement.
CAGAAACCAGGGATCGACGGGCTGAAGCTGCGCGGGCGTATCGAAGCCCTGAGCATGTTCGGCCGGCCGGCCGGCGGCACCTTCGCCGACGGCGTAAGCCGCGTCGCGTATTCCGACGCCGACGTCGCGGCGCGGGCGTTCGTCATGCGCGAAATGCGCGCATCGGGTTTCGAGCCGCGCATCGATCCGGCAGGCAACATCTTCGCGCGGCGCGCGGGCACCGATGCGTCAGCGCCGCCCATCCTGTTCGGCTCCCACATCGATTCGGTGCCGAGCGGCGGCAACTTCGACGGCGACCTCGGATCGCTCGCGGCGCTGGGCCTGCTTGAAGCGTGCGAGCGCGACGGCATCCGCACCCGGCATCCGCTCGAGATGGTGATCTGGGCGGCGGAGGAAGGGGTTGCCTTCGGCCGAGGCCTCGCATCGAGCCGTATCGTGGCGGGCGACGTCAAGCCCGCCGACATGGATCAGGTGTGGAACGGGCTCCGCCGCGCCGACGGCATCCGCAAGCTTGGCGGCACGCCCGATCGCATCATGGAGGCGGTGCGGCCGAAGGGCGCGCACCACGCCTATGTCGAACTTCACATCGAACAGGGCGGCACGCTCGAGCAGGCCTCCACGAACATCGGCATCGTCCAGGGCATCGTCGCCATCCAGCGCTATCGCGCGATCATCAAAGGCTTCGCGAATCATGCCGGCACGACGCCGATGAACGAGCGTCAGGATGCGATGCTGGGCGCGTCGCATCTGGCGATCGCGGTGCGCGAGGCGGTGACGAGCGAGCCGGGCCGGCAGGTCGGCACCGTCGGGCACGTCGAGATCGAGCCCAATGCGCCGAACGTGATTCCCGGCGTCGCGCGCCTCACGATCGAGCTGCGCGATCTCTCGGTGGAGAAGCTCGAACGGCTCGCCGCCGAGATTCGGCGACGCGCGGCCGCGATCGCGGCGCGCACGTCCACCAGCATCGAGATCGCAGACTTGAGCCGCAATCCTCCTGCCCTCGCCGAGATGGCCGTGCAGGACGTCATCGAGCGCGAATCGGCCGGCCTTGGGCTCAGCTCCACGCGCCTGCCCAGCGGCGCCGGCCATGATGCGCAGATGATGGCGCAGCTCTCGCCGATGGGGATGATCTTCGTTCCGAGCATCGGCGGCATCAGCCATTCGCCGCGCGAGCTCACGCGATGGGACGACTGCACGCGCGGCGCCGACGTGCTGCTTCGCACGGTCCTCGCGCTTGATCGTTGACCGCGGGTGCTAGTGGGACTTTAGCGACACGAAAATAAGCCGGGCATAATTTCCCAGCTCGACGGTAAGTCGGCGGCACCCCACTTGCAGACCTCATCCGCATGAACGACGAAGAAAAACTTGCGGCCGATGAAGCCCGCAAGCTGCAGCAGCACGAATCCGTAAAAGGCGACGTCCGCGAAAAGGTGCACGCCGAAATCTCGCGACAGGCCGACGACATCACGGCGCGGGACGAAGGTCAGGCCGAAGCACTGGCCAGCTCTCTCAAGCAGAAGGCCGTGCGCGAAGTGGGCGACACCGAGGCGGACCTCGCGCGCACGCGCACCATGGCCCGCGTGTCGCAGGTCGTCGACTACATCTTTTATCTGATCTACGGGATCATCTCGCTCGAGATCGTGCTCGAGGCGATGGGCGCGCGCGAGAACGCGGGGTTCAAGCAGTTCATCGACACGCTGGCCTCGCCGCTGCTTGCGCCGTTCCAGGGGCTCATGGCCGATCCGGGCTCGGGCAACTACCAGTTCATGCTCTCCTACATCGTCGCCCTCATCGTGTACTTCCTCGTGCACCTGGCGGTGAAGGGACTGCTGCGCCTGTTCATTCAGCGGCAGACGACGGTCTAGCCCAGGAGGCGATGGCCTACAGGAAGAAGGCCAGCGACGCCACGGTCATGAAAATCACCGTTCCGGAGACCAGACCATAGACGGCGCCGACAGCGGCGGCTTTCGCGATCGTCGCGGGCCAGGACGACTGATACACGCGACGAAGTCCCCGAAGCGCGTAAACGGCGATGAACAGGAGGGCCGGGACCGCAACGAGGGCCACCATCTGCGGGCTGTTCGTGAACTTTGAGGCTTCCGCCGTGGCCAGCGCAATGAAGATCACGGTTTGCAGATGCAGCGCAAAGATCAGGTGCTGCAGGTACGGCCGGCCCCAATAGAACAGCGCGAGAATGGCCGCGAACACCGGCACCAGCGCGAACAGCACCTTCGGCATCACGGGCACAACCCGCGCCTGCAGCGACCTGCCGCCGTCTCGCACGGACTCGAACATGGGTTTGAAGAACCAGTGCGACTTCTCGATCAGGCGCTCGAAATCCGCCCGCTCCTCGGCGGTGAACTCCCCTGGATCAGTATCGGAGGCCCATATACCGATTTTCACCTCACGCAAACGGCCGGTCTCGGCATCGGGGACCCTCACCGTGGGGCTGGCCGCGGCAAGCAAAAAATAGAGCACGCTCGCGAACAGGTACAGCCGCACCGGCGCGATGTACTGAGCACGCCGCCCCTGCAGCACTTCGAGAGTCAACCCGCCAGGCTGGCGCACCAGCGCTCGGAACGTGCGCACGAACCGCCCGTCCCATCCGCTGAGCTCCTGCCAGGCGTCGCCCATGAATTCGCGGATGGATGGATACGGTGGAACCACGCGCTGGCCACACTGGCCGCAGTAGCCCCCCGCCAACGGGGCGCCGCAATTCAGGCAGGCGCGGGTTGCGCGCGTCGTCACGACCCGAAGTATCCCAGGCGCGCCTTTGCGTTGAGACCGCGGCGCTTCATCCGCACCTCGATCTTGTGCCAGCCGCCGCGCGCGACATGCTGCGGCACGAAGCTCAGAAGGTACCGTTGACGGAATGCGCGAATCAGCTGCTCGAGGGTGGCGGAAAGTTGGGCTGTCGACTCAATCCGGATCAGATCGCCGCCAGAAGCATCGGCAAGGGCTTCGAGCGGTGTGCGCCGCGGTGCGCCAGTGGAAATGCCGAAGAGCACGACGTCGAGACGTTTGGCGGTTTCGACCACCGAATCGGCCGTCAGCCAGCTCGACGTGTCGACACCGTCGCTGAGCACGATAGCGAGCGCCCGGCCCGAGCCTGCATCCGCGTGCGCGAGTGCGGTGTAGGCCGCATCGATCATCGACGTCGTTCCCTGCTCGTCCGGCAGATCGCGCGTCTCCCGAATCCGATCGAGATCGGATGTGAGCGGCGCGGGCAGCGATACGCGAGCGCTGAAGGTGATGAGTCCGGCCTTGTCGCCAGCCGTCAGCGCCGCCAGTGCGGCCCGCGACGCGCCGCGAAGATGTTCGAATCGCGCGCCGGTGACACTGCCGCTCATGTCGAGCGCCAGCACGAGATCGAGCGGCAGCTCGTCGGTCGCGACAAGCTCCACCTGCTGTCGCACGCCGTTGTCGAAGATCTCGAAATCAGCGGCGGTCAGGCCGGGCACTGGTCGATTGCGCTGGGTGACACTGACGTCGACGCGCACCGCCTCGAGCCGGCTTGTGAACGTGGCACGCTGCGCGAACACCTGATGTGTCGCCATCACCGTCAGAGCGGCCGTGATAGCCGCTGCGCAGACGACGGCGCGCCTCATTTCAGCTCCTGCGCGAAGGTGGACCAGAGCCGCTGCAGCCATACGGCCTTTCCCGGAAGGCGCTCGCTGAAGTACGACCACCACGGGTCCCGACCTTGGGGTGCTTCTTCGAGAAAGATAAACATGGCACGCGCCGCTTCGGGATTGCCAGCTTGCAGCTCGAGTTGACTGAGGGCCAGGCGCGGCGATTGCGCTTCCGGAAACAGCGCCGACGCCGCTTGGTAGGCGGCACGCGCTTCGGTCACACCCCCGCGCAATTCCTCCGCGCGTCCGAGAAAGAGCTGAGCGAAGTACCTCAGGGTTTTGTGGTCGATCGTGCCGAGCGCAGCTCGCAGCTCCGCGACGGCGCGGTCGTGTTCACCGTTCAGCGTCAGCGCCCGGCCCAATCGCACGCGTGCCTCGGTGTGCGCCGGATCCAGCTTGACCGCCTGGGTGAACGCATCGAGTGCATCTGCATGCTCGACGCCCTCTGAACGCACAACGGCACGATAGCCGGCGCGGTCTCGCACAGGCATCGACGCCATGCGATCGGCAATCGCCGCCTGAACCTCTGGAGACGCACTCCCCTCGTGCATGAATCCGCGCAGGAACTGCATTTCTGCGTCGAGTGGAAATATCCCGGCCCCGCGTGCCAGATGCGGTTTCGCCTCGGTGACATCCCGGCTGGCGAGCAGGTGATTGCCTGCCACTTGGTACCAAAGGCGCACATGCGGATCCATGTGCGCGTTCCAGACAAGATGCAGGAACGAGCGTCCCAGAATCCAGTGCCATGGCCGTCCCGCGTCGCGAATATCTCGCCCGTCCTGGATCAGACGTCCCGTGCCTGGCTTTGTCGAGAGATGCGCCTCCGGCACGGTAATCGCGATATCGGCATGCAGGACGGCCGCGCGCTTGAGAAAGCGATCGATTCCGGCATCCAGCACTCGTTGGACGCGTGCTGGTAGAAGTGTGGGGTTGGGCTGATGCCGTCGGGTGCCGTACCACGCCAGGAACTCGTCGAACCGCGGCTCCCGGTCCTCCCGAATCAGGGCTGCCCGGAGTGTGAAGACCATGTACGGAAATAAGGACTCCAGCTGGGTCGCGTCCAGTCGAAGCATCGCCCGAACAGCCTCGTCGTTGCCGCCAGGGACATGCTGTTCGATTGCGCTCAGCCAGGTGTCGAATTGATCCCACGTCCCGAGTTTTATTGGTGGCGGCTCTTGCGGCGGCGACGGCAGGCGACTCTGCGCCGAGGCGCACAGCGTGGCGACGGCAACAGTGATCGCCAGGATCGCCGCGCCAACCCGCCTCACCGCAGCGCCGCCCTTCGCACGACGCCGCCTTCCACCTCCGAGAGCGAATGGGAGACGATGAACGCGGCGTCATCGATCCCTTTGATGATCGCCTTGACGCCGCCGATCTCCAGGCGCGTGACGACGCAGAAGAGAATGTGCTGCTCAGAGCCGCTCTTCCCGCCGTAGCCGCGATAGACCGTGACACCACGGCCGAGCGATGTGGTGAGCGCTGCGCGAATGGCGTCTGCCTTCGACGACACGATCGTGATCGCCGTGTATTCCTCGATGCCGTGGATCACGAAGTCGAGCGTTTTGGCCGCCGTGAAGTACGTGAGGATGGAATAGAGGGCCGACTCGACCCCCAGCACCGACATCGCCGCCAGGAACAGCACGGAGTTGAAGACGAGAATGACGTCCCCGACCTTCAGCACATGGCTGCGCTTGCTGATCAGCAGCGCGGCGATCTCGGTGCCGTCGAGCACGGCGCCGCCGCGCATGGCCAGACCGATGCCGCCACCGAGGAAGAACCCACCGAAGACGGCTTCGAGCAGCCGATCGGTGGTGACCTCCGGAAAGTCCACCAACGCCAGCGCAATCGCCAGCCCTGAAATGCCTATCGCGCTGCGCACGGCGAACGTCGGTCCAATCACCCGCCAGCCCACGGCGACGAATGGAAGATTGACGATCGGCAGCCACAAGGCGAGCGGCAACGCGGTGACTCGATCGAGCAGCATCGAGACGCCTGTCACACCGCCGTCAATCAACCCGCCGGCGAGCAGAAATCCTTTGAGTCCGAGTCCGGCCGACATGATGCCGGCCAGAATCAGAAGACCGTTCCGGATTTCCCGCAGCAGCGGAGAGACCGTCACGCTAGAGACCTCTTTCCCGATAGTAGGCGATGAGATCCTGCGTCGCCGGCGCCTTCCCTCCCACCTGCCTCACCATCGTCGTCACCTGCCCGCGATGGTATGACGCATGGTTCACGACATGTTGAATCATCGTCCAGCGCGACGACTCGGCGGCGACGCCGGCCATGTTTCTGTAGGCGACGCGCTCGTTGACGCGATCGCCTTCAAGGGCCCCAACGTACGCGCGGACCCGGGCTTCGAGGCCGGACCATCGCGCGCGCAGGGACGCCACGTCTGGAAACTCCTCGACCTCGAGCGGCACCGCAGGCGAGACACCGTTCCACCGCTCGAGCCATATCCACTCGGCGGCGTAGATGTGCACCGCCGTGTCACGGATCGAGCCGAAGCTGCTGCCGAGAGGCTTCTCGTACAGATCCTGCGGCAGCAGACCGAGCGCTGCGAGCATCCGATCCCGCGCCCAGTAGTGATAGTCAATGAGATGGAGCAGTTCTTCGCGCACCATAAAACGTTTCCCTGGCAGGGCCGGTCATCATTGTAGTAGCCAGCGCCAGCACCGCCATCATGGCGACGGGCAGGCGCGATAGAGGCCGGCAGTATTCGGGGCGCGACGATGATGGCGCCGGATACAATCATCCAGACACACATGCCACAAAAAACCGTTGCCGTTGCCGCCGCGCCTGGCGGGCGGGACTTCACCGCCATGCTTGCGCTGTTTGTCGGAAGCGGCGCCGCCGCCCTCATCTATCAGGTCGTCTGGTTTCAGATCCTGTCGCTCGTGATCGGATCGTCGACCGTGTCGCTCGGCGTGCTGCTCGGCACGTTCATGGGCGGCATGTGTCTCGGCAGTCTGCTGCTGCCGCGGTTCGTGTCGACGGCGCATCATCCGCTGAAGGTCTACGGCGTGATGGAGCTGGCGATCGGCGTGATCGGTCTGCTCGTGCTCCTCGTCGTGCCGCTCATCGGCGGGCTCTATACGGCCTGGGCCGGCACCGGCATGTTCAGCATGATCCTGCGATCGATCGTCGCGGCCATCTGCCTGCTGCCGCCGACCCTGCTGATGGGCGCCACGCTGCCGGCCGTCGCGCGCTGGGTCGAGACGACACCGAAAGGCGTGTCGTGGCTCGGGTTTTTCTATGGCGGCAACATCGCGGGCGCGGTGATTGGATCGCTTGCGGCCGGTTTCTATCTGCTGCGCGAGCACGACGTGATGATCGCGACGTTCGCGGCGGTCGGGCTCAATGCCATCGTCGGCGTGGCCGCGCTGCTGCTGGCCAGATCGGCGCCGTACGAACCGGCCGCGGCGGGCACGTCTGAGATAGCCGCGGTCAACGCCTGGCCGATTTATCTCGGCATCGGCATCTCTGGCATGACGGCGCTGTCGGCCGAAGTGCTCTGGACGAGGCTGCTGTCGCTGCTCTTCGGCGCGACCGTCTATACGTTTGCGCTCGTGCTTGCCGTGTTCCTGACCGGTCTGGGAATCGGCAGCAGTCTCGGCGCGGCGATCGCACAGCGGCTGACGCGTCCGCGCCTGGCGTTCGGCTGGTGCCAGCTGCTGCTCGTGGCCGGCATCACCTGGACCTCGTACGTGCTCTCGGCGTGGATGCCCTACTGGCCGGTCAATCCATCGCTCGCGACCAGCCCCTGGATCAACTTCCAGCTCGATCTGGCGCGCTGCCTGTTTGCGGTGCTGCCGCCCGCGATTCTCTGGGGCGCCAGCTTCCCTCTCGCCCTTGCCTCGATCGCGGCGCCCGGACAGGATCCCGGACGCCTGGTCGGCCGGCTCTATGCCGCCAACACCGTCGGCGCCATCATCGGATCGCTGTTCGCGAGCCTGCTGCTCGTCGCCTGGATCGGCAGTCAGAAATCGCAGCAGCTGCTGATCATCAGCGCCGCCATTTCCGGAATCATCGTGCTAGCGTCCGAGCGCGGGCCAAAGGCGAAAGGCCTCGCCGCGCAGCTCATGCCGGCCATCGCCGTGTTGATCGCCGTCTTTCTGGCTCGCGCGGTGCCGCCGGTGCCCGGACTCCTGATCGCGTACGGCCGCTATGCCGCGACGTGGATCGGGCAGAACGACATCTTCTATTCCGGCGAAGGCCTCACATCATCCGTCGCCGTCTCGCGTACGCCCAACGGCGTGCTCAACTATCACAACGCCGGCAAGGTGCAGGCCTCGAGCGAGCCGCAGGACATGCGCCTGCAGCGCATGCTCGGGCATTTGACGACGCTGCTGCCGGCCAATCCCAGATCGGTGCTCGTCATCGGATGCGGCGCGGGTGTCACGGCCGGCGCCACAAGCGTCGATCCGGCCGTCACACACTTGAAGATTGCCGAAATCGAGCCACTGGTGCCCGAAGTCGTCTCGCGCTTCTTCAGCCAGCACAACTTCAGCGTCGTCACGAATCCAAAGACGACGATCCATCTGGATGATGCGCGGCATTTCATATTGACGACGGATGAGAAGTTCGACGCCGTCACATCGGATCCGCTCGATCCATGGGTGAAGGGCGCCGCGAACCTGTACACGCAGGAGTTCTTCGAGGCGGTGAAGGGCCGGCTCAATCCCGGCGGCGTGGTCACGCTGTTCGTGCAGCTCTACGAGAGCAATCTCGACGCCGTGAAAAGTGAGATCGGCACGTTCCTCGAGGTGTTCCCGAACGGCAGCGTGTGGGCGAACACGGTCGAGGGGCAGGGTTACGATCTCGTGCTCGTCGGCAGCGTCGAACCGCTGCGCATCGACGTCGACGCCGTACAACGGAAACTGGAACAGCCTGAATATGCCGTGCTGGCGCAGTCACTGGCCGAGATCGGCATGACATCGGCTGTCGATCTGTTTGCCACGTACGCCGGCAATAGCACCGAGCTGGCGCCGTGGCTGCAGGACGCGCAGATCAACCGCGACCGCAACCTGCGGTTGCAGTACCTGGCCGGCATGGGTCTGAATCTGTATCAGGCCGACGCGATCTATCAGGACATGGTGCGCCACGCGAGCTATCCGGAGCAGCTGTTCACCGGCTCGCCCGAGACGCTCGCGCGGCTGCGCGACGCAGTGTGGAGAAACCGCGGACGCTAATCTCTGTGCTTGTCGTACCAGAACCCAAGGTGCTTGCGATCTTTCAGCGCGACCATGCCGTGGCGTGCCAGCGTTAGCCAGATACGCAATGTCCCCCCGAAGCCCAGTAGCCGGAATTTGCGGCCCGACGTGATCACGGCTGGGCGCACCATACGGAAAGGTCCGACCTTTTTGAGGGCGCGTGCGAGATAAATCTCCTCTCCCGCGAAGTACCGCTCGTCAAAGCCTCCGACTGCGTCGAACGCAGCGCGCGTCACGAACATGAACGCGCCGCCGGGAAGGCGCAGAGTGGGCGCGGCGAACTGAAACGGCAGCCAGCCCGCCTTCGCCCAGAACGGCGCGTGCGGATCCAGCCGGGACGATGCGCCGCCGGCCACCGCGCCGGCCGCCGTGGCCTTCATCACGTCGCCGACCGTGGCTGCCGGCACAATCGTGTCGGCGTCGACGAAAATCAATACGCCTCCGGCCGCGGCGGCCGCGCCGGCGTTGCGGACAGCCGCAATCTGCCGCAGGGTGACGTGAACGACCCTGGCACCATGAGCGGCGGCCACCGCAGCCGTCCGATCCGTCGAGTCATCGTCGACAACGATGATCTCGTATGGCTCCCCGACGGTATCGATCGCCGCACGAAGCGCCGTCAGCGTCGAGCCGATCAGCGCTTCTTCGTTGTGCGCGGGGATCACAAACGAAAGAAAGGGCTTCAGGTTAGTGCCGCGGTGCAGTGCGCGCAGCGCGTGGCTTTCAGCGGAATCGTCGAGAGACAGAGCGGGCAGTCTTTCGTCGCCGGTGTTGATGCGGGATCGGCCTTCATCCGGTTGTACTGCCGGACGATCAGGAACACGACAAACGCGATGATGACGAAGGTGACGATGTCGTTGATCAGTTGCCCGTAGGCGAGGACCGGCACGCCGTCGGCCTTCGCGTCAGCAAGGGAGGCCGGAATCCCGCGCGAGGCCTCGAGCACATGGAAGAGGCTCGCGAAATCGACGCCGCCAATGAGCAGGCCGAGCGGCGGCATGATGATGCCCTCGACGAGCGTCGCGATGATCCTGCCGAAAGCGGCGCCGAGGATGACCGCCACGGCGAGGTCAATCACACTGCCGCGCGCAATGAACGCCTTGAATTCGTTCAGCATGGCCGCAAGTCTACTCCAGCGGACGGCCTTCCCTCTTCCAACGGCGCATGTGACCGGCCAGCAGGCGGACCTTGCTAAATCCGCGCGCCCTGAGCGCGGCCTTGGCGACCCAGGCGCGCGGGCCGTGGCCGCAATAGACGGTGATCGGCGCGTCAGCATCGATCGACAGCCGCGGCGCCTCGGCGAGGACCGCCCAGAACGGCAGATGCCGCGCACCAGGCACGTGTCCGGCGTCGAACTCACGTTTCGAGCGCACGTCGAGAATGATCATCGTCATTGCCTGGACACCTTCAAGGTCGCCACATAATCGCCGGGTGGAATCGGCGTGAAGTCGGAGGCTCCCTGGCAGGGCGGCCTTCTTACTCTAGCAAATATGCCAGCAACTGCCCCACATCCGCCGCCACGTGCATGGCGCCCGCATCGATGAGTTCCTGCCTCGATCCGTAGCCCCATCCGGCGCCGATCGCGGCCACGCCGTGCGCCTTTGCTGCAAGCATGTCGTCGACGCGATCGCCAACCATGACGCATGCATCCGCGAGCCACCCGTTCCCGATCTCTGTCAGCGCCCGACCGAGCAGCGCCGCCTTGTCGCAGCCGCGATCGGTAAGTTCAGGACCGTGCACGGCGTCGAAATATCGATCGATCTGAAAGTGCGAGAGTACGCGCGCGGCCGTTATCGCCGGCTTCGCGGTGACGACGCGCAGGCGCCGGCCGGATTCGCGCAGCTGCTGCAGCGCCTCAGGCACGCCAGGATAGAGCGCATTCTCGAGCATTCCTACGTCATCGAAACGCACGCGGTACGACGCGATCGCCCGATCGACTCGCTCATCGTCGGCCGCAGGCATGATGGCGCCGAAGATCGCGGTGAGCGGCTGGCCGATCATGCCGCGAAGGCGATCGTCGGTCTCCTCGGCGCAGCCCAGCTCCGCCAGCGCGTGATTCACGCAACGGATGATGCCCGCGCAGGAATCGGTCAGCGTGCCGTCGAGATCAAAGAAGATGTGCCGCGCGGCTTGCATCAGTGCGGAAGGATGTGGCGAAGGCGCCCGTACAGCCAGGTGCCGGCAAGGGCGCTCGCGATGGCCGCGATGAGCACCGTGACGCCGGCGCCCACAAGCGCGAACAGCGGGCCTGGGCATGCCCCAGTGAGGGCCCATCCAAGACCGAATGTCGTGCCGCCCAAGGCATATCGCGCGCCGGTGCCCATGATCTTGGGCGCCACGGCGATTGGCTGACCGCCAAGCGTGCGCAGTTTCAGCCGCTTGAGGGCCTGCACGGTCACGATGGCAGTCGGAATGGCCGTGGCGAAGATGCCATTCACTTCCGCCTTCGTGATCACGATCCCGAACAGCGTGCCGGTCACGAAATAAATCAGCAGCGGCATGACTGTCACAGGATGAGTGGCAACAGCACGAATGTGCCGATGATGCCGCCGGCGACAAACCCCATCAGCGCTATGAGAGACGGCAGTTGGAGATCCGCAATGCCTGAAAGACCGTGGCCCGACGTGCAGCCGCCCGCATACGCCGTGCCGAATCCAACGAGGAAACCGCCGCCGATGATGAGCAGAACGCCGCGCCAGGACAGCAACGCGTCCCAGCTGAAGAGATCCGAAGGCGCAAGGCCGTCGAAGCTCTGGATACCGAGTGCCGCGAGGGCGATCCGGGTCTCTTCAGCGATGGCGACGGGCTCCGGATTTCGCAGCCATGTGCCGCCGATGAAGCCGCCCGCCAGAATGCCCGCGGCGAACGCGAGATTCCACCCGCCTCCCTTTCGCCAGTCATAGGCGAAGTAGCCCGAGGGCCTGGGCGTGAAGGCGGCGCACAGATGACGAAGGTTGCTCGACACGCCGAACATCCGGTTGCCGAGCAGCAGCAGAAGCGCGGGAAACAGCCCGAGCAAGGGCCCGGCGACGTACCACGGCCAGGGATCTAACGGCATGGCGCGACCGGTGGCAGCTCGTTGAGCGCAAGCGTCAGCACGTACGCGCGGAACGGCGGGCCGACGGTGCCGGCGTCACCCATCGCCGTCGATGTCGCTTCCTGAATCGAGTACGCCCCGCGGGCCGCGGTCTGGGCGTCGATGTCGCGAACGAGCCGGCGTCCGGCGAGGAACTGGCGCGCGCACTCCGCGGACCCGCCGGTCCACCGCGCCAGACCGGCTCCGACGAACGCGCCTTCGCCAAACATCAGCACGCGCGCGGCATCGCCCGGCGCAAACCGGACCCACTCACGCTTCGAGACGGCGGCGCTCGACGTGGTCAGGCTGATGACGAACGACGCGACTTCGTGCGGCGTGTTCCCGGATCCGGCGCGCGCCATCACCACGGTGAACAGATCGCGGCCCACGAGTGGGGCCGCGGATGCACCCATCCGATGGATGCGGGCGGCGAGTTTCGCGCCTTCGTCGGCCACGGCATCGAAGTCGGCGCGCGAGACCGACCCGCGCCGCGACAGACGCGCGCGCACGAGGCCGTGCGCGTCGACGATCGTCGCCACGCCCTGCCCGTCGACGACCCACTGCACCGGCGACACGCCGGTCACGAAGAACGCATGGCCGGGCAATCCTGGAAACGCGAACACCTTCTCGGCGGCGTCCACGGCCGCCGTGGCGCCGGCCGCCGTGCGCCTCGTCGACTTGCTGTCGGCGACGATGACCAGGCCGTCGCGCGTTGGAACAACCACGACGAGCGTGCCGAGCGTGAGCAACAGCGGGCCGGTCAGCCACATCGCGAGCGCCTACTGCTTCACGACGTCTACGTAATAGAGCTCGGTGGCCACCGCCAGCGCCTCCTTCCCGATGGGCGCCTTCATGACCTGCCAGTTGGTGGTGGGCTGAATCAATTGCCAGGCTCCGGCCTTGCCAATCCTGATCGGCATCGCGAAGTCGTGCTCGTCGGTCTTCCAGCGATAGGCGAGCGTGCCCTCGACGTCATTGAACGCCAGCTCCAGCACAGGCAGCGCGGCGCGGCGCAGATACTGATTGAAGATCGGCGTGAGATTCAACCGGGTGCCGGCGTTGAAAAACGCGATCATGTCTTCGGTCAGGATGTTCTGGTACTTGAAGCGCTGGTAGAACCCGCGAAGCAGCTCCCACCACTTCGCATCGTCATTCACCACGCTGCGCAGCGTGTGCAGAAAGAGCGCGCCCTTGAAATACATGTCCTGCGACGGCGTGCGATGGATTCCGCGCTGCGTGATGATCGGCTCGCGATTGCGCACCTTCGACTTATAGCCGTTCACGTACTTGAGCGCATCGTCATACCCGAAGATCTGCTCGACGTACAGGTTCTCGAGATAGGTCGTCCAGCCTTCCTGGAGCCACATGTCGGACACGTCGGCAGCCGAGACGGCATTGCCGAACCATTCGTGGCCGCTCTCGTGGATGATGATGAAGTCGAACTTCAGGCTGACGCCGACGCCGGTCCAGTCGCGCTCGAGATAGCCGTTGGCGAAGCGGTTGCCATAGGTGACGGCGCTCTGATGCTCCATGCCCGAGTACGGCACTTCGATCAGCTTGTAGCCGTCTTTCTTGAAGGGATACTCGCCGAAGATCTTCTCCCACGCCGCGAGCATCGGCTTGACCTGCGCGAACTGGCGCTTCGCCTTCTCGAGATTGGCCGGCAGCACGTAATAGTCGAGTGTCAGATCGCCGTGCTTTTCGCCGAAATGTGCGTACTTGCCGATGTTGACCGAGACGTTGTACGAGTTGATCGGATAGTGCACGCGCCAGTCCCAGCGGGTATAGCCGTCTCCGAGATCCTTCTTGCCCAGGAAACGCCCGTTCGAGACGTCGATGAGATCATTCGGAATAGAGACACTGAGGTCCATGCTCGACGGTTCGTCGCGCCACTGGTCCTTGTTGGGCCACCAGAGGCTGGAGCCCTGCCCTTCGTTGGCTGTGACGATCCAGTGGTTGCCGGCCGGATCCTTCCCGAAGCTGAAGCCGCCGAAACGCCCGGTCTCAGTCGGTGTACCGGAATAGTAAAAGTCGATCGCGTAGTCGCGTCCGGCCTTGAGCGTCTCAGGAAAATCAACGAATACCGCGTTCAACTCGCGCGAATATTCAAGAGGCACGCTGCCGAGCAGAATCTTCTCGATCGCCATGTTCGGATAGAGATCGAGCTGGATGCGGTTGTCGTCTGCAAGCATCTTGAAGCGAATGGTGTTCCTGCCGGAGATGCGTTTTTTCTCCGGGTCGACGCGCACGTCGAGGTGATAGAAGAGCAGATCGTTGTTCGCGCGATAACGGCCATAGGCGCCGCGAAGGATGTCGGCGCGCGCGGGCGGACGCAGCGGCGCCGGCTGCTGCGCGCGCGCAGGCGCGGCCGGCGGCGGTGTCTGCCGTGTCTGTGATTCCAGCGGCCCGTGCCCGAGCACGAGCAGGCCTTCTTTCTGGAATCGCAGGCCGCGCACGCGGCCGGCTTCGAGCCTGAAACCGTCGATGCGGCCGGCCTGGTCGCGCGTAAATCGAAGCACCCCGGCGGACGATGAAAACGTGTTGGCCACGAGCGGCTGCAGCTGGACGGAGCGCATCTTGAAGCGCTCGAGCCTGAGCACATGGCCGTCGCGTTTCAGGTGGTAAACCGCGTCGAGCTCGTCGCTGCGATATGCGCCCGCAAACTCGTCGAGCACCGCCGGCCCAGGGTTGAAAGGTTCGGCGCGTTCGTAGACGTCGCCGGTGCCTCGCAGGGGACCCCCCGTGACACGGTCTTTGTCGAAGACGAGATAGAGGCGCTGCGCCCCAGGCAGAACGAACGTGCCTGTGCCGATGGGCCTGAGGGGCCGCTTCTGCTGTCCCTGCACCAGTTGCAGCTTCCCACCCTCGAACACGAACGAGCGCCGGGCAGCGTCATCGGCGTTCCAGTACATGCCGGCCAGCCGCGACAGCTCCTCGGCAGGAACCGGCACTTCCGGTTCGTCGGCCACGGGTGTCACCGCCTCAGGCTTCATCAGATCGCCGAGATAGACTGCGGCGACGCGGTTGGCGAGGCCGGTCGGATTTGCCGTCGAAATGTTGCAGAGCGTCGACACGGCCAGGCGGTGTTCCGGGAAGCGCACAAAGGCCGCTCGATATCCCGCGTCCGATCCACCGTGCGAAATCGTGGACAGGCCATTGCTCGTGCCGTGCGTGAGACCTGACGCATAGCTGATACGCGTGCCGTTTCTCAACACACCGCGCTCGAGCATTCCGGCGAGCCATGTGTCGCCACCGACCACCGGCGTCTCGAAGTTCGCGTTCCACTTCGCCAGATCTTCAACCGTCGTGAGCAGACTTGTCGCGCCGGCGGTGTCGAAGTTCGTGACGCTCAGACGAAACGAACTCGCGGCAGGCGAATAGCCGTACGCCTGATGCTTCACGATCTCGTTGAAGTTGTCGCGAAAGAACGTATTGGTCATGCCGAGCGGCTTGAAGATGCGCTCGGTCGTGAACGTCCGGAAGGGCTTGCCACTCACGCGGCTCACGATGATAGCGAGCAGCGTATACCCGCTGTTCGAATACAGATGACGCTCCCCCGGTTGGAAGTTCAGCTCCGTCTGCCGCGACAGCAGCGACATCACATCGTCATCCGTAATGAGATCGCGCGAATAACGCCAGCCGGCCAGACCGAGCAGCGTCCATTGATCGCGGATGCCGCTCGTGTGATGAATCAGGTGGCGGATCGTCACCGGCTCGCCGAAGTCGGCCAGCTCGGTCACGTGCTTCTGCACCGGATCGTCGAGCGAGAGTTTGCCGTCCTCGGCCAGCAGCAGAATCGCGGCGGCCGTGAACTGTTTGGAGACCGACGCCACGTGAAACACCGAGCGAGGCGTGAGCGGCACGTCGTGATCGAGATTCGCCATGCCATAGGCCCGCGTCTGAAGAATTCTGCCGTCTTTGTAGACGCCGACGGCACACCCGGGCGAATCAGATCTGGCGTAGGCCTTGAAGATCTCGTCCACTTTGGCAAGGCGCGGATCGGCGGGCGCGCTCTGCGCGGCAAGCCCGGCGCCGGCAGCAACAAGAAGAGCAGCGGTTACAATGGCGGATTTCATGATGCGGATTCTATCGCGGGGCGGGCGCGGCGGGTGTCAGAGCGACGCACGTCCCGGCTGGAGCTCGGCTGCGTACGCCTCGAGCGCCTTCTGGCTGAAACAGGCGAAGAGCACGTCGTGCACGCTGCCGTGGTTCACCAGATCGGCGCGCACCGCGGCGACGGCGATCGCGGTGGCCGCATCGAGCGGATAGCCATAGATGCCGGTGCTGATGGCCGGAAACGCGATTGTAGCCAGTCCCTTGGATCGCGCCAGCGCAAGGGACGCGCGATACGCGGACGCGAGCAGCTCCGGCTCACCGTGGCCGCCGCCGTGCCAGACCGGGCCGACGGCGTGAATCACGTAGCGCGCCGGCAGCCCGAATCCCGGCGTGATCCGCGCTTCGCCTGTCGGACACGGCGCGAGACGCGCGCACGCGACGGCGAGTTCCGGTCCGGCAGCGTGATGAATGGCGCCGCACACGCCTCCGCCCAGAGCGAGATTCGTGTTGGCGGCGTTGACGATGGCGTCGACCGCAAGGGTGGTGATATCGACGATGCGGGCGCGGATGTTCATCCGCCGCTCACCGCCGGCACGATGATGATCTCCGAATCGTTGCGCACCGGCGCGGCCAGTCCGCCGGTGTAACGGACGTTCTCGCCGTCGACGAAGATGTTGATGTGCGTGCGCACCTCGCCGCGCTCGGTCAGCACGCGGTCGCGCGCGCCAGGACATTCGGTCCACAGCAGCGACAGCGCGTCGCCCACGGTGCCTGCGCTGCCATCGAGGCGGACCTCGCTCCGTCCCGCAGAGAATTCACGCAGCGCGCCAGGTATCACGAACACGAGCGGCATCAGGCGACGGCGGCCTTGACCGAAATCACCGGCGGCAGGCCATCGGCGAGCTCCGACCAGCTCTCGCCCTCGTCGGCGGAGCCAAACAGTTTGCCGTTCCGCGTGCCGAAGTACACGCCCACGGGATCTGTGCCGTCGACGGCAAGCGCGTCGCGCAGCACGGTTTCGTACGCGCGGTCCTGCGGCAGGCCGGCGGTCATCGCGTTCCAGCTGGCGCCGGCATCCCGCGTGCGATAGACGCGCAGCTTGCCTTCGGGCGTGCAGCGGAATTCATCCGACTCGAGCGGCACGATCCAGGCGCAGTCGGGATTGCGCGGATGGATGGCGATCGGAAATCCGAAGTCGGACGGCACGCCGTTGGCGATGTCGGTCCAGGTCTCGCCGCGATCGTCGCTGCGATACAGCCCCCAGTGGTTCTGCAGGAACATCCGCTCGGGCTTCTGCTTCGACTGCACGACCTTGTGCACGCACTGGCCGAATTCCGGATGCTTGTCGGGCAGAAATTCGGCGCGCACGCCTTTGTTCGACGGCCGCCACGTCGTGCCGCCATCTTCGGTCACGTACATCCCGGCGGCCGACACCGCGATGCGGATGCGTTTCTGATCGACCGGGTCGAGGATGATCGTGTGGAGACAGAGGCCTCCCCCACCCGCCTGCCACTGCGGGCGCTGCGGATGATTCCAGAGCCCTTCGTTGAGGGCCCATGTCGCGCCGGCGTCGCGAGAGGTGAAGATCGCCGCCGGCTCGACGCCGCAGTGAATCGTATCGGGCTCGCTCTCACGGCCCGGCATGATCTGCCAGATCTGCTTCAGTGCCGCGCCCGAGCTTTCCGGGAACTTGACGTTGGCCTCTTCCGGATTCGTCCAGGTCCGGCCGAAGTCGTCGCTCGATCGCAGCAGTCCTCCCCAGTGCATGCTGTTGGGCCCGGCCCAGATCCGACGCCGGCCGCTGCGCGTGTCGTACGCCATCGCATACACCGCGCTGCCAGGAAAGTAGGGGCCGCCGACGGCCCAGTCGCGGCGCGCCGCATCAGCGCGCAGCATGAATGCGCCTTTCATGGTGCCGACCAGCAGCATGATGTCGCCGGGCGAAATGTTGACGTGTTTCGTGACGGGCATGTGCGATCTCCTGGTAGCCGTGCTTCTTCAAAATCTCGCGGAGGCGGTCATGCGGAATGGCGTCCGCCTTCGCCCCGTTGAATCCGATCATCGTGTCAGCCGCGATGAGGGCGTTGATGATCGCCTCTTCGGTGGCCTGCACCGTGGCGTCGAACAGCGCGCTGATGCGGCGGTTCGACAGCATCGCGGCCTGATACGTCGGCGCACCGGACGCGGCACCGGGGTTCGCGGTCGAGAAGGCAATGAAGATGTCGCCCGATCCATTGCCGGCGGTTGATCCCGTGCGCGCAAGACCCAGTGCGGCCCGCCGTGCCACGCGTTTCAGCTGATGGGGCAGCAGGGGCGCGTCGGTGGCAACGATGATGATGATGGATTTCGAGGCGGGCTGCTCTGCGTCGGGCACCGGCGCGCGAGAGGCGGCCAATGCGGCGCCGACCGGCACACCGGCGATCCGCAACTGACTGCGTCCTCCATGATTGGCCTGGACGAGCACACCGACGGTGTAGCCGCCGGCGGCCGCCGTCAGACGCCGCGACGCGGTGCCGGTGCCGCACTTGAACCCGTAGCAGGTCATGCCGGTGCCGCCGCCGATGTTGCCTTCTGCCACCGGACCGGTCTTCGCGGTGTCGAGCGACGCAAAGACATGTTCCGGTGTGACATGAAAGCCGTTGATGTCGTTCAGGGTGCCGTCGTAGGTCTCGGCGACCACCGGCAGCGCCCATGGCTGAAAGAGCCTGCCGCGCTGCACGGCCCATTTGATGTACGCGTCACGCACCACGCCGACGCTGTGCGTGTTGGTGATGAACACCGGGCCTTCGAGAAATCCAGCCTCATCGATCCAGGCGGTGCCGGTCATCTCGCCGTTGCCATTGAGGGGAAACCATGCGGCGAAGACTGGATCGCTCGAGCTTTTCCCTCGCGGCAGCACCGCGGTCACACCGGTGCGGACCGAATCGCCTCGAATGAGCGTGGTGGCGCCCACCTCGACGCCCGTGACGTCGGTGATGGCGTTGAGCGGGCCGGGAGTGCCTTCGAAGGGAATCCCAAGATCGCGCGCGCGCGGCTTTTGCTCGGCGGCCGGCGCATACGGCAGCAGGAGCGCGGCGGTCAGCAGAATCAGGACAGCGCGGAGGTACGCGATCACGGCCCACCAAGATATCTCAGCGCGCCCAGTCTGTGTAAGAGGCAGCGCGCCGCGAGGAGCGGCCGAGGATCAGGAACCTGCGCAGCTTCTGGTGGCGCTTCGTGTATACGTGATCACTTCCCCGGGTGCTTCCGTGATGGACAGGACGTTGCCCTCGAGCCGGTATGGCCACGCCGTCGTCCTGCCGTTTGCCGTGTCCCTCAAGAGCTGACCGGCCATGGCGCGGTACTGCTGTCGCATTGTGATGCGCATCCACAGCAGCTGCGCGCGGTAGGTCGCGCTGCAGTCACAGCCGAGGCTCAGTTTGCTCCACGCCGGCCCAAGCTGCGTCATGCGGGTGTCGGTCCAGGTGCCCGTAATGGATGGATCGACCACGCACTGGGCCGGGGCGATGCGAGGCGGCACATGAATGGAGGCGCAACCCGATCCGAGGATGATGGCCGCGAGCGCGGCGAAGCCGGCCATGACCGGCAGGCGGCAGTGAGTCATGTCGTTGATGAAGGGGCCGCGACCCGGACGTTACGGGTGCCCGGCGGCCTGTCTCAACACCTGCAGGAACTGCTCTCCCAGCTCCTCGGCCTTGCGGACGCCGACGCCTTTGACGGTGCGCAGCTCCGCCAGCGTGCGCGGCTTGTCGCGCGCGAGCTCGCGCAGCGTCGTGTCGTGGAAGATGACGTAGGGCGGCACCCCGCGAGTGCGGGCGATCTGCAGCCGCAGCGCGCGCAGCTCTTCGAACAGATCGCGATCCACGCCTTCCCAGGCCTCCGCTTCGACGCGCGATGCCCGCTTCTGCTCGCGGCCACGCACCGGACGTCGCTGCCGCGACAGCGCCAGCGACGGAGCCGCACCCGCATCTTTCAACAGCTCAACGCCGGCCTGCGTCAGCATCAGCACCGGAAACGCATCGTCGGTCTGCCGCAACAGGCCATGCGCGGCCAGTTGCTCGATGCAGCCGCGAACCTCGCTGACGGTCATGTCACGCAGTAATCCGAATGTCGTGATGGCGTGATGGCCGCGCGCGCGTATCTGCTCGGTATCGCTGCCGCAGAGCACTGCCGCGATGTGCGCGGCTCCGAAGCGCTGGCCGGCCCGAGCAACGCACGAGAGAATCTTGCGCGCAAGAGTGACCGGCTCGGGGATTTGTTCGAGCTCGCCCAGGCAGACATCGCACGCGCCGCAGTCGCCACGCTCGTACGATTCGCCGAAGTAGCCGACAAGGTGCCGATGGCGGCAGCCCACACCTGCGGCGTAGCGCTCCATCTCGCGAAGCAGCCGGCGCACGCTGTCGGTGAGCTCGCCGTTCTTCTCGAGCATCAGGCGCCACTTCATGAAGTCGGCGGAGGAATAAATCAGCGCGCATTCGGCTTCCAGGCCGTCGCGTCCGGCTCTGCCCGATTCCTGCTGATAATGCTCGAGCGATTGCGGCGCGCCGGCGTGCACGACGAACCGCACATCGGATCGATCGATCCCCATACCGAAGGCGACGGTGGCGACGATGACGTCGATCTCCTCGTCGAGAAACAGATCCTGATTCCGGCTTCGCTCGCCATCGTCAAGTCCGGCGTGGTACGGGCGCGCGCGGATGCCGCTTTCCACGAGCCACGCCGAGAGCGCTTCGACCTCGCGACGCGACGTGCAATAGATGATGCCCCCCTCGCCTTTGTGCCGCGCGAGGATTTCCTTCAGCTGCTGCTTCAGTCCGCCGCGCGGCAGCACGCGATAGACCAGATTCGGACGATCGAATGAGCCAACGAGCTGCACGGGCTGGTGCAGCCCGAGTTGCGCCGCGATGTCGTTGCGCACCCGCGACGTGGCGGTCGCCGTATAGGCGTGCAGCCCGACGCCAGGGAATCGCGCGCGCAGCTGTCCCAGCTGCCGGTACTCCGGGCGGAAGTCATGTCCCCACTGGCTTACGCAGTGCGCTTCGTCGACCGCGATGAAACTGAGATTGCACTTCGAGAGCAGCGATTGAAAGCCCTCGCCACCTTCGCCGACCAGTCGTTCGGGCGAGACATAGAGCAGGCGGTAGCGGCCTTCCCGAACGCCTGCGGTCACGCGGCTTCGTTCATCAGGTGGCAGAGAGCTGTTGAGAAACGCCGCCGGCACGCCGTTGCCGGCGAGCGTATCGACCTGATCCTTCATCAGGGAAATCAGCGGTGAGACGACGACGGCAAGCCCGTCGCGCACGAGCGCCGGCGCCTGGAAGCAAAGCGACTTGCCGCCGCCGGTGGGCAGCACGACGATGGAATCGCGGCCCGCGAGAATCGCGGCCATCGCCTCGCGCTGCAGCGGACGAAAAGACGTATAGCCCCAGTAGCGCTCGAGGACATCGACGAGCGAAGCCGCTTCAATGGTCATAGGCCGAGAACCAGGCGCAGGCCCTGTTCGACCTGTCGAAGCGTTCGACTACCACGCGTCAGGCCCGACAGATTGCGCCTGCGCGAGGCTGACCGCTGGGCCTACCGTTTGTTCGTCCGAACCGTGCACGGCGTTCAGCCGATCCGTGACCTTCCTGCATTGATGTTTGGCGAGAAATTCCGCGACGGCCGTTGCGAACAACTGGCTTCGCGAGATGCCGAGACGCCGCGCGAGCGTATCGGCTGACGCGAACGGACTATCGGGCAGCGAAATCGCGGTTTTCATACTTGAGTATAACTGTGGTGCGAGTCCGCTGGCAGCTGGAAGGCCACGCGCTGGCACGAATTTCTCAGAACTCTGGCCGGCCAGAGTCGCGCAAATAGTGGGCCACCTGAATTGACCTAGTCTGTCAGGCCTCGGGCTTAACGTGAGACATGGCTCAAGTCTCATCGTCACCCACGTTGTCTCACTCTCTGCTCGCGGCGAATCTTTCAGGCCTTCCAAACCGGGCGCTCCTGGATGAAACAAAGCGTCTGGCCGCGAACGAGCGTTCGTCGAAAGCAGATCTCATCATCGCGCTCAGAGAAGTCGATAGTCGCCGGCTCTATCTGGCGGAGGGTCACTCGTGCATGTACTACTATTGCACTAAGACACTCTTGCTCTCGGAGCAGGCGGCCTACAGCCGCATCGAAGTTGCGCGAGTCTCGAGAGTGTTTCCTGAGGTACTCGACGCGCTTGTACGAGGCGCGTTGAGTCTGACGACCGCCGTCCTCATTGCGCCGCACCTGACGCCGGCGAACGTCGAAGAATGGATCAGCGCCGCGAGTTTCAAAAGTAAGCGCGAAGTAGATCGACTGATCGCCGCCCGCCATCCGAAACCGGACGTGCCCGCGGTCATTAGAAGGCAATCGCAGCCCGCTGTTAGCTCCGGTGGCCAGGCCGACAATCACGGGGGTGACCCAGTGCCTGGCGCGCAGCCGCCGGCGCCGATTCATGCGGACGACGCGTGCGAAGCGATCTCGATCCCTTTGCTGATGGAAACACCCCGACCGGCGCTGGATCGAACAGTGCCTCTGCCTGTCAAGCCGGCGGTCCTGGCGCCTCTCTCGGCCACAACCTACAAAATCCAGTTCACCGCCGATCAAGAGACCCACGACAAGCTGCGTCACGCGCAAGCGCTGTTACGGCATCGAATCCCGAGCGGCGACATCGGAGCACTCATCAACAAGGCGCTCACCATGCTGATTGCTGATGTCGAGCGGAAGAAGTTTGGAATCGTCCAACGGCCGCGCGCCACGACGAGCGCGAAGGAGGCCGGGGCGTCGCATCCGGGCTCGCGCACGATTCCCGCGGCCGTCAGACGTGCCGTTGCTGCGCGTGACGGCGGTCGATGCGCGTTCGTCGGGCGCGACGGGCGCTGCGATGAACGCGACTTCCTCGAGTTTCACCACATCGTGCCCTACGCCGCCGGTGGCAAGGCGACCGTCGACAACATTGCGCTCAGATGCAGAGCGCACAACGGACACGAGGCGGTGCTGTACTTCGGCGAAGAAGCGCCGCCGCGTCCCGCAAGGACAGATCCGGGATGATGCGTGCGCGATGCGTCAAGCCCGCCTTATCGCAGGTTACGCGCCTGGAACGTAGCGCTGAGAGCGATGGCGATCTGTCGCTGGAGCGCCTCGATGTCGTCGCGGCGTCCTTCGAAGTCGCGCACGGCGCTCTTGAAATCGGTCGAGCCATCCACGATGCGGGTCCGAACGCGGACGATGGGACCGTCGGTCACGACGCTGCCTTCGACGACAGCCCTGGCGTTCAAGGCGCTGGCGATCTCGGTCAGAGGCCGGGGCGTGCCGGCGAATTGAAGCGCGCTGGTGCTCGAAATGACGTTGACCGCGTTGATGCGGGCGAGCGCGCTCGCGGCGTAGCCACCAGCAATCCAGCACTCATCTGCGACGCCCGGCGCGTCGCCAAAGTGTAACAAACGCAAAACGGGCGGACCCTTTCGGATCCGCCCGCTCGAGTTACCTGACCGGCTTCCGGGGTCTACCTGTCGTTGATCACGACCTGCTGACGCACCCGGTTGAACACATTCTGGTACGTGCGCGCTTCGTTCTGCGGCGCGACGCCCAGGATGAACAGCGTGCTGCCGTCGCTCAGCGTGGTCGTCGACAGCATGATGACTTCGCGCTCGCCTCCGGGGCCCACGTTCGTGAGCGTCGCGGAGAGACCCGCCCGGCCGGCAACGGTTGTGCGCACGCTATTGCCCGCGCGCCGGAGGTTCGGGTTGCTCTGGGTGAAGTTGCGAATCAACGCGTTGGTCGACTGGGCCAGATTCTGGCCGGTCGAAGCTGCAACGCCGATCTGCACGCCGTGCGTGAAAGCCTGTTGCGTGTAGCCACCCTCAGGCGCATACGTCACCGTTCCCTCGCCGCCGATCTGCTCCCAGTTGTCGGGCACCGACACGCGAATGGCTTCGGCGGGCTGATACGTGCGCCAACGCGTGGAGGGCGGCTCCACTCGCATCGCGCGCCCGGACGTGCCAACGGAGCCCCGAGTGTTGCCCGTGTTGGCTCCGGGAATCTGACGGCCCTGCTGGCGCGCCTGCGCCACCTGCTGCGCGGTCGGCGCTGTCGGCATCTGACCGAGTCGAGCGCGGACCGAATTGAACTCCGCGGTATTGCCTGCATATCTCGGCGCGCCCAGCATCTGGGCTTCCTTGCGGATCGCCGCCGACCGGTTGCCCGGATTCGGATGGCTGCTCAACCACTCGGGCCCGCCCGACCGGCCCTGCCTCGCGATCGTCTCGAACATCGTCGCCATCGCAATGGGGTCGTAGCCGGCGCTCGCCATCATCTGGGCGCCGACCAGATCGGCTTCGCGCTCGAATTCGCGGCCGTACTTGAGGAAGTAGGTGCCCAGGCCGATCTCCGATCCCTGGGCGATTACCGCCCCTGGAGTGCCACCGACGATGGCGCCGAGAATCTGCCCGGCAATCGCGCCAATCTGGAATTTCTGTGCCTTTGAGGCCTGCACGGTTCCATGCCGCAGCACGACGTGCGCAAGCTCGTGCGCCATGACGCCGGCGACTTCCGCCTCATTGCGCGCCGCCTGAATCATGCCGCGGTTGACGAACATCGGGCCGCCCGGCAGCGCAAAGGCATTGATCTCGCGCATGTTGACGACGTCGAAGCTGTAACGGAAGAGGGGTTGCCGGTACTCCTGCGGAATGTTCTCGACGAGGCGCTCGCCGATCCGATCGATCATGCCCTCAGTCCTGTTATCGTCGAGCAGCGGATATTCACGCCTCACCTGCTCGGCCGCCTCGCGTCCGAGCTGGACGTCCTGCGCGGGCGTGTACTTGTTGTCGCGTATCGCGATACGCGTCTGCGCGTCGGCCGTTGTGACGAACACAAGCGCAAGCGCGGGAAGGATCGAAGCCGTCCGGCTGAGCCGGTGAAGTGATGGAGCCTTCATGGATTCGCACCACTGCAAGGCCGAGGCCCACGGCCAGCAGAGCTGGAGCTGCGACATGGGGCACAATGTGGGCGGTATTCACCCCTTTTTTCGAGGACTCTCATGCGCCGTATCGCCGTATTGATTCTTCTTTCGAGCACTGTTGCGTCCGCTTCAGGACAACGCCAGCAGCCGCGCGCCGAGGCGGCGCAGCCCGTCAGCGCCGTCCCCGAAAGCCTCATTAAAGGATTGAAGGCGCGCAGCATCGGCCCCGCCATCATGGGCGGCCGTATCTCGGAGATCGCGTTCGATCCCGAGAATCCCTGGACCTTCTATGCAGCCACGGCGCACGGCGGGTTGATGAAGACCGCGGACAATGGCGCGTCGTTCGCCAGCCTGACCGACAGCCAGAATGTCTCGTCGATGGGCGCGGTCGCGGTATCGCCGTCCAATCCGAAAGTCATCTGGCTTGGCTCTGGCGAAGCGAACGATCGCAACAGCTCGGGGTGGGGTCGCGGCGTCTATCGATCCACGGACGGCGGAGGCACGTGGACGCACGCCGGTCTTGCCAATTCGAAAACGATCGCGCGCATCGTCGTCCATCCGAAGGACCCCGACACGGCATGGGTCGCGGCGATGGGCGATCTCTGGCAGCCGTCGGCGGAGCGCGGGTGCTACAAGACAACTGATGGCGGCAAGACATGGACGGCCTCGCTTCGCGGCCAGGGCGCTGACGCGAACATCGTCGGCTGCGGCGAGCTCGCGATCGATCCACAGAATCCGAATATCGTCTATGCCACGCTCTATGCGCGGCAGCGCACGCCGTGGTCGTTTGCATCGGGACCGGCGCTCACCGGCGGCCGCGATGCCGGCGGAATCTATCGATCGACTGACGGCGGAGGCACCTGGACGAAGCTCACGAAGGGCCTGCCGGGCAAGACCGGCCGCATCGGCCTTTCCGTCTTCCCGAAGAATCCGCAGATCGTGTACGCCATCGTCGAAAGTTCTGAAGGCGGCGTGCAATCGCTGATGGAAGTGAACAGCGAGGCTGGAGGCGTGTTCCGCAGCGATGACGGCGGCAGCTCGTGGACGCGCCAGACGCCGCTCAATCCACGGCCCTTCTATTTCAGCCAGATCCGCGTGCATCCAACGGATGACAAAAAGGTGTACGTCCTGGGCTTCGCGCTGCTGGCGTCTGAAGATGGCGGACTCACGTTCCGCGAGGATCGCGGCAAGTCGATTCATCCCGATCTCCATGCGCTCGCATTCGATCCAACGAATCCCGACCGCATGCTGCTCGGCACCGATGGCGGCGTGTATGTGACGTACGACGCGGCCGGCAACTGGGCGCATCTCAATACGATGGCGATCGGCGAGTTCTATCGCATCAACGTCGATGACAGCCGGCCGTTCTATCGCATCTGCGGCGGATTACAGGACAACCTGAACTGGGTCGGCCCGAGTAACACCATGACGAAGGACGGCATCCAGAACGCCGACTGGATCAACATTCAGGGCGGCGACGGTTTCTATTGCGTCTTCGACGAAACCGAGCCGTCGTTCATTTACACCGAATCCCAGTCCGGCTACGCGCACCGCTTCGATCTGCGCAGCGGCGCCATCGAAGGCCTGCGCCCGGAACCGGCGGAAGGCCAGACCGCATTCCGCTTTCACTGGAACTCGCCGCTCATCGGTAGCCGCGCGAAAGACGGCAAGCTCTATCTCGGCGGCAATCGCGTGTTCGCGCTGACGAATCGCGGCGAGCGCTGGGAAGCGGTGAGCCCGGATCTCTCAGCAAAAGATCCTGAGAAGACCATCACGACCGGCAGCGGCGCCGAGACGTACGGCGTGGTCTTCTCGCTCGCGGACTCCCCTGCCAGACCCGGCACGCTCTGGGCCGGCACTGACGATGGGAAGGTGTGGGTGGGACATAACGGCGGCGAGCAGTGGACCGATCTCACCGCTAATCTGCCGGCCGCGGCCAGGAACCAGTGGATCGCGCGGCTCGAGCCAAGCCATCACGACGCGAACGTCGCCTACATGGCCGTGGCCGCCTTCCGATCCGGGAACTATGCCCCGCTGGTCTATCGCACGGCCGATCAGGGAAAGACGTGGCAGAGCGTCAGCGACGACCTCCCGAAGGACGAACCCGTGCGCGTCATCAAGGAGGACCCGTTCAACGCCGATCTGCTCTTCGCCGGCACGGAGTTCGGCTTGTACGCGAGTCTCGATCGCGGCCGATCGTGGACGAAGTTTGGCGGGCTGCCGACGGTGCCGGTTGACGACATCATCATTCATCCTCGCGAACGCGATCTCATCATCGCCACCCACGGGCGCAGCCTCTTCATTGTCGACGACATCCGTCCGCTGGAAGAATTGACGCCCGCGGTGCGCGAGAAGAAGGCGCATTTGTTCCCCATCGCGCCCGCGTGGGGTCATGAGCCGTATCCCGGCTGGAGCGACTGGCAGGGATCAACCGGCACCTTCCGCGGCGCGAACCAGCCGGTCGGCGCGCTGATTAATGTGTGGGTGAAAGAGTTCACCGGCGATGGCATCTCGATCGCGATCAAAAACGCGGCGGGCATGCCGGTCGCGAACCTCACCGCGCCAGGCACGCCTGGGTTGTCACGCATCGTGTGGAATCTGAAGCCGACCGGCGATCTGCTGAATCAGTACGGCGGCCAGGGCATGCTGTTCGTCGCGCCCGGCGAGTACGAAGTCACGCTGACCTACGGCGCGGTCAAGGAGATGCAGAAGGTACAGGTGACGATCGCGCCGGGATTGAGGACGCGCTGAGGTACTGCTCAGCGTTTCCCGGATCTCGATGAAGATCGTGAGCGCCGGCGGGTTCCGTAGGCTGGCCGTCGCTCGCGGGCTTGCCCGGCGGCCCGTACCTCGCCTGCGATCTCATCACCCGGCACGGGCGGGACATTGGCCACGCGCGCCAGCACCCTGTCGAGCAGCCGCCCGTCTCCCCGTTGGCCGCGAGCCTCGAGGTACTCGACGGTTAGCAGCGCTGCCGCTTTCTCGGCGACAGCAGTCGCAATGAACTGATTGATCGATACGTTATCTCGCTCGGCCAGCTCGCGTACCTTGTCATGAAGCGAGTCTGGAAGACGAAGGCTCAGATTGCTCATGAATCCTCCCGCAGCCGGATCAGGAACTGAGCCGGCGTAAGTACGTCCACTCCGAAAGCCTGGGCTCGGCTGAAATCACGTACGTTGTGCGTCACGATCGCATCGCAGCCGCCGGACACCGCCAGTTCGAGAACGAATTCGTCGCCGGGGTCGGAAAGCGCAGGACGCCACAAAAAATGGATCTCTTGAGGGTGGCCCACTGCGCAAAAGTAGTCGACGATCCCGGTCGCCTCTTCACGCGCCAGTCCCAGTTCCTCTGCGTGCCGCAGCAGGTGCGACTCGTACTCCAACACGAGGGGAACAGACACGGCGACCGCGAACCTCCGATTCCGGAGCAGCCGCAGAACTTCGATGGACGCGCCTCGACGGGATCGCAGCGCAGCGACCAGGACGCTGCTGTCGAGCCCAACGCGCACTAGGTTATGGTATCACGAGTGATACCACCAGATAGCTACTTCGGGCGCTTTTCGCCGGCGGTCACCGCAATCGACAGCCGGTTTTCAGGCGGCGGCAGCATGCAGACGGTGTAGCGCGAATACGCGCATGGCGGGTTGTACGCGCGGTTGAAGTCGATCACCGTCCAACCCGACGCATCGGGCGGCGCGACGGCGAGATAACGGCCGGCCTGGTATGTGGACGAGCGATTCGTCGCGTCCTTGAACGGCGCCCTCCAGGATCGCGCGTCGCTCGTGCCAACGGCCATCAGCCGGTGCACACGGCCCTCGATCCGGAACTTGAGCATGCCCGGCGCCTCACGCGGCTGCACGCCGCCGGTGACGTCATCGACCTGAATGAGCCGCGGAGTCGGGAACCGCTCCAATTTCGCGGCCACGCGCCAGCGGAGATCGGGCTCGAACACTTCAGTCGCCTGCACCGACTTGAGTTGCGGAGAAGAAGCATCACGAACGCGGATCCAGTAGCCGGGGCCAGGCTCCACATGGATCGAGAGCCTCAGGCTTCCGAGCCTGACTGTCGTCGGCTGGCTGGCTTCATCGGTCGACGCCTGAATCGGACTGCTGACCTTCTCACCTGACGACAACACGAGGTTCGCGTCCGCTGCCGGCTCGAGAACAAACGAATTGCCAGTGCGAACAATCGTGCCCGCACGAGGCGGCGCATGACGCGCATCGAGGACAACGTCCGAGGACGGATCCGACCCGAATGCCGTCCGGCCTTCCTTGAGCGGCCAGAGCCCTGCCAGCGAGAGCGCACTGTCGATCGGATCGCTCAGCAGCGCGCGCCGCTCATCCCGCCATTGACGATGGGCCTGCAGGAACTCCGCGGCGTCGACCGCGGGCGGATCGATCCATTCCTCCGCGCAGGACACGGACATCGCGACGAGAGCGCCGCATACCGTCGCGCGCGAAAGCCAATGTGGCATCGTCTTCTGTATATGCCATCGGCACAAAGGTCGCAAGCGTCCACGAAGAAAAATCTCCTGTGATATAAGTTGCTGCGTTTTCCCCTTCACAGACCCTGCTCGGAGGTCATCATGCGCCTCTTCGTGGCCGTCGCGTTCGTGACACTCGCTGCACACGGCACTGCCGCGGCCCAGACTGCCCGGTGTGTGCTCTACCCAAGACCGTACGGCCTCGGTGGCGAATGCCAGGTCGAGCCCGGCGGGCCGGGGACTCGTATGCGTCTGCCCTTCGAGAGCGGCGTCAAGATCTGGATGACGTCCGGTCCCGGTGAACGGCCTCCATGGCGCGGCAATCTGTCGCTGCCCAAGGTCGAGACCTCTTTCGAGATTGTCGAGGAACGCGGCAACGGACGCCGGCTCGTCTTCCGCACCGGACTGGCCTGGCTGCTCGTCCGGGAATGGCGCGAGACAGAGGCGGGTCCGAAAGAAGACTGCGCCTCGTGCGATCGATTCGCAAAGGCTGTGTCACTCGTTCTGGATCTCGGAACCGTCCCGCTCGCCACCGCCGACGACGTCGCGATTCTGCGCGGTGCGCTGGCGAAGCTCAAAGCATCGGCGCAGTGGAATAAGGCGGAAGTTCAAATCTGTCCACCCGGCCAGACGAAATCCATCGGCCTTTTCTGCGCGCTTTTCACCGCCGTAGAGGATCGTATGGGGCGTTACCAGCATCGACAGCCGGCACTCCAAATTGTGCGTTCGGTCATCTCGGAGCGGTGGCGCCAACGGATCAAGGGCCACCAGCTCGTGGACATGAATAACGATCTCGACACAACGCTCGACGATCTGCGGTTGCTCCTCGAGCTTTCACTTCAACGGGCACGCGACCAGATGCAGCCGCCAGCGAAGAGATAGGAAAGCGTCGCCGGCGGCGGGACCCATCTCAATCGAGACGTCCGCACCGCCAAGCGCTGGGAGAAATCCGAAGGACTTCCAGTACGCCGTCACCTCCACCAGACGCGCGCGAGCGTCTACGCGTATCCCTCGGAGCTCGATGCATGGTGGGCGTCACGGTCGCTGGAGCGGCTGGCGGCAACCGATGAAGGCTATCTGCTCGTCGTAGACGCCCAGACGGAAGCGCGGAAGCAGCTCACCAACACGAGTTGGGATGGACCTGAGTTCGCCGTGGCGGCTGCGATGGGCGGGAATCGATCGGATTGGTTATGTCTCATTCGAGCCGGGAAGCCAGTTCGTGCGGCTCAGCGACTTTCTGCTGAAGGAGTGAGCGCAGTTTATCGCCGCCGGGAATTCAAGCGCGCCATCAGCGCTCCGGCGATGGCGCCGGCGCCAGCCGGAAACGGCAGGTTGTGTTGCGCCGTGAACAGGATCGCGCTCGTCACGGTGGGCTCGCGGCCCGGGAAGTGCCACACCGGCTGCCCGAACACATGCCATCGCGTTTCTCGCCTGATGCCGGCCCAGGCCATGGTCAGAGCTGCGAAGATCATCGCGCCGATCAGGCACGCGCGCAACGCGCGGCGCGCATCGATGCGCGCGGTGATAAGTCCACACAGGACGCCGGCGGTTCCCGTAATCGGGGACACGAGAAACAGACCGAAGAAGGCTCCGGCAAGCCACGCGCTGGCCGGCTGGGCGTCTGCTGACGGCGACGCGAGGGCGTGGACCTCCAGCAGGAGCGCGAGCCAGACCACACCGGAGATGACGCCAATGAGGCCGCCCCACATGGCGCGACGACCAGCGGAAAGAAGTGTCATGTTCCTATCTTTCCCTTAGCAGCGTCTCTGAGCTTTGCTGAGTCGTAGCCGATGCCATCCTTGAACACGGTGACGACGTTGTAGATATCAGACGGCATGCGCACCGGGTTGCCGCGGATGACAATCAGATCCGCCTGCTTCCCTGCGGCGATTGAGCCGGTGCGCTGATCGTGACCGAGAATGTGCGCGCCGTTCAGCGTGCAGATGGCGACAGCGGATTCGGGTGTGAAGCCGGCTTCGACCAGCAGCTCGTAATTGCGAAGGTTGCCGAGCCCAGGAAGCAGGCCCGTGCCCCACGGATCCGAACCGGCGCCGAGCAGCCCGCCCGCCGCCACGAAGGCGCGCTCCCACTCCATCATCTTCTCGAGGAGCCGCGGGGGAACGGTCAGGCCGCCACGCGCCAGGGCCTTGTTGTTCGCCTCGACCTCCTTGCGGACCTCCGGATCGAGAAACTCGAGTCCGCGCGGATCGAGCGTCGCGCGCTCCGGAACGAACGTCTCATACACCGCCAGTGTCGACACAACCGCGGTCTTCGTGGCGGCGAGCGCGCGAATGTTCTGCTGCACAGCGCCGCTGCCGACATCAACATCGGCCTGCGCGCGCATGTTTTCGGGCGGGCAGATGTCAGGCTTCTTCCCGGCGACGTAATCGCTGTTCGTGATGAAGCCGTGCTGCAGCGCGTCGATGCCGGCCGCGGCAGCTTCGGAGAATGTGACCGAGCAGAGGTGGCCCGTGACGCGAAGGCCGCGCGCGTGCGCCTCCTGAATGCCGGCACGCAGGACCTCGCGTGTGACGCTGCCTTGAAACTTGAACCACGTCGCGCCTTCGGATGCCCAGTAGGCGATCACGCGCCGCACTTCGTCGGGCGTGTTGACGATGCGGCTCATCGAAGCGCGGGGGGCGCCTCCTGCCAGATACGGCCCGGTGATTTCGAAGCGAGGTCCTGGCACGATGCCGGCGTCGACCGTTTGTTTCAGACTCAGTTCCTGATATGGGAACTGCGATCCGGCCGTCATGGCCGTGGTCACGCCGTACGCGAGATACAGCAGCGGCCCGGCCGTCCGCATCTGCGTCATCCGCCGGACGCCGCCGAAGTACGTGTGCTCGTGAAGACCGACGAAACCGGGCAGAATGGTATGGCCTGCGAGATCCACGACGCGCGCGCCTCGAGGCACGGGCGTGGACGCTGCCGGACCAACCGCTTCGATTCGGCCGGCACGCAGGACGATTGTTTGATCGGCACGCGCAGGCGTGCCGGTGCCATCCACCACACGGACGTGCGTCAGCGCGATCGCAGGCGCGTCAACGCTGATGTACGGCAGCAGGCCCTGAGGGCGCTGTGGCGCTGATGTGAACGGCAGCGCGCACGCCACCGCGACGGCAAGGCCTGCGGCTTTCAGCATGCCCGCTACCCCTCGTACGCGCGCTTCAATTCGGCAAGATCCGGCTTCTTCATGCGCAGCATCGCCGTCATCGCGCGATCGGCCTTGCTGCGATCGGGATCGTTGAGCACGTCGGCCATCCCTGCCGGGACGACCTGCCACGACACGCCGAACTTGTCTTTGAGCCAGCCGCACTGCTGCGCTTTTGGGTCGCCGCCCGGCGTGAGGTGGTTCCAGTAGTGATCAATCTCGTCCTGCGTCGCGCAGATGATCTGCAACGAGATGGCCTCGTTGAACGTGAAGACCGGCCCCCCATTCAGCGCCGTGAACGGCTGTCCATCGAGGTCAAAGTCGACCGTCAGGACGGATCCTGGCGGACGGCCGTGGATCTCCTGACCGGCTTCGCTATAGCGCGTCACAGTCCTGATTCGGGAGCTCGGAAAGATGCCGACATAGAACGTCGCGGCCGCTTCGGCCTCGTCGGCAAACCACAGACATGGAGTGATTTTCTGGACCATCTCAACGTCCAGTCCGGTAGACATCGGTGCTGAGGTACCTGAGACCAGAATCGACCGCGAGTGTCACGACCGTCGCATCGGGACCGAGCGCAAGCGCCACGCGTATCGCGGCCACAACATTCGCTCCCGTCGATGTGCCCGCGAAGATCCCCTCTTCACGAGCGAGCCGCCGGGCCATCGTCTTGGCATCGTCGGTCGTCACCAGCTGAATGTCATTCACCAGTTCCGGCTGCCACAGAGGCGGAATGAAACCGATGCCAATCCCTTCGATCTTGTGGGAGCCGGAGGGCCCGCCCGACAGCACGGCTGATTCCGCCGGCTCCACGGCAACGATCCGCACGTGCGGATTTCGATCCCAGAGCGCCCGCGTGACGCCGTGGATGGAGTGCGCGGTGCTCACCGCGTGCACAAAAGCGTTGACCTTGCCGTCGGTCTGGTTCCAGATCTCCTCGCCCAGAGGAAGATATCCCGCAATCGCATCGTGGTTGCGCAGCTGGTCGCAATACCAGAAACCGGAACGCTGACTGAGTTCGCCCGCGACGCGAATCATCTCCTTGATCAACGCTTCGTTAATCTTGCCGCCTTCGCTCTTGACGTCGGTGATGGTCGCGCCGAATGCCTGCATCGTGCGCCGCTTCTCGTCGCTGAAGGCGTCAGAAAACACGATCTCGAGTCCGTAGCCCTTCGCCGCGCATACAAGCGCGAGCGAAATCCCGGTGGTGCCGGCTGTATATTCGACAACCGTCCCACCTGGCCGCAACCGGTCTTGGGCTTCGGCCGCTTCGATGGCGGCTTTCGCCATACGATCCTTCATGCTACCGGTTGGATTCGCCCACTCGAGCTTCGCGAATATTCGGCCTGCACCAGCGGGCACGACACGCCGAAGTTCGACCAGAGGCGTGTTGCCGATCCCGTCGAGCACGCCGCCGGAAGTCACTGCGCTGATCATGTGTTTCACCGGTTCCGAATCAACAGTGTGGTGCCAATCACAATCCCCGCCACCGCCGCGGCCACGGAAAGCGCCATACCCGTCGTCGTCGGCTCGTCGAACATGAACATCTGATCTCGACTGCCACCTTCGCGTTTGCGAAGCGGCGGTTTCTGGCCCTCTGGGCCTCGGTGATCTTGAGGGCCGGAAAGACGGACTGGAAGGGCTGCAGCCACACGATGTGCGGGTACCGTCGCGACAGCCACACGAGCAGGAACGCGGCGGCGAACACGCCCCCCAGGGTTGCCTCGATCCAGTCTGGAATCCCCCAACCTGCCATGTTTACCGAGTCATTCTATGCGCGGACGGCCCAGCGCAGCTTTGCCGGCGAGGCGCGGCGGTTGGCGCGCACTTCCTCCATCGTGGCGCGGACCACATCATCAGCCACGTCGCTATAAATGCCGTCGCGATAGCCCGCCTGAAACGCCTTCTTCACGCGCCTGTCTTCGCCGGAATGAAACGTCAGGATCGCGGCCCGCCCGCCGGGCGCGAGGCACTGCGGCAGCACTCGCAGCAACGCATCGAGGGATGACAGCTCCTGATTGACCGCGATGCGCAGGGCCTGAAACGTACGGCGGGATGACATTTTCACTTCGTCGTCATCGAGCGAGGGATCGGCCTTCGCCAGGCCGAGCCGCAGCACGCGTTCGAGCGCCTGCGTCGTCTCGAGCGGCTGCTGCTTGAGGAGATGAGCGATGAGTGCGGCGTTCGGTTCGTCGGCGTTCTCTTCGAGCAGAGCTGCAAGATCGTCCTCGCTCACTCGCGCGATTAGCTTTGACGCCGGTTCGCCGCGCGACGGGTTCATCCGCATGTCGAGCGGGCCCGGTGTTTTATAGCTGAAGCCGCGGTCGGGATTCTCGAGCTGCATCGACGACACGCCGAGGTCCGCCAGAATCAGATCGGCGGCCGCCACCTGTTCGGCGGCGAGCACTTTCGGCACGCCGGCGAAGTTCGACACGTGAGTCGTGAACAGCTCGGACCCGAAGCCGGCAGCACGCAGTCGCGCCTCGGTTCGCGGCAGTTCGATCGGATCCACATCGATCCCAATGAGCCGGCCGCCGGGCTGCAGGCGCTCGAGAATCGCGCGCGCATGCCCTCCACCGCCGAGCGTGCAGTCAACCGCGACGTCGCCGGGTTGCGGCCGCAGACACTCCAGCACTTCCGCAACCATGATCGGTCGATGCGTGCCGGCCGGCGTCTTTCCCGCCGCGACGATCTTCTCGACGTCTGCCGCGTAGCGCTCGGGTTCGAGCTCCTTGTACTTTTCGTGAAACGCGCGCGGATTCCTGCCGGTGTATCGCGGGCGGCGTTTGTGATCGGCAGTCACGAGTGACGCTTTTAGCCGCCGTACCTCGGCACCGTCGCCGGTATCGGCTTGTCGATCGACGGACGCTCCGCAGAGTCGGCGAGCATCCAAACGCTGGCAAACACGGTACGCGCAACCGCCTCGATCTTTTCCGGATCGAGGAATCGCGCCTCGTCGGCCGGCAGATGATAGCGGGCATGAATGCCGGTGGTGAAACCGATCGTCAGGATGCCGCGCTCGAGGAACGGCCCGGCGTCGGTGCGGGGATAGAAGAACTCGGAATCGGCGCGATCGAACGCGCGACTGAACGTCATGTTCAGATAGCCGCGATTGACGCGATCGATCACTGCATCGGCTTTGGCGCTGAGCACACCGGGACCGATCAGAAACACTTCGTTCGGCCCTGCCACGCGTTGGTCTGCGGCATCAGGAGATCCAGGCGCCCGTGTGGCGCCAATCATGTCGATGTTGAAGTGCGCGACGATGCGGCTGAGCGGCACGGGCGGATTCGCCACGAAGTGGCGCGTGCCCCACAGTCCCTGCTCTTCTCCGCTGTCCCAGATGAAGATGATGGACCGCTTCGGCCTGACCCGGACCATCTGTTCGGCAACCGACAGCGTGCCGGCGCTGCCCGAGGCGTTATCGTCAGCCGAGTTGTAGATGGCGTCCCCCTCGACCGTGCGCGAGCCCACGGCGCCGTCGAGATGCGCCTCGACCGTGATGTACTCGGTCCTGAGCACGGGATCGCTGCCTTCCAGAATCGCCACGACGTTGTAGGGACGATGCGCGACCGATGTGGCAGCTGCAATCCCCAACGCGATGGGCTTCGACAACTCGAAGGATGCCGGATAGTCGCGCGCCTCGGCCTTCGTCATGAGATCCGCGGCGTTCGATTCGCCGGCGAGCACCGCATCAGCCGCAGCGCCCGACAGCAGCACCGACGTCACCGGTTGCGCCGCGTAGGCCGACGGTACGCGCGGTTCCAGCTCGCGCATGCGGGTGTTCTGGCGGCGCATGGCGTCCCAGTTCGTCAGGGCGCTCGCCTGCGGCAGAAAGATGATGCCGGCCGCACCGCGTTTTTCTGCTTCGGTGAAGACGGAGCTGGCGCCCGGCGTGATGCGCCCGATCTGCGCGATCTCCACGTCCTTCGGGAGCGCTCGAGGGCCATGCGCTATCAGGATCTTGCCGCGCACATCGAGGCCGGCGTACGGATCGATCCCGCGCGAGGGCATCGTCCACCCATGGCCGACATAGACGGCCTTGAATGCGCCGGTCAGCGGACCGGCAAAGGATCGCAGCACGAAGTCGTCACCGAAGCGCAGGCGCCTGCCGCCGGCGTCGATGAAACTTTTTTCGGTGTCGGCAGTCGCCTCCCGCAGCGTGTAGTACTGAAAGAACGTGCCGTTATCGCCCGCCGGTTTCAGGCCCGCTCGCCGCAGCCGCTCGGCGATGTACTTCGCGGCGGCGTCAAAGCCGGGCGACGGCGTGTTGCGGCCTTTCAGCTCGTCGGAAGCCAGGAAGTTGAGGTCCCGCGATATCTGCGCCGCGGTGATGCGATCGGCCGCGGCCCTGACACGATCCGGCAGTGATGTCTGTCCGGCCTGCGCCGAAGAACCCGCGACGGCCAGAACGAGGACGAGAGCGATGCGTGTGCGCATGGCGCTGAGTCTAACCGATGACACAGCGGCGCTGCGGGTAGCGGCGTACTACGAAGTGGACTGTTCCGCCGATGGCCCTCGAGTCGACCGATCGATCTGCCGAATCGCACCAAAGTGATAGGCCAGATGCGCGACGCTGGAGATCGCGCCGTTCAACTCGAGGCCCTCGAGATCGCGGGCCTTCGCAATCGACTCATGCCATCGGCGCGCTTCGATTCGCAGCTGTTCGCGCAACGCCGCCCACTCATCGTCGCTGACCGACGTCCGCTGCCAGCTGGCGGTCCAGTCGGCGTCGCGCCAGGGATTCTCCTCGCCTGCCACCCATCGATTCAGCAGATGTAGACCGTACAGCACGTGATCCACATGCGCAGCAATGGACGCGCCCCCTCCGCGAGGCACGGCCGACGCCGACGCCGCGGTCAATCGATCGAGCGCCTTCAGCAGTCCCTCGTCGCCCATGTTGAGGATGTAACAGGCGCCCTTCGGCCCATCGATAAGTTCCGAAAAGAGCACAGCCAGTGAATCGCCTAGTGGTGCCATCTCAGATCCTCCCGTGCCCCTTGGATCAAATCGAGTGTCCGTACGTCAGCCGGCGCCAGATCCATTCGACGGGCCCGAAGCGGAAGCGCGAAAGCCAGAACGCGCTGAGTGGAATCTGCACCACGATGACTGCCGCGGCAATCGCCATCGCCGTTGACGGTCCTATTTTCCACCAGAGGCCGAAGCCGAACCCGTATGACAGGACCACGCAGATGATCGAGTGCATCAAGTAATTCGTCAGCGCCATCCGGCCGACGGGCGCGAACACATTGAGGACACGCCGGCCGCTGACCACGAGCAGGGCAACTGTGGCGGCGTATCCGAGCGCCAGCATCGGAAAGCCGATGGACTGCATGATCACACCGAGCAACGCGCCAGCCGACGGCGGCAGGTACGGCCAGTGTCCAACGGCCCACGACGCGACGACGTTCGCCGGCAGGCCGACGCCCCAACCGAGCAGCGCCCACCGCACGAGCATCCGCCGCCGGTCCTCGAGCGATAGCGCCAGTCCGCTGCGCACCATCCAGAGGCCGAGCACGAACATCCCCAGGACTTTCGGGAAGAACAAGTCCGCCCAGCGGCCGGCGAGAAACAGGAGATTGCCGATGAACGCGTCGGCAAAGCCGCCGGTTCCCATGGCTTCGAGTATTTCCAGGATGTTCGCCGGCAGTCCGGCGTCAGGCGATGGCGAAGACACTGGGGATCCGGCCGCCATCAGCACTGCGACCGCGATCGCATAGAGTACGGCCGGCATCGACAGCAGAATCAACGTCCACCGCAAAAGCGCGCGATCCGATTTGCGCGCGAACCACGGCATCGTGAAGCCGAGCAGCGCATAGAGCATCAGGATGTCGCCGGCCCAGATCAGCAGCGCGTGAATCGCGCCGATGGCCAGCAGGATCCGGAGGCGCCGCTTGAATCGCGGCGCCGCGCCGGCGTCACGTGCCAGCTGCACGCCGAAGCCGATTCCGAACAGCAGCGAAAAGATCGAATAGAACTTCCCTTCGACGAAGACGCGCTCGAGAAACGCCGCCATCTGGTCAGCGTCCGCGGTCGGCAGGGCGGCGGCCCGTTCGGGCGGCATGAAGGTGACACCGAAGAAGACGAGAACATTCGCGAATAGAATGCCGCCAACGGCAAAGCCCCGAAGGATGTCGAGAGCGGCGATGCGGCCAGGGCCCAGCGGCGCCTGCGCGGCCGATGGATCGGTTATTTTCACGAGTGAAGAAGCATAGCGCGGGACATCAAGGGGCACCGGCCTCGGCGTCCCCTGCTGCCCATTGAGGCGCCTCGAGGCGTAAACTAGCCTCCGTCGTGGCCGGCACACCGCCCGCCCCATCGCCTCAAAGGATGCTGCCATGACCGACCAGGAAACCACCCGCGAGGCCGCTCTCGAATCGTGGAAAGAGATCGCGGCCTATCTGAAGCGCGACGTCCGCACGGCTAAACGCTGGGAAAAATCAGAAGGACTGCCCGTGCGGCGGCACCTGCATCACGCCCGCTCGAGCGTGTATGCCTATCCGTCGGAGCTCGACGCATGGTGGGCGACGCGACAGCCCGCGCTGACCGCCCCTTCTTCACCTCCGGCGCCGGGCCGAAACCGGATGCTGCACCGAGCGATGTTCGCCGTGGCCCTGCTGCTGGCCCTTGCGACGTCGCGCAGCGGTCCGCCCAATGTCGTGCGCGCGGCTGCTCAGCGTACGGGACCATCGCTGACTGAAATCTTCAGCGAGAAACTCGCGCTTGAAATCGAGGCCCCGCGCTTCTCGCCGGATGGAAAACGGCTGGCGGCCGTCGATACGGGCTACCTCGTTGTCGTGGATGCCGCAACCGAGCAGCGCACGCAGCTGACAAAGACGAACTGGGACGAGCCACCGTATGCCTACGCCGGGTCAGCCGTATGGTCGCCCGATGGCA
This sequence comes from Vicinamibacterales bacterium, assembly GCA_040902895.1. Lineage (GTDB taxonomy): Bacteria > Acidobacteriota > Vicinamibacteria > Vicinamibacterales > SCN-69-37 > JALYRV01. The sequence continues at coordinate 17,381 of JBBDWL010000112.1, read as the reverse complement.
ACCGGATCGCGTACGCATGGTTCATCAACAATGGATACCAGCTGCGGGTGATGCCGGCGCAGGGTGGCGAGCCCAAGGTATTGTTCGACGCCGGCAGTTTTTATCCCTACGACTGGTCGCCCGACGGCGCGTCGATCCTCGGGGCGCTCAGCCGCGGCGGCGGAGTCACGTCAGCGGCGATCGTCTCCGTGTCGGGTGCGCTCGCCGAGCTTCGTAGCCTGCCCGGCGTGACGATCACCAGCGCAAGATATTCCCCGGATGGCGGACATGTCGCTTATGCGGCCACCCTCGCGGGCCGCAGCCGCGTGTTCGTGTTCAACGTCGCGACGAGGTCCGAAATTGAACTGACACCCGGCACGGTTGCCGATCGCCTGCCCATATGGACGCCGGATGGCGGAGCCCTGCTGTTCGTCAGCGACCGTAGCGGCCGCTCCGATTTGTGGAGCGTCGCGATGCGCGACGGCAAACCCTTGCGTGACCCGCGTGTGATTTACGCCGATATCGGAGATGTGCGCGACGTCCCTGGCTGGAACGGTGACGGCCGCCTCGTCGTCACCCGCCGGGTGTCGTTCGGCCAGCTCTATCGCGTCTCTGTCGATCCCAGAAGTGGCGCGATGCTTGGTGCGCCCGAGCGTCCGGTGCCGCAATTCCAGGGGAAGCACATGCAGGCCGCGTGGTCTCCCGACCGCGGGCGGATCGCCCTGCTCGCAGAAACACGCGAGCGCGGAGCCATTTACGTTATGTCGCCCGCGATCGGCGACGTGCAGGAGCTGAACACACGAGATCTCGGGTGGACACGTATCGCGGGATGGCTTCCATCGAACGATACCGTCTTCGTCTCGGCGACGCCCGGTCAGGGCCCACGTGGAATCTACGCACTCCGATTAACAGATGGATCGCGCAGCCTAGTTCACTCCGATCCCGACATGAACTGGGCGAGCGCACAGGTTTCTCCCGACGGTTCCGCGCTTGCCGCCGCATACGGCAAAACCATGCGTGTTGTGGACCTGAAACGAAAACAGGTCATTCGCGAGTTCACGTGGAAGCCGGATGAGGGCCATAGTGGATTCGCCTGGGCGCCCGATGGCCGCGCCGTGTACGCGATCGTTGGCCAGCGAATCGTGCGTGTCCCTGTGGGGCCGGGCGAGCCCAAGGACCTCTTGTCGGAACACAGTCTCCGCTCGATTGGCGTGTCGCCAGACGGCAGCACGCTCGCATTCAGCCGGTTCGATCCGAGGCAGCAGAACCGCGATCGGTATCAGCTATATGTCATGAGCTCGGGCGGAGGCACGCCGGCGCGCGTGCAGCTGCCTGAGGGGCATCTGCCATGGCGCGTGCGCTGGGCCGGCGACGGGCAGATCGGCTACATCTCGTTTGAAGTCAAGAGCCAGATCCTGAGGCTCACCAACTTCCTGCCGAAGGACTAATCATCGGCAGCCGGGCAGTCGGAACGCGCCGATCTTCGTCGAGTAGGTCGGCGCGTCTTTCTTGTAGTAATCGCCAACGTACCAGATCGTGCAATCGTCAGTGGGATCGATGGCGGTCTGCGTGTAGTCCTCCCAGCGCATCGTGTTGGTCTGGGCGCCTTCGCCTTCGACGAGAACGGTTTCCTGCAGCGTGAGCTGGCCGAGCGGATCGTTCACCAGCCGCGCCGCGAACCGCTGTCCCGCGAAACGCGGCGTGCCGCCGAATGAATAGCCGATGCCGATGTTGCCGTGCTTGTCGATCGCCGGGCTCGCCATCCACCGATAGAGGCCATCAGGCGCGTATGTTCCCTGCTGCCGCAGCGTCACGGTGCGCGCGCGCTCGATATTGAACTCGTACCACCGCACACCACCGCCGCCGGCCGCTGTGTTCACGGAATGCACGGCAACGATCGATTCGCGGCCGTTCACGTGTCGATACACCAGCTGCGACATGATCTTGTCGCCCTGGGCGTCGAGGCGGCGGTCTGTGCCTGGCTGCGGCACGCAGTTGGTCAGCTGTCCGCCGCACAGATAGTGATAGGGCGCGACCGGAATCTTCGACGGACCGGTCGCGCGCCTGTTAGACGCATCGTTCCAGTCGACCTTCAGACTCCAGGCATAGATTCCGTCATCGTCGAGGTCTTTCTTCAGCTGCGTGCCGCCCGCCGCCATCATAATGTTGGGCGCGCCGGCCGGCGGGCGCCGCTTGCCGTGCAGGTCTGCGTTATTCAGAAAGTTGACGCCGTCGATGACGATGCACTGCTCGCGCGCGGGCTGCCCTTTCAGCATCTTGTCGCGCTCGACGATGCAGACGTGCTTTTGAATGACGTCGTCGCCAGTACTGGTCGGCACGTAGTACCCGTCGGGCCACACGGCGGGACGCGGATAGTCTGGAAACAGCGGCCGCAGGAATTCGTAGCGGTAGTAGCTCCCGAGCGGATCTGATGATGTGCTGATGGCGTAGCACATCGAGTACGGACCTTTTTCGGGGGGCGGCTGCTGCCCGCGGCCGCGCGCCCCAGGCTGGCCGCCCCGCGCGCCTGGTTGTGGCGCCGGCGGTGTCGCAGGTGATGGGGGCGCCGGCGGCGGAGCGAACAGCTTCGCAGGCGCGCCGGGCTGTCCGGCCACTCCGGGAGGCGCGATCCACGCCTGCTCGCGCGCTGTCCATACCGGCGGTTGATCGAGGCGCTCCGGCGAGCGCCGGAAGATTGGCATCACGACCAGCCAGCGCTCCGCGAGCTGGTCGTAGCGCACGACCGCGTCGCCGTTGTTGCGCGCTTCGCACGTGCCGCCGAATCCCTTGAACAGCGTATTCGTCGGCACCGAGCCGTAGACCGCTTTGCCCTTCTTGTCGAAGATGGCGAATCGCGAGTTCACGATCTGAAAGACGTGATTAGGCCCTACCGCGAGGCTGTTGTCGGACGGATTGCGGCCAAGCGGATTGCCGTGCGGTCCGTCGAAGCCAACGCCCAGGCCGTCGAAGCTGACCACGAGTTGCGCGGGCGGCCTCGTGCCCATTGTGGTTTGCTCAACATTGGATTGGCCGCCAAGGGAAACGAGGGCAAGCAAGACGGCAAGACCGGTTCGCATGGGGATTCCTATCAGTCTTCAGACTTCAGCAACGCCGACGGGCGCCGGCGCGAGCTTTGCCGTTCGGCGTGTGTAGGCGAGCCACACCTCCGCGCCGGCAGCCGTGAGGATCCAGCCAAGCCAGAGTGACAGCACGAAGATCGTCCGCGTCGAAAAGCCCCGGGACGTCATCGCAAGATCCAGGGGAATCGAAACGAGGCGCACCGTCGAGATTCCCATCGCGACGGCGAACGCGCGAATCATCCACGCGCGATGGCGCGCGACGTCCCGCCGCCGGATGGCCATGAACGCCGTGGAGATGGCGAAGAGAAAGAACGTCCCGACCAAACCGATGACGATGGCTTCCGGGACACCGGCGAAGGGCATCAGCACGCCAAAGTACATCCCCGCAATGGTGGTGAGAATGCCGGTGACGAGAAGCAGCCGGCCCGACCACCGGTGCAGCGCGATGTACCGGCCTCGAATGCGGGACGAAAACTGCAGCGGCGCCAGCCCGAGAAACAAGGTGCCAGCCAGCACATGAAGAAGCGTGGCGGCCCGATGACTGGCGAAGCGATCGTCTATGACGGCCACTTCGAGGGCGCGCTGCGCCGCGCGCGGATCCACAACGCCTCTCGTCTCGAGCGCCCGCAGCCGAACGGGCTCCGCGCGTCTTCCGAGGTCGTCCAGATAGACCGTGCGGGCGATCCCGGCCACGACGCCGATGGCAACCAGTAACGCAACCGCGGCGTATACGAGACATCTGAGCGCAGGTCCAGTGGTCATCGGGTCATTCACGCAGCGCGAGCATCGGATCGATGTGCGACGCGCGCCGCGCCGGTACGAGCGTCGCGACGATCGCTGCCGCGGCCAGGAATACGGCAGCCATGATGAATACGTGCGGCGCGGTGGAAGACACGCCGAACAGCAGCGACTGCGTCGCCTGCGACGCCGCATAGGCGGCGGGAATGCCGCCCGCAAACCCGAGCGCAACCATCACCCATGCTTCTCGCAGCACCAGGCGGCGCACATCGCGCGGCTCGGCGCCGAGCGCGACGCGTACGCCGATCTCGTGGCGCCGCTCGGTGACGCGCCTGGCGGCGAGTCCATAGACGCCAATGGCCGCGAGCAGCAGCGCCGCGCCGCCAAAGACCGATGCAAGCGTCGCGCGAAACCGCTGCTCCGCCACTGACTTCGCGACAAGCTGTTCCATCGTCGTCATCGACGTGACGACCATGCGCGGGTCGTACTGTCGAAGCGCGTCAGCCATCAGCAACAGGGTCGAGCGCGCATCGCCAGTGGTGCGTACCAACAGGTTGCCGGCTTGCCCGTAGCGGCGATCGAGCACATACACGGCCGCGAGCTCCTCGTCGGTGAACGCGCGCTGCCGGGCATTGGCGGCGATGCCGACAACCTCGAACGAGATCGTGCCCTGCATCAGGCGCTTCCCGAGTGCGTTGCCGCCAAACAGACGCCGTTCGAGCTCCTGCGAGATGATGGCCGCCGATGCCGGCGGACGGTCGGATCGACCGAAGGCCCGGCCGCGCAGAATCGGAATACCCATCGTCTCGAAATAGCCTTCGGTGATGACCTGCCGCTGCACGACCTGCTCCTCTTCGGCAGGTCTGCCGGCGGCTTTCACGCGCATCGTGACCCAGCCACCGGTAAATGGCGCTGTACCGGCACCCGCCACCGACATCACTCCGGGCAGTGCCTTGAGACGCTCGAGCGCGCCGGCCGTGTGCGCCTGCGAGGCCAGCATTTCGCGCTCGTATCGCACGATCGACTCATCCCGTGAGACGCGCCTTGCAGGGGTGCCTGCCCGGACAGGCGCTGGGCGTTCCGGCTCTCCCCAGTTTTCGAAGGACTGTTTGTACGTTCCCGGCAAGGGTTTGCCGGGCATAGCCGTGACGGTCGTGGATATCACTGCGATGTTTGCGGGATCAAAACCCAGTCCGCGTGCCGAGAGCCGCATCATCGTTTCGCCGAACAGGCTCGCGCAAACCACGAGTACGAGCGCCAGCGCAAGTTCGGCCGCGACGATGAGCCGCTGGCCGGCGGCGCCGCGACGCGAGTGTTTGCGGGCGCCTTCTGCGAGCGCTTCGGACGCGCGTGTCGAGAAAAGCGACACAGCCGGCGCCAATCCGAAGAACAGCGCCGTCGACAGCCCGAGTACCAGCGCCAATGCGGAGGCACGCGCGTTGATCGTCACGGCATCGAGGCCGGGAAGCGATGGAGGCGCGAGCGCCACGAGTCCGGGGGTAATCCAACGCGCGAGAACAAGACCGGCGAAGCCGGCGGCCACCGCAAGCAGCAGATGCTCGATGGTGAGCTGCCGCAGCAGACGTCCGCGGCTTCCTCCCAACGCCGTGCGCACCGCAATCTCGTGACGGCGCCCGCGCGCCTCGCCAAGCAACAAACCCGCGACGTTCGAGCAGGCCACGATGAGCAGAAGCCCGGCTCCACCGAGAAGCAGCCACAGCGGAGGCGCCGCGCCGCCGATTCTTTCGTCCGCAAGCCGTACGAGCCGGCCCGTTCGTTTCGCGGGCGGATCGCTTCCTCTGATGATCGGGTCGGCCACGCCAAGGGCTGATTCGATCGAAACGCCGGGCGCCAGCCGGCCCACCGCCGAAAGCATCCTGTTTGGGAATCTCCCAATATAGGAGTTCAAGCCCATAGGCAGAAACACATCGCCAGTTGTGCCCGGATGCTCGAAGCTGGGGGCGAGCACACCAGCAATTCTCTTGATGGCTCCGCCTGCGCCCGAATCCGCGAGATACGCAAGCACCGTTGTCTTGCCTACGATGTCAGCGCTTCCCCCGAACTGGCCCTGCCACATCCTATGGGATATCAGAATAGCGTCGGAAGGCATTGTGTCGTCTTCGGGACCCAACGTTCGACCGAGCACAATCTGCGCGCCCAGCAGCCGAAGGAAGGCTGACGACGCGTGTACGGTTTCGACAACCTGGGAGCGATCCTCGCCGAGAGCCTGGCGACTGGTCATCCACACGCCAACGTCCTCGAAGGCGCGAGAGCTTCGCAGCGCCTGCCAGGCAGACCATGTAATGCGGCCGCGATTCCAGGTGTCGGCGAACGCCGGATTCGACGCGCGTTCTGGCTGCACGTCGTAGATCGCCACCAGACGCTCGGCTTCAGGCCACGGCAGTGGCCTGAGCAGCACGCCGTCGATGACGGAAAAGACCGAAGTTGTGGCGCCGATCCCCAGCGCCAGAATCAGCACCGCGATTGCCGCAAACGCCGGGCGCTGCCGCCAGCGGCGAATCGCATGGCGCAGGTCGGTGAGCATGGGCGAAGTATCGCACGGCCCGCAGGCCTGAAGGACCGTCACGCGCGATGGCGGCCATTGCGGTAATTTACGTCGAAGCCGGACCGTGCAACTTTCCCCCCGCTGCCGTGTTTGTACCCCAGTGACCGCAGGCGAGGCCGCAGCGCGGCGATGACCGGCGCCGCCCGGTTCGAGGCGTTCGTGCGCGAGTACCAGGACATGGTCTTCGCGACCGCCGTCCGCCTGCTGGGCCGCGAATCGGATGCCGAAGACGTCGCGCAGACCGTCTTCATGCGCGCGTTCGAGCGGTTCGCCGAGATCGGTGACAGCCCGTCGGCCGCTGGATGGCTGAAGACCGTCACCACGAATCTCTGCTTGAATCACCTCTCCCGTTATCGCGCGCGCTGGCGCCTGTTCAGCGAGATGGAGCGCGACGCGGGGACGCCGAGGCTCGAGGTGAGAATCGCGCGGATGACATCGGCGCACGAGGATCTGGAGCGTGTCGAAGAGCAGGAACGGCTCGAACGCGCGCTGCGCCGGCTTCCGGATCATCAACGCGTTCCGCTCGTGCTGTTTCATTTCGACGAGCTGAGTTACGACGCGATTGCCGAGACGCTGGGTGTGTCGCTGGCGAAGGTGAAGAGCGACATCCATCGAGGGCGCGAGGCGCTGAGACAGGAGCTGTCGATTCCGCATGGATCCCGCTGATCTCGAGCGACTGCTCGATCGCCGGCTGAAGGCGCTGCCGCGTCCGCAGGCCCCGCGCACGCTGCTGCCGCGCGTCATGGCCGCGGCGTCGCGTCATGCGGCGCCTGAAGCCGTCAGCGGCTGGTCGACCTGGCCGCGCGGCTGGAGAGCGGCCGCCATTGCCGCAGCGCTGATGCTCGCGGCCGGCGTCTCGTCGCTGCTGATCGCGCCGCCGGCGCCTGTGGCCGAGACGGCGCGCACGGCAGCCGACACCGCCGCAATCATGCGCGTGATCTGGGACGTGCTGCTGCAGCCGGCCGCGACGTACCTGGTGGTCATCGGAATCGCGCTCACGCTCGCGTGCGCGGCGGCATGGGCCGCGCTGGAAGTCGCCCTGGGAGGGGCATCACAACGATGAGAATCATTCCGACGCGCGCTGCGCTCGCCTGTCTGGTGCTGGCCGGCTTGATCGCCGGCGCGACGGCCTCGGCGCAGGTGCCTCCGGCACCGGTGCCGAACCGTCCGGAAATCGTCCCGCAGGAACCCACGGTGCGCGACGACGCGTGCGATCGCTACCGGCGCCGGTTTTACTTCCACCGGCCGATCATCCGCATCGCACAGGACTACACGCTTCCGGCGGGAGAGATCGTCCGGGAAGTGCGAACGTTTTTTGGCGACGTCACCATCGAAGGGCGCGTCGAGAGCGATGTCGTCGTCACGATGGGATCCGCGCGGTTGGGACCAGCCGCGATCGTCGAGGGTTCTCTTGCGGTGCTCGGGGGCAGCGCGACGATCGATCCGGGCGCATCGATTGATGAGCACCTGGTCGTCGTCGGCGGCACGGTGACTGCCGATCCAAAGTTCTCGCCTGGCCGTGACCACGTCGTGGTTGGCAGCCCGTGGCTCGGCGTCATTCTTCAGGATGTGGAGCCGTGGATTACCCGCGGGCTGCTGTGGGGACGGCTCATCGTCCCTGACCTCGGCTGGATTTGGGGCATCGTCGGCATCTTCTTTCTTGTGTATCTGGTGCTGAACACAGTGTTCTCGCGGCCGGTTGGGGCGTGTGCCGACGCGCTGAGCGAGCGTCCTCTCAGCATGTTCATGGCCGGATTGCTGGTGCTGCTGTTGATGGTGCCCGTCATCGCGCTGGTCGCGGCGTCAGTGATTGGCCTGCTGCTCATACCGTTCATCCTCTGTGCGCTGATTGCCGCGGGACTGATCGGCAAGGTCGCGGTGGCGCGCGCGATGGGCCGTACGCTGTTCGGTTCCGACTCATCGGATGATCGCGGCCCGTCCACGCTGGCATTCGTCATCGGCTTCGCGCTGCTCACGCTCGCCTACATGGTGCCGCTGCTTGGCTTCGTGACGTGGGCGCTGACGACCGTGCTCGGATTCGGCGCCGCGACGGTGGTCTTTCGAGCATCGCTAAGGCGCGAGCGTCCGGCGCCGCCTGCCGTCCCGCCGCCTGTTGCAGCTCACGTGCCTGCGCCTGGTCCCGCGCCTGCACCGGCGGCCTTTGCGGAGGATGCAGGGCGCGCGCATGGTTATTCGGCCGCTGTGCCGCGAGCCGCGTTCTCAGAAGGTCTCGCGCAATATCCGCGCGCGACATTTCTCGATCGCGTTGCCGCGTTCGCGCTCGACTGCGTGCTCGTGGCCATTGCGAATGAGGTCCTCGATGTGCCTCGCGGCGACGGGTTCTTCCTCTTGCTGCTCCTCGCGTACCACATCGCGTTCTGGGCCTGGAGAGGCACTACGCTCGGCGGGATTATCTGCAGCCTGCGGGTCGTGAGAACCAGCGGGGCGGAACTGCGACCCGCGGATGCACTCGTTCGCGGGTTATCGAGCGTGTTCTCGCTCGGCGCGCTCGGGATTGGCTGCCTCTGGATGCTTCAGGATCCCGAGCGGCAGATGTGGCACGACAAGATCGCCGGCACACTCGTCGTCAGAGTGCCGCGGGATCTGGTGCTGCCGTAAAGGGGTGGCGCGTTCGGGCCTGCCAGGCAGTCCTGCGACCGCTACGCGGGCGCCGGCAGCGCTCCCAGCTGCTGCAGCAATCCGAAAAGATCGTAGACGTACCAGCTTTCGACGATTCTTCCGTTTTCAACGCGATAGGCGCTGGAGCCTGAGAACGAGACACGTTTTCCGGTCGGAGGCAGGCCCGCCAGCGATCCGGTGTGCACGCCCGTCGCGGTCCAGCGCTTCACCGCCTTGCCATCCTCGGATGCGATGACATCGTCGGCAACGACGCGCATCTCGCTGAGCCCTGACTGCAAGTCGCGCGCCCACTGCTTGTAATCGCCGAGCGACGTGACGTCAGGCCGTGAGACGTCGTGGTGCACATACGAGGCGGCGTAGTAACCGTCCATCGCCTCGATATTGCCGTGATTCCACACCTCGTCGGTGTACTCGAGGATGAATCGTCGCAGGTCGGCTGGCTTCATGGGACCCCCGTGAGCGAGTTAGCTGGGACGCGGACTATACCACGGGCTGTGGCGAGCGTCTCAAAGTCCACGGGTGTTCGCCCTGAACTTCGCGATCTCGCGGACATGATTCTTGAAACCTGCGAAGTACACGATCGCCCGGCCCTGCAGCTTGAAGACTGGAATCTCGTAGCTGATGCCGGCGATGTACGCGTCCACATCCTTCGCTGGTTTTGATCCGCTTGGCATCACGTTTTCATCGTGCCGGGCATTCCGCGACATCGCCATACACGATCGGCACATTGAAGCCGTCGGCGCTGGCGCCGGCGCCCGCTGGCGATTTGGCCACGCTCCCTCCCGAGAACACCAGCGAGTTTCCCTGAAGCGCCACCGAGCCCGAGGCGCTGATAGCGGCGAAGCCGCCCGACATCGCCCAGCGATAGCTGCCCGGAGCGGAGAAAGTACCGGTAGCGGTACCCGCAAAGGCGTGTTTCACCGTGTAGTTCCATGGGCCGCCCGGCGCGCTGCACGTGTAGGCCCGAAGAGAAACGGCCTGACGGCTGAACGACGCCGTCGCTGCCCGGAGATCGTGATACTCGATCTCCCCGAAGCCGCCGCCCCACGGCTCGACGAGGCGCCTGAAGACCTCCGTCTTGGCGCCGTCCGGCACAATGCCGCCAATGGCCTTGTTTACTTGCTTCAGGAAATTCTTGACCGCCTCTTTGGTCGCGTTTTCCACGATCATGATGGCGCTAAACGGCTCGCGTCGCGTCGGGCCGCCGCCCGCGTGCCGGGAGACGTCCTCGCTCTTGATGGCCCTGTATCGCAGCGTGGCCGTATTGTCAGGCTTGATGACGTCTTCGCGGCCGGTCTCGGCCACGTACGTGCCGAACCCGTCGAGCGTCATCCACTTCGCCTTCGACCCTGGAGCCAGGGGAGAGCCGGGCAGGGACATTCCAAGCAGCTTCGCGCACGCCTGAATCGCCTCCGGCCATGCGATGCCCTCGCCGCCGATGACGGTGGCTTTGAACCGTCCTTCAGTCTGCGACCCATGATTGATGAACGCGATTGGCGCCGGCTCCGGCACGATGTTCACGGTCCACTGCTCGAACGTGGCTTGCGCGGTGGTGATGAGGTTTATGGCGAACATCGCCTTTTGCACGGTGGCCAGGCCCAGCGCTTCGGACGCTGCCTCGCGGGCCACATTTACGGCCATTCCGAACACGGCGTCCGCCGCGCCGGCGATCACGGCGAAGAGAAGGTCTGACGAGCCACCGGTGGCAGGCCCGACGATCAACTCGACGGCGTTCTTTCCGGCGGAGTTCAGGAAGTCGTTGGCCACACCGCAGGGACCATCGTCGGCATACACCACCGGCATCAGGGCGAAGGCGCTCCTGGGCGCCCCGGCCGGCACGGTGTCGGCGAGAAAGAGCGAGAGCACAAGTGTCGGCCAGGAACCGGCCTCGTGCTGTTCGATCGTCATCCCGGGTGTCAGCTTGCGTGAAAGCTCTGCGCCGAACGTGTTCGCCTGGGCGGTATAGGCGGCCAGGACTGCGGAGATCGGAAGCTCGCGGCCGTTCAGCACGATCGCCGGGACGAAGACATTCAGATCGCGCGCGCTGCTGCCTTCCCCGGTGGCCGCGGAGAGCGCCATGTTGCGAACCTGTTGGCGGAAGAACTTGAGAGGCGAAGGGGTGCCGGCGACGTGCTGGATGAGACGCGCCTCGTCATCGGTGTAGACGCGCACGCCGGCGCGCGCCAGCGCCTCGATTGCGGCATCAATGTTTTGCTCGTCGAAACTGCCGCGGAGAACGCTGGCGAGTCTCTCCGGCGCGCCCGGGTCCACGGCGGGTGCCGCGATGGGTGCGGACGGATTCGTCGCGTTCTGCCGCTGGCAGCCGGAGGACGCCGGCAGAAACGCCAGGACGAGAGCGGCTGCAAACGTGCGCGTGAAGTGCATCGGCATGGGCGACCTCATCAGAGTGGCGCGAGATAGCGTTCGTTGAGAATCCTGACGTGATGCGCGACGTGCCCGGCCGTGATGAAGGCGAGCGCGCGCACCGTGAATGGATTGCCGCTGGCAATGCCGCGCCTGGTCCAGGCGTCTTTCGGCAGGTCTCTGAAAAACGCGCGCGTGCTGGCGCGAATGTCGCTGAATTCCTCGATATGACTGCTCCAGGAGCGCTCGTCAGCGCCGGCCGTCGCAATCGCGACGTTCTGATCGAAGCTCGGGAGGGGCGAGTCGAACGCGCGCGCGAACCATAAGGCGCGGAACACGAACATGCGCTCGCAGTCGTTCAGATGACTGACAACCTGCCGGATGCTCCATTTGTCGGCCGCGTAGCGTTCGCGTGACTGCTCGTCGGGAATCGCACGCAGCAGCGCGAGCGTCTCGACCGACTGGCGCTCGAGAATGTCGTGAATATCGCCGGCGGGTACCTGATCGATATACGTGAAGTAGTACTCCGCAGCCTCATCGCGTTCTGGACGGGTGGTCATGTTTCCCTCTGCGTCATTGCGTTCCCGCGCGTGAAAAGACTATCTGAAGATCGGCCGCTGGATTCGCGCTGAAATCTGTGGGAATGCCGGTGACGTCCTTACCGTCAAGCAGGACTTTTGGCTTCTTGTGTCGCTGGGCCGCCGGAGCCCCCCACCCCACTTGCAGGATTCGCGGGCCAAAGGCGTTCTGCAGAAGGAACTTCGCATCCGGCGCGCCCTCGGCGACCTGACAGGCCGCTCGCCGGAGGCCCTCTTCGCCAAGACACGACGTCACGACGATGTGCGAGGGCCATGGGGTTCCGGGCTCGATCCAGAAGCGGCCAACGACTGTGACATCCGGGCGGATGGTGACGTTCACGTTCGTTAGATCATCATCCTCGACATGCGCAATCGTAAGACCGATGGGAATCGATTTGCGGCGGGTTGAATACGGATCGCGAACGAGCGTGAGGACGTATTTGGCAGGGAGCAGCGTATTCGTCGCGAACGTGCCATTCGCCGCGATAGTGACTGGATACGACACCCCGACCCCATCACGCTCGTAACCGACCATGAGCATGACATTCGCGGGACGGAGATGGTGCGGATCCTCGACGCGCCCGCTGATCACATAGCGCGGCTGAACGGGACGAAAGCCGGTCACGGCTGTCAGGCACATGAGGCCTGCCGCGATAAGCAACTTGTGAAGGCGCCCGCGGGCGGTTATCTGAACGGCGCGAGCGGCGTGCATGGCGCGATGTGCCAGGTCGCCGATCCCAAGCGCGAGCGACAGCACGGCGACGACAGCGAAGCCAGGATTACGCCGCAGCAATCGCGCGCCGTAGCGGACGTCATGCCATGTCGTCTCGAGAAAGCCGAGCGAGTTCATTTCGTAGACCTCTTCGCGGATACGAGTCAGGTTACCGAGCTTGCGGAACGCGGCTGTGCGCGCCGCGTCGGGGCTCATGCCGCGCGCGATGTTGTCGTCGGTCTCGATCTCGATGTACGACGCCAGCTCGCGCGCGCGTTCGGTGTCCCAACGGCCACGGCGGAAGGACCGAAGCCAGCGCATGGCCTCACTCCGCCGGGTCGGACGCCGCGGGGCGGATCACCCGCTCGACCGCACGTACGAGTTCATCCCAGCGGGTCGTCTGCTGAATCACCTGGCCGCGGCCCGCGCGCGTGAGGCGGTAGAAACGCGCGCGACGGTTGTTATCGGAGGTGCCCCAGTACGACTGAATCCAGCCGCGGCTCTCGAGCCGATGAAGCGCGGGATAGAGCGACCCGTGCTCCACCTGGAGCACGTCGTCCGACCGCCGTTCGATGACGTGCGCGATGGTGTGCCGTGTGCGGCTCCCGGGACGAGCGTCTGCAGAATCAGCAGATCGAGCGTGCCTTGCAGCATTGCTCCCTGGATCGGCGGGGTTCCCAGTTTTGGCATCTACTGTATGTCCTTGGGTAGATAATCTACCTAAGACGAATGCCGGCGTCAGATGGTCTATTTCCCTTCGATTTCCGCCAGCGTCTTGCGCACCATGTCCGACATCCGGCCGGTCGGCCGCATCTCGACGTACTTCAACAGTGCCGCGCGCCCTTCGGCATATCGCGCGAGCCCCAGATACGAGTAGCCGAGATTCCCATAGGTGATGGCCCGGTTCGGATCGATCTCGAGGGACCGCTGCAGCCACTCGATTGCCTCCGGATATTGCGAGAGCCTGTAGTACATGAAGCCGACGTTCGCGGCGTCCACGGCGTTGGGCGATTCGTCGAAGGACTCGCGAAAGGCCTGCAGGGCTTCACCGTACCGTCCGGCATTCGACAGCTTCATCGCGCGCTCGCTGGCCGCGATCGCAGACGCGGAGCTCTCGACCAGTGCTGACGGTGGCGAGGCTAGGGGCGAATCGACGCTCTGATCTTTCGGATCGGGCACGCTCGATAGACCCTGCGATGGTGGCTGCGTGGATTGCGTGCGCCCTCCGAACGTCAGATAACCGCCGACAGCGAGCACGAGGCCGATGGCGGCTATTGCAGCAATCTTCTTTCGTGGCCAAGCACGATCCTGAAGAGGCAGAACAGGATCCGAAGCCAATGTCTCCACCGCAGGTTCTTGCGCCGGCCCAGGCTCGGCACGGCTCGCCAGGCGAACGGGCGGTTCGCCGAGGAGCCCTGCCAGTGACTGGATGAGATCATCGAAGGCACGCGAGCCGACAGCGATCAGACCGGTCGCAACGACCGAGTGCACCATGCGAAATGCGAGGGGCACCGGCGATTCGTCGAGTTGGACCGGCACGAGGATCTCACGGCGGAGGCCTTCAGTGGCTTCAGTTCGGACCCACCGCGACGAGACGGAATGAACGGACCATAACACGATGACTGCCCGAGCCGAATCGATCTCGCGCTGGATTTCATCGTCGTAATTCCGGCCGGCGTGAATCAGCCTGTCCCACCATACCGTCCAGCCAAGCCGTTCCAGATGCGCGGCCAGGCGCTCGACGTGCGACCTGTCCCCGCGAGCGTAGCTGATGAATATGTCGGCCATGATTTAAGCTGTTCGCTTGGGCGGAGTCTAACACCGCTGAGCGACGGTCGGCCCTTGGCGCTAGCGAAGATCGCGGTAGCGCGGCACGCTCTGCGAAATGGTTCAACGACGTTGGCGTTGACCCGAAAAGTAGGGGGACGCTGCTCTCGATGAAGTACTCCATGTCGCGGTCCATCTCGTACTCGTCCGGGCTCGGCGGCGGGGGCGGCGGCTTCGTACCTATCGACGAGACAACTTTCCGATCGGCCGCAAACGCGCAAGAAATCCCGTGAGTACCCCCGGAGCCGTCGGTCGGTTTGCTCGTTCATTGCTGTCTCGAGGCACAGGGGCGCATGTTCCACGAGACCCTGTAGGAACCCGACACGCTGCCGGTGGCGGTCATGCCCGGGCCAGGCGAAGCCGAATAACTCGATTGCGTGGTGTCCACGCCCGGAATCGACACGCGCAGCCGCGCGGGTTCTTCCTGCCGACCCGAGATGTGGGGTCTCCGCGGGTCCGTCTTTCCCTCGACCCTGGTACAGATGCCGCCGTCACGCGTGATACGCGCCCGCGATCTGCTCAGTCCGGGCTCAGAACTGACGATCGCGGTGCTGGCGCTGACCTGCACTGGACCGGTGCAGGCGTCGATCGCGTAAATGCCGTCAGGCTGCACCGACCCGATTTCGAATACACCCTCCTCGCCGACAACGCTCGTGACATCAGTTGTCACTTCGTTCCGGCTCTCCACCCCGACATTGGTGCTGGCGAGGCTGTTCTTCAGGATCTGCATCGTCGAGCCTCCGCGGGAGACGACACGGCCGTGCTCATCGACATCGATTGTGAAGCGGCCTGTCGATGTTTCGAGGCTCGAGCTGTAACCGTTCACACTGTCCAGGGCTACCGTGGTGTTGTCGACCCACCTGCGATCGTCCTGAATTTCGATACTGCCGCAGGCGCAGGGCTCGTCCGTGGCCTCGACCAGGAGGTTCCCGTCGATCTTGTCCTTGTCCGACAGCGACTTGCTGTGATTGCTGAGGACAAGCTCCACCTGATCGACCTTTTGATCCGGGAACATCCGGCACAACCGAAGCTCGGTGTCGCCGCTGTGCACTGAGATCAGCCGCCATTGCTGGTTGTCCTGCAGCCGGACGATTGCATCCACGTCAAGCAGCTGCACATTGCGAAGCTGTGAAAAATCGAAACGCAGCTGCTGTATCCCGTCGTCGGTGACATAGAACCGAAAATATCCCGCCCGCAACCCGGGCATCGGTTTGACCGGATAGGGTGTCTGCCCCTCGTGGCTGTACAGGAAAGCAGGGTCGGTTTCCGGCTGCCAGATTCCCGGCTTGGACCCGACGGGAAACTTTGGATCGAGCTGCGAATAGAGCGCGGGGCTGGCGAACAGCCCGCCGTAGGGGTCATTAAGGTTGCGCCGCGCAAATAGCCGGAAGTTGTGCTCGAACGGCAGGTGACTATCAATGATCTCGAGCGCCTTATCCCATTGGTCCCGGCGCAGACCGCGCAGTCCGCGCCAGATGTCCGCCACCATATATGGAGAACCGCGCTGCTGCTGCATGAAAAAGAACCAGATGTAGCTGCTGTACGTGTGCTCTTGCGGTGTCGGCTGGTGCAGCGGATGATCTGCGTCCTGGAATGAAATGAAGTTGTGGTGGACTTGTTCCGGAGCGATCTCGGGAGCGAAGTGCCACTGGGCCCATACCGCGCTCGCCTCCACAAACCAGAATTCAATCGATTCATGAAAGCCAATCCGCTCATTGAGCGCGTTCTGCTGAACGTGAAAGAACTCGTGGATGAGTGTGGACTTGAACTCTGGATCCTCTTGGATCACCGCGGTATTCATGACGATGTACCCACTCGAGGTGCCTTCCTTAAAGAGGTGGTCCGCCGGTAAAGTGACGGCGAAATGGTCCTCCTCAGGCCTTCCTCCAGGGAGCAAGGTTGGGAAGGGCACCAGGTAGATGTCGATCGCAGGATCTCCTCCGCCGCGGTCACCTTCAGCGCGTCCGGAATCGAAGACTGGCTCGCCCATGTACGCCGTCATCCGCGGCCAGAGTCCTTCTACGTCGAAGAGTTGAACCGTCCGGTCCATCCACCTCTCCCCCGACCCGCAGGCCCACACCTTGATCCGGCCCTGAGCAGCATACGCATGCGTCCAGCGCCCTTGACATGATTGATTCGCAGCTGAGGCTGCATGCACCGGCGGGACGATCACGTTCCAGAATGCCTGGGGCGGCGGCTGGTTGAAGTAGCTCTTTGGATCGGTCGGCCGAACCAGATAAGGCTCGAGTTGCGCGCGCACGTCGGCTGGGATCTGGTCAGCATTGACCTCAATTTCATGAAAAAGCGCACGATCCTCTCCCACTACCGCGTCTTTTGAGTATTGAACAGGCAAGCGGGCGTCCTGAAAGAGGGCGTAGGCCCGGTACAGGAGCGAGGTGCCGTAATCAATGCGGCCCGCTTTACGTGCGGCCTGAATGCGCTCTCTTGCGGTCTCACGATACGGAGATGGCGGCGCAGGGTTGTTGCGAGACTGCTGGGCCCGAGAGCCCGGAGCCTCGCCTGCTCGGCGATAAGTGACGTACGTCGTGCCGGCGACCAGCGCGGCAGCCACCAATGCGATTCCCACTGCCCGCTTCTTGTTCATTGGTACTTCGCAATCTCCTCTCTGTTCTTTTTCCACTCAGCCACGAGCGGCTCGAGCTCTTTGTGATTCGCTTTCAGAAATTCGAAGTTGTGCGTGGGCATACCGGGCGGAGCTTCGCGCAGTCGTCCCTTCGCGATGAGGTCGAACGTGACTGTGGTCGAGAAGAGCGACATCGTGGTCAGCATGTAGTCGCGCGCGCTGATGCCGTTCGCCTTCAGGACGGCGGCGACCTCGGGCAGCCGTTCCAGCTCTTTCGCTGTAGCGTCAATCCCTCTCGTGTCCCTGGGAGTGG